>JAADHN010000145.1 GCA_013151865.1 Kiritimatiellota bacterium
CCGCCGAGCAAAAGGATCGGACGGCGACGCGTCAGCGCCCGCCCGCCCCACGCCGCGGCCAGGACGCCGGCCAGGATCCCGGCCGCCGCACCGCCGGCCAGCGTAACGGGGACCGCATGCAATTGGAGTGCGGGCAACTCCCCCACAATGCTCCGCCAGCGGGTATTCACACCCCAGATCAGCATCCGGGCGTACCCGACCCCCGCAGGCAGGCCGAGAATGCCGGAGACGAGCGCCAACGTCGCGGCTTCGATCAACAGCAGTCGTCGGACGGTTTTGGCTTGCCACCCCACGGCAAGGAGGAGGCCCGTCTCTCGCGCACGGCGAGTGGCATTGAGGCGAACGGCCAATCCGGCAAACAGGGCGGCGGCGCCGATCAGGAACATGCTCATCCCCAGGAACAGTCCGCCGAAATCCGAAGATCCGTGCGCCGCGGCCAGGGCCTCGCGCCGGACCGGTCGGAACTGGAGTTGCAAGGCTGACCTGTTGAGTTCGTCCAGGAAAGCGCCGACAAAGCGCTCGCGGGCGGTCACGGCGTTCGGCGCATTGCCGAAGTCCAGTACTGCCGTGGTGATCCAATCGGCAGCGGGACCGCCCGGACGCTCCCGTGTTCCGGGAGACCGCGGCTGCCAGAGGTTGCGCATGAAGGCCGCGGAGACAAAGGCCTTCGGGGTCGTCCGATACCGGCGCCAGTACGCCTCGTCCGCGGGCCGAATTCGCCGGAGGTCCACCGGGAACGGCGGGTCCCAATCCGCCAAGGTCTCGGCGTCCGTGATGCCCCGGTACTGCGGAACCAGCGCGGACGTTTGGAGAGGAGACGTCATGGGGAGGACGGCGCGCAAACGCAACACAGCGGTGCCGGCGTCCAGTCCGCCGTCATCGCGCATCGCAAAGTAACGCAATCGGATACGATCTCCCGGTCCGGCCCGGAGTTCCCGGGCTGTCCATGCATTCAAAACGATTTCGTCCGGTTCGAGCGGGGCGTTCCAACGGCTGCCGTCCTCGAACGCGACCGGATCGAGGGGAGGGAACGAAGCCAGGGCGCCCAAGACCGAATACGGCACGGTGCGCCCCGATGCGTCTGCCCCCGCTTTGTCGCCGACTTTTTCGATGCTGTTGGCCAGGAAGAAAGAAGTCAGCATGACGCGGGCGTTGCTGCGCGACGCGGCCCGGTCCACCAGCCGTACGGCGGGTCCGGGCAGCACCAGTCGGCGGTTGTCGAGCCTGCAGCGTGCGCCGGGGTCCGGCGCCGAGAGGCGAAAGCCGTAGTCGGCCAGTGTTGCGGACTCCGCGAATGCGGCAGCCAGTGCCGAATCGGTCGCCGGGGCGTCGGCCTCGGCGCCGGGCGCCTGGGCCGCCAGGAGAATGTTCGCTTTACCCTCGGCCCGCACCTGCCGCCCAAGCCAAGCGCGGTCCACGAACAGGTTGGGTGGACCGTACTGGTCGTGTCGCAGGCTGAAGAAAGCGGGCCCGCCGGTGAGCACCGCACGGATAACGACCCGGAAAGAAATCTGGGTTGTATCCTGTTTACGGTGGGCGAAGAGACTCAGCGCCGGGGCCGCGGCCTCTTTGCCGACCGTGACGACGACGGCATCGCCGACGCCTGCCCCGAGGGCGTCGGCAAGGGTTTTGCTCACTGCAGCCGACCGACCATCCAGCGCCGGACCGACGGCGGTGCCGAACCCCGAGCCGAAGATCTTCCAGAATTCCGGGCCGATCCCCAGAACCACGGCGCGGGCGGGGACGCCGAGTTCGCCCCCGGCCGCACGACGCGCGGTCCCGGCGGTGCGCAGGATCGCCGCGGGCGGGCCCACTGCCGAAACCGGCCACCGCTTCGAGGCCCCGAGGGCTTTCGCCAGCTCCTGACGGAACAGGTCTCGGTCTTCGAGTACAAACGCGATGCGCCCGAGACGGCGGACGGCCAAGTCCCGCAACGTCCCCCGCAAGGAGTCTCCGACGCAGAGGGCCCCCGTGATGACCGCGGCGCCGAGGAACATACCCGCCGCCGCGGCCAGGTTGAGTCGGCGGTAATACCACAGGCTCCGGAGAACGAGTTGGAAACGAGTCATGGTTCCCGTCCTTGCCTGCCGCCTCGAGGCGCCGCGGCTTTATCCCGTCCCCCCCACCGATACCATACGTCCCACCGCGCCGGGCGCCACTGCACCGAACCACTCCGGCCGGAAGATCAGGCCCGCTGCAGGATCCGATAGTTGGCCATCGAGACTCCGCTCAAGAGCGATCCCACAATCCCGAGGAACCCTTGGTCGGTACCGCAAACGAACAGGCCCTCGACCGGCGTCGAACCGTCCCGGATTTTGCGCGGCGAGCCGTACAGTGCACCGTTCACATGACCGGTGAAGCGATGAATGGTGCGAGGCGTCATGAGGTCCGTGAACACCGTGTGTGCACGCAGGCCGGGGACGAACCGTTCGAGAACGGTCATCTGTTCTTCGAGGGTTTCGCCCTTGGCCTCCCGGTAGGCCTCCGGCGCAAGTCCGAGCCAATACTCGGGATTGGCCAAGCTGGAGAGCCGGACAGTGGGCGTCGTGTCCGGCGACGCATGGCTTCCGGCGAAGTTCTCCGCAGCGCAGACCACCCCGCCCCCGCGGTCTACCGGCCCGCTCGGGCAGGCATAATGAAGCGCGGAGTTATCGCTCCAGAACAACGTCGACGGCGTGAATCCCAGCTCCGAAGCCGGACGGTCCAGCCCAACGATCAGTTCGACCAGCGAGAGCCTGCCCCGGGGCCAAGTTCGGGCCTCGGGAGGCGCCGGCGCACACAGGGCCAGCGTCTCGACGTATCCGGCGCAGGAAAGGACCGTTTCTGTCTCGATCCTGGCGCCGCTGTCCAAAGCCGCGGCGGCGATGCGTCCGTCCCTGACCTCGAGGCTGCGGACTCCGCAGCCGGTAATCAGTTCGCCGCCGCACTCCCGGAAGCGTGCGGCGAGCTGTTCGAGCACGGGGCGCATCCCGCCCGCCGGTCGTGAGAGGCCTTCGAGAAAGACACTGCGAAACAACACGCAGAACAGGGCGAAATCCATATCGTGTTCATCGGCGTTTCCGTAGAACATGATTGGGCAGAGAATCATGTCGATCAGACGCGGATCGCCGACGTGAGCGGCGCAAACGGCCCGCGTCGAGAGTCGCTCGGGAAACAGCGAGTAGGCGTCGAACCGAAGGATGGCGTCCACCAGTCGGCGGAATTCGGCGTGGCGTTTCGGAAACGCCTCGGCCACGGCCGCCTCGAAGACTTCGAACTCGTTGGTAAACTTCAATTCGACGTCCGGGAAGCGGATGGTCGAATACCGTTGCGGGCGCAGTTCGAGAAAATCGTAGGGCAATCGGAGCTGCCGGAGCAGTCGATTGAGCGGGGCGCGTTTTTCGCCCGGCGACGCGAAGTTGGTCATGGCGTGCAGGCCCGTATCCAGCAGATGGGGCCCCCGGCGAAAGAAAGAGTTCAAACCGCCGATCCGGGAATGCCGCTCGAGAATGCAGACATGTCGGTCGAAATGGGCGAGGCGAATCCCCGCCGCCAGGCCCGACAAGCCCGCACCGATGATGATCACGTCGTATTGTTCGTTGCGGGGGCCGGAGTTCACTGCTTTCCTTCCTTCCCTGTTTCGGGGTCCCCCGGCAGGTCCGGCCCGCTGTTCGCGGCGCCCCCGAATTGCCGGGTGGTGTAATACGTTGCAACAGCCCGGCGCAACGTACGGAGTTCGCGACGCGTCTGCACCACGATTTCTTTTGGAGTGGGTTCCCCGCCGTATCGGATTCGGTCGAACACGGCGGCAACCCGGCGGAAAGAGCCGCCGAGGCCGCCGACACGGCAGGCGACGGATTCGAGGTACAGGTCGGCGGGCGTGCCCGGTCGACGCGGGAACCCATGCCAAGCCAGGAACTCGAAGAAATCGAGGAAGGCTGCCAAGAGCTGACCGCACGCGCCTTTCGCACCCGATGCGTGCGCCATGGCGGTCCGTTTGACCAAGTCTTCCGTTTCGCCGAGAACGGTTTCGGCGTCCAGGCCGGGCACGCGGGGCTGCCGGCGATCGAGAAGGGCGGCCAGCCTGCGCCAGAACACCAGGAAAACGACTGCACCGGCCACCAGAAGGAAGAAGTCCCGGGGAGAGGCCGGGCCCGTTTGCGGCACTGTGCCGCTCGGGAAGCGCTCGCCGAAACCGCGTTCCGGATGCAAGAGCATGGTCAATAGGTACGCCACGAGCGCCACGGGCGGCAGGAGACCGGTCCCCCACGCCAAAACGGCGCCCAACCCGGCCAAGTCCGTGGGGTCGTCGCGGGTCCCGAGCCATTGATGCATCTGCAGGAACCCCAGCAAACCGGCGGTGTAGAGGGTCCCCCAGGCGCACCGGACCCACAGGGCCCCGCCGAGGCGATCGAGAAGCAACGCGTTGGCGACCAGGGACAGCACGACGGCAACGGCCGTGAGGACGGGCGTCAGCGGAAAGGTCCCCAAAACGAACCCGAACAGCAGCACCCCCCAAACTCCGCCCTTGAGGCAAAAAACCAGAAGCACGGCCAAAGCCAGGATTGCGGCAAGGATGCGTGCCGAGGGGAACTCGTCGAGTTCCGGCAGTTGCACTTCCCAACCGGTCGCTTTCACCGCCGCCCACAGCGCCGCCCCGGCCGCCAGGCTCCAGGCGGGCCCGGACCGACCGGCCGTGAGCGAGATCGCCAGGGGAACCAGCAACCAGAGCCCGGCATAAAGGGCTGCCTGCACCGCACGCAACACGGGGAAATGCCACGTATTCATGCGCTCCCCCCTTCCCGCCGGTCTCCGACAACGTCCGTCTCGACCACCTGGAACCCACAGCGGCGGTAAGCGGCCGCGATTTCATCGAACGGCGGCGCGTGGGAGTCCTGCTCCATGTGGCGCACGTCACGCCGCAGAAACTTCCGGTCGTCGAACAGCAGAGCGACGGGCGTAAGCGACCGCATCCGGCAGTCTCGGGCGAGGCGGCTCATGGCCTCCACCGAGACCGCGAGACCGCCCAGGACGAACACGGCAGTGGACCCGAACGGCAACAAAGCGACCTGTCGGGAAGCGATGCCGGTGAAATCCGATTGACTCCAGAGCGGACGCAGGTTCACCATTTCGGTGAGGACCAATTGGAGATAGCGCGTTCCCGCCCCTTCGAGCGGATAGGAGCAGGACCCGCCGATGAAAACGGTCCGCATGACGTGTCCGCGCTCGACGGCCTCGGCCAGGATCGAGGCGGCCAAGCCCAACGCGGTCTCGTGGGTGGTGTGCGTGCCCAGCCCCCGGAGGGATACCCGTCGGAAATCCACCAACAGCGCTACGACGGTCGCCGCGTTGCCGTCGAACTCCTTCACGGTCAGCTCACCGTACCGCGCCGTGGCCTTCCAATGAATCGAGGACAACAAGTCCCCTGGGCAGTAGGCCCGCGGCCCGCGGAAATCGCCTGCGTACCCGGACAGGGAGATGACTTCCTCGCCGACGCGTCGCCAGAGCGGATGATGGAGGAATGGGATGCGACGCTGCAGGCGCCCCGGAGTCGGATACACGCGCAGACGGGTCAGGACGGGCAGTTTTTTCCGGCGCACAAAGACCCCGAGCGGATCCTGTAGAGTCAAGGTCGCCGGGCCGATTTCATACTCGCCCCGGGGTTTGTTGATGCGGCAGACATACTCGAAACGGAACACTTTACGCGGCGGCACTACGCCGCCCAGCCGCATGGTTTCCTCGACCACCCCGCTGGGATAGACCGCGTCGCTCACCCAGGCATCGAGCAGGGGCGCCAGGGAATGGTTTCCCAACGCGACATGAATCCGCAAGTCCTCGCCGCGCACGGCATGCGGCGAATGCCGGCGCCGGAGGCGAACCCCGGCGGCCGCGTGGAACAAGAGGAGCCCTTGAACCAACAGAAAAATCAACAGCACGCAACCCACGAAAAAAGCCGCGGGCGCCCCCTGCCAAAGCCCGTAGGTCATGAGACAACTGCCGGTGAAGGGGAGCACGTACCGGAGTTGGCAGTGGGCATTGTCTGCTGTGGATTGCACGACACGGGTCCCCCGCCGGTCACTGACCTTTCCGTTCCCGGGCGGCCCGACGGCTTGCCGCCGGGGCTTTGCCGAACTTGAGCATCACGGCTTGCAGGTCTTCCCAGGCGCCGCGTTTAAAGTGCGGACTTCGCAGCAGGAAGGCCGGGTGAAACGTGGGCATCACGGGGATGCCACGGAACTCGCGCCACTGCCCGTGGCAATGCGTGATCCCCTTGGCGCCGAGCAGGAAATGCAGTGGAACGGCCCCGAGCAACACGATTACTTTCGGTTGGACCAACGCGATTTGCCGGTACAGATAGGGCAGACAGGCCTCGGCTTCGGCCGGGTGCGGGTTCCGGTTGCCCGGCGGATGGCATTTGACGATATTGGCGATGTACACGTCCTCGCGGCGGAACTGCATGGCCTCGATCATCCGGGTCAGCAACTGCCCGGCGGCCCCCACGAACGGTCGGCCTTGTCGGTCTTCGTCCACGCCCGGACCTTCGCCGATGAACATCAGGTCGGCGTCGCAGTCGCCTTCACCGAAGACCGTTCGGGTTCGCGCCCGGGCCAGCAGGCACTTCCGGCAGGCCGCGACGGCCGCTTCGAGCTGCTCCCAGGTCGCTTCCGAGACGGGGCCCCCGGCGAGCGTCGAGGCGGCCGGAGCGGCGTCCTCCCGTCGGGGTTGCGTCGCCGGGCCGCTCGATTCGGGTCGAAAACGACGCTCAGTCGGGCGCGGAGCGGGCCGCGGCGCGGGAGGTCGAGTCGGGGGCGCGTCGAAGAGCAGGGCAAGCGTGCGCTCGTCCAGGTCCAACGTACGCCGGCCCCGGTCGCGCTCGCCGCGCAACAGGTCGATCACGTCCGCCAATAACTGGGCATCCGGTTTTCGGGCCCGGTACGCCTCCCAGAGAGCGACCTTGTCGTCGTCGCCGGGCGTTTTTTTCAGCATGACTCGGTCCTTTATGGGAGGGACGGCGGAGGGAACATGCCGGCCAACTCCTCGAATGCGGTGGAGCCACGGGCGGGAAAAAGCCTGCGTGCGCTCGGCCTTGAAACGAACGTGTGCGGTGTCGGCGCAGGAATACACTACCCGCTGGTACGCCGGTTGGCGAGCAGTGGCCGAAACGATCCAGCGGCGGCTTTGGCGGTCTTTTGCGAAGCAGCACACAACGCGCGGGCGGACGCGTTCCGTTCTCCCTCCCCTCCCTCACTCACGGGCGACGATGGTATGTCGCTTTCTGCTCTACGCGCGGGAAGAAGAGGAGGATTGACGCCGTCACCGTCCCGGCGCTGCCACTGCCAGGAGTTTGACGGCCGCGTCCCGTGAGATCTGCGGGGTCCGCAGTTCGAGACGTCCGGCGGCCGCGGTCGCGGTCCCTCCTCTGCGGACTGCGCCGGTGTAGGTGTCCCACCATTCGAGACGGTAGCGGCCGTCCGGGATGTCTCGAAGGACGACTCGGGTAGGCGGGACCGGCGGGGGCGTCTCGCCCTGGTTGTGCCGGAACCATGTATTGGCCCGGTTTTGCAGCCACAGGAACACTGTCGGGCCGTCCGGGACGGGAGCTTCGGCGGCCAACCCATACACTCGCAGGGCGGGCCGGTCCGGGACGAAGAAATTCCGCAGACGGAACTCGACGAACACCCAGTCTCTGCCCTCGTCGCTCACCGTAATGCGGTGTTTGCCGGCCGGGACGGGCACGGCGTAAAAGCCATCGTATTTGTGGAGTGTCTTGCCCCCGTCTTCATCATCGGGGAAGTCCCGGGTCAGGGCGACTTTTCCGTCCACTTCAACTCGGAGGTTCGCTCCACCGTAACCGGAGACGCCGGTGACGCGAACGACGAATTCACCCGGGATCGGGTAGTCCACGTCGAAGGTGACGGGGTTGTGGAGGTCGGCATGATTCTTCGTGCCGTGGAGCAGACGGGTCAGCCGCTCCCCATCCCGAACGCGCCCGTTGCGCGGGACGGTGAAACGACTGGGTTTGTTCCAAGGGGCGGCCGTCCATGTGGCGTGTTTCCCTGTCAGAAAGAGGGTGCCGGGTCGTTGTTTCGGCGGGGGCGCATCCCAGTCCACCCGAGCCTCTTTCAGGGGCCGGTACTCCACCCGGTTGAATGGAATGCCCTTTACGAAGTCGGCCACGGGGCGGAAATGATAGTACAGGTTCTGGGGGTCGACGTAATTGTCCCACCACCACAGCATGGATGTTCCCGCGGCCCCGGAAGCCACCGCGCTCCACAACCCGTTGTGGAGGTGGATGCCGTCGGTGTCGGCCCGGGTATTCTTTGCCTGCCAATCGGTGCCGAATTCACCGAAGTAATGGGGTTTTTCATACTTACGGGATTTTTCGATACAGACGTTGTGGACGTTTTCCGCCACGTCGACGGCCCCGTACCGATGGCTCTGCACGTAATCCATTTCCGGCAGGCCGTCCACAGCAGGATCGCCGGGCGTACGCGCGAAACTGGTGGTGATCAGGTGATCCCACGGATCGATGTTCCGCAGATACCGCGCCATGTCCCGGTGCCAGACGGCCACCTCCCGGCTGCGGTACGTCTCGACGATGTCGACTTCGTTCCAGAACTCCCAGGCGAGGACGGCGGGGGTCCAGGCCCAGCGGGCCACGATGTAGCGAAGGCGACGCATGAAAAGCTTACGGGCCGCGGGATCGGTGAAGAAGTCTTCCGGTTTTTTCAACGGTCCGCCGTTGGCGGCGTTGTAGGGGCTCTCTTTCCAGCGGGCGTACATGGGCCGGATCCGGAGAGAATTGAACGACTCGATGCAGAACATGATCCGGATGCCCTCAGTGGCCGCCCGTTGCAGCACGGTATCCAGCCGCCAGGCTGCAGCCAGGTCGATCCGCCCCAAGCCGGCAGGGTCGTTCGTACCGCGCGCGGTGCGCTCGAGCGTGAAGCAATCGAACGGTCCGACCCAAATGCGGGCATAGTTCGCGCCGTTCGCGGCCAGTTTTTTCCAGTACCGGTCGTAATCGTACGTGCCGCCCTTTCCGGGCCAGCAAACGTTTTCACCCACGGCAAAGTACGGTTTTCCCGAATCGAACTCGAAATAGCGGGGGTTCGTTTTGGCGACCCGGACGAAACCGTCGGCGGCGGCCGGGAGCGCCCGGAACTCGACCTGCGGCGCCTGCACTTCGGTCTCGCCGTCCTGAAGGCGGATTCGGCAGCGATATTCTCCCGGGGTTCGCGGCAGGTAACGGATTCGCCAGTCGGCCGTTTGGGCCGGCGTGAGGACTTCCGTGCCGTCTTTGCGGCGGGAACGCACGAAGCCGCGGTAGAAGAAGCCGGGAACGCGTTCGCGACGACCGGACGGCGTGATGAACTCTGCTTCGAGCGCCACGTCGTCGGGATCGAACGGGTTCGTGTAACGGGCGGACAGTTCCACTTCGATTTCCAGGAGCGACCAAGCCGGTACGGTCCGCTTGGGGATCCGCACGGAACGAATAGAAGGCGGGGCGTCGGTCCCGCGCAGGAGAGCGGCGCCGTGGGCGGGAGCCGCGGCGAGCAACGCCAAAACGACGGGGGACGTCAGGTCGCAAATCATGGCGCGGGTCTCTCCCTCGGCCCGGCGGCTCGCCCGAGGCAGACGCTCCCTGTCGGGATCCGACGGGCAGAAAGGCGGATCGGGTCATCTGCGGGTGGGACACGAAACTGAATCATACACGATTCATCTGCCGCGACGACACGCCTCCGGGACGTTGCGGCCGCCCACCGGGCGGTGTCTCGAGGCAGCCTTGTCCCGACGTTCGGCACAATGCCCCGAACCCGATGAGCCGCACCCTCTCGCGACGAAGTTCATGGATTCATCGGGCTCAGGGACCGGGGCCGGCGTCCGGGGTGGGCGTTACGCGGCCTCGACCACAATGTCCTCGCTCACTTTTTCACGGAGGATCCGCTCGATTCCGGCTTTAAGTGTCATGCGCGCATGGGGGCAGTGTCCGCAGGCGCCCGTGAGTCGGACGAGCACGTCCGTCCCTTGGATCGACACAACCTCGAGGTCGCCGCCGTCGGCTTGCAAGGCCCCGCGCAACTCTTCCAGGACTTCCCGGATTTTTTCTTCCATTTTCCTCACCGTCCTCATTGGCCGGCCGGACAAGAGAGCGTCCGGCCGGTGGATCCTGCCGGCCCTTGGCCTTGGGACCGGCATTTTTTGCCGGGCAAAGATCGTCGAGCCGGGGTCTCAGGCCTCGTCGAGAGCCCCGAGTTGTTCCCGCAGCCGGGTCAGGCGATCTTCCAATTCGACAGCGCGCTGTCGCTCGCGTTCCACGACTTCGCTGGGTGCCCGGGTCACGAAATTCTCATTGGCGAGTTTCTTTCGGGCCCGGGTGAGAAACCCGAGAGTTTCTTCCGCTTGCTTGCGCAGTCGGGCCTTTTCCGCTGCCAGGTCGACCACTTCGGCAAGCGGGACGTATGCCGTGGCAATGGTGCTGACGGCCGTAGCCGCGGGCCCCGCGTCCTCCGGTGCGGCGGCCGCGAACTCGACCTCGGAGGCGTACAGCAGAGCCTCGAGTGCGGAGGCGTCCTCCCGCAGAAACGCCTCGTTCTCCGGCGCGGTCGGGACAATGATGACCCGAACGCGTCGATTGGGAGCGATGACATACTGGGCTCGAATGTTTCGGACGTTCCGGACAAGGTCGAACTTGGCCTGGACCCGCTGGACGACTTCCGGCCCGGCCGCGAGCTGTGCCAGAGTTTTATCGGAGAACGGCTGCGGCCAGGGCGCGAGCATAATGGAATCGTCCTCGCCCGCATAGCCGAGCTGGTGGTAGAGTTCCTCGGTGACGAAAGGCATGACGGGATGGAGGAGGCGCAACAAGACGCTCATGGTGTAATCGAAGACACGGAGGACCGTTCGCCGCCTCGCCGGGTCGCCGTTTCTGAGGGCCGCCTTGGCGGATTCGAGGTACCAATCGCAGAATTCGTTCCAGGCGAACTCGTACAGCAGGCGTGCGACCTCGTGGAACCGAAAGCGTTCGAGGGCGGACTGCACTGCCGCGGCAGTCTCGGAGATCCGCGCCAGGACCCAGCGGTCGTCGGCCCGGAGTTCGGCGGCGTGCAGATCGTCCACCTGTTGCCAATTGCTCGAACAAGGCCCTTGACGCGTGCGAAAACGGACGGCGTTCCAGACTTTGTTGGCGAAATTCCGACCGATCTCGCATTTTTCGTTACTGTAGCGGATGTCCTGCCCCATGGGCGCGATATAGACCATGGTGAACCGAAGTGCGTCGGCCCCATAGGTGGCAATGACTTCGAGCGGATCGGGCGAATTGCCGAGACTCTTGGACAATTTTCGGCCCTGGTCGTCCCGGATGATCGATGTGAAGTAGACCTCGCGAAAGGGGATATCCCCCATGAATTCCAGGCCGGCCATGATCATGCGGGCAACCCAGAAAAAAATGATGTCGGGTCCGGTGACAAGGGCGTCGGTGGGATAAAAGCACGCGAGTTCGTCGGTTTTCTCGGGCCAGCCGAACACGGAGAAAGGCCAAAGCCAGGAGCTGAACCACGTATCGAGGACGTCCTCGTCTCGGCGCATTTCCCGAGTTTGACACTTCGGACAAGCTTCCGGACGGGTGCGACCGACCATGATGTGGTCGCAGCCGGCGCAATACCAAGCCGGGATCCGATGTCCCCACCAGAGCTGCCGACTGATGCACCAGTCCCGGATGTTCTCCATCCAATGCCGGTACGTCTTCACCCATTTCTCGGGATAAAAGCGGATGCGTCCGTCGAGCACGGCGGCGAGGGCCGGCTCGGCCAGAGGCTTGACTCTCACAAACCATTGCTCGGAGAGCCGCGGCTCCACCGGGACATTCCCGCGCTCGGAATATCCGACTTGGTGGACGTGGTCCTCGATTTTTTCGAGCAGACCCAACTCTTCCATACGGGCGACGACCCGGCGGCGACACTCGAAACGATCCAGGCCGGCGAACTCCGGACCGGCCTCGGCGTTCATGGCGCCTTCGTCGGTCATGACGTTCACGGCGGGTAGGTGGTGCCGCTGTCCGATCTCATAATCGTTCGGATCATGGGCGGGGGTCACTTTGACGGCGCCGGTACCGAATTCCGGATCCACAAAATCATCGGCCACAACCGGAATTTCGCGATTCACCAAGGGCAATGTTACAGTTCGGCCGATCAGATCGCGATAGCGGGGGTCCGTGGGATGGACGGCCACGGCGGTGTCGCCGAGCATGGTTTCCGGACGTGTGGTCGCCACGATCACAAAACCGCCCCCTTCCCGAAGCGGGTACCGAAAGTACCAGAGTTTTCCCCGTTCCTCCCGATAAATCACCTCTTCGTCCGAAAGTGCGGTGCGCGATTTGGGACACCAATTGATGATTCGGTGTCCCTTATAGATCAGTCCCTTCTCGTAAAGTCGAATGAACACGTCTTCAACGGCCGCGGAAAGGCCCGCGTCCAAGGTAAACCGCTCGCGTTCCCAGTCGCACGCCGTACCCAGCCGACGGAGCTGACGGATGATGGTGCCGCCGTACTTCTCTTTCCATTCCCACACCCGCCGCAGGAACGCCTCCCGCCCCAAATCGTACCGAGTAACTCTTTCGGTATCCTGAAGGAACACCTCGACCTTGGATTGGGTGGCAATGCCGGCATGGTCGGTGCCGGGGACCCAGCAGATGTTCCGGCCCCGCATTTTCTGCCAGCGAATCAGGATATCTTGCAACGTATTGTTCAGGACGTGCCCCAAGGTCAACATCCCGGTGACGTTGGGCGGCGGGATCACGATGGTGTAGGCCGGCGCATCGGCGTGCGGGTCGCCCCGAAAGTAACCGCGCCGCTCCCATTCCGGATACCATTTGGCCTCGACATCGGCGGGGCTGTACGCCTTGGCCATAGTCTCTTTTTCAACGGTCATGCACACGCTCTCCTCAACGGCGAAACGTCCACCCCCGCAGGACAAGCTCGGGTCAGGTTCTCTGCGGCGCACGCTGGAAACGTGCCGCTCTCCCTTGCGGACCTCGCCCCTCCGGCTGAGGCGTCCGGGGGACGCGTCCCCAAAAAGAGCCTGCAAATGTACAGCGTAAAGCGCTGAATGCCACGCGCGACGGCAGTCTGCCCCCGACGCGGCGACACGAACGCGACCCGCACGCATCATCCGAAACAAATCCTGGAAATCGAATCCCGGAAGCTCCCTTCGCCGCTGAGGATGTCAATCTGCACGCGCAGGAAATAGACCGGCAAGTCCCGCCGGTCGAGCTTGGGAAAGCGAACGGCGTCTTTTTCGGTGGTGACGGTCAGTGCCGCGTTGTGCGACAGCGCCGCGTTGACGAAGTCGATCACCTCTTGCTGTCGGTAACGGTGATGATCGGCGAACCGCTCGGTGTGGACGAGGTTTGCACCCAGGGTTTCGAGAAAGGCCTCGAAACTCCAGGGCGCGGCAATTCCGCTGATGGCGGCGACAGGCTGACCTTTGAGGATATTCAGGGGGTGGCGCCGGCCGGTATAGACATCCTCGAGGTATTGAGGACGGTGGGTGCATTCGATGATTTCGGCACGGGGGTTGTGATGGGAGAGGAACCGCCGCAAATGCCGAAGGCGGGGACTGCCGTCGGATTTCGTCAGAAAGATGTAGTCGGCCCGACGGATGTTGCGGATCGGCTCCCGGAGGAGCCCGCGCGGCAGCAGGTGATGATTGTGAAACGGGTTGGTGGCGTCCACCAGGAGGATATTGAGGCGCGGGCGCAGACGCAGATATTGGAAACCGTCGTCGAGGATGAGCGTATCGGCCCCGAATTGTCGGATTGCGTAACGTCCGGCCTTGACGCGATCCTTGTCCACGATGACCATGACGTCGGGCAGGTTGGTGGCGAGCATGTAAGGCTCATCCCCGGCGCGGGCCGCATCGAGCCGGAGCCGGCGTCCGTCCGAGACCACCCGCGGCGGGGGCGAACGGCGGCGGCCGAACAGGATCGAAACCAACTCCCGCAGTCGCTCGCGCCAGGGGCGACTCTTGCTGCGGTAGCCCCGACTGAGCACGGCCACACGGCGGCCGTTGGCGGCCAGCGTTCGGGCGAAGACCTCGACCACGGGTGTTTTGCCCGTGCCCCCCACGCTGAGGTTGCCGATACTCACCACGAGGCAGCCCAGGGTGCGCTGGCGCAGGATGCGTTCGCCATAGAGACGGAGGCGCGCCTGGACCGCCCCTGCGTAAACTTGAGACAAGACAAACAGGAACGCCCGGACGGTCCGGTCGGCCCGCCCGACACATTGGCCGTCCAGGATGCGGACCACATACTGCTCCGCGTTTTCCGCGAATTCCCGGATCGTCATAAAAGCACTTCCCTGTTGATCGGTCGCCGCCCCCGGTTGCCGACTCGACGGCATCGAGGGGAGAAAGTATGGTAGGGACGATTCGGAGTTGCAAGGGTCCGGTCGGCCAACCCCATGCCGACCGGCGCCAACGTTCTCCTGCAACCGACCCCGAAGAGGTTGTGCGGGAATATAGCGAAATCCGGAAAAAACACCATGTCGGCACTGCGACACGGAACGCGCAGGGGCTCCCCGTGAGCCTCACCGGCGCCGCCGAATGTGGGATTCAGCAAGGCGCCGCCCTGGGGGGGGGAGTCGACCTCTTGCTCTGTGCTTCGGAAACGTCGTGGCGCGGCGCCTTCGCGTGCAAAAGGGGAGCAACCACATGATTCTCGACCACCTCGATCAGGCCTGTCGTTACCGGGCGCTGCATCCGGCCTTCGACCGGGCATTCGCTTTTCTCGAAGAGGCCGATTCGGGCGCATTGTCGGAAGGGCGCCACGAACTCGGCGGCCCAAACGGCGTATACGCGCTGGTGGCCGACGGCGCCGGACGCGGACGCGAGGTGGCCAGGCTCGAAGCCCACCGCGGGGTCATCGACATCCAGATGGTCGTTGCCGGGACCGATCTCATGGGATGGCGTCCGGTCTCCGACTGCAAATCGGCCGGAGGGTACGATCCGGACAACGACATCGAGTTTTTTCATGACCCGCCAATCGCTTGGCTGACCGTGCCCCGGGGGTGCTTTGCCGTTTTCTTCCCCGAAGACGCGCACGCGCCGCTGGCGGGGCAGGACCCTGTACGCAAGATCGTTGTCAAAGTGCCTCTCGGTTGACGGCGGACGACTCCGGCAAGCACTCGCGAGAGGGGGCCGCGCCGAAAAGACGGGGACGGCGCAGGAAATAGGCGTTCGACATCGCCGCCCTTGGAGCTGAAGCCGACAGATCCAGATGGGCGAGAACATCGGCCCGGCGAAAGGGCACGTCAACGCTGGCGACACGGCTTGAGAGGCGGGGGTGTTCGGATAGGTCCGAACCCGAACCAAGACGGGCGGAAACACAACGCGGAGTTCGGATCTTCGATCGGGGAAGAGTTACTTGCCGATGATCCACTCGGATTCGTACCAAAAGATACGGTATTCGGAGCGGATTTCCTGGCCGCTGGCAGCGTAAAAAGATTCCAGTTCTTTGAAGGCCCACAGCAAGTTCATGTAGTCTTCGTCTTCCGCCAACTCGATTTCCCCGCCCTTTTTCTCGACGCGGCTGATCTTGCGGGCGTTGGCCACCTCTCGGAGGAGCAGGAGAAAAAGCATCATGCGGGGCGGCAGTTTCCCCAGTTCGGCGAGGTAGGCCCGTCGCCGGTAGCCGGTGAAGTCCTCCCGTCCCTCCGGCGTCCGCAGCAGTTCCTTGGCTTGACTGCAGGCCTGCCGAAATCGGAAGACCCCCACCGGGTTGACAAAGATCACGTTCTCTTCGGCCGAGAATCGGGCCGCCCAGGCAGGGAACTCATCCCCCTCTTCCAAGGTAAAGAAGCGCACAGTGGCCTCTTCCATTCCCGGGTGAGGATGCACGAACAACGTGGCAAGGGCCTCGACGATCCGGGATCGGTTGACGCGGCGCCCCAAAGAATTCAGTGCGTCGATCTCCTTCTTCCGGGGGGCGTCCGCACGCTCGTATCCTCGGAAGACTTTTTCATACTGCTTCCAAGTGGAAGCCAAGGTTCTGGGAGCCATGGTTTGACCTCGAAATTGGGTCTGTTACTTTAGAGCCTGCAACAGATTTTACCAGTCGTCTGCAGCGGTTTTCGCGAACTTCAGGGGGGATCGAGCACGTCCCGCCGTGTCGGCCCACTCGCGTGTGACCGGAAGGGCGCGCACTGCCGGCCCGCGAAATCGAGGCAGCCGCCTTGTCCGGGCGACGTCGTGCTCTCGCGGCCCCGGCAGGCCGCCCTGCGCTCCCGATCCCGCTGAGCGGGAGAGATGGGCCACCCGAAAGTGTAGCTGCGATTCGCCGCCGGCGAAGAGCGACAACTCCCGCGGCTCACGCCCCTTTGTGGACGGGCTCAAGCTCGGCCGGGCGCACACTTGGGTGGAACCTGCGCATCGGCAACTTGCGATCGGCGTTTCCATCCGCGCCGGGAGGCACGGTCCTCCCTTGAGGCGGCGGCAACGGACGGCATGGGCGCCGCGCCCACGCCCCATCAAAGCCTTGTCGGTCGCAACCCGGTCGGACGCCGGACATTCGAACTCGCGCCCCGATGTTACAAAGCAAAACGAGACCTCTCCGTGTCCCGTGCAGGAGGTTACGAACGGAAAAAGAATCCGTTTCGCATTGATTCCCCCTGCCAAGCATTGTATTATGCACTATTCGTGCATTGTTCCCTCGGTTCTCTGCCGGGAAAGCTGTTTGTCCGTCTGCCCCCGGATTCATGTCGGAAGGATCGATGGCGATAGCCGTTCCTCGAACCGGCGCGAGCGACGCGTCGGCTCGTCGTGTGCGTTCGCGCCTTGCTGACAAACAAGAAAAACGCCTCCTTCATTTGGCCTTTGTTTCCGACGTGAGTCCGGGGCGGGACACCACTCTGATCCCGTATTGATTCGAAGGGAAAACGGAAGGGGATGGGCAATGTCTACGACCCTTTATTGGCTGCAATGCGGCGGTTGCGGGGGAGACAGCATGTCTCTCCTGGGCTCGGAATCCCCTGACTTGGTGGAACTCGTCGAACTGCTCAACTTGGATGTGCTATGGCATCCCTCCCTTTCCAACGGCACTCCGGCAGAGCATCGTCGACTCGTCGAGGCCATCCTGAACGGGGGGCAGGAACTCGATGTGCTGTGTGTCGAGGGGGCCGTCATCCGGGGACCGGGGGGGACCGGGATGTACGACCTTTGGGATGGCCGCCCCAAGAAGAACCTGACCGCCAGGCTGGCCGCTCGGGCCCGGTTCGTTGTGGCGGTCGGTACGTGCGCCAGTTTCGGCGGGATTCCCGGCATCGGCGAAGGTGAAGCCACCGGGCTCCAGTTCCATCGAGAAACGCCTGGCGGGTTCCTGGGCCGGGAATTCAGGTCGAGGGCTCAGTTGCCGGTCGTCAATCTGCCGGGCTGCCCCTGCCATTGCAGCGTCCTCGCGGGAAGCTTGTCGGCCCTCGTGCGAGGACGTCGCCTTGTTTTGAACCAGTACAATGCACCCGTTGAATGGTATGGCCTTTTTGTGCACCAGGGATGCGTTCGGAACGAATACCACGAGTATCGGGTCGAGGAACACGAGTTTGGGGAAAAGGGGTGCCTTTTCTTCCACTTGGGGTGTCGCGGTCCTCTGGCCCACGGCCCCTGCAACAAACTGCTGTGGAACCGGCGCAGTTCCAAGACGCGAGTGGGGGTTCCCTGCGCCGGGTGCACCATGCCGGACTTCCCCCATGAATACCCCTTCTTCGTTACACCCAATATCGCCGACATTCCGCTCGATCTGCCCGAAGGGGTCGACCGTGCCCATTACCTGGCCTACAAGGGCATGGCGGCCGCGGCCGCACCCGAAAGGCTCAGGCAACGGAAGACCTTTGTGTAGTTCGGAGGTACGCCCCTTATGGCTCCCCCCAAGAAACTCAACGTCCCCCTGAACCGGGTTGAAGGCGATCTGGAAATCCGGGTCGAGATCGAGGACGGCATGGTCACGGATGCTTGGTGTTCGGGCACGATGTTCCGTGGCTTCGAAAGAATCCTGGTCGGGCGCGGGGCCCTTGACGGACTGGTGATCACCCCACGGATTTGCGGTATTTGCGGCACTTGCCATCTCACCGCCGCCAGCCGGGCACTCGACATGATTGCCGACGTGACTCCACCCCCAAATGCCACGCGGGTCCGCAATGTGGCCCTGATGTCCGAACACATCCAAAGCGATGTGCGACAAACTTTCCTCATGTTCGCACCGGACCTTGCGAACCCGGCGTACGAGGGTTGCGACCTTTACCCTGAAATCCGAAGACGGTATGAGCCTTTCAAGGGCGAGACGGTACTTGAAGTCATCAGAGAGACAAAGAAAGTCCCGGAGGTCATCGCGATCCTCGGCGGGCAGTGGCCGCACTCGTCTTACATGGTCCCGGGAGGTGTCGTGTCGTTGCCGACAAACGGCGACATCACGTCATGTCAATTCATCATCGAACGTTACCGACGATGGTACGAGAAACGGATCTTGGGCTGTTCCCTGGACCGCTGGCGTCGGATCCGCACCGCGGCAGACCTGGATGCGTGGCTCGAAGAGCGGGACGAACACCGCCAAAGCGATTTGGGGCTCCTGATCCGATTCAGTCGGACTGTCGGGCTGACGAAGATCGGGCGTGGACATGCCAACTTCGTCAGCTACGGGGCCCTGGACACCCCGGACGAACGGCAGCCGGCCAAGCCGGGAAGCGATGGTTTTTTCATCCCCGCCGGGTTCGTCCGGGGTGGAGTGCCCCATCCGTTCGACCAACAACGGATTGCCGAACACGTGGCCCACTCCTGGTTCGAAGATTACGATGGCGGGCGGCACCCCGCTGCAGGCGAAACAACGCCTTACGCGACCGGCGACGAAGGGCGGAAATACTCCTGGGCCAAGGCACCCCGCTTTGACGGACTGCCGGCCGAAACCGGGCCGTTGGCCGAGAAAATCGTGGAGGGCGACCCGCTCTTTACGGACCTGCTCGAGCAGGCCGGCCCCAACGCCTTCCTGCGCCAATTGGCCCGTGCGGTGCGACCGGTCAGTCTCATTCCACAAATCATCACCTGGCTTTCCGAAATCGACGTGAACGAACCTTTCTACGCGACGCCCGGAGAAATCGCCGCTGGGGAGGGTTATGGCCTGACGCAGGCCGCCCGGGGGGCCCTGGGGCATTGGGTCCGGATCGTTGACGGCAGAATCGCCCATTACCAAATCATCACCCCCACGGCATGGCATGCCTCCCCCCGCGATTCCGCCGGCATCAGGGGACCGATAGAAGAAGCTTTGATCGGGACCCCCGTCCGGGACGCGGACAATCCGATAGAACTTGGACACGTAATCCGGTCGTTCGACCCGTGTCTGGTGTGCACCGTTCACACGGTCGGGCGCGGACAGCTTTTCGGACGATCGACACTGGATGTCTGACAGTGAGACGGATCATCGGAATCGGCAGTCGGTTCGTCCCCCGGGATGCGGCAGGCCCCAAGGTATGCGAACAGTTGCTCGCAGGGACGCTCCCGGACGAAATCGAGGTGATCGACGGCGGCCTGGGAGGAATCGACCTGCTCCGATTCATGGAAAACACCGAACGAGTCGTTTTCGTGGACAGTGTCGAGGGTTTCGCGCCGCCGGGACAACTCGTAATTCTCACGGCCGGGGAAATTGCGACGGCAGCGTCGGGGTACGGCCATGAGGCAGGCTTGCCGTATCTGGTGCGCGTCCTGCCCGAGGTCTGCCCGCCGCCTTGTCCCGAAGTGCTTCTGGTAGGGGTGGAAGGCCCACCGAGCGACCGACTCATCCACTCGGCGGCACGCCTGGCGTTGAGAGTGGCTCTCGACGACAAACCGTATGGGCAGAAGACGCGGGGATGTCCCGCCTGAGGAGAAACAACGGTGTCAAGAGGTGGTGAGAAACGGTCCGTCGAAGAACTGGCAGCGGAGAACGCGCTGCTGAACCGGGAGGTGCGTGTCGCCCGCGAGGCTTCGGAAATAACTGCCGCCCTTGTCGTCGAACAGTTCCAGAAAATGGAGGAAATCCTGCGCAGACTGGAAGATACCGTTGCGGCCGAGCGTGAGCTGCAGAAAAAACTGAGCGACCAACTCCGCCAAGCCGAGATTCGGGAACGGAAGCTCAGCGAGGCGCGAATGGCCGCAGACGTGGCGAATCGCGCCAAGAGCAGTTTCCTCGCCAACATGAGCCACGAACTGCGCACGCCGCTGAACGCCATCATCGGCTACAGCGAAATGCTCCAGGAAGACGCCGAGGACTTGGGACAGAAAAGTTTCATCCCCGACTTGAAGAAAATCCATGCTGCCGGAAAACACCTTCTGGATTTGATCAGCGAGGTGTTGGATTTGTCCAAAATCGAGGCCGGGAAAATCGAATTGGTGCTCGAACAGGCCGAGATCAGGTCGGTGATCGACGGGATCGTGGCAACCATCCAACCCCTCATCGCCAAGAACGATAACCGGCTCCAAGTGGATGTTGCCGATGACCTCGGCAGCATGAAAACCGACATAACCCGATTGCGTCAATGCGTTTTCAACCTCTTGAGCAATGCCGGCAAATTCACCAGGCACGGCGTGATCGCTCTGCAGGCGCGTCGAGAGAACATTGACGGAGTGGAATGGCTCAAGGTCGCCGTCTCCGATACGGGCATCGGTATGACGGAGGAGCAGTTGGGGAAAATATTCGAGGCATTCTCGCAGGCGGACGCCACCACGAGCCGGGACTATGGAGGTACCGGGCTGGGACTGACGATCACGCGGCGCTTATGCCAAATGATGGGCGGAGATGTAACAGTCGAAAGCACGCCGGGCAAGGGATCGACTTTCACAATCCTGCTGCCCGTGTCCCCGTCTGCCCCTCCGGGCTCCGGCGCCGTCATCGACGCCGGTCCCGGCAAGACCGCGGAGGGCGCGCTTGATGCCGCCCCGGTCCCCCTGAACGCCGTTCTGGTCATTGACGATGAAGACTCGGCACGAGAACTGATTACCCGGCAGTTGACCAAGACAGGCCTGCATGTCGTCGCGGCCGCGGGCGGCGAGGAAGGATTACGTCTCGCCAGAGAGCTGCATCCGGTCGCCATCACACTGGATATCGCCATGCCGCACATGGATGGCTGGGCCGTGCTCACTGCCCTCAAGGCCGATCCGCAGACGGCCGACATTCCCGTCATCATCTGCTCGGTCGAAAAAAAGGAGAACATGGGCTTTGCATTGGGGGCGGTCGAATACCTGACGAAACCCATTGACCGGGAACGACTGACGAAGACCCTCGACGCGCTCAAGCCACGTGCCAACGACAATCAGGTATTGATCGTCGAAGACGACCCGTCCACAAGGCAGTTGCTCGTCCATCTGTTGCGCAAAGAAGGCTGGACTGTCAGTGAAGCGGAGAATGGCCGAGTCGCCCTCGACCGAATCGCCGAGAGCATTCCCGGACTGATCCTCTTGGACCTGATGATGCCCGAAATGGACGGATTCGAGTTTGTGGCACAACTGCAGAAGCGCGAGCAGTGGCGCCGCATTCCTGTGATCGTGATCACCGCCGTAGACCTGACCGCCGCCGATAAAGAGCGACTGAACGGACATGTCAGCAGGATACTCCGGAAAGGGAGCTTCAAACTGGAAGATGTACTGCGTGAAGTCCGTGACTTGCTGGACCGAATCGTCCCGAAGCCGCCCACGGCCGGGGTCGGACCGGCCGCCACAGGCTGATGGGACCGAGTGTGGGAGGAGATCAATGGCGAAAATCTTGCTCGTCGAAGACAATGAGATGAACCGGGACATGCTCTCCAGAAGACTCAAGCGACGGGGGTACGATGTCCTCATGGCGTTTGACGGCCGGGAAGGCGTCCGGATGGCGCGCAGCGAAGCGCCGGACCTGATCCTGATGGACATGAGCCTTCCGATCCTGGACGGCTGGGAGGCCACGCGCCAAATCAAGGCGGACCCTGCGATCAGTTCCATCCCCGTCATAGCCCTGACCGCCCATGCCATGCCGGGCGACCGCGAGAAGGCCGTCGAGGCCGGATGCGACGACTACGACACCAAGCCGATCGAACTGGTTCGCCTGCTCGAGAAAATTCAGGCGTTGCTGGTTTGAACGGTCCTCCGAAGGTCTGCCGTAAACCTCGCACGCCTTCTCGGTCCGTTGCCGCCATCCAAAACCAGTCTCGACGCGCGGACCCCCGCTGGGCCCCGGTCGGTCCGTTCGTTGCGGCGGGTTCGCAACACACAGCCATCCCCCTGGAGTCGACCCGAGGAAACACGATGAAGAGCGACGACCTAGTCCCCCATGCAGCAGAAAAGCGTTCGTCCGGGGACGCTTCGGCCCGCAACCCCCGAGAATTGGACGCCAAGCGGGCCGTTATTGCTCACATCCGGCACGAACTGCGCACTCCCATCAACGGCATCATCGGGTACAGCGAGATGCTGTTGGAGGATGCAGCCGCAGAAGGCTGGGACACGATCACCGAAGATCTCACCAGGGTCCTCAGCGCCGGGCAGGAGCTTCTTTCTCTCGTCAATGAACTACTCGGGGCCCGGGAGCTGGCAGAGCAGACCGACCTCGATGTGGCCGAACTCGGCCGGAGCATACGGCACGCCCTGATTACACCCATCAGCGCCGTCACGGGGTATAGCGAACTGCTCATGGAGGACGCGGAAGACACCGCATTCGCCGGGATTATTCCGGACCTCCGAAGGATCCATTCTGCCGGCAAGAAACTTGCCGCCCTGATCGACGATATCGTCAGTTTCTCGATGACTGCCGAAATCGCACCGGATTCCGGTGTGTCCGCCGGAGTGAGCGTTGTCCTTGACACGGTGAGTATGATCCGGGCACTGGCCGAAAACCGAACGGGGGCCGACCGGGTCGAATGCGGGTCGCTTCTCATCGTGGACGACAACGAAACCAACCGGGACCTCCTGGCGCGCCGACTGGAACGGTGCGGGCACCAAGTGGCCGCGGCATCCAACGGCCGCCGGGCGCTTGAAATGTTGCGAGAACAGCCGTTCGACCTCCTGCTGCTCGACGTGATGATGCCCGAAATGAACGGGTTCGAAGTCCTCCAGCACCTTAAGCACGATCCCGAGCTGCGTCACATCCCGGTCATCATGATTTCGGCCCTGGACGAAATGGACAGCGTTGTCCGATGCATCGAAGCCGGGGCCGAAGATTACCTGCCGAAACCTTTCAATCCAGTACTCTTGCACGCCCGAATCGGCGCAGGCTTGGCAAAAAAACGGTTGCACGATATCGAACGGGAGTACGCGAAACGACTCCAGACGCAATGGGAGAGCGCCAAACGGCTCGAGGACAACTTGCGGAAAGTGGTCCGCTACAGCCTTCAGAAACCCCCGGAGGAAATGCTGGCCGAATCACTCCGCATCCTCATTGCCTTGTCCGAAGCGCAAATGGGCGCAATCCTCGAAGAGGACGGCCCCAACCTCCGGTTCCTCTGCGCCAGCGTCCCGGACTTGATCGGTGCCGTGGTCCCATGGGAAAGCGTTGCAGGAGAGACGTTCACCCGGAATGTCATAACCTATGCCCCCGCCCGCGACGAACTCCGCCACTACGGACCGGCCGGCGAGTCACACACCAATCAAGTCAAGTGCCTCCTCAGCGTGCCCATCCCACGCGTCATTTCCGCGCGCCGGACGCAGGCCTCGGCTGGGAGTGCAGGCGTATTGCAGCTCTTGTTCGCTCGAAACGCCCTGGCCCAGTTCGATCTCGCCCAAGGACCGCTGCGGCTCGGGATGGACCTCTCCGGCAGGCATGACTCCGAGGACCGCCTGTTGCAGGAACTCTTCATGGTGCTGCCCATGATCTCCCTGGGCATGGAAATCCAGAAGCTGCGTCAAACCTCGTATCAGGCCATCCATGAGCTGAAGAACAAGCTGATCGCGGCACAGTCGTGGACGAATTGCCTGAAAGAAGACTTGGAGGCGGTCGCGGCCGAGGCGCTCGGGGACGAGGACGTCATGGAAGACATCAAACTCGTGGAGGAGGCAGTCACCTCTGGATACAACCTGGCCGTGGGCTACTTGCAGTTCACGAAAATCTACAATCCGCATTTCGAGGTGTGCCGAATCAACACAGTACTGAAGGAAGTGGCCACGGACATCAAAGCTTTTGCCGACAACGTGGGTGGGCCCGGTTCCGTGTCCGTCGTGGTGGATCCCGGGCAGGCTCTCCCCAAGCGACAACTTGACCCGGCGCAATTGAAAATGGCCTTCTTCAACATCGGTAAGAACGCGGTGGAAGCCCTCATCGAGCACGGCACGGAGAGTCCGACCATCACCCTCCTGTCGCAACTCCGTGACGACCGAATCGTCGTGACGATTGCCGACAACGGGAAGGGCATGCCGAAAGCAGTTGCAGAAAACCTGTTCGTCCCGTTCACCACCCAGAAAACCGGCGGGACCGGACTGGGCCTGACCATCACAAAGAAGATCGTCGATATGCACGGCGGCAAGATTTCGTGCGAAAGCGACTCAACCGGGACGCGCTTCCAGATTCTTCTGTGAAACATCGAGAGCCGATGAGGCCGTTCCCGCCCCTGGGACGCGTCGTGGGTCCACGCAGTTTGCGTCCGGGGTCCCCGCCTGGACAGCAGTTCGGCTGGCCGAAGCCCGCCCACGGCTCGCGCCGGGACCGTTCGCCCCCCGGGGTTGAATTCGCGACCTGTGCACCGGGAGGGCGAGCGGCCTCGCGAGCCGAACGAGACGACAGGCCCTTCAGCCGGCGAACACGGCGACTTCCGCCTCGGTGGGGATGGAGTCCATGGCGCCCATGCGAGTCACCGAGATCGCCGCCGCCCGGCAGCCCCAATCGAGCGCCTTGCCCATATTCATGCCCCGGGCCAGCGCCGCCAGCCAAAACCCGATGAAAGTGTCGCCGGCCCCGGTCGTGTCGCGGGCCCGGACCCGGTACGCGGCGACACGTAACGAGGGACCGCCCCGCGCGGCCCGGAACAGCACCCCGTCTTCGCCGAGACTCAAGACGATTCCGGTGTTCGGACAGCGCCGAGCCAGCATGACAGCCAGGGCCTCCGCTTCGGCTTGTTCGCCTGCCAAAGCGGCGGCTTCGTGTTCGTTGACGACCAGGAACTCAACTCGTTGGAGCGGCAGATCGTCCGCATCAGCAGTCATTGGCGCCGCGTTGAACACCACCCGCAGGCCGGCCTCGTGCCCCAGCCGAATGAGGTCGGCAGTGACATTGGTTTCATTCTGAAGCAGGAGCCAGTCGCCCGGGGAAAACGCCGCAAGGGTCTCGGCCGCCTCCGCAGGGGTGATGTCTCGATTGGTGCCGCCGTAGACCACGATACTGTTTTGACCGGAATCCTCGACTTGGATCACGGCGTGACCGCCGGGCGCGTCCGCCACGCGAATCCACTCGGTGCGGACCCCGGCCTCGGCAAGCCGCTCCTTGAGCCAGCCCGTGTCCACACCCACTTTCCCGGCGTGCCAAACCGGCGCGCCGGCCCGAGCCAGAGCCATGGATTGATTGGCGCCTTTGCCCCCCGCAAAAACCCGGTATTCCGTGCACGGCATACTCTCCCCGGGCCGCGAAATGGTGGGCACCCGATAGACGTGGTCCACGTTCAGCGAACCAAAATTCAGAATGCGCATCACCCGGTCTCCTTCGGCCGCCGAGGCTCCGCCGGTGCTGAATACCCGTCACGAACGCAGGCGGTCGCTCGGGCCGAGAGCCCGAGGGCGCAGGCGCGCGGCCCGCAACTTCCGAATAGGGCCGCCGGCCGTGTGACTGCACGGCGGCGTTCTGCGGGGGCTTTGCCAAAACATAGTCCGCGTGCGGGCAAACCCCAAGCCATGCACACACGAGACCCGACTCCGAAGAATCGCTGGATTCTTCGGGCTGATTCTCGTACATGTTCCCGCCGTGACCGAATTCATGTCGAAAGCGATGTTTTGGACCCGTAACCGTACCCCTTCCGTTCAGCGCAGTCCCCTGCCGTACCACAGGTTCCCAATCAGTTGCGGCACGCCGGAAAGCCGCGCAACGACCTTCGCCGCCTCATCCCGAATCAGCACCACCGGCGCGAGGAGAATCGATTCCTTCCAGGGACGTCGCGAGCACCTTGCGATAAGAAAACAATAGGGCGTTCATGGCTTGATCCTGCGTTGATGGCGCCGCATTCGTGTCCACCGCCAAATGTGTCCGGAACGCCTCAAACCTTCTTCATGCGCCGTCCTGAAGTGCTTCCCGCCCTCTCATGCCGTGAGAATGTGCATGGCCCCGGCCCGGCCGCAATATGACCGCTCGGTGTGGATCCAGTGGTGCAGGCGCCGCATGGTGTCTCACACTTCGTCCAAGAGTTTTTCCCGCCGGAACTTGCCATGGCCCTCTTTCTCCTGTAGCATGATTTCGTTCCACCCCCTGAATCGGAGTATTCACATCGGACAGATATGCCTGAAATTGCCTGTACTGTCATGGTATCAGGGCAATTCGGACAGATAGTAAGTTGTTCGAAAACAGAAGAACCGACTCTCGCAAAGGCGCAACGATCACAAAGAATGAATGAGAACGACATCGGCAGGGGGAAGTTGTGGATGCGGCGATTGCCGTACATCATGAACTTGGTCCAGGACTGGTGGAGACGGTTTGCGAAGTTGTCCTTCTGGATGAGCTTCGGAAACGAGGGCTCAGTGCAGAGCGACAAGTGCCGGTTGCCATCGAGTGCCGGGGAGCCCGCTTCGACGAGGGGTTTCGCGCTGACATCATTGCTGAGAACAAGGTCATCATCGAACTGAAATCCGGCGAGACGATGAGCAATGCGCGCAGGAAGCAAGTGCTGACGTATCTGAAGCTCGGTGGGAGGGGGAAACGCCGAAAGATCGGCCGAAAGTGTCCGCGTCCTTTGTGGACGGACTCTGGCCAAGCCGCGGCAAAGCGATGCTCGCGAAACTGCGGCGCGGGTGGCTTCGCAATGCCCCGCGCCGGTCCGTCACGAGGTTTCCGGGAGCGCGCCCCCGTCCCATCGGTCTTATGGGGCCTATCTGGCCCATCTCTTACCGGGCAACGCCCCCCCCGGGAATGGGACCGATAAAACGAATGGGACGGACAAAATTGGACGGTGCATGCCGCCAAGAGACCGGAGCGGACCATGAACGAAACGGTGACCGGTCCGAATTTCGGATGACGATTACGCGGACGACTGCGGTCCGCGATCGAAAAGGCGCCGTCCAGCATCGTGAACCGTGATCATCAAGGTAATCGTAGAGCGAACGGAAGACAAGACATCTCGAGTTGATGCCGGGAACTTGCTGTCGCCGACCATGAATCATGTCGTTAGCCACACAAAACCAAATCGTTAACGGAAGGAGAACAGAGATGCATGAAAAAAGCAAGTGCCCGGTAACGGGAGACGCCTACAAACACACCACCTTGGGCGGAAACGTGATCCGGGACTGGTGGCCGAACCAACTGAACCTCAAAATCCTCGATCAGAACTCGCCCACGCTCAAACCCACGGACAAAGATTTCAACTATGCCGAGGCCTTCGCCGAACTCGATTACGGAGCGCTGAAAGAAGATCTCCGCCACCTGATGACCGAATCCCAGGATTGGTGGCCGGCGGACTACGGCCATTATGGCCCTCTCTTCATCCGCATGGCTTGGCACAGCGCGGGCACCTACCGCGTCTTCGACGGACGCGGTGGCGGATCCACAGGCAACCAGCGCTTTGGACCGCTGAACAGCTGGCCCGACAACGCAAACCTCGACAAGGCGCGTCGCCTGCTCTGGCCGATCAAGAAAAAGTACGGCAGCAAAATCTCCTGGGCCGACCTGATGATCCTTGCCGGAAACGTCGCTCTCGAGTCGATGGGGTTCAAAACCTTCGGCTTTGGCGGTGGACGCGTGGACATCTGGGAGCCCGAGGAGGACGTGTATTGGGGCCCCGAGTCCGAGTGGCTGGCCGACGAGCGCCATCGCGCCGAGCGGGATCTCGAAACGCCCTTGGCTGCCGTTCAGATGGGCCTGATCTACGTGAACCCGGAAGGGCCGAACGGCGAGCCCAACGTGCTGGCGGCCGCAAACGACATTCGCGAGAGTTTCCGGCGCATGGGCATGAACGACGAGGAGACGGTCGCACTCATCGCCGGCGGGCACACTTTCGGGAAAACCCACGGGGCAGCCGATCCCAGCAAGTATGTGGGCCCCGAGCCCGAGGCGGCCCCACTCGAAGAACAGGGCCTGGGGTGGAAAAACAGCTTCGGCGCCGGCAAGGGCGCCGACACGATCACCAGCGGGCTCGAGGGCGCATGGACCCATACGCCCACGAAATGGGACAACAGCTTCCTCGAACTCCTCTTCCGCTACGACTGGAACCTGGAAAAAAGCCCCGCGGGGGCCTGGCAGTGGGTGCCGACCGATCCCGAGACCGCGAACTTCGTCCCCGACGCCCACGACCCCGATAGGCGACATAAACCCATCATGCTGACCACGGACCTCGCGCTGAGGATGGACCCGCTCTACGGGCCCATCGCCCGCCGGTTCCTGGAGAACCCCGAGGAGTTGGCCGATGCCTTTGCCCGGGCTTGGTTCAAGCTCGTCCACCGCGACATGGGCCCCAAGTCGCGTTACCTCGGACCGGAGGCGCCGGAAGCGGACCTGATCTGGCAGGACCCCATCCCCCGGGTGGATCACGAGTTGATCGACGGGGAGGATATCGCCGAACTGAAAAAGCAAATCCTCGCCTCTGAACTCACCATCTCCAAGCTCGCCTACACCGCCTGGTCGTCGGCCGCGACCTTCCGCGGCTCCGACAAGCGCGGCGGCGCCAACGGGGCGCGCCTTCGCCTGGCCCCCCAGAAGGACTGGGAGATCAACCAACCGGCCCAACTCGCCCGGGTGTTGGAGGTACTCGAAGGCATCCAAGCGAGGTTCAACGGAGCCCAGTCCGGAAACAAGCGGGTCTCGCTCGCCGACCTGATCGTCCTCGGCGGCGTCGCCGCCGTCGAAACGGCCGCGAAGCAGGCCGGGGTCGAGGTGGAGGTTCCTTTTGCACCCGGCCGCACCGACGCCGGCCAGGAACAGACCGACATCGAGTCGTTCGGCTTCCTGAAGCCGGTGGCCGACGGTTTCCGCAACTACCTGAATCCCGGTTGCGACCTGCCCGCCGAGCAACTGCTCATTGACCGCGCCCAGCTCCTCACCCTCACGGTGCCGGAGATGACCGTTCTCGTCGGGGGAATGCGGGCGCTGGGGGCCAACTTCGGCGGGGCTGCCCACGGCATCTTCACGGGACGCCCGGGCACGCTCACGAACGACTTCTTCGTCAACCTTCTCGACATGGGCGTCGAATGGAAACCCAGCGCAGACCATCCACAGATTTACGAGGGTTTCGACCGTGCCACCGGAGAGCGCAAGTGGACCGCAACCCGCGTGGACCTGGTCTTCGGAGCCAACTCGCAACTGCGGGCCCAGGCGGAATTTTACGCCCAGGACGACAACCGGGAGAGGTTCGTACACGACTTTATCGCAGCATGGAACAAGGTGATGAGCCTTGATCGTTTCGACCTTGCTTGGTCGTAACCTGGATATTCTCAATCGCTTTTGGCAGGATGGCGCAAAAGCAGACAGTTACCCTGAACTATGCACGCGTCGCCCGGGAAGTGAAGTGCATTGCCGCTCTTCCGGCCCAAGTGCCGGGAATCGAGCTCTGTCGCAGCATCGTCCGCAAACGTTTTCCGTCCAGTGTGCATCGACACAATGCTGTCGGCTTTCATTCAGGAATGGTTCCTGATTAGAGCCTGTCCACAATGGATGCGTGGCCGCGCGTGAACCCGCACTCTTTATTAGTGGACGGGCTCTTTCCGGGCGGACTTCCGTGCATGGATGCGGCGACTGTCTTACAGTTGCCCGCGGATTCGAACTCGGACGCGTCCTTTTCTGCAAAGCAGTCGCTCACGCCGGCGGTGTCTGCGGCAAGAGAACGAGGGCGTTCTGTTTTGCAGATTGATAGAGTTCCGGGACAGGGAACCAGTCGACTTTGCTTTCCGGGCGATCCTCGCTACGGTAACGGAATCCGACTTGCCGAAAGGACGTGTGTGGACCGCGCCAAGCCCATGCGGCGAGCGGAGCCGCACCCCCGCAACCGTTCCGAGAGGCCGGCGGAATGGGATCGACCGGGTCCGGGACCGGCTGCGGCCGCTATTTCGGGATGCGTGTGCACAGACGCCGTTCAGAGAGGAAGAACCATGGACAGATTGACGGTCGGCATCGATCTTGGCGGGACGAAAATTCTGGCTTTGATCGTGGCGGAGTCCGGAGAGATTCTGGCCCGAGCCAAAAGCAAGACGAAGACGGGTCTCGGGGTCGAAGGCATCGGCGGACAGATGCACAAGACCGCCGAGAAGGCACTGAAGCGCGCCGGCGTTTCTTGGGAAGCGGTCGAGCGTGTGGGCATTGCGGTGCCCACTTCGGTGGATCCGGCAACCGGCGACGTCCTGCACGCCCCGGCCCTGGGATGGCGCAATCAACCGGCCCGGGCCGTGTTCGAAAGCATTTTCGAACACCGCGTCGTCTTGGAAAACGATGTGAATTGCGGCACACTCGCAGAATGCCGAGCCGGGGCCGCGAAAGGAGCGGCCACCGTGGTCGGGTATTTTGTGGGCACCGGCCTGGGCGGAGGGGTGGTCATTGACGGTGAAATCCGCCGCGGCCGCCGGGGTGTGGCCGGGGAACTCGGACACGAAATCATCCGTCATAACGGCAAACTCTGCGGGTGCGGTCACCGCGGCTGTGTGGAGGCGTACGCCAGCAAGACAGCCTTCTGTCGCGAATTCCGGCGCCTGATTCTGAAGAAGGGACGGAAAAGCGTCTTGTCGGATTTGACCTCGGACACGACCTTTAAATCGATCAAGAGCAGTGTGCTGGCCGAGGCCTATCGCCGGGAGGACCCGGTGGTGTGCAAAGTACTGCGCAAAGGCGCGTGGATGCTGGGGGTTGCCACAGCCAACCTGCACGCCATCTTGGCGCCGGACTGCGTGGTCTACGGGGGCGGGGTCATGGAAGCGTTGGGCCCGGAACTGCTCCCGGAAATTCGGCGGGGACTCGAGGCACACCTGTTCGGGATCACCCCGGAAGACGTAAGCCTGCGGTTGTCCGCCCTGGGAGACGATGCCGTGCCCCTGGGCGCCGCGTGCCTGGCAGCCGATACGGCGAACGAGTGAGGAACGACTCCGTGAGCACGCAACCCGCCAGCCCGGGCGGCCCCTACGCCGTCATCGACGTCGGTGCGCACTCGGTGCGTCTGCAGGTTTCTCAATTGAGGCCAGACGGGAGCATCGAGTTGCTCGACAGTGCCGAGCGCCCGGTTCCGCTGGGCGAGGACGTGTTCCGGCGGGGCGCGATTTCGATCCGGAACATGCGCCTTGTGAGCGGGATCCTCCGTGATTTCTCGCGGCTCATGACCGAAACACGGGTGCAACGAGTTCGGGCGTTCGCCACCAGCGCGGTCCGGGAAGCGGAGAATCGGGACTTCTTTTTGGATAACGTGGCCCATGAAAGTCACATCCGGCTCGAAGTGCTTTCGGCCGCCGAGGAAATCCGGCTCGTGTTCCTGGCGATCGAGGAGGCCCTGGGAGGGCGGTTCGATTTCAAACAGAGGAACGCCGTCATTTGCCTGGTCGGTACGGGCGCGACACAGTTGTGTTTCACGGAAAACGGATTGCTCACCCACGCGGAAACGGCGCGGCTGGGGACCATCCGCGTGGTCGAGCAATTGGCCGAACCGGTGAGCCCGGCTCGACTGCGCCAATTCATCGACCCGTTCATCGGCGCGGTGGTCAGCGGCGTCGCCCGCATTTCGGATCCCGGCCGGCCTCGGCTTTTCCTGGCCCTGGGCTCGGCGGTTCGGGCCCTGGTGTCCCTGAACCACATTCCGGAGGATGCGAATGCGGCGGTCCTGTCCCGCAGACGGTTCCGGCAAACGTTCGAAACCGTCGCGGGTGTGCCCCCGGCCCAGTTGGCCGTCCGCTTCCATTTGAGCGACACGATCGCCCAAAGTCTCGAACCGTGCTGCAACATGCTGGACCATGTGTTCGACATCACCGAAACCGACCGCATGATCATTCCCCTGATCAGCACACGGGACGCGGTGGTCCGCGATCTTGTCCGGATCGAACAGGGCGCCCCCGACGCGTTCGAACCCCATATTCGCTCCGCAACACGACATCTGGCCCAAAAGTTCAGCGCTGATATGGCCCATGCCGAGACGGTGGCCGCGTTCGCGCTCCGTCTCTTCGACGTGCTCGGGTCCCTCCACGGTCTTTCCGCCCGGGACCGTCTCCTGCTCGAAGTTGCCGCCATTCTCCACGACGTGGGGCTGTTCATCAGCAACCGGACACATCACAAGCATTCCTTCTACCTCGTGCGTTCGAGCGAATTGCCGGGCATCAGCCCGGAGGAACAGGAACTGGTCGCCGTGGTCGTGCGGTATCACCGGCGCGCCATGCCCGCCGCGCGCCATCCCGAGTACATGGCGTTCCCGCTGCAGGATCGGCTGCGCATCGCCCGTCTGGCCGCCATTCTCAGGGTGGCCGACGCCCTGGATCGACGGCACCAGCAACGTTTCCCCCGAATCGAAGTGGAACTGCACGGGGAAGACGAACTGATCCTGGCGGTCCACGGTTCGCTCGATCTCACGCTGGAGAATTGGGGCCTGCGCCGAAAGGCCGACCTGTTCGAACAAGTTTTCGGTAGAAGAGTCAACCTGGTGACCAAACGGTGAAGCCACTCTCGCCCGAACATTTCATCAATCGCGAACTCAGTTGGCTGGACTTCAACAACCGGGTCCTCCAAGAGGCGGCGGACCCGGCCAACCCGCTGCTGGAACGCCTGAAATTCATCGCCATCACCGCCGCCAATCTCGATGAATTCTTCATGGTGCGCGTGGCCGGATTGCGGCAGCAGCTCGAGTCGGACAGCACGGGGACCGACCCGGCAGGCCTCTCGGTGCGGCAGCAACTCCGCCGGGTCCGGCGCCGGGTGATCAGTCTGGTGTCGCGACAGTACAAAGTCCTGCACGGCAGTCTGCTGCCCGGGCTTCGGGCCGAAGGGATTTCCCTGGTGCGTCCCCGGGACCTGGCCCCGAGGGACAGACAGCAGCTCGGGGCTTATTTCGAGCATGAAATCCTGCCGGTACTCACGCCGGTCGCCGTCGGCCCGAGCCATCCCTTTCCCATGGTCAACAACGGCGCCATCGAGATCGCCGTCCGTCTTCGAGACCCGGGGTCGCCCGGGGCGCGCTACGCTTTAGTCGAGGCCCCCGGCGTGCTCGACCGTTTCGTCCAAGTCCCCGCCGCCGCGGGGGAAGGGACCGCCTATGCCCTGATCGAGGAAATCATCCTGGACAATCTCGAAAAGCTTTTTATCGACAAAGAAATAACGGACTCCCTGCTGTTCCGGGTCACGCGCGACATGGATTTCGCCGTGGACGATGAAGATGCCGCAGACTTGCTTCAACACCTTGAGACCGCATTGCGACGCCGCAAGCGCCGGGCCCCCGTACGTCTCGAACTCCTGGAGCGAAGCAGCAGTCGGCTCGGCAACTGGCTGGCGTCGCAGCTTGGCTTGGAGCCCGATGCGGTCCACCGGGTGGCGGGGCCTTTGGACCTCTCTCGATTCAACACACTGGCGTTCGGGCTCGACCGAGACGACCTGCGCGAACCGCCGTGGCCGCCCCTCGATGCGCCGCAGTTCCCCGTCGACCTGCCCATGTTCGAGGCGCTCCGACATGAAGGCGTCATCCCGCTTTTCCACCCTTTCCAATCGTTCGATCCCGTGGTGCGCCTCTTGCGAGAGGCCGCAGAAGATCCGGACGTGCTGGCCATCAAGCAGACGCTCTATCGGGTCAGCGGGGACTCTCCCGTGGTCCGGGCCCTGCAACGCGCCGCGGAACAGGGCAAACAGGTAACGGTGATCGTGGAAGTCAAGGCCCGCTTCGACGAAGCCCGCAACATCGCCTGGGCCCGCTCCCTCGAGGAATCCGGGGTCCACGTGATCTACGGGATCGCCGGCTACAAGGTCCACTGCAAGATGTTGCTCATCGTTCGGCGCGAACAGGGCCGAATCGTCCGGTACCTGCACCTGGCCACCGGCAACTACAACGACCGCACCGCCCGGCTCTACACGGACATCGGGATGTTTGTCACGGACCCGGACCTCTGCATGGACGCCGCGTCGCTTTTCAACGTGATGACCGGATACTCCGCGCCGCCTCCCTGGCGCAAGCTTCACGTGGCCCCTTTCGACCTGCGCGAGCATTTTTGCGCGCTCATCGAGCGAGAGGCCCGTCTCACCAATCCCCGGCAACCGGGACGCATCACGGCCAAGATGAATTCGCTCGTGGATCCGGGGATCATTCGGAAACTGTACGAAGCGGCGGAGAACGGCGTGCAAATCGACCTGATCGTGCGCGGCGCCTGCTGTCTCCGACCCGATATTCGACCCGGCCGAATCCGAGTTGTCAGTATCGTGGACCGTTTCCTCGAGCACAGTCGCATCTATCGGTTCGAGAACGGCGGCAGTCCCGAATACTTTCTCTCGAGTGCGGACTGGATGCCGCGAAACTTGGATCGCCGTTTCGAAGTCCTTTTCCCAGTGACCGCTCCAGAGGTATGCCGACTGCTGGACCGAATCCTGCTTTTCCAACTGGAGGACCGCTTCAAGGGGCGATTCCTGGGCCGGAATGGGCGCTACGTCCGCCCGCGTCGTCGGCCCGAAGCCACGCGCAGCCAGCGCCGGACCTACGAATTGTTTCGGGCCGAACTCGAACAACTGGGACGCAGGACGCGAAGCGACGGGGTGGTTCGCGCTCTGCGCCGACCGGCAAAGCCCGGGCACTGAGCCGAACACGCGAAACTCGGGGGCCGACTTGCACAATCCCCGCTCGCGCATAAATTACAGGTCGTCTCGGGGGCGTCTGGAACCACCGGCTTGCCCAAACGATTCCAAGACGTACCGCGAGCGTATCTCACCGATTTCGGTGCGCCCGTAGCTCAGCTGGATAGAGCGTCTGCCTCCGGAGCAGAAGGCCGCGTGTTCGAATCACGCCGGGCGTACCATTCTTTATTCCATGGGGCGTCCCAGATCTTTTCGAGGCGATCCCCCCGAGTCCAGGGGGATGGGGTCGGCCGCGCTTGCGTTGAAACCATCCAGGGGCCATCCCCGGGATGTCCGAACCTTCGCCGCCCGGAATCACTCTCCAGCCTGTTCGAGCCGCGCCGCCCATGGTCCCTCGAGCAAGTGCATCGCGCGCGCCAGGCGACCGGCCGTCAGCGCCCGTTCCACGAGCGCTATTCGGCTGCGAGCCCGGACCGAGGCAGACTCGGGTCGGGCCGCAAGCGTCCGCCGCAGGCGGGGCGCCAGTTGTGCGGTCACGGCTTCGGTTCCCTGGGTCCGCCCCCCGGAGAGCCGGAGTGTGCCGGGCCGCCCCCATAAAGCGACCAACTGATACGGGGCCAATCTCAGGTCGACTCGGCCGTTCACCGGCCGCAGCTCGCGCCGGCCGGCCAGGTCCGTAGCCGGTCCGCCGCCGATGACGGACAGCGAAACCCTCAGCGGATACGGCAACCGATTCTGGATGGAACACCAGTCGCCGTCGGCCCGACTGCACGTACGGACACGGACCGGATCGGCGAGACCGGGAACGTCCGCAAACGGGGCGGCCGGCAGTTGTCGGAAGGCGGTCGCCCATCGGCCCAGCGCCGCTTCCATGCCGGCGGTCCCCACGACAAACCCGCCCTTGGTCAATACGGTCACATCCGCCTCCCCCATTGCTTCCGCATAGTTCTCCAGGGCGTACGGCTCGGCCGGGACCGGCGTCGAGACGCGCCAACCCAATTCGCGCTGTCCCCATTTTTTCAGACCTTCAAGGGGGGAGAGACGGCCGATGGGGTCCTCCCAATACTTGTCGTGAAGATTGACCCCGAACGGACGGCCAAGCTCGGCGAACGGCCGGTACGCATTCGAGACAAAGTTCTCGGTTCGGAACACGCGCATCTCCGGCCGAAACGGGCCGCGGCGCGAGCGATGCCATCGGTACAGACCGGGAGAGAAGGTATTCAAGAACTGGATATTGGGTATGCGCGCGAGTAGACGTACGTCCGCGCCGAACTCCCGGGCCGCTCCGACGAAATCCGTCTGGTCCGCGGGCCTGTCCGCGTTGGTTTCATCCAGCACAGTGTAGAGATTGACGGCGAGTGTCAGGTCCGGGCGCCGTTCCCGCAGGATGCCGGCATACTCGGCCCACTGACCGGCAAGCCGGCCGCAGCGCCAGTCCAGCCACTGCTCCCAGTATTTCGACCGCAACGTGCGATAGGCCCGGTTGGCACGCACCGGCGAGGCATAATCGATGCCCAGGCGAAGCCCGGTGTCTTTCTCGAACCCGTGAAGGTTTTCGTCATTGTATCCGGTATCCGTGCTCCCGAACCACAGCAGCGAGTGCCGGGGCAGATGCAGGCAAATGCCGCCAAACGCCGGACTGTCGCCGTAGCGGTCGGCGATCTCCCGAACCAGGGCGCCTACGGCGGTGTGCACCTCGGGCGCCAATGGATTGAAATCGCCGGGGGTTCCGTGCCAGCCGGAAATCTTCAAGGAAGTATCCCATTGCACGGTGACCGGGGTGGAGGCGCCGGCCCGGACCCGGGCCGCATCCGTCACGCAATTCGCCAGGGACGGCAGATCATGGACATTGAAAGTCGTCACCAGGCGAAATCCGTGTTTCTCGAACCGCATCAGCAGGTAGCGGATGAAGTCGCGGGGATGCGGGCGTGACCCCAGTTGGCCGTCGCCCTGGCTCGGGGAGGGATAGAGCGGGCCGTGGTACCAAACCGCCGGGTAGTACAGGACGTTCAGACCGCAGGCGTCCATGTAGGCCGTCAATCGGTCCACAACCGCCTTGAACGACGGGAACTCCGGCGCGCCCCCGAAGTTGGCGGGCAGGACCGGATCTTCGTAATAGAGCCCCACCTGCCGCTCGGGCGCTCCCCGAAACTTTGCGGCAGGCACATCGAGCGCCGCCGGCGGACCGCTCATTTCATAGAGCCGCACGCGACCGGCGGCGGCCGGTCGGCCGGTTTCCGCGGTCATAAACACGAGCGCGTCGTCGGCACGGCGAGGCCAAAACCAGACCGTCCGGATCTGCATCCGGCCCGAGTTCGGGTACTCGTCTCCGGCCAGGATGCCGCCGGCCACATCGTACCGGCAGCCGTTGACGATGATGTCCATGGTCCGAGGACGGTCGTCGGGCCACGTCCATTCAAGCCGGTGCCATTGCCCGGGCTTCTCGACCCGCAGGCGCACAGCAAACCGAGAGCCCTTCTTCTCGCCGGCTTCGCGGAAGACCCCCGCGCCGCTGCGGACCACCCTGCTCGTGCCGTCGTCGCAAAACACGGACTCGGGCAATTTCCGGGTCAGGTCCGTTTCCTGTACCAGGCGGCTCGCCGGTTTCGAAGCGCGGGGCGGCTCAGAAAAGCAGATGCGCAGAAATGCCGCGCTCCCCGGCAGCACACTCGCCCCCGGCGGCACGGCCTCGAGGCGGTAGTCACCCGGGACCAACCCCTCGGCCTCCACGGTCAGACGCCGAAGCTGCCGCGGTGCGAACTCCGCACTCTTCAGCGTCCATCGACGGGAGGGCTGGGCGGCGTCGCCGGCAAACAGCCGAACCGTTAGCGGACCGGGGACCGAGACGTCCTGCAGATTACGCACTTCAAAATCGATGCGCACTCGGGCCTGCTGCGCCAGGTAAGGCCGCGGGACCCGGAGCGTCAACGGAACGCGCGAGGCGTAGAGGCGCCGTACTTGTTCGGCGGTCAGCATTCGGTCGTAGGTGGTGACTTCGTCGAATGCCGCCATGGCGGGATCGTGTCCCCCGCGGCTGCCGATCCAGAAGAATCGTTTCGGTCGCGGCGTCCAGGGCGGGTGCAGAAAGGCCTTGCCTCTGTCGCTCCCGCCGCGAAACGGGCGACCGTCGATATACTGGGCGGAAACGCCGGTCGCGGCGTCCCATGTCTGGACCACGAAGTGCCAAGTCCCCGCGCGCCAACCGCTGATGTCCGCGTACACGTAAGAGTCCCGCGGATCTCGCAGGTCGAACCGAAGACGCGACTTGGAGGCATGGTACCAGATCCATCGGCAATCGTCTCCGGGTTGGTCCGGCGGGGCTTCCCGGAAGAAGACATGGGTGGCCTTCGCGGTCCGCACGGACCAATCCGGACGGACCCAAAAGGCCAGGGCGCCGCGCCGGTGCGGGACGTTGCCGCCGCCCGGGTATTCGAGCACGGCCCCGGCCCCGCAGTAAACGGCCTGACCGAACGGAGACGGAACGAATCGGACATTGGCGCTCCGCCGCGGCAGAATGCCTGCTTTTCCGCCAGGACCGTCCGCGGCCAACGAGCCGTCGAAGGCCGCACGGAACACGACTTGCGGCGGCCCGGTCGGGGGCGCCGGCGCGGCGGGCGGCGGCGCGGCACGCTCCGAAGCAATGGGCGCGAAATTCTCCCTTTGCCAGTGCCGTGACTTCATCGGCCGTCAGGGCGCGGTCGAGAATGACGAGATCCCGATAGTCCCCCAACCCCGGCTCCAGTCCGGCTTCGCCCCCGCCGAGCCGAAGAATGTCCCCCGGCGGCTTCGGCTCGTAGGTGTAGTCGCGCTTGCCGGCCGGTCGGCCGTCCACGAACAGGCGTATCCCCTCGCTCGAGTCCCACGTGGCCGTCAGGTGATGCCATTTGCCCGGAGGAATTCGCTCGAGCGGGACCGTAATGTAGCGGTCTTCCCGGGAACGCATGTCGAATCGGAGGTAACTCTTGTCCCAACGGACGATCCACAGACGCAAGGCATTGTCGCCCTTGACGCTGAAGTTCCGGCTGTCGGCGAAGAGCAGACGCTGAGCGTGGTCGTCGGCCGGCCAACCCGGCCTGAACCGGAAGGCCAGAGTCCCATGGGCTTTGTTCAGGTTCCCGGCAGCCAACCAGGCGAGGACATTGTCGCTCCCCTTGACACGCCAGAACCCGCCCACTTTGCTGTCGACACGGCACAGCGCCTCCCCGCAGCCGGCGCTCTGCTCGGCATCCGGCCCCCGCGTCAACGATGCTGCCAACCGCAATCGCACAACGGGCTGCGCCGCGGACGCCGCCAGGGCGCAACCGACAACGACTGTGGGAATTGCACGTTTGAAGACCGAAAGGAACTCTTGCATGGGACCGCTCCGGTTGCGGATCGTCTGGGATTTGTCCGGACAACTCCGTGGAGGCGGGGCGTTCGCTCACACGCCGGATGAATCCGAGTCCGATAGGTTTTCGGAGCGCCGCGCGAACGCACACCCGACGCAGATCCGCCTCCTGCGCCCTGGCCCCGGATGTTGTCGATTTCAAGCCCTGTTTGCGTGGCGACGAATCAGCCTCGCGGTGCACGACGCCGCAACATTTCACCCGGACACGGCCGGCCGGGGCCGGTTTCTCGCAACCGGGTTTCCCCGCCCCGACGCCCGACGTCGAGGTCCCTGTCCCATTCACGGTCCGGGCTTACCGGTGGCCAGGATGGTGCCGGCGGGCGGCAGGTCCCGAGCGTGCTCCGGCAGCGGGTCGCCGACGTCCTGCAACCAATGCATCAGCCGATCGCGCATGTCGCCCACAATCCTTGCGAACTCCGCGCGGTTTGCGAGGTTCGTCATCTCGTGTGGGTCGGCCTCGAGATCGTAAAGTTCGTCAACGGCCTGTGGGTTCCAGACGTATTTCCAGCGCTCGTCACGCACGGCCCGGACCGCGAAACTCATGCCGTTGTAGAGGTCGTAAACGCCGTAGGCAGCCTGCGGCCAGTCCGGGGGATACTCCGACATGCCGACCAGCGGAAGCAGATCGTGCCCGTCCCGTTCCGCACCGGCGCCGCCGACAGCACCGGTCAGCTTGAACAACGTCTCGCCCACGTCGAGAATCGATACGAAGGCGTCTTGAACCGCGGACTTGGCACCGGGGCGGCGGATGATCAGCGGAATGCGCCACACCTCGTCGTAGAAGTACGGCCCCTTGTCGAACCGGTTGTGTGCGCCTGCCATATCGCCGTGGTCAGCGGCAAACACGACTGTCGTGTCGTGGGCGAGCCCAAGGCGCTCCAGGGCATCGAGCACGCGCCCGATCATTTTGTCGACCATCATGATATGGGCGTGGGTGTAGGCGATCACGGTCCGCCACTCGTCGCGGTCGAGCCCCGACGTGTCCATGCACGGCCACCATGGCCGGTTGTGGAACCAAGGCTTCCCGGCGAATGTATCCTCCAAGCTCTCCGGCAGTCGCACGGACAAATGGTCCGCGATCTCCGCATATTCTCGGGGCAAATGATGGGGGAAGTGCGGAGGATTGGAGGACACGGTCAGAAAGAAGGGGTTGGCCCGCTCGCCGGCCGCCCACTCTTCGAGGAACCGGACCCCGTTGCGCATGACACCGGCGGGGGCGGCCTCCTCCTCGGCCTGCCGCGTTTCGCCCCAGAACGGCCCGCAGCCCCGGACAAGCAGGGCTGCGGCCCGTTCGTATTCGGCCTTGCACCGCCTGTAGGTGTAGGTGCTCGTCTCGGGGTCGTAAGGCGTGCGTCCGGTCTCGACGCTCGGGTCGAACCGATGTGCGCCCCGTGCCTCGGGATTGACCGGGCCGAGGTGCCACTTGCCGAAGTAACCGACATGAAACCCCCGGCCGGCGGCATGATCGATCCACGTGGCATGGTCGAGCGCCAGCGAGTCCTGCCGAGAGTAACCGGTGGCGTAGTTGTCGAACACGCCGGTCCGAGGCGGCCAACGCGCGGTCAGCAACGCACCGCGCGCCGGAGTGCACAACGGGCACGAGGTGAATGCATTGGTAAACACCGTGCCCTGGGCCGCGAGCCGGTCCAGGTTCGGTGTTGCGAAATCCGCCCCCCGATGGCCGAATGCCTCGGCCGGCCACTGGTCGACCAGGATGAAAAGGATGTTGTCCTGAACCATTGGGCAAATCCTGTCCGTTCCTTCCGGCTCACCGGTGTGGCCGGTCTACCGCACGCGTTCTGAGGAAACCGGCCCCCCTGCCGGCGCCTCTCCCGGGCCTGGGGCGGGCGAAGGCGGGTCTCCACAGGCCCACGAACCTGTCAATCCCGGACCGCCCGCCTCGTCGTCACGCGTTTGACGCTGAAGTACTCCTCGAGGCTGAGATGCGAGCAGTCCTTTCCGATGCCGCTCTGCTTGAGGCCGCCGTGGGGCAGTTCCACGGAATAGAACGGCTCGTTAATGCAGATGGATCCGTACTCCAGCAGGTCCGCGCACGCGTGGGCCTTTTCCAAGTCGTTGGTGAAGACGTAGGAGGCAAGACCGCAGTCGCTATCGTTGGCCCATGCGATGATGTCATCCCCGTCGTCGAATGGAATCACCGGCAGGATCGGTCCAAAGATCTCGTTTCGGCACAGCTCGAGCGAACGGTCGCAGAGCAGCAGTGTAGGCTCCATGTAGTGCCCCGTGGGACACACGGTTCGCGGCACGCGCTTGCCGCCGCAGACGATCCGGGCCCCGGCCTGTTCCGCCGCGTGCACTTTCTCCAGCAATTCCTCGAGGTGTGTCTGGATCATGATGGGGCCCATGCGGGGTCCCGGTCCCGGCCCGGCTCCGAAGTGGTAGGCGCCCATCGTCGCGACGGCCGATTCGACGAACACGTCGAAGACGTTGCGGTGCACGAAGCAACGGTTCGGGGATACGCAAACCTGTCCGCTGTTGGCAAGCTTGAGACCGACGATGCGTTCGGCGGCCAGGGCCGGATCGAAATCGGGATAGACGATCACGGGGGCGTTACCGCCCAGCTCCAGGGAATAACGTTTGATACTGGTGGCCGAAGTCCGGATCAGCCCGCATCCGGCCTCGGTGGACCCGATCATGGTGATCATGGCCGGAATCTCGCTGGTCAGCAGACCGGAGGCCACCTCGCGGTCTGCCCCGAGCACAATGTTGACCACCCCTTTGGGAAAGTCGATGTCGTGCAGGATCTCGCCGACCAGGGCCGTGGCCAACGGCGTGGTGCGCGAGGGTTTGATAATGCACGTGCAGCCCGACGCGAGGACCGGACCGAGCTTGTAACCGGCGTTCAGCAACGGGAAGTTCCAAGCCAAGAACCCCACCACGACACCGACCGGGTGACGGATCAACTGATGAACGTACCGGCCGCTCCGGTCCGGCACAACTTCGCCGCGCAGCCGCTGGATTTCCTCAGCGAAAAAGCGCAGGCATTGAGGCAGCATGTCGTAGTCGTACTCGGCGTTGTCCAGGGGTTTGCCTGTCTCCTGGATGAGCAGGTCGATGATCGCCTCGCGCCGGGCCTCCAGCGCGTCACCGAGGCGGGTCATCCACTCGATGCGCTCGGCCAGGGGCGTCCGCGACCAGACAGCAAAAGCGGCCTTGGCCTCGGCAAGGGCCCTGTCGATAATGTCCGGTGTGTAAGCGGTGTAGCGGCCGCAGGTCGCTTCCGTGGCCGGGTTCTCGACGTCGAAAACGATGTCGCTGCCGATCAATTCGCCGCCGACATAGTTGCGAAACAGTTTTTCGGACATGGTCTGCGCTCCTTGCTCGTCACAATCCCGCTTTGCGTGTCGAACTCTGTTCGGCGACGCAGTACCGGTTCAGGGCCTCGCGGTCGATCGCAATGCCCAGCCCGGGCGTCTGCGGAATCCGCAGGGTATCGCCTTCCAACGCGAAAGGGACACCGGCCAGTTCGTCCCGCAGTGGGTTCGGGTTGCAGTCGTACTCGAAGAGGACGTCGTTTTCAGGCGCCTGAGGAAAGGCGGTGTGCGGCACGGGTTCGAGCACGGCCGCGAACTGGAGCGCCGCCGCAAACGCGACCGCACTGCCCCAAACATGGGGCAACAGCGGGGTGCAGAACGCCGCGGTCAGAGCGTGAATCTTGAGGCCCTCGCTAAATCCCCCGCACGCGGAGATATCGGCCTGGACGATGTCCGCCGCGTCCGCCTGCAGAAGCCGGCGGTAGCCGTAGCGCGTGTACTCGCACTCGCCGGTCGCGATGGCGATGGAGAGTTCGCGGCGCAGCGCGGCGCACCCCTCCAGGTCCTCCGGGACAAGCGGCTCCTCGAACCAATAATAGTCCAAGGCCTCAAGTGCCTGGCCCATGCGGCGGGCGGTGTGCCGGTTGTAGGCGTGGTTCGCGTCGGTCATCAGGAGGAACCGGTCACCCACGGCCTCGCGGACCGCTTCCATGCGTTTGATGTCCTGGGGCAGTGGCAGCAACCCGACCTTCCCCTTGAGAGCCGTGAAGCCCCGCGCCACGTAGCCGAGCGCCTCGTCGCGAACCTGCCCGACCGCGCTTGCCAAGTCCCGCACGTCTTCGCCACGGTAGTAAAGACCGGTCGCATAACACCGCACACGGTCGCGGTGAGCGCCGCCGGCGAGAGCGTGAATCGGCAGCCCCGCCGCCTGTCCGCGGATGTCCCAGAGCGCCACATCGATACCGCTGAGCGCATCCACCGGTGTCCCGCTGCGGCCGAAATCGCGGGAGGAGCTGTACAGCTCGAACCAGATCGCCTCGGTATTCGCCGGGTCCCGACCGAGGAGCCGCAGGGCAGCCACGTCGTGGATGTAAGCGGCTACGTGCTCGACCGGCATGGAAACCCCGCTTTCGCCCCAGCCGACGTGCCCATCGTCCGTGGTGATGCGGACCAAGAGGCTCGTGCGTTCGTGGAAGGAGCCCTGGGAGGAGTAGAAACGCTCGGTCCCGAGAGGGGCCTTCAGCACGAAGGTCTCGATACGGTCGATTCTCATGTCAGCACAATCTCCCACGCAAGTTGCGGCCCGCCGGCGGGAACGGTTTTCGACGCTGAAAATGCTCCCGATACGAACAATCCAAGAGGCATGACTCCGTCGTATTCGCGCACGAACCCGCAGGGCGGTCCGCCAGCGACATCAGCGTTTTGCAAACCGCAATCTCCGGCGGACACATGCGGCCCGGCTCACAGCGGGTCCGGCAACCATTCCACGGTCGAGCGGGCCCGGCTGCAGACGCGTCCTTTAGCCGCCCGGACCGTGACCTCGAGACTGTACGGGCCCGGCCGGACCCGGGCCGTGTCCAGCACGAACAGCCCCCCGGCAGTCAGGTCGCGGGTCTGTGTGAGCACCGGTCTCTTGTTCGCATCGAACAGGAGTGCGGTGAGCCGATGGGTCCCCGGGCGCACCGTACGTGTCCCCATCAGGTCCACCCGGACGGGCAGCAGGGAACACGGGGCGAGCACGAATGCCGGGACTGCAAGGTCACGGACGACCGGCGAGTTGAAGCGGACGAGTTTTGCAGCGGCGATATCGAATATGAGTCGGGTGCCGTCCGCGTAGTTCCTCTCGGCGATGAAGAACTGCACTCTTCGAATCGAACGCCACGGCGCCCGCCCACGCCCGACTTGAGCGATCATATCCCGCACCGGAAACAGCACCGGGACCCAGACTCGCTGCCGGCCCCCCAGGTCGCGGGCGACTTCGAAGAACTTGTTGGACTGGATCGTAAACCCGACCGGGGTCGTGTCGTCGGCGACCTCGTCCCGGTCGGAATCCACGCGGATCAGAAAAAGCAGGTAATCGTAGCGGGTCATGTCCAATTCGTCTTCGGCAAAAGCGCGGAAGATGCGAGGCCAGCCGACGGGGTACTTGCCGCCTTCGCCGCGGTCCGTCTTCTGATCTACGACCACCTCCCAGCGCAGTCCCGGTTTGCCGTCCTTCCCGGCGTCCGGAGTGATGGAGAGTTTGCCCTCGCCGGTGACGTTGATCCATTTCGACCAATCCCCGCCCAAGTCTTTTTCCTCGAGCAGCCCGTCTTTCGCAGCGCGGGCGATGAATGCGGCGGAATCCATGGCGGCATCGGCGCCGTCCGGCGTGGTGTTTGCCACGAGGACCGACGGAGCATCTCCTTGGCGGCGCGACGGGTATTTGTGCAGTTCGCGGATCGCCAAGGCAAGTTTCCAGCGGCGAGCGTTGAACTCTTCCGAAGGCCACATCCCGGTCGCCAGGTATTTCGGCTGCACACGGATATCGTCCCACATGCGCTGCAGGAGCGCCTTGGCATCGGCCACGGCCCGGCGGCAGGCCGGATCGCCCGAGCCGTCCCGTTCCCAAGCAGCCTGTTGGAGCGTATAGATGTATCGAGCATCGTCGCGCCCTTCGCGGAAACATTCCCAATAGACGGCGGGAATGACCTCACCCTTGTCGTCGATGCGCTGTCCGCAGCCCGAACGTCGTCCCCGCAAATAATCGAACTGGTCCGGCCCCGGGGTCCAGCTCCAGTTCCACGGGATGAGCATGGTGTAGCCGCTGCGCCAGAAACCGAACCCGTACGTCATGCGCCCGCCCTTGCACATCACCCGCCGGTCCTTGATTTCCCCGGCGTTGTGGTTGGGATAACACCAATACTCGTACCGCTTCTGAGATACGATTTTCTCGTACGGCATCGAATACGGCTGGGAGCACCATACGTCCACCACATCCCGGTAATCGACCGCGTCGGCGGCGACCGGATCTTTGGTGATGTACGTGCGGACCCCGCCGTCCCGGACCGCCTTGTACACCCGTTGTCCGTACTTTCGACTCGAAGCCGCCACTTCGTCCAGCGGGCAGAAAACGAATTCCGGCCACCCCTTTTTCGCGGCGTCGTCCTTGAATTGCCGGAACATTTCCGTGATCCTCGAATAGAACTCCGGCGGCGGAAGCTTGCTGAGGCGCCAGTGCGAGCCGACCTTGGCGCCCGGGGTCGTGAGTCGGTACAAATGCCCGATGGGGTTGCCGGCCGCCACCGGAATCGGACCGCGAAACCCGAGTTTCAACAGCAATGGAATGTCCTCCGGATGCGCCAATTCGAGACGCTTTCCATCGCCCCAGGCGAGGTATTGCGTGGGGAACACATCAAGGCCGAAATCCCTCATGGCCCGGTATTCGTTTTCCGCGGTGCGTTGTATCCAGGCCTCGGGCTTGCCCCGGTATTGCGAGCGATTGCGGGCGTAGTAATAGGCGGAGTAATGTTTGCGCGGGTCGGCTTTGAGTGTGAAATCGAGAACGCGCAGTCCGACGGGTATCCGGACGGCCCGGTCGAACCCGTCGTCCCATAGGGTCACCGCGCCGGTGTACACACCCGGCACGGCTTTTTCCGGCACGTGAATCGTAATCCACCAGCGCAGGCATTCGCCGGCCGGCGAACTGTGGACCGTGACCCGTTCGAGCAGTTCCGGGACGCGCCGGTACGTGTTCCGCGACGTGTACCGGGGGAAGCCGATGTTCCAGTACGTGCCCAGGCGCACCTCGAGGGCGGACGCCGGGATCACCGCACCGCCGGGACCGCGGAGAGCGCCGGCCCGGACCCGGAAGTTCTTCAGAGGGCGAACGGGATAGACGGCGAACGTGACCGGTTCGAATTCGCCCGGGGTCGCGAATGCCCTCAGCGCCTCCAATCGCTCGTGTGCCAACGGGCGCGTGTTCGGGTAGACCGGCTCCATGATGGGACGCTCGAACAAGAGGTAGCCGCGCGCTTTCTCGGCGGCTGTGAGCACGGGAGCGGGCGCCGTCTCGACAAATGGGACTTCTTTGTAGTTCGACGGGACCGTCGGTTGCTTCCGGGAACGACGCTCCGGCGCCGAATCCGCAGGCTTGGCGACGAGAGCAATGGCCGGTAAGGGACCGGAACGCGCCGCCCCCCCCGGGACGAGCAACAGTGAAAAAGCGCCAAGCGCCACCGGCAGTACCGTTTTCTGCATGAAATGTTTTCTCCTGTTGATGCCCTTGCCGCAGCCGTCCGGTCCCGGCACAGCCGGGGTTGGTTGCCGTCCTCGCCTGATCGAGGAATTCGCCCACGGACAGATCGTCGGGACCCCGTCACGCGATGCGCTCGAATCGATCCTCCTTCCGGGCGTTGTCCAGGTGGCGCCCGGCGCTGCCCGGACCGGTTGTCGTCGCAGAAAGCATCGACGGCGACGGCAAATGGGGCCGAGACATGGAATCCGGTTCAGTCCCCACGCTTGACTCGAGCGCCGGATCGCCCGGTTGCCTCGAGCACGAATTCCACAATCGGCGTCGGATCTTCGAGGCTGTGAGGGTGATGTTTCATGTCGGGCTTGCGGAAAACGGAAACCGGACCGCCCAGTTCCCGGTAGCGTTTGACGGCGATCTCGCCGTTTTCCGCGGGCGGGACCACTGTATCGGCCATGCCCATCAGGTAGAGGATGGGGATGCGCGCCCGGGCCAGGGTCGCCAAGTTGTCGAGCGGATTGCCGCGCCAGGCCCGGGCCGCATTTTCATCGGCGAAACCATACGCCTTCAAACAGGCTTCCCAACCCGTTTCACTGCCCTGCCCCCGCCCCAGGCCGCCGGGCCAACTCTTGATGTCGAGCACTGCGTTGTCGGCATAGATCCCGGAGACCTTGCCGGGGTTCGCGACAGCCCAGTTGTGAACGATCAATCCACCGCGGCTCATGCCCTCGAGGAACGGTTTGGCATTGAAGCCACGGTCTCGCATGAAGGCATAGAACCGATCCCAACGTCTGACGGCGGCAGGTGCGCCGTAGAGGTCGACAACGTCGCAATAGGCCACGTGAAAACCGCGCTCGAGCAAGGCAAGATCTGCTTGAGGCTCATGCCCCCAGAACCGAGCGCGCCAGATCCACGGGGCGCCCGCCGCGGTGCGGGGCGGAAAGGCGAGCTTGCAAGCTACGCCGGCCAAGCGGAAATCGACGCCGCGAAAGCCGTGGAACGAGAAAGGCCGGGGGGCCGGCGCCTGGGGCAAACGAACTTGGAACGCATCGTCCCATCGAGTCTGAATGGCTTCCCGGGCACGTGCGGCAATGGCCGCCGCGCCCGCCGGCGTGGGATGAACCCCGTCAACCACCCGTCCCTCGCTCCAACTGGTGTAGCGCATGTCAACGAATTCCACGCCCGCCTCGACGGCGACTTCCCGGGTCCAACGCCGCAGGGCTTCGAGACGGGGTGCTCGCGCTTCGAGGTCGGCTTTCCGCTCCGGAGTCAGGTGTTTCAGATTCGGACGCATGGACGGCGGGGCGCAAAGCAGAATCCGCACGCCCGAATTGACCTTCCGCAATCGATCGATCAAGGCACGATAATCCGGTTTGAACTCTTTCCGGTGCGCCCAATTGCCGCGCGCGCCGGCGCAGGTGTCGTTCGTGCCGAGCATCACGAGGGCAACGTCCGGTCGGAACCCGAGGGCATCCCGGAAAGCCTGTTGCCGGACGTACGGCCGGTCGCTGCGGCGAAGCAAGGCGGCGCCGCCGACGCCGAAATTGCGGACTTCGAACCCCGGCCCGAGCAATCTCCCGAGCACGGACGGATAGCAGGTGCGGAGCCGGTCGGGCAACCGGGCGCCGGCTGTGATGGAATCCCCGAGACAGGCCACGCGCACGGAAGCGGGGTCTCCGCGGACCGCAGCCAACGCACACGCGCTGCCGCACAGAAACATGAGCGAACCAGTCGTAGCGGCTGGAAACATACGTTCCTCCCGAGGGACGCCTTCTGTTCTTTGGGGCCCGGGCCGGAGCGCCGCGAAAGTTGAAGTTGGACCGAGCCGCGCGGTCAATCCCGGGTCCCGACCTCGACGCGGAGTCGGACTTCGGTCCCGACCACGCCGTCGGCCTGGGCCTGCAGCACGATGACGCCGGGCGCCCCGGTCGGCTGGACGATTACGAGCCCGCGCCCGCGCCAGACTCTATGGCAATTCCCACGGTAGGGCTCGGTATTCCTCGGGTCCGCGTTGGCCACCGCGGCAATCCGCCCCGGTCCTCGGAGCGTGAAATAAACCATGCGATCCTCGGTCGGGACCCGGCGACGGGCGGCGTCGAGGACTTCAACGGTAATATAAGCCAAGTCGTTGGGGCCGGCACGCAGACATTCACGGTCCGCCTGAAGCCCGATGCGTTCCGCCGTTCCCGCCGTGGTCAGTGCGGACTCCGCAACCGGACGGCCGGCTGCGTACTCCACGACCCGCAGCTCGCCGGGCTCGTATGCAACCGCGAACGAGGCGATGAACCGGACTGCGACTCCCGAGGGGCGGCGGCCGAGCGACCGACTATTGAGGAACAGTTCCACCTCGTCTCCGCCGGCGTAGATGTCCACCTGCAGCTCGCGGCCCTCGAGCCCGGGCCAGGTCCAGCTCGGCTGCAGGTCATGCCACCCCCAGGGAGAAACCAACACCTTTCGCCCGTCCGAATGCGGCGGATGGACCCCGATCCAGGGACCTTTGGCCACCCCCCAAAGTACGTCTCGGTAATGCGACTGGGGTCGCTTGAACCCGCACAAGTCGATATCGCCGCAATTCGCCTGGTTCCAAGGGTAGCCCGGCAGATGTCCCTCTTGTTCGCCTTCGAGATAGGTGCGGCCGATCCCCGCCTCGCCGAGGTAATCCAAGGCGGTCCAGACGAAATCGCCGGCCAGGAAGTCGAATTTCTCGACCGCCTGCCAGTACTCGAAGGCCAGCGGCGGGAACGATTCGGTGGCGACGACCACGCGACTCGGGCGCCGCTCATGGTCCGATTCGTACACGTCGAGTCGGTAATTGTAGCCGCAGACATCCAGGGCGTCGAGCAGGGCGTCGGTATCGCGCCACTCGCCCTGTCCGTCCCAGACATTGCAGATGCCGGCCGTCACGGGACGAGTGGGATCGATTTCCCGGACACGCGCCGCGAGTTTTCGAGCGATCTCCGCACCTTCGGGCAGAGCGCGCTCGACCAGTTCGTTGCCGATGCTCCAAAGAATGATCGAGGGACGGTTGCGGTCGCGCAGAAGCATGCTGTCCAGGTCGCGCCGCCACCAATCGTCGAAATGGCGATGATAATCGTAGGGCAGTTTGGGGGCGCGCCACACGTCGAAGGCCTCGTCGACGACCAACATACCGAGTCGGTCGCAGGCAGCCAAAAAGGCGCGAGAGGGCGGGTTGTGCGCACAGCGCACGGCGTTGTAGCCGGCGGCCTTGAGGAGTTCGACCTTGCGTTCCTCGGCCCGGTCGAACGAGGCCGCCCCAAGAGGACCGCAATCGTGATGGACGCAGCCGCCGCGCAGCGACAGTCGCCGGCCGTTCAAGACAAACCCTTCCGCGGGCGTGAAGCGAAAGCTCCGGATCCCGAACGTGTCCTCGCTGCGGTCCGCGACGGCGTCGCCGAGGCGAAGCTCAGTGCGGATCCGATACAGGGACGGGGTCTCCGGAGACCAAAGGCGAGGGGCAGCGACCGCGAGCGAAGCGGCGGCCTGGACGCACCCCTCGGCGGGAACGGTCACGGAAGCAGTGCCGGCAGCGGTTTCTTCTCCATCCGGACCCAGGACTTGCCAGCCAACTGTTGCCCGGACGTCGGCGTCGGTTTCGTTCCGGATCGGAGTCGACAACCGGACAACCGCGGCGTTCGCCGAGACCTCCGGGGTCGCGGCCCACGTCCCCCAATGGCCGATGTGCACCGGCCCACCGACGAGCAGGCGGACGTGACGATAGATCCCGGACCCCGAATACCACCGGGTGTGCTGATGCGTCGAATTGTCCACGCGCACCGCCAAGACATTTTTTTGGCCCGGACGAAGGGAGCGGGAGAGATCGACGTGGAAGGTGGTGTATCCGTACGGATGCCGGAGCAGGTAATGACCGTTGCACCAAACCTCGGCGTCGCGATAGACGCCTTCGAATTCGATCTCCACGTGGCGGCCGCGCCAGTCCGTCGGGAGATCGAGATGTTTGCGGTACCAGCCCACGCCGTCGAGGAAGAACCCCCCCCGGCCGCCCGAGGGCGCATCGGACCGGCGGTCGAGTTCGATGCTCCAATCGTGCGGCAAATCCAGTCTGCGCCAGCCGGAATCGTCAAAGTGCGGCGAGGACGCCGCCTCGGGGGCGTCGAGCAGAAATCCCCAGTCCGAGTCGATGAGAACGCCGTGCATGGCCGCCAACCTTTCCGTTCGCCCGCCAATGAGGGACTACCGACAACGATTCCCATGCCGGTAATATGCGTAGCTTCCCGGCGCAATGCGAACTCCGCCGGCCGAATGGATGTGCGGAGCCGAGCGCCAAGAATTCGCAGCCGGCCGGTTACGGAGTGGCGACGGCTCGAAATCGAGACCGAATCGACATCGGGGCCGGCCGTAATTGCGGTCGCAACAGCGATTCCGATTCCGTTCCCGCAAAACTGAGACATTGCGGGAATCCGCTTGGGGCACTTGGGACCGGGCGAGAGTCGGGCTACCTTACTACACCCCCGCACTCGCACTGGGGCAGCCGAAACCGGAGCACACGGCGCCCGGCGAATTCGTGCCGGGCCGACATCACTCGAGCGGGAACGATCTTCATGCACGGAACCGAGAAAATGCTTGCACGCGCTTTTTGGCCGCGAGGCCTATGGGTCCTGGCGTGCGTTTGGGCGATCGGGGTCGCGGCTCAACAGGTGCCCGGGGTGAGCTACCCGCCGAAACCCGGCGACCGCGAATTCATCAGCGACCAAGCCGAATTGCTGACCCCGGAGGCGCGGAAGGCCCTGAAAAAGCGCCTGGACAAGCTTCTCACCGACAAGGCGATCCCCATCATCGTGGTGACCATTCCTTCCCTGGCCCAATACGGGGCGCAGGGTATGCGCATCGAGTTGTACGCCCGACTGCTGTTCGACCATTGGGGGATCGGCCACCCGAAGATTCAAGTCGGAGGGCGCGGCAGGGGGCGCAGGGCGACGGTCGAGTGGAACAAAGGCATTCTTCTGCTGATCTCTGTGGGGGACCGCAAGGCGCGGATCGAACTGGGCGCCGGCTTCGGTCGGGAAAAGGACAAATTGTGCGGCGACATCATGCGAACCCACATCATCCCGTTTTTCAAACGAGGCGATTTCGCCGGAGGCATCGAGGCGGGCGTGAAAGCCCTCGAACAGATGGCCCGGGAAGAGGTCATCGAGCCGCCGCCTCGCCCCTGGTGGCATTACGCCGTCTTTCTGGGTGCGATCGCGCTGACGGTGTTCACCATTTCCTCCCTGATACGCCACGGGACCCGGGGATGGGCCTGGCTTTTCTGGGGCGCGGCGCTGGGCCTGCTCTGGTTCCTGGTCTATAACATTCTGATGTCGTCGGGGCGTTCCGGCGGGTTCGGCGGCGGTTCGTTCGGCGGCGGTTTCTCGGGCGGTGGGGGTGCGACCGGATCGTGGTGACCGGCCCCGCCGCAGGCGGCCGAGCGGCGGAGCAGGACATGAGATCGCCGTTGCGATCATGACGGCTTTCCACAGGCCGAAGAGTGACGAGGATGGGGCGCATGAATATCCGAGACTTCTTTTCGGAAGAAGAAAAAAAACAAATCGATACGGCCGTGGGTGAGGCCGAACGCCGAACGTCGGCGGAAATCGTACCGGTCCTGACGGGCGCCAGCGGCGATTACGACCGGGCCGAGGACATGTTCGGCCTCTTCCTGGCCGTGGCGGCGGTCTGCGCCTGCTGGGTCCTGTTCCAGGGGCCCAAAGCGGGCGTTTGGGAAACCGGGCAAGACGTGGCCCTGCGCTACGGGCTGCCGTGGATCGTCGCAACCATCCTGGTCGCCTTTGCGGTTGGGGCCGTGACAGCCACCAAGGCCTGGTTCATTCGCCACCTGTTCACGCCGCGCTCCGTCATGCTGGCCGCGGTGCGACGGGGGGCCGAACGGGCTTTTTATGAGCACAGTCTGTCCCGAACGACAGGAGGAACGGGAGTGTTGATCTACGTGTCGGTTTTCGAGCGCATGGTCTACGTCTTGGGCGATTCGACCATCAGCGAGAAACTGACGGATGCGGACTTCGCAGAAGTCAAAGACGCCGTCGTTGCGGGGTTCGCAAGCGGTCGACGCGCCGAGGGCATGTGCAACGGGATTCGCCTGTGCGGCGAGAAACTGGCGGCGCATTTTCCGATTCAGGAGGGGGACGTCAACGAACTGCCGAACCAACTGCGCATCTACGAACAACGACTCTGATCCGGACCGTTGACCGGGAACGCTTGGGCACGCCGGTCTCCGGTTATGCCTTCGGCGGGCCGATCCGCTCGTGGATCTCCCGAACCAAGGCGGCGGTCTCGTCCCAGCCCAAACACGGGTCCGTGATGGACACGTCGGGGCGAGTCGCATCCCCCGGACTTCTTGGGAAAGGTTGCCAGCCGCCTGTGAGGTAGCTCTCGAGCATCCACCCCACTACCGCCGGCGCCCCGGGCAAGGTCCGCGCAACGGTTTCCCGCATGACATCGGGTTGGCGACCGGGGTCTTTGCCCGAGTTCCCGTGGCTGCAGTCGATCAGGATGTTCGGGACCAAGCCATGGCGACGCATCAGGGCCCGGGCAAAAGCCACGTGCTCAGGGTGGTAGTTGGGGCCGCCGGCCCCGCCCCGCAGCACAAGGTGACCGAACGAGTTTCCCCGCGTGTGGAAAACCCCGGCTCGACCGTCGCCGGTGATGCCGATGAAGGCGTGCGACGACGCAGCGGTGCGGATGGCGTCCACAGCGACCTGAATGCTGCCGTCGGTGGCATTCTTGAACCCGATGGGCATGGACAGGCCGCTGGCCATCTGCCGGTGGGTCTGGGACTCGGTGGTGCGGGCCCCGATGGCGGCCCACGAAACCAAGTCGGTGATGTATTGGGGGATCACAGGTTCGAGCAATTCGGTGGCGGCCGGCACGCCGATCTCGGCGATGGCCAGCAGCGTCTTGCGGGCCAGGCGGACGCCGGCCTCGATGTCGTAGGAACCGTTCAGGTAGGGGTCGTAAATCAACCCCTTCCAGCCCAGCCGCGTGCGGGGTTTCTCAAAATAGGCCCGCATGACCAGGACCAGGCGGTCCTCGACGGCTCCGGCAAGGGCCCGAATCCGTCGGGCGTACTCGACGGCCCCCTCGAAGTCGTGAATCGAGCAGGGCCCGACGATGAGCAGTCGGCGCGGATCGGTCCGAGCCAGGATGTGCTCGATGGCCGCGCGTCCGGCCACCACGGTGTCGGCCGCTCCCGCCGTAAGCGGGAATTCACGCCGCACTTGAGTCGGCGGCGAGAGGGGCGCGCTCCGAACAATGTTCAGGTTGTCAGTCCGTATCGTTTCCATTTCTTCCCAGCGTTTCCATTACTTTCGAACTGGCAATCTCCACCTTCCGGCGGACGGCGATCTCCTCGCCGGCGGCTTCGAGAAAGCCCCGAATCTGCTCGCCGAACTTCTCCCAGATCTTGTGACGCCGCACCTTCATCGTCACCGTGAGCAGGCCGTCCTCGACCGTGAACTCGGGCAGAATCAGGACGTCTTTCGGACGTTGGAAAGGGGCGAGGTGCCGAGTTTTTTCCGCGACTTCACGCCGGACCCGCTGCAGGAGTTCTTTCTCCGCAAGACCGGCAACGGCTTCGTCATCCACGTTGACGCAGGCGTAGATGCTCTTGCATTTGTCGCCGATCACCATGGCTTCGGTGATAATCTCGCTGCTCTTGATGGCGTCCTCCACATGCTCGGGGTGGACTTTTTCGCCGCCCACCAGCACCAGCATGTTGCCCTGGCGCCCGTCGAGAAAAAGGAAGCCTTCCGAGTCGACGTAGCCCATGTCGCCGGTGTGGAGCCAACCTTCCGAGAGGGTTTTGGCGCTGGCGTCCCGATGCCGCCAGTATCCTTTCATAACGCACTTGCCCCGCACGAGCAGCTCTCCGTGCAAATCTTTTCCCCGGTTGCCGTTTTCGTCCAAGAAAGTGTAGTCGCCGCCGTTCTCCGGACTGAGCCAGGAAAGCATTTTGCCGCAACTGCCCAACTTGTGGACGTCGGGAATGTTGGCGCTGATGATCGGAGTGGCCTCGGTCAGCCCGTATCCCTGGTACATGGGGGCCCCGATGTACTTGAAGAAAATCTGGTGTTCGAGATCCAGCGGAGCACCGCCCGAAATGAAAAAGCGCAGACGCCCGCCAAAAGCCTGCCGAACTTTGCGAAAAACCATCGGATCATAAAAGGAATGGTGGGCCAGTAGACGCAGGACCCCGCCGTCCAGCCGCGGTCCCGCGGTAAAAATACGGGAGGCATTGTGCACGGCCCGTTCGAACAGGGCCCGAACTCGCGGCGGGGACTCGGCAATTCGCTTGAGAATGCCGCTGCGCAGCGCGTCGGCAATGCGCGGCACCACCAACATGATGGTGGGTTGGTACCGCTTGATGTTCTTGCGGAAATCGCGCTTGTCCCTCGGGATGATGAGCCGACAGCCGTTCGACAGGGCCGCAATCACCTCGACCACCAAGGCGAAACTGTGCCAGTAAGGAAGGAGTGACATGATCGCGTCGGACGGAGTGATGGGGACCATCTCGAGCGCCGACTTGGCGTTGATGAAAAAATTGCGATGAGTGAGCATGACGCCCTTCGGCATTCCGGTGGAACCGCTGGTGTAGATCAGCGCGGCGACATCGTCGGGATCGACATCGAAGTATTCGCTCGGATCCGCCGGGACGCCCGGCAGCGGCAGGTCCGCGAAACTCAGCAAGGGAATGTCGCCCGCATTCTGCCGGACTTTGTTCTCAACCGACGAATCCACCAGGATGAGAGACGGTTCGGCGTCACGGATGATGAAACCCATCTCGAGGTCGGCCAATGCTTCGCAGATCGGCACGGCAATGGCGCCCACCCACCAGCAGGCATAGAACGCCGGGAACTGCGTCGGCGCCTTCGGGGTGATGATGCCGACACGGTCCCCGGATTTGATGCCTTCCCGAATGAGGCGCGCCGCCCAGTTCCGGACTTGTCCGAGGAGGTCGGAGAAAGTCACGTCCACGATGGTCTCGCCCGCGGTCGGATACGAGAGGACGACGTGCTGGGCGTGGCGCTCGGCCGAAGTCAGAAAGAGATGGGATAAGTGCTCTTTCATGGGTGAATACCCCTCCGTTCTTCCACGTGTGCAGTTCCGGACGGCCCCGTGCTTCCCGGTGGACCGACGGGTTGCCCTGATGAATTCATGAACTTCGTCGCGAAAGGGCGCAGCGGATGGCTCATGCATGACTCGGGTCAGAACGAGACGGAAATATCGCCTTTCATCTTGACCGGCCCCGGCACGAGCTTGAGGCCGGGTGTCTCGCCCCAATCTCGGTCCCAGGTCTTGAAAAGGAGCGGATCGGTCGGGCTGCCCCAGGGGTTGAGGTCCACCAGCATCCACCGGTCGCTCGAAGTGAGGTAGGCGTCCGCCACCACGCTCGAGACCGGGAGTCGCTTGGCCACCACGGCCCCAAAGGTCTTGGCGGACCGCCACACCTCCACTTGGCGACCGACAATTTTCGGGAAACACCCGTCCAGGTGATACTGGGACATGGCCGTAAGGTGTCTCTCATGAAAAAACATTCTGAATTCGCGGGACCGGTCCATCCGGCGGAAGGGACGGACGGTCAGGGAACAGGTCTGACCGGACAGAAAAGCGGCCCGGACTTTCTCGCTGGACGCCAACAATTTCCAGGCGCTACGCCCGAACGAAACCCAGCGTCCGGCCCGGAAATGCGGGCTGTCCGTGGGGGCGCATACGTCCGCACCGACGAAACAGGCGCCGGTGAGATTGCGAATCGCACGCTGGAGACGGGCGGCGACCCGCTTCGGGGCCGGACCGGTCAGCTCGCCCGCGGTAAGGGCGTCTCGCTCTTCCGGATCCAGGGCGAGAAAAACCGTCGGAAACGAATACTCGCCCAACGTCGTGTACCATGTCGATATGCCGATCACGGTGGACTCCTTTTCTTGCCCGACAAAAGGCGGAGAGATCCCGCGAGTCCCCGCAGTGCGGAAAACCATCGGAGCGCCCACCCTCCGGGAGCGCCGCCACCGAGCTTGGCGAGAAGTGGTTCGCTCCCCGCGTGAGGGCGACGCCGATCAGCCTTCCGCCGGAGTCCTTTTTCTCGAAAAAACGACCCCGAACACCACTGCGACCCCCTGTGGGCAGGGTCAATATAAAGCGACACGCGCAATTCCGCCAGGCCGGTCCCGCGGCATATTGTTCATCGCGGGACCCGCCGGGCTACAAGCCAAAACCCCGAACGTCCGGCCGATTCCGCGCTGCTCTCCGTATGGCCCGGTCAATTCCCGAGCGTCTCGTACGGCCACATGACGATGCCGCCGTCCAAGACTTTGACGCTCCGGAAACCCGCCGCGTTCAAGATCAGGGCCGCCTCGTAACCGCGCAGCGAAATCTTGCAAAAAGTGATGATCTCTTTGTCGCGGGGGACTTCGGCGGTGCGGCCGCGGAGCGCCCCGAGAGGGATGTTCACGGCGCCGGGCAAGGCGATCCCGGCCACTTCCTGCGGAGTTCGCACATCGAGCAGAAAGAACTCGTCGCCGGCATCCATCTTCCGCTTGAGCTGTTCCGGCGTCACACCTTCGAAGAACCCATCGAGCTTGTTCCGCATGACGTTCGCTGCCGTAATGATATTGTCCATGGCGGCCGAGTACGGAGGGGCGTAGCAAAGGTCGGCCCCGGCCACATCGTCCACCGTCAAACCCGCGGTAACGGCCATGGCCGCCACATCCACACGTTTGGCGGCGTCGCCGGGACCGACGGCTTGGACCCCGAGAAGACGACGGGAGCTGCGGTCCGCGATGAGCTTGAGCATCAGCAATTTAGCGGTGGGCATGAAGTGGGCGCGATCCGGAGCGGGCGCCAACACCGTAACGGGGTCGAACCGCGCCTCGACCGCCTGCTCGAACGACAGCCCGGTGCGGGCCGCAGTGAAATCGAACACCTTGCACACGCTGCTGCCCAGCACGCCGGGAAAGACACTGTCGACGCCGCACACATTCATGGCCGCCACGCGCCCCTGCTTGTTTGCCGTCGAACCGAGCGGCACATACACCGGTTTCCCGGTGACAAGATCGCGGCACTCGGCACAGTCGCCTACGGCAAAAACGGCCGGATCGGAAGTCCGCATGTGCTCGTCGACCCGGATTGCGCCCGTTTCGCCGATCTCGATCCCGGCGGCTTTGGCCAGTGCCGCATTCGGCCGGACACCCACGGCCATAATCGCCATGTCGGCGGAAAAGTCGCCCCGAGTGGTGCATACCCGCCCGACGCGCCCGCCGCCGTCGGTCCCGGCCTTTATGGCGGTAACTTGGGCATGGGTCAGCACCCGAACCCCGTGGGATTCCATGTGTTTCCGGACCTGGTGGGCCATTTCCCAATCGAGCATGGGCAGGATTTGCGGCAACATTTCGACCACGGTCACCCGACAGCCACGCTCGACCAGGGCCTCGGTAACTTCAACCCCGATCAAGCCGCCGCCAATGACGACCACGTCCAAGGCGCGCCTACGAGCCAGGGCCGCGCGAATGCCCTCGGCGTCCTCGACGCCGTGAAGCGAATAGACCCCGTCAAGGTCCGCGCCGGGGATGGGGGGGCGAACCGGCGTCGCCCCGGTCGCCAGGACCAGTCGGTCGTAGGGGAGCCGGCTTTCTTTCCCGGTCGCCAATTCCCGAACCCGAACCCGCTTTGCCGCACGGTCGATTTCCAACGCCTCAGTCCGGTTGAGGACCGTCACATTCTTGACCTTTTGAAAATAGGCCGGATCGCGAACGACACCGATCGGACTGCACATCAATTCCTTCTGTTCCTTCACCACGCCGGAGATGTAATAGGGCAGGCCGCACCCCGCATACGAAAGGAACTCGCCTTTCTCCACGACCGTCACTTCGGCCCGGGGACAGAGCCGAACGATCTTCGAGGCTGTTTTGGGGCCTGCCGCAACCCCGCCGATGATGACCACACGCAGTTTCGAGGCTGTCATGCTCTTGTTCCTCCGCTTCAATAAAAGGTACTTTGACACAAGCATCGCAGCCGCGCGGGCGGACGGTCCGGCCGAAACCGCGCCGGGGGGAGCGTCCGGGAGCGACCAAACCGGGAACTGGCGCGACAGGCGATCAACGGGCGAAATCGAAGTCTTTTTCGAACAGCTCCACCATCTTGGCGCAAGTCTGCTCCTCGTCCGGCCCCTCCACCTCGACCGTCACGGTCTCGCCGCACCGGATCGCCATCGAAATCAATCCCAGCAGGTTCGCCGCGTTTTCAGTCCGGCCGGACGGCCCCGTCACACGAATCTCGCCGGGGTACTGGCGAGCCGCTTGGACGATGAGGGCGGACGGACGGCAGTGAATCCCGTATCGGTTTCGGACGGTCGCCGTTCGAGAGAACATAGGGTGAAAACTTTCGTTGAACCCGGGACGGTCCGCAGGAGGACGCGGCCACGGTTCCGGGCGAGAGTCGAATTCGAGGAAAGGCGCCCCTTTTGTGCCGTCGCCCGAGGGACCGGGACGTACCTTGGCAAAGCCGAAACGAAAGACCACAAAGGCCTGGATCGGCGTCCTCGGGACCAAGGCGCCCGGGGACCGCACCGTTACGGGAGCGTCGCGCGCCGGGTCAAAGTCAGGGCCTTGAAGGTCTTTCTCTTTTCCCGGCGCCGCCTGGGATCCACATCGAGGTATTTCCAACGGTCATAGGCAAAGTGGTGGGGAATATACCCGCTAACCCATGGCTGCACCAGACGGAACGCCACAGGGTAACTCTCGAATATCCAAGCGCAATCGTCCACGAGCAGGCGCTGCATCTGCCGATACAGCCGGGTCCGGGCCGGACCGTCGGGCATCGGCTCGGCTTTTTCGTACAGGGCGTCGAACTTCGGGTTCCGGTATCGAGCCCGATTGCACGTGAAGGAATTGGGGCCGTAGAAGAGCTGCAGGAAGTTCTGCCCGTCCGGGTAGTCGCCTACCCATGCCACGCGAAAGAGCTGCACCTCGCCGCGGCGCAGTTTGTCGAGGAAACGCGGCCAACTGTTCAAGTGCGGAACGATGCGCAGGCCGATCTTCTTCATGTCGGCTACCATCATTTCCGCCTGGCGGCGCCGGATCAGGTCCGTTCCCCCGAGGTCGAATTGCAGTTCCAACGGCCTCCCGGTGCGGGGATCGATGCCGCCGGGGAAGCCGGCCTCGATCAACAAGTTCCTGGCCCGGGCCACGTCGTGGACCGCCCAGGGATTGACCAGATCCGGGTCGTACCCGCCCACGCCGGGCGGAATGGGGCCCTTGGCCGGCAGCAATTGGTTGTTGGACATGGCGATTCGGGCCTGGACATCGTACGCCAAGCTGATGGCCCGGCGCAGGGCCAAGTTCCGCCCGAGCAACGGATCCTCGTGATAAAAGGCCACGTAGTTGATCTGGAATTGCGGAGTTCGCAACAGTCGCACACCGCGTCGCTCCAATTCCGGGGTGAGGGACACACCGCGTTCGATCACCGCCTCGAAATTGTCGCTGGTCAATCCGGTAACGTCCAAGTTCCCCTGGAGAAAGAGCAGCCAAGCCGTGAGCGGTTCCCGAACGACGCTGGCCACGATGCGATCCACGCGGGGCAGGCGCTTCGTACTGTCCGGATAGTATTCGACCCGGAACCCGGCGTTGCGGGCGTAAACGATCCGATAGTCCCTCCGCCAGGATTCGAGTCGAAAGGGACCGCAGCCAACCGGATGCCGGTCGATGCGCGCCCCGTAGAACCGAAGCGCCTCCTCCGGCAATACACTGCAATACGACATGGCCAGCACATGAAGCAGACGCGGATACGGTCGCGTCAGTTCGAAGACCACCACGTCCTCTCCATCGGCATGGAGCCCCGAAATGCCGCTCTCGTAAGGGCTGAAATCGCCGGGAGGCCGTTTGGAACAGGCGGCGCGGAAATCGTCCAGGCCTTTGAGGTAGCCACGGAAGATCCAGAACCCGGGAGAATGGACCCGTGGGTCGGCGAGCCGCAGGAGGCTGAATACCACATCGCGAGAGCGGACCCGGCGCCGGGGCCCGTCCGGTCCGTCCCGCACGCCTGGCGCGCCCGGAGTGCGCCGGAAACAGGGGTCCGGGGTGAAATAGAGGTCGTCGCGCAGGCGAAAAACGTATCGGGTCCCATCGGAACTGACTTCCGGCATTTCGCGGGCCATGGCAGGGATCAGCCGGTAGGGACGGGCCGTGTAGTGATATTGGAGGAGGCGGTCGTACAAATGACCGACCGCCAGGGCGCTCGAGACGTCTGCGGCCAAGGCGGGATCCAGGGTCCTGATCCGGCTCGTTGTCGTCCGAAACACCCGGCCCGACATCTCCGCCGGCGGCGCCCCGCACCCGACCAAGAAGACGAGGACCGCGGCAGCCACAAAGACCGGGCGGGGGGAGCCCGCGCCCGGCCGGTCGCCGGGAAGACGGCAAGGCGCGACAACGTTCAAAAAAGACAATACGTGAACGAAACGGCCTACACGAAGAGGGATGCAGACGACGCACCGGAACCACACGAGCGGCAAGGACGGCAATGAGAGACGGCGGTTCATTTCGCCGGCGCAGGCGTCTCCGGTTTTGCCGCGGCCCCGGCCGGCTTGGGCGCTTCGACCGCCTTGGCCGGTTTGGGCGGCTCGGGCGAAACCGTCGGAACGCCCTGGGCTGCCGGGGCTGGGGCCGGGGCTTCCCGAGCTGTCTTGTCCGGCCCGGTTGTGCTCTTCGAGGCGGGCCCGGGCTTCAGGGGGGTGGCTTCCGCCGGCTGGGGTTGAGCAAGTCGGGTTTCGACCACGCTCTCGCCGGGACGTCGATGGCCGGTGAGGATGGCCAGCAACAGCGTGGTGGTCAGGAAAATTACGGTCAGGATAACCGTCCCCTTGGTCAGGACGTTTCCGGCGCTCGCCCCGAAAACGGTCTCCGTTATACCGCCTCCCATGGCGCCCAGGCCCCCGCCGGACTTGCTCTGCTGAATCAGGATGATCCCGATCAGAAGAAGGGCGGCAATGACTTCGACGACGGTCAGAAAGGCGATGGCAATAGTCAACATGCGGGCTCTCCGCCGGATTCACCGGGCTTGCAATGCCGGACCAAATCTCACCGCCTGCCGGGCGACAAACGCTCCGATTTCACGGGCAGGTGAAAAGCGACGGAAAAGATAAGCCACGGGCCGGAAAACGCAAGCCGTGAGTGGGGGGTCGCTTCCACCAACGTACAAACGAACCCGTCCGACAACACCTGCTCGATTCCTGCCGCCGGGCGGGAGTGGAGACACGACGGAGTTCGGCAAGCGGACGTCCGCCCGCTGCAACCTCCGGTCGTCAATCCGCCGCCATGGTCCCTGTGATCCCCCTGGTCTATTCCATCGAATGCCGCCGCACGCACGGCGAGATCGAATGGGTTCGAACTCGGGATGGCCCCGATACAGGGGTTGTCCGAGAATGGCGGGATGGAGGCGGAAGAGGTTGTGGTACGCCTCGGGGTTTGTCGAGCCGCTTCTACAGAGGCAGGGAGTTGGCTTGCGCGCTACATTAGTTCGAGACTTCAGGCATTCCATGGCCGGGCCGACAAGGCCTGCCGGAACGAGACGGGAATGCCGGAAGGCAACTTTTTCCACGGAGGCCCCGGCAACCACCGAGGGAAGACAGAGAAACAGGAGGCGCCACGTCCCCGGTTTCCGTGTCGGGCAGCGCCCCACCCGACGCGGCATGCTCGGTTCCTGCCGCGGGGCGGGAGCGGAGATACGGCGGCGTTCGGCAAGCCGACGTCGGCCCGTCGCAAACGCCAGGCGTCATTCCTCCTCTGCGGCGTGTTTCATCGAACGGCGCGGCGCCCACGGCGAAGATTTGCTGACACGGGTTCGGCAAAACCGAATGGCATCGAGCACGGGATGGCCCCGATACAGCCGTTTGCCGACAGTGATGGGATGGCAGTGTCTCGAGACGAGGAATGAGCATACATTGAATCGGCGGGTTTGCATGGTTGCGGCATTGTTGACGGCGTCGCTCGGGCGGCTTGCGACAGGGGCCGATGTTGCCGCGCCGACGGACGCCGTGCAGACCGGGCATGAGACGAGAATCATCAACGGCGGGTTCGAGGCCTGGCTGTCGGGGTCCGGACGCACAGGGGCGGTCCGCCCCACCGGCTGGGTCCCGGTCCGCGAAACGCTGGAAGGGGCGAGGCCTGGCGGCCATATCGAGCGCGATACCCGAATACGGCATTCGGGTCGGTGTTCGCTGCGCATTCGCAACGAGAACAACGGCAGCTTGACGTACGTGCGAACGCAAGAACCTGTACCGATCGAGCCCAATCGCCGATACGTCCTGCGTTGGTGGGTGCGCGGCGAGAGTGTCGGACCGGGCGGGGTGGGCCCCATCATGATGGGCTACTTCCTGGCGCGACGCGATGGCCGTCGAGACCGGATCAACTTGGTCCAACCCGGTGAAGACCGACCCCGGGGCACATTCGACTGGCAGCAGAAACAGTTTGCGTTCGTGACCTGTCCCGGCGCGACCACAGCGACTTTCACGTTTCAATTGCGGTATACGACCGGGACCGTGTGGACCGACGATATCGAACTGATTCCGTGCGAAATCGTCACTCCGGTCGACACGTATTGATGTGGCACCGGATTGCGGGACGGGGGCCGCTGTGCCGCGAAACGTGCCGCGGGTACGGTCGAACCACGGCTTGTCCGCCCTTTTCCTATGCCGGAAAGCGCGAGATTCCATCGCGAAAAGGTCCGGGTGCAAAGCGAGCCCGAGGATGATGCATCTCTTCGAACAAGGGAGTCCGCGCCATGGCCTCCGGAAGGGCCGAAGCAAACGAGACCGTCGCCACGGAAGCAAGTCCCGAGAGACAACCGGGGGCGGGGTTCCGGCTGACGTTCCGATGGTTCCGGCGGTTTGCGCTGGCCAGTGGAATCGTCCTCGGGGCGGGCGTGACGTGGTTCTATGTGGCGCGCCGCCCCTGGATTGAGCCGATGCCGGGAGTGCGCCTCGGGCCGACGCCTCGCCGCTTCCCGTCCGCCTCGAGTCCCGGACAGCAGGACGCGCGGAGAGCGGCCGTGATTCGGGCCTGCCGGCTCCCGGAAGCAATAGGTTGGCAATGGTCTGAGGTACGCTGGAAGATCGCCGCCAAACTCGATCATCAGCCATGGCCGGCGAATGCTGAAAAACCGCTGGGGGCCCGAAAGCTCGCCTCGGAGACTCACATTGAGCTTCCAACGCAACCGCCCAACCTGGAAAGTTCCCTCGGCGCCGTGCCGGAATTTCCATCCGACCAGCCCTGGACACGGCACGAAACCCGGGAGGTTGGCGCTATTCTCGATTTTCTTGTCCCGCGCTTCCGGCTGGTACGCCGGACGCTGCTTTCCGGGGTCGACTTTGGTCTTGGGAGAGAGCCCGAGCCGTCCACGACGACCGACGAACTGTTGGCCTTCCGGGCATTCCACTCATGGCAAAACTTGGCTGTCCGGCTCTACGCAGCGGAGGGTCGCAAGACCGAAATGTTGGAGGTCCTGGATACGGCGCTCCGTTTTGCCGACAACACACATCGTGGCGGCGACCTCCTGCATCGACTGGTTTCACAGGCCATGATGCATACCTCGCTGTACGTGTTGTGGGAAGTGGACAGAACAGGACGATTGCCGCCGGAGACCCGTCGGCGTTTCATGCGTCTCCTCGACACGTTCGACCATACCCGCGAGCCGTTGGCCGAAGCTTTCAGGATCGACTTACAAGAACTGCGGGAAGTGAACTTGGCCGAGACTTTGGCGAAGTATGACCCGGCTGCTCTTGCCAAGATGGCGTCCTGGCTGCGTTCACCCGTGTATCAACGGAAGGCCGCCCTGGTTCTCTATCTCGAGAAATGGTTGACCAACCGCTCCCGGTCGATTCTCCGGGACGCCGACGCCGTCTACTCGCAAGTGATCGCTTTGGTGGAAAGGCAGCCCTTCGACCGGAAAAGATCCCGAGAACTTCGGAATGCGATGTACACAGCCTGGGACCGCCCGCTCCTGGTCCGCGATTATACCGGATTGACGCTGTTGAGTGGGATATTGGGCAGCGTTGAAGGACACAGGGACAAGGAGTGGGAACTGCTCGCAAAACTCCGTGGGATGCGTCTATGGTTGGCTGTCCGCGTGTTCCAGCAACAGAACGGACGTCTGCCGGAACGATTCGCGGAAATGGTCCCCGCGATTATGCAGGCAATCCCGACGGATCCGTTCGCCCCGACAGGAGACTTCTTGCGCTACCGTCGCCTGGGTGATGGGACATGGGCCGCATACAGCCTCGGGCCGAACCGGCTGGACGACGGGGCGTTGGCCGAGCGTTGGGGATCGCCGTATGTGTCTATTCCGTCCGGCGACAAGAGCGGCAGCCGGGACTGCAGGCCCATCGGCGACATCGTGTTTCCCAGTGTTTCGATGGAAGACTGGGCTCCACGCGTCCGGTTCGAGTCTCCATGAGCGAACCGCAATCTGCGAAGACCGGATCGGACTGGGCCCGAATATGTGCGGATAGCCCGCAACGCCCCGCAGAGGAATGGGAACGTGCGTCGCCGGGCCGCACATTCCGGCGGTGCCATGCTGCTCGCGTCCGGGCGGGAAGAGGACCGAATGAATGTCGGTACAGCACGAGGCGGTCATTGCGGACGGGACGTGCGGACGGGAGTGCGTTGGCGCACCTGCCCTCGGCTGGAAGATGTGTGTTTCGATTGGGACGCCGTTCGTGCCGACCCCAGCGGCGATTTGACGACCGGGGTTGTACAGGGCATGGTCTGTGGTGGGACTCCGAAGAAGCATGACAACAAAGGACCCCAAGCATGATGCAACTGCCGTTTGTTCAACCCCCTCCCCTTCCGGCGCACGGGCTGCAGGGGGCGGGCCGCCGTTCTCCGACGCTGGCGGCGGGTGTGCTCCGGCGATCTGCCGGCGGGCGCCGGCTGTTGGCGGCACTGGCAGTCTGTCTGGTTCTCGCTCCGGTCGGGGCGCAGACGGCCAAGCCGCGTCCGGCGACGGCGATCAGTCCCGAGCGGCTTCTCGCGAAGAGCGGGGTCCATGGGGGTCTGGTCGTCGTCGTGGGACTCCGGGACGCGGCCTCGGTCTTGGCCCTGGTCAAAGCGCCCAACGTCCTCGTGCAGGGCCTTGTCCGGGACCGAGACGTGCTTGCCGAGGTGCGTCGGCGGATCCGCGATGCAGGCGCCGATGGCCGAGTGTCGGCGATATTGTGGGAACGGCCGTTCTTGCCGTACGCGGACGGCATGGTGAACCTGCTTCTGGTTCTGGATGAGAACCCAGGAGCGGCCGCCCCCGAAATCGACCGCGTTCTGGCGCCCGGAGGCACGGCTTGGGTCCGGCGTGACGGCGTCCTGAAATCGCATCGGAAGAAAGTGCCGACCGATACCGACGAATGGTCGCACTCGCGCTATGACGCCACCGGCAACGCCGCCAGCAGCGACAAACGGGTCGGACCGCCGCGCCGCATGCAATGGGCGGCGTCTCCCCGTTGGAACCGCGGGGTGAAAACCAGTTGCCTGGTCTCGGCCCGGGGCCGTATCTTCTACGTGCTCGACGACTCCCGCTTCGGTTCCTCCACCCGGACGTGGTCGTTGATCGCGCGCGACGCCTATAACGGGATTCGACTGTGGCGGCATGTGCTGCCCAGTTGGGGCGGAGCCCGAGGGGGCAAGAAAGTCGGACCGGCCCAGATCCAGCGTCGCTTGGTTGCCGTCCGCGACAAAGTGTATGCCACTTTGGGCGAGTCCGCCCCGGTGAGCGTGCTGGATGCGGCCACCGGGAAACCGGTCCGCGTTCTGAAGGGCACGGAGCGAGCCGAGGAATTCATTGTGTCCGCCGGCGTTCTCGTAGCGCTGGTGGATCCCAACCCGCTGACCGCCGCCCGACGTGGGCGGCCCCGACAGCGCTTGCGCCTTGTGGCGCTGGATCCCCGGACCGGGGAATTGCTTTGGCAACATCCCGAGGCGGTAATCCTGCCGCTGACTCTGGCGGCGGACGGGAAGCAGGTGGTCTATCACGACGGCAAGACCATAAAAAGCCTCGACCTCAGGACCGGCGCCCCGCACTGGACATCGCCGCCTACCGGACAGAGCATCGTCCACAAAGACTCGGCGAATTCAGACCGACCGGGGGCGATGAAGTCGACGATCATTTTGGCGCCCCAGTTCGCCCCTACTCTCATCATCTACGACGGCGTGGTCGCGTTCGCGGGAGGATGCCGGCTCAATGTGGTCTCCGCCGACGATGGCCGCGAACTCTGGCGTTCGGACTACGCGCCCTCGAATTACTCGGTCCCCGTGGACCTTTTCGGCTTTGGCGGACGCCTCTGGGGTCCGGATGTCAAGATGAACCAATGGCGACCGGTCAACAACAACATCGAGTTCAACGCCTGGGACCGGCTGACCGGCAAGATCACCAAGAGAGTGACTGCGAAGTACGGATATCGCTTCCAACACCACCGCTGCTATCAGATGAAAGCGGTCGACAATCAGGTGATCGTGTCCCGGGCCGGCATCGAATTCCTCGATACGGATACCGGTGAGGTGGTTGCCAGCCATTGGATACGCGGGAGTTGTTACTACGGGATCATGCCCGCCAACGGTCTTCTCTACTTGCCTCCGCACAACTGCGCCTGCTACATCCGCGCCAAACTGTCCGGGTTCCTGGCGCTCAGTTCCGCCGCCCCCCTGCGTCAGGCGTCGCTACCGGACGACCAACGGCTGGAGCGGGGACCGGCCTACGGCCCCACCGTGAGAAGTGCTGCAGCCGGACCGCGGCCCGACGACTGGCCGACCTACCGGCACGATATGGCCCGCTCCGGACGGACGAATACCAAAGTAAGGCCCGAGTTGCTCCTCGGCTGGCAAGCGGAATTGGGGGGCCGGCTCACCAGCCCGGTGGTCGCCGACAATCGCCTTTACGTGGTCTCGACGGACGCCCACAGGCTGTCCGCCTTGGACGCCGCCACGGGAAAGGTCCTCTGGCAGTACACGTTTGACGGGCGCGTCGATTCCCCGCCCACTGTGTACGACGGACTGGTCCTCGCCGGCTGCCGGGACGGCTCGGTCACTGCGTTGCGCGCCACGGACGGAATGCTGGTTTGGCGGTTCCGTGCCTGTCCGGCGGAACGGCTCATCGTTTCCCGCGGCCAACTCGAGTCCGTATGGCCGGTGAACGGCAGCGTTCTCGTTCTCAATGGTACGGTCTATTTCACGGCCGGGAGAACGTCCTACCTGGATGGGGGCATCCACTTTTACGGCCTGGAAGCCCGCACCGGCAAGAAGCTCGTCCACAACGTCCTCCTGACGCGCGGCGCAGACGGTTCCGAGCTGACGGACGAACAAGGCGTCGACGGCTTTTTGAACGACATTCTTTCCAGCAACGGGGAACGGATTTTTCTGCGGCATCACGTTCTTGACCTGGCGGGCGAGCCGAAATCGGAACGGATATCCCACTTACACAGTCCCGACGGCTACCTGAGTTGGGAGACAACCTCCCGGCTTCTGTGGACGTACGCGCCCATGTACACCTCGCCGCACCAGGGTGCATTCTATGACGTGCGGCTCAGCCGTGCGCTCTTCCCCTCCGGCCGTATCCTGGTTGAGGACGACGACGCGATTTACGGATTCGGACAGAACTATTACGAGAAAATGCGAGTCGAGCCGGGCGGGAAGTGGGCCTTGTTTGCGGCGGACAAGAAAAGCGATGTGCCGCTGAATCTGTCGGCGAGAGAATACCGCACACTCGCGTTGAGCGGCAAGAAATCCGTGAAGTTCCGCTGGTGGACGCGGATCCCGATCCGGGCGTGGGCGATGGTTGAAACGAAGGACGTCCTGTTCGTGGCCGGCCCGCGCGGTTACGCTTTGACCCCGCCGGCGGCATTCGAGGGCAAAGCCAAGGGCGGGTTATTGGCGATCTCGCCGGCCGATGGTCGGGTACTTGCCGAGATGTTGCTTCCGAGCACGCCGGTCTGGGACGGCATGGCGGCCGCCAACGGCAATCTTTACCTCGCCTTGACAAACGGCCGGGTGGTGTGCTTGTGGGCGGCGGCGCCCGGTCGGTCGGGGACCCCGTTGTCGCCGGCGGCCTGGCGCGCGGCACTGCCTCCCGTCAAGGTGGCCGCGGAACCGGGTTTGCTCGGACGCTGGCGGTTCGACGAGGGCGCCGGAATGGTGGCCAGGGACTGCTCCGGACGCGGGCACGACGCCGAGGTGGCCGCCCCCTGGGGTGCGGGCGATTTCGGAACGTGCCTGGTGATTGCCGGCGTCCCCCAGGCCGCCGTAATCCCGGATGCGCCGGATTTGCGGTTCGGCAACCGCAGTTTCACGTTGGCATTGTGGGTCAAGGTCGACGCGTACGGGGTGCGCCTTTTGGGCAAAGAGGCGTTCCCCAAGAACTGGTGGGTGATCAATCTGCTGGAGGATGGCAGGGCCGAGCTGGTGCTCGGCGAGGGACGGGGAGTCGGCCGGACCGCACGAGCCCGAACCGAGAGCGCCATTCCGACCGACGCCTGGAACCATCTGGTTGCCGTGGTGGATCGTCAAGCCCGGGAGGTGCGCTGGATCTTGAACGGCAGACTGGAGACTCGGACCCCAATCCCGAAAACCATGACTCGAGGGTTGGACGTCGCCGGCGTCGACATCTCCATTCCTTCGAAATACAGACCGTTCCGCGGCCTGCTCGGGGACTTCCGCATCTACGGAACGGCGCTCGGCGTCGAGCGCGTGAGACAGTTGTTCGAGGAAGGGGCGAAACGCTACTCGACTACGGCGTTCCGCATCCGCGAGTAATCTCTTCACTTCATTGCCCCGGCATCGCCTGACCCCGGCACCGGGCCTTTGCGATCTCCGACAGGGATGTCCGATCCAGCCCGGGGAGGGTCCCGCGATTACCGCGCTTCCCGAATTGTCGGTCCCTGAACGGAACGGCCGTCGCAACCTGCCCGCACCGAGCGACAAACGTCTTTTGGACGCCACCGGTCTGCCGGGGATTGCGCCCTGCCTGGTGCTGACCAATTCCCTCCCGGTTTCAAGCGAGGACCCGGTGCAGTACGGCCAGAAACAGGATCAGGGCGGCAAGCGCTTTGTGGACCGGCAGGAAACGACGACGGAGCCGGCGTCGACCGAGGCCGACTGCCGCATTGAGGACACCGGTCGCCAGGGCGGCGCTGCCGAACAGGTGCCAAGCAGCGCGCGGAATGCCGGTCTGCAGAGCGAGCAGGACCGCATGAATCGCAAGCGTGGCGCCAAGAACCGAGACCAACGCAACATGAATGCGATGAAACCGCCGTTTCAGTTGGCGGCGGGCAAGCCCGGACCCGATCAGAAACAGCAGCAGTACGCCGCTCGTGATGCCCAGTACTTTGGCTGTCCGTGATCCGTGAAACTCTTCGTGGGGCGGCTCCGCGCTCTCGCCGGTCGCCGCTGAAGAGGGCGAGGCGTGACCTGCGGGCGAGCCGGCAACGGCGGCGGGAGGTTTCGACGGAACCGGGTTCGCCACGATCCGCGCCGCGGTTTCGGCTTCGAACGCTTCGGCCCCCCTGCCGACGCACCGACGCATACGCTCGACAGTTCTCTTCCAAACTTCCGCCGAACATGTATCCCCCCACGAGACCTTGGCGGGACGGCGTGGAGCGTACGTGGCCTCGAACCACGCTTGAGCGGTCCCGACCTGAGCCGTGGAGCAGACGCCGCCCACGAGGACGAGCATCAATACGACGGGGACGGGACAGTTCCATACGATTCTCATGGCGCGAGACCTTTTCGGCTGTGTCTGTGTCGTTCGGGGGCTTCCTTCTCCGCAGCGTTCAACGGGCCCCGCCCCCCGACAAACGCATCTTGCATCAAGTCGGTCCCCGGGACGGCCGCACCTCGCCATTCGCCCGGCACATGGCGCAGTCGTTGCCGACTCGAATGTAACACGTTTCGGTGTGCGGACAGCTTGGAACGAGCGCAATTCATCCGCCGACACTCACGGGGCGATGCGGACCCCGTCTACTCCCCCCCCACGCTCCATACCGGTTTCTTCGGAAAATGCAAGGAATTCGGCAATTGCCGCAGGACCACAGGCTTGCCGGCCTCCGGCACGGGACGCTCCCAGGTGAACGCATATCCGGGCGCGCGGCATTGCACCCGCACTTTTGCGGCGTCCGCACGGATGTCCAGCGGCAATCCCCGCCAGGCCACATTCCGGATTTCCAGCCACGGGACTCCCGCGGGAAGCCGCGGCCGGAATTCGAGGCCGTCGAGCCGGGGGCGTACCCCGAGAACGCTATACAGCAACCAGCACGGCACGAGTCCGCTCTCCGGGAATGGAATGTCCAGGCCCACGGCCCCGGGTTTGACCTGCTGCGGATGTTCGCCGCGGAACAGCGGCGGTCCCCCGCAGAGGTGGTCCGGCAAACCCCAGCGTTCGACGATTCGCTCCCAGCGTTTCCAGGCGTTGTCCGGCCCTAGGAGCCGGGTCCGTGCCGTGAGATCAAAGAAGCTGGTATACAAAATCGCACCGCCGTCCTGACACTGGTCGCCGTAGGCCGTGCCCAGCCAGCCGAAGTGCCACCACGGTTCTTGAGGGACAGGGTCGAGTTTGCCCTTGCCCGGCGCCCACCGTGGATTGTGCAGGGTGGTGGCCCGCGGGGCGAAAATCCAGCGGGTGTACGTGTCCGCCTTTCCGGAAGAAGTGGGCTCGGTTTCCATCCAGCGATAGATACGCCGGGCCCGGGCCTCCGAAGCCAGGCCGTAGGCCATGGCCTCCAGGTTGACAAACGTGAATCCGTAATCGTGGCGTTTGCCGTCCACGTCGATGCAGCCGATGTATCGGCCCTTTGCCTCATCCCAGAATGCCGCGTTGTACGCCGCCCGCACTTTCTTGCGGAGTTCGCGATAGAACGCGGACGGCTTGGAGGACGCCCGGGTTTGGACGCCGCCGGTCCGGTCGAAGGCATCCTCGATCTCCGCCATGGCCTCGAGAGAAGCGTACCAAACGATGTTGGCGTACGCATCGAGGTGACCGAACGGCAGAATGTCCCAGTAGTTGTTGCCCACACCCTTGTGGCGCCCGTTGACGTCCGCGCTGGCGGCAACAATGAGCCCGTCTTTCGCGCCTTTGAGCACGGTGAGCTGATAGTCCATTGCCCGGCGCAAGCGTTCGGCCTGCTGTTTCAGAAACCGGATGTCTCCGGTCCACGCCGCGTACCGGTGCTCGGCGAGGATGAAGCGGGCGTTGGTATCGAAGTGGCGGGTGTCGTAGCGGCGATTGTCCGGGAACGGCCAGCCGCGACGGGCGCCCCAGGTATACACGTACCCGTCGGGGTCCATGGAATAACCGGCCAACATGTTGCGAAACGCTTCGATGTGCCCGCCGCCCTGCCACAGCCGGCAGAGGGCATTCCAACTGAACCACGGGGCCGGGCCCCATAGCGGCGGATAGGAAAAGGCGCGTTCGTAGAAAAACGTGGTCGCGGCCTCGGTCATGGCCGGGTCGGGAAAGTCGAACCGGGGCCACGAGGTCGGAATGCGAGCTTGACGCGGCAGGAGTTCGAACTCGATTTCAACGCGCTTGCGTCCTTTGCCCGGGCCGTCGACCGGTGTCGAGTGGAACAGTAGGTCCGCGGTGGAGCCATACAGCCACCAGCGCAGGGAGAGGGCGGTCCCGTGAATGCGGAAATCACTGTTGCCGGTCCCGTCCGCCTCGATCCACGGTGCGGGACCGATCCCGAACTCGTAAAGTCCCCCGCGTTCCTGCCAACGCTTCAGTTGCTCGGTGGGCATGTAACGCATGTCAGGGGTGAAGAAGCGGAAAAACGGGACGCTCTTCCGGGAGACATCGTACCCGAAGTTGTTCCAGCGCAGGGTCCATCTCAAAGGCGGGGCCGGCGGAGCAGTCTCTTTTGCGGTCTTCGTCGGAAGAAAATGCAGGATCATACGCAACCGGTTCGCGCGGAGAACGACCTCCTGCTCCGCGAGCCCCACGGGCGCAGCGCCGCGCACCCGGAGGCGCCGCACCATCCCGGGGACCGGGCGGCCGTCGCGCAACGCCGGCCCCGGCGCCGCCTTCCCGGCTTTGCCGCCCCACCACCCGATCGTCCCCCGAGGCTTGGAGAGCACCGCGCAATACCGCCCCGGTCCCAGCGAAGGGACCGCGAGCTCCTGCCAAGCGTTGTCCGTGGCGTTTTCGATCCGCCGACTCGCCACGACCGGCCCATCCGGTGTTTCTCTGCGGAGGCTGAGCGTGCAACCGGACGTCGTCGATCTCCAGGTGGGGATTTGTACCTCGACCGAATCGAAGACCCCGGCTTTCCAGTCGAAAACCTGGCCCAGCGTGTGGCCCGGTTCGAGTCGGGCCGGAATCCCGCTCGCGCGCACCTCGACGACGACCGCACGGCGCAGATCCAACCCCGTGCACCGCAGCGAAGTGGGATCCTTGGCGGAGCAGCGGGTCTCGGCTGAAACCGCAATGCCGTCGAACCCCAAATCCTGCGTGCCCGGGTCGCGGTACTTGCCCCGACCCGAAGGATCGCACGTCAGGGTCGCAATACGCGCATTCTCGAACCGCACCCGGAAGAAACCGTTTTCCAGGGTGATCGGGGTGGTTCGAACAGTCGCCGAGTCCGCCGCCGCGGCGGCGCACACCGCGCTCACGGTTATCGAAGTGAGAACGGGCAACAAGAATCGGTGAGAGAGCATGGAGTTCTTCTCGCAGTCGGAGTTCAGCCCGATGAATTCATGAACTTCGTCGCGAGAGGGCGCAGCTTATACGGATTCAAGTCATTGCGTCGAACGCCAGACGAGGCCGTGTTGAAACACCGCCTCGGTCGGTGGCAGCAATGTTCTGAAGGCGTGTGAGATGCGTCATCGCAGTAAATGGCTCATGCATTGTTCAGCTCAGTGGCCCTGCAGGCTCAGTCAAACGAAATCCCGATATCGATCGCCGCCTCGCGCAGTCGTCGATCCCGAGTCCATATCGGAAAGCCCCCCAAGATCGCTGAAGCCAGGAGGTGAACGTCGACAAGACCAATGCCGCGGTCCACCAGACGACGTGCTTCGAGAAAACTGAGCACCTCGCCATGCTCCGCCACGATGGCCTGAGGAAGTTCGTGCAGAAGATCAAGAATCTCCCGTCGGTTCCGCAAACCGCCGCACGCCAGTTCCCCGGTGATGAACGGATGACAAACCACTTCCCCGGCCAAGAGGAGATTCTGCAGGTCGACGTCCGCCGTGCGGAAGTGCCGAATCCAGACGGATGTGTCGACCAGCACCATGGCTGCTACTCGGGCCTCCGCCGCGGAACGGGCAGCAGCTTTCCCTCGCTCCCACCCAGTTTGGCAAGTCGCTCCGCACTCTTGCGGGCGATCAAGGCTTCCAGACCAAGCCGCACAAGCGTCGTTTTCGCCTTGATCCCCGTGAGTTCAGACGCCTTTTCGATGATCCGATCATCGATGTTCAGTGTCGTCCTCATGCATATCAATATGCCCCAATAATGCAGATTTGTCAATCTCCGGCAGGATCATCTCAGGACGGCCCGGGAATGTGCTTGGGGAAGTATTCGTATGCGGAGTATCCGACATTCACGTCGGAAGGGGAATCCGTTGATCGGCGCCGTGCGGCGACGTGAACGTCGCCGGCATCATGGTCGGGCATTGATTCTCGCTTTGCTCCAAGGTTCGACCGCCGATTGGGTCGTTCACGACTCATCCGGGATCCGTGCCAAGTCCACCAGAAAGCGCCCGGACAGGAGTTTGACGAGCACCGGCTTCTGTTCAGGAGAGTCGATCAACCCGGCCAGGTCCAACCGGCTCTCGCCGTTGATTGCCGCCGCCGTACGCAACACCTTTCCGTCGGCATTGCACGCAGCGACCCTCGTCCCTGCCGGAGCGGTCTCGATCTTCACGACCAGTTGGCCGCCCTTGCGTCGGATTCCGCGAATCGCCCGGGGCAATACGACGAAAGCGCGCACGCCGTCGCGTTCGATGAACGTCTCGATGACACCGTCCGCACTCGTGCGGAGTTCGCGACCGGACAGCAGGTCCGCCACGTGCCGGTCTTTTCCGATCTCGACCTTTGCCGCCGGGCCGAAGAAGGAGTGCCCGGTCGCGTTGTACACGGTGTAGATGCTCTTGACGCCGTCCGGAGTGCGAAACCGATTGACGTACACATACTTCGACGCCGAAGGGAGGAGCGGTGTCGCGTCGCGCGCGGCAAAGGCGTCGTCGTTCTCGTGCATGGCATGGTACATAACCTCGGGATAATAACTGCCGAACGAACCGACAGCGTTCCAAAACCGCTTGCGATGCAAGAGGTCGGCACGGCGGTGGTCCAGTTCGTACGCTTTGCATTCGGGAAAGTAGAAACGCTGCAGGTTGCACTCGAGCGGCCGTAGCGGGGTGGCTTCCACGGTCAAATCGTACGTAATGCAGCCCTCGAGGTACTGCATGAGAAAATCGTACCCCGGGTGCTCCGTGGTCAAGACCAGGTTCGGTCGGACCTCGTCCATGCCGGCGTGGATCATCTTGGTCGCCTCGGCCACGGCCCGTTGCCATTCGGTGCAACCCCATTCGGCGAAAGTGTGCTTGTGCTGTCTGCTGAAACAGGCCCAGCCCTTGTGCCCGTACTCGTCCAGACGGATGCCGTCCGCCCCGGTTTCCTGCATCACCCGTTTCATGGTGCGCGCCACCCACTCCCGGACTTCCGGGCAGTCGTGGCAGGGGTTCCAAACCAAGTACGCCTTCGAATGCTTACCGTTGGACAACACCACTCCCCACTTCTTGCCATACTTGCGTCCGATCTCGCAGTTGTCGTCCAAGCGAAACGGATCGGTGTAGAGCGTCACCAGCGCGCCCATTCTCCCATAGGTTCGGATGGCTTGGCGAAAGGCCGGCAGTCCACCGAAGCGTTCATTGTAACCCTTGTAGTCGCCCGGCTGATTGTTCCACATGGTTTTGCCGGTCACGGGGTCCTTGACGAAATACCCCTTCCAGCGCTTGATCTGCCGTTCGGTCATCACCTCTTTCAAGCGGTCCATGGGCGTGCTGAACGGACCGACCGGCGACCAGTCCCACCACGACATCAGCTCGATGCAATCGGTCATGGGTTTGACAATGTCGGTCCGGTAACGCCCGTCCTTGAAAAGAAAACTCGGCCCCCAGCCCGCTGCGATCATCGTCACGACACGGTCCAGGCGCGACGGGTACGGACGAAACCGCCATACACGGTGCGCCCAGGCGGCGTAAACCGCCATGGCCCGATGCCAATCCCCGGCGTGGGCCTGCAATGCTACGGGTTTGAGTTCGAAACTCGCCCTTGGCGCGCGCGTCCGACGCAGGTACTCGAATGTGAAACCGATCCCGAGCACCCGCGGCAGAGAATTGCTCCACTTGAACTCATCGGTCGTGGGCGCACGGCAGTCGTCGCCGTTGATGGCGGGCAGGCCGGGAACGAACTTGCGGAGTGCGAGGACCTTGTAGCGGCCATCGTCGTCGGTGCAGCGAACCAACAGCCCCGCACCGCGTTCCGGACTGAACAGGTCCATGACTTGGTAATACGCTTCGTTGTCGCCATATCCCCGGCGGATCACCGTGGATACGTCCGCAATGATCCCACCGCCCCATGGGAAGAAGTAGTAATCCGCCGCAGGGTCCTGCGAAATCCGCAACCCGGACAGGTGCGGGAAGGCGCTTTTGAAAGCCAGCGGCTCCGTGCCGCGGTTCGTCAACGCCAGCGCCATACGTAAGTCGTCCGCGTCCACCCATACCCGCAGGTCCGCCTCGAGCGGTACGGAATCGCCGCGTAAAAGAAAACGAACGCCAAACTTGTCCGACAGTTTCGCGGTCGAGATAACGTGGAAGTCGCGCGAACCGGCGTAACGCTTGCCCGCCACTTCGATCATGAACAGGGCGGAGTCCGCAGCGTTGTCCACCATTTCCGACTGCGCCCACTCGTTGTACAACGATCCCAGGCGCAGGCGCTTCTGTGCCGTCGTGCGGAGTTCGCAACGCAGCGTGGCGTTTTCCAGCCGCACGCGCCCCTCCCTGCCCAGATCGCAGGCGGGCGAACGCCGGACAGGCTTTCCCCGCGGCGATTTCATGGACGGTGCCATATCGATCCGGCGCGGCGCCGGATGGTAGCCGCGGACCCCGCGCACCGTAATCCGGCGGACCGGCGCGGACTTCGCCATGGCGACGCCGCAAGGCCGAAACGGCCACGGGGTATCGAGGTGAAGCACGGCCCGGCCGTTGTTCACTGCCTTCACAGGTTTTGCTCTGGCTCGCTGCCCCTGTGCATCCAGCCAGGCAACCTGGAGCGCCGCACCGTTTCGGCCTTCGACCGTCACGTCGACCGCGGCCATGGGATCGAGGCGGGCCGGGTCCCATTCGAGCCGTGCGTCCGGACCGTGCGTGCCGGCGTAGAGAAACCACGGGTCGCGCCGTTCCGGTGCACCGTCGTGCGCCGGTGCCCACACGGCCGCGAAGGTGCGACTGGCGCTCAACAGGTAGATCCGCACCATGTACTCGCCGGTCGTGCCCGGAATGGTGAGCTTGTCCTGCCGCCATGTGTCGGAGCCGACGAAGCGCACCCAACTGTTGCGGGGCGGCACGGAATTGTCAATGCCGAGGTAAAAGTAATCGTCGCAGGTCTTCTTGCCCGCCGGCGGCGGGGTCTTGCGAAAAACAAACGTGTTCGCACCGCGGACGAGGTCGGCCTTCGGCAGGCGCAGGTCGTGCCAGCGCATGCTGTCCGCCACCGATTTCCCCTCTTTGTATACCGGAAACCCGCCGTTCGTCGGGAAACGGTGCACGCGGCCGTTCACCACGATCTCGAACGCCTCGTCCAGCCCGTTCTTTTTCGGAAGATCATGCCACGAGTAGTCCCGCACACAGAAGAACAGCGACAGCCGCACCTCCGCGGTCTCGCGCCAGACCGATTGCGGGACGCCCCCGAGGTCCAAGATTTTTTTCGCCTCGTAGCCCGGACTGACCTGGTGCGTGATGCCGGGACTGCCCCCGGCCCAGGCGCCGCCGTCGTCGGCAACCATCCACGCGCCCGGCGCGGTCCGAACCACTCGCGACGATGCGGCCTGCACCCCAGGTGAAACGGCAAGAATCACGATAGGGCCCGTACGGATCAATGTCCGCAGCATTTGGATCATCGGAACACATTCCATGCTTGGCTCGGTGTGGATTGCGCGCTTGCCCGGAAACGGCCCGGACCGGGGGCGTGTAAACGGAGTTCGGACGGATGCTCGCCGACCCCGCACAGACGGGTGCGGGGGAAACCCCAAATCGGGTCAAGTGTCTCCCGCCGCGGTCTCCCCCCCCGGCTCGCCTTTCGTCTCCACGTATCCACGGGGCCCCGTCCGGCGCAATGTATCACGCATCGAACGCCGGGCAACGGTGTGACGACCGGGGAAGAACGACGGTGCCAAAGGTGTGTCGCCTCAGAAAACCGTACGCCCCGGGGGGCGAGACTCCGTCGAGTCGAGAGAGCCGCATCCGCCGTCCGACGGAGCAGGGATCGAGGTGCTCGGGGCCGACCGCCTTCCCATAACCCGTGCCCGCTCACCCCCGGTTCGTCGGCGCCGACACGGGAAGCGTCGGATTGCACTCGGCCTGTCGGCAGTGTACAGTGCTTGGATGGCAGCGAGCACAGCTCGACCGCGAGGACCGACCCGACGGATTCGAGTCGGATTTCGGGACCTCCGGACCTTGAGCCCGACGTAAACCGGGGCGACAAACGGAGTACAACGTCGATGGTTACCGCTTTTGTTCTGATCCGGACGGAAGGGAAAGATTTCCCGGCCATGGCCGACAAGATGTTGGAAGTCCCGGGAGTTAAGGAAGTGCACGTGGTGGCCGGTGAATACGATATGGTCGCCATTGTCCGGGTCGTGGACGCCTGCGAGCTTTCGGCCATTCTGACTCGTCAATTGATTCACATTCCCGGTATTTCCTGGACCAAGACCCTGATCGCCCTGGAGACATTCTCGCCGTACGACGTCGAGAGCTTATTCGGCGGGGACGGCTGACTTGGCGCCCGCATTCGGGGTCTCTCGCCCGGCACGCCCGGAGCGACAACCGAGAGGCCAAAGCGCGGGTGCCGGGCGTGCCCCGGCAATGGCCGTTTTTTCAGGCCGCTGGCAACAGCGGCGGTGGGTTCGCCTGCGACTCAACTTACCTCGAGACTACAAACCACATGTCCGAAACGACTTCATCGAACCTTCCGCAAATCGACCCGCTCCCCCCCTGCCTTGAAGGACGGGTCGGGTACATCGCGCTGGTGGGACGGCCGAACGTGGGCAAATCCACGTTCCTGAACGCAGTCCTGGACTTCCGGCTGGCCGCGGTTTCAAGCAAACCCCAGACCACGCGCCGTCGTTGGTTGGGAGTGCGAACGGACGCGGATTCGCAATTGATCTTCCTGGACTGTCCCGGCGTCCACGAGGTCGGCACGGCATTGGACGAACTGATGCAGGAAGCCGTCACTCGTGCGGTCCAGGACGCGGACCTTGTTCTGGGAATGGCGGACCCCACCCGTCCGCCTGCCGGGGAAGACCGCCTGGTGGCCGAGGTCATCGCTTCGAGCGGCAAGCCCGCCTGCCTTGCCTTGAACAAAACCGACGCCGCGAGCCCCGAACAGGTGGAAGCAGCGGCGGCTTTTTTCGCCGAACACCTCCCCGGGATACCGCAATTCCGGATTTGTGCGCTTCAACCGGCGAGTCTGACCCCGCTGATCCAAGTCGTGAAGGAGAGACTCCCGGTGGGACCGTTCTTCTATCCGCCGGATCAAAGCACGGATGCCATGGAGCGGGAAGTCGGCGCGGAACTGATCCGGGAAACGGTCCTGCAACTGCTCCGCGACGAAGTCCCGCACGCCACCGCGGTGGTGATCGAAGAATGGCGTGAACACGGAGAGCGACGACGGATCTCCGCCGTGTTGCATGTGGAGCGTGAATCCCAAAAGGGGATCCTTATCGGCAAAAGCGGGAGGATGTTGGCCCGCATCCGCACGCAGTCCGAGCAAAAGCTGGCCGAGCTGACCGGGGGACCGGTCCGGCTCCGTCTTTGGGTGAAAGTGGCCCCAAACTGGCGGCGGGACCGACGACGGGTACGCGAATTCGAGAAGTTCGCCAATCGCCCGGGGAACTGAAGTCCCCGCAGGACCGACCGCCGGGACGGGGAGGCGGGAAACTACGGTGGCTTGGCGGGTTCCTCACCGGCGGCGCTATGCGGCGTCCGACACGGTCCGGGGACGTCGCCGTGCCTCCCGCCCGACGCAATCCCGTTTCACGGACGCCGGCGCCCGTATTGCAGTCCTGCGCCCCGACGCCCGATCGCGCCCAAGGTCAGATAGCGACCGCGCGCCCACGCACTCTTCTCGAACCGTGCCCCCAGGAGGAAACCCGTATGCCCTCCGTCCGTAAGACCGCCTTTGTGATTCTTGTCTGCGGGGCGTGCACATCTTGTTCGGTTTCCGGCAAAAGAAGGTACCGGAAGATGCGGTACACCTCCAGGTCGAAACCGCAGGCGATCGTCTGGCAGAATGCGCTGCGTTCAAAGCTGTTTCGTGTTCTCAGAATCAACGACCCGATTTCAAGTGAGTCCCCTGCTCAACTTCACCCAAGAACGCTTTCCGTCGACAGGAAAAACGAATACGTTTTGCAAGAAATGGAAATTGACAGCACTCCGACCCGACGCATCAAGATCGTGTTCACACTGCCAACCCACATGAAAGGACCGTTCGCCGCCATTGTCGTCATTGCCGGGCATAACGGCACACGCTATACATGTTACGAATCGGAGGATGGCGATTTGCGCTTCGCAAATGTCCTTGCACAAAAGGGCTACGCCACCATTTCCACGCGCATCAGCCAACATGAAGTCTATGAAAAGGGGCGTACCCTTATGGGCGAGCGTCTGGGGGACCTAATGCGCTGCGTGGATTTCCTGGAGTCGCGTGAAGAAGTGGACCCGCAGCGAATCGGTTGCGCCGGAAGGTCTCTTGGCGGAGAAATGGCGATGTGGCTTGGGGCGATGGATGAACGAGTACAGGCCACCGTCAGCTCTGGGTTCTTGACTCGTATGGATCATCTGGAGAAGAAACACTGCATGTGCTGGAAGTTCCCCGGGCTCAGGGAACTGGTCGATTTCTCCGATATCTACTCACTGATCGCGCCCCGGGCCCTGCTCTGTCAGAATGGCTTGAAAGAGCCTCGCTCGCAATTCACCGTCTCCGTCGCTCGCAGCGCGTTGAAGGACATCAAACTCATATACGCCGATTTCGGACAACCGGATGATCCGGTTTTCATTGCACACAACCAAGGGCACGTGATTGACTTGCCGAGCCTGTTGACGTTCTTCGCGGCACACTTGGGCCAACAGCACCCGGTCGACGAATAGAAGGAGGAGGCGTGCGCCGGCTTTCGGCGAATCGTGCTCGGGATCGCCTCAGGACATCGCAACTTGGAGGTTCACATTGTGACAGGCTCCAAATGGTTCAACGCGCACGAAGGCGTCTCCTGCTTCCACGGCCCCAGTCCTGCGCCCTGCCCTCGACGACACTCCGCCTCCGCTGTCGCCGACGCCTTGCGCTGCTGCGTTTGAATGAGGGCGAGTCACATGGCCCGATACCTTGTCAAAGGCGGAACCCCTTTGCACGGCGTCATTCGCCCTCTGGGGAACAAGAATGCCGTGCTGCCCATGATTGCCGCCACGCTCCTGACGGACGCACCGGTCACATTGAAAAATGTGCCCGACATTACCGATGTACGGACCATGCTCGGACTCTTGCGGGGGTTGGGCGCCCAGGTGAGTTTCCGGGCTCGGGAACATGCGGTGTACATCTGTTGCGATGGGGTGCGGCAGCATCGTCTCCTGGACGAAAAGGTGACGGAAGTGCGCGCCTCGATCTTGTTCTTCGGTGCGCTGCTGGCCCGGTTCGGACGCGTCGAAATCTTGTCGCCCGGCGGCTGCCAGATCGGTCTTCGCCAAGTCGATACCCATTTCATGAACCTTGCAAAGCTGGGGGTATCCGTGAGCTACGGCTCGCCGATTCGCGCCGAGGCGCACCGGTTATGCGGGGCGGCGGTGTGGAGCGACGAGACGAGTGTGACGGCGACAGCCAATTTTCTGTTGGCGGCGGTTCGCGCCACAGGCGAGTCGGTGCTCTACAATGCCGCCTGCGAACCTCACATCCAGGATTTGTGTCGGTTGCTGGGGAAAATGGGGGCGGAGATTCAAGGCATCGGCACCAATCGACTGGTCGTTCGCGGTGCGGGACCGTTGCACGGGGCCGAACACGATGTGGCCGAAGATTACGTCGAGACAGGCAGCTTTCTCGCGGCAGCCGCCGCGACGGGCGGAGCTGTCCGGGTCGAACACGTAAACACGGAATCCTACAATCAGATTATTCATCAATTCTCGAAACTGGGCGTGGAGGTGAGAACCAAGCCGGGCGCCCTCTTGGTTCGGGCCGGGCAGGAAATGAGAATCCGGTCGACCCTGGATGGACGGCTGGCCAAAATCGAATGCCTGCCGTGGCCAGGCTTTCCGGCAGATCTGTTGCAGATTGCTCTGGTCCTCGCCACCCAATGCACGGGAAAGGTATTGATCCATGACAAAATGTTCGAGAGCCGCCTCTTCTTCGTCGACAAACTGATTCGCATGGGTGCCGAAGTCTTTCTCAGCGACCCGCATCGAGCCATCGTTTTCGGCCCGAAGAAACTGAAGGGCAAGTTCATCGAGTCGCCGGATCTGAGGGCCGGCATGGCTTTGGTCATCGCGGCCCTGGCCGCGGAGGGCACGAGCGAAATCGATAACGTCCAATTCATCGAGCGCGGCTACGAGAACCTGGTCGGCCGTTTGCAAGGCTTGGGCGCCGATATCGAGCGGAGAACATCGCCTTGAGGTTCGCTGACGCCAGAAGATTCTCAGAGTCGTTCTTCCCGGAACAAATCCTCTTTCACGAACCGTTGGGAAGGTATACGACGTTCGGCATTGGGGGGCCGGCGGATGTGCTGGTCAAGGCGCTTGACGTGGCCGACTTGCGCAAAGCAGTGGAAATGGCGCGAAACCTGAAGGTTCGGTTCTTGGTGCTCGGCGGAGGCAGTAACGTACTGATCCGCGACAGGGGCTTCCGGGGGGTGGTCATCCTCAATCGTGCCGCCGGGGTCTCATTCCTGCCCGAATGTCCGCCGCCGATCCTCGACCCCGTCCACCCCGATCTCCGTCCCCAAGGCC
>JAADHN010000007.1 GCA_013151865.1 Kiritimatiellota bacterium
CCTGGTGGTTGGACGAGGTGTGGTCGCCCCCCCGCGGGGGCGTGGATTGAAACGCGTTTTCCGCACCGGAATCGGGCGAGGGCTGCATTGTGCGCCTGAGTCGCGACCCGTCGCCCCGATTCCCGCCGTGTCCAGGAAACCCAACACGTCACTGCTGCGCACCGCAAGGGCCACTTGACGAAGTGCGGACCAGGGGGTACAAGAAGAAAGGGCTGCGCGAGGGTGCAGCCCCCGCTCGGTATTCGTTTGTTGGTTACAGAGCGAACGCGCGCGCACGGCCAAATCCAAATCGGTTCCCGGACGGTTTGAAAGAGGGGAGCGCGTCTTGCCCTGGAGGACGCCGATAGCAATTCCGAAGAAGACGGAAGACGAAAGCCAAAACGGTCCACTTGACCGGCGTGCGCTGCGCGTCCCCCGGCAAGTGACCTTCCCATGATGTTACCGGAGGCAGACGCCATGCAGGACCTTTCCGCCACTCGCGTTCTGATAACGGGCGGCGGGATTCGGATCGGCCGGGCGATTGCTCTGGCGTTCGCACGGGCCGGCGCCCGTATCGTGGTGCACTACAATCGCAGCGAGCGCGAAGCCCACGAATTGGTGAAAGATTTGGAACAGATTACTCCCGGACATGAGGCCGTAAAGGCGGACCTGCTCCACGCCACGGCGCGCCGGGAGCTGATTCCATCGCTTCTGCGGCCCGGCGAGACCTTGAACTGCCTGATAAACAACGCCTCCGTTTACCGCCGCTGTCCGCTGGCGCAGCTCCAATCAGACCGTTTCCGGGAAGATTACGAAATCAATTTTCTGGCCCCTTTCCTGCTAATGCGGGACTTTGCCCGTTACTGCGACGAGGGATCGATCGTCAACATTCTGGACCAGCGTGTCGCCGTGGTGGACCCGTCGTCCAGTGCATACGGCTTTGCCAAAAAAAGCCTGCGGGACGCCACCGAAGCGGCGGCGGTGCAGTGGGCGCCGCGAATTCGGGTGAACGCCGTCGCTCCGGGCTTGGTTCTCCCGCCTCGCGGCGTGGCTCCGGAGAAAGTTCGGCGGTTGCTCAGGTACGTGCCCATGGCGCAAACATCCTCGCCCGGGGAAGTGGCCGAGGCTTGTCTCTTCCTGACGCGAGCCCGGACAATCACCGGGCAAGTCCTCTACGTTGATGGCGGCATGCACCTGGTCAGTCCGGCAATGCACGAATTGGACGAGGCGGACTACTCGGCATGATCTGAACGACTCGCGGACCGTTCGCTGCGGAATAGGCTCCCGCACTATTGCCTGTCGGTCCCGCCGACCGAAGCGGCGTTGCAACACCGTCTCGTCCGTGGGGCGCCGCAACCACCTGAATCCATGCAGGTTGCCCTTTTCGTTTCCAATCTTATGAAGAATCCAGGCCCAATCGGCGGATCGTTTTGCGGGCAGAGCGACTTGCGGAGCGTCGCGAAACGATCTTGGTAGATGGTGTGATCGCTCAATGTCGAGCGGACAAAGCGTGCAGGCACGGTTTTTGCGGATTGTCCGCTTTCCCGCTTTTTTGGGCATCGTCCCGACAATTCCGAGTTATTCCGTATGGCAGGATCCGAAAACAAGCACGTCGCCCAGCGTTCGGCGGGTCCCGGGCTTCATGCCACGAACGGCGACCTGTCTCGGGCGGGGTCAGGGCAAGAGAGGCGCTTGTTCGGCCGATTCCGCCCCTGGATTTGGCTCGCGGAGTTTGCGGTCCTGGCCATTGTCTTTTATCGAGTTGTCCTGCAGCCCCGTATCCGCACCGGTCCCCGAAAGATCGGGACGGCGTCCGGTCCGTCCGCGACGCTCGTCCGGCGGGGGCGACGCCTTGCGCGGATGGGGGCGACGGCGCGACTGCCCCCCGGGCTGACCGAAGCGGCTTCGGTGTTTGTCCCCGATCCGACGGAGTTGGGGTCCGGCAGCCTTACGGCGCAAAAGGCTCAATTGGGGTTCGCCCGAGATCACCGGCTCCCGGTCGAAGTCGTGAATTCGGCCGGGATGCATTTCCGCCTTGTCCCACCCGGCACGTTCGTGATGGGAAGCCCGGAAAGCGAAGTCGGACGCTGGGAGGGGGAGACCGAGCACGTGGCGGCGGCGCCCTATGCTCTTTATGTGAGTGCGACCGAGGTCACTCGCGAACAGTGGCGGACAGTGTTGCCGGAACGGAAAGATCCATCATGGTTTCAGGGGGAATCGAGGCCGGTCGAGGAGGTGACGTGGTACGACTGCGTCCGCTTCACGCGAGCCTTGTGCCGCCGGGAGGGATTGCCGGAGGGCGCCTATCGCCTGCCCACCGAGGCCGAGTGGGAATACGCCTGCCGGGCGGGGACCCGCACCCCATGGTGCTTCGGGGATGATCCGACCCGCCTTCCCGAATTTGCGGACTTCGCGAAGAACAGCGGAGGCGCGACGGCGCCCGTGGGTCGGCGCAATCCCAACGCCTTCGGTCTGTATGACATGCACGGCAACGTCTGGGAGTGGTGTTTGGATCGCTTCAAGGCGTACCCCGGCAGCCCTCCCGTTCCGGAGGAATATGCTGCCTGGCGCGTGGTGCGGGGCGGCAACTGGCGCGACCCGCCCGAGAACTGTCGGTCCGCCAACCGATGTCGCCTGCCTGCCGCGTCCCACGGGAATGTGCTTGGGTTCCGTGTGGTCCGGCTGATTTTCGGCGTGTCCGAGACGCCGTCGCCATGAGGTGTTACAGTACTACCGAGCTCGAAACGGGAATAGACCGGCAGCCTCGCGACCGCTCCGACGTGTGGCTTCCGCCAGCCTGTCTCGTCGGGCACGATTCCGCCTTCAGGAGCGGGTTTGCGGCGAGGGTGGTGAGTTGAGTCCGACGGGACCGATTCGCCGACCCGCCGGAGAAGAGCGAGCCGGAGGAGACCCCTGGAACAAAGGGGGGGCGTGAAGCAGAACTGCGGAGAAGAGCGGTGTCAAAAAGGAGTTCATCCGCCACGAAAGCGAAGAAAAAACGCCGCGCGAGCCCTGGGGGGGACAACGGACGTTTCGTGACGTTATATAGTGCCGGGGCGGGGCGCCGCTTCGGCGGTACGGCCCCACCGTTGGAGGACGGAACACGCGCCCGGCGTCGCCGCTTGGTCGTCGTGGCGCTGGTGTTGCTGGCGCTGGCGGTGTGGGGTGCGTGGCGGGAACTGGGCCTGCCGCTGTAAGCGGTCTCAATGCGGTTTGGTCTTTGGGAGCCCCCAAACCTTTTGACCCGGTTGATACTTGCCCAGCTCCGTGAGCTGGTCGATCCGTTCGAACCGCTTCAAGACGTTTCGCTTTTTGCGAATCTTGCCGCTCGATTTCAGGGTGGGGTGAATGGACATTGTCCCTCTCCTTGCGCCTCGGCCGGGGCATCGGTTAACCGCGGAAAGCCGCGGGGCCGGCAGGTATAAACGCAAAACATGTACTATGCACCGCCGTCGCCGTTTTTCAAGCGTCGGCGAGAGCGTCACTGACCAGCTCGCGCGCTTCGGCCTGGATTTGCCGCAGGTGCTCGATGCCCCGGAAACTTTCGGCATAAATCTTGTAGATGTCTTCCGTGCCTGAAGGTCGGGCGGCGAACCAGCCGTTGCGGGTCACGACCTTCAGCCCGCCGATATTCTGTCCGTTTCCGGGCGCCTTGGTAAGCGTGGCGCAAATGGGTTCGCCGGCCAGGGTTTTCGAGCGCACGCATTCCGGAGTCAGTTTTTTCAGAACGGCTTTCTGCGCCGGGGTGGCGGGTTCGTCGATGCGCTCGTAGACCGGCTCACCCAGTTCCCGGGTCAGGTCACGGTAGATTTCGCCGGGATCTTTCCCGGTTCGGGCCATGATCTCCGCCGCCAGAAGCCCCAGGATGATTCCGTCCTTGTCGGTGGTCCAGACGTGCCCGTTCCGGCGCAGGAAGGAGGCGCCGGCGCTTTCTTCGCCGCCGAAACCGCAAGTTCCCGCCAGCAGGCCCGGCACGAACCACTTGAACCCCACCGGAACTTCGATGACGCGTCGGCTCATTCGCTTGGCCACCCGGTCGATCATGGAGCTGCTGACCAAGGTTTTGCCGACCGTGACGTCTTCGGGCCAGTCGGGCCGGTGGCGCGGATTGAACAGATACCACACGGCGACACTGAGGTAATGGTTCGGATCCATCAATCCGGACGTCGGCGTGACGATCCCGTGGCGGTCGAAGTCCGGATCGTTTCCTACGGCCACGTCATAGCGGTCTTTGAGGTCGATCAGACCGGCCATGGCCCACGGCGACGAGCAGTCCATCCGGACCTTGCCGTCGCGATCCACGGTCATAAACGAGAAAGTGGGGTCCGGGTGGTCGTTTCGGACCTCGATATCGAGTCCGTACTGTTCCGAAATGGCGTGCCAAAAGGCAAGGCCGGAGCCGCCCAGCGCATCGGCTCCGAGCCGGAGACCGGACTGTGCGACGGCCTCGAGGTCGACTACGTTTCCGAGGTCGCGGACGTACCTGTCCACGAAATCTTGTTCGCGGACACAGTCCGACTGCAGGGCCCGCTCGTAAGGGATCCGCCGGACCCCTCGGTCTCCGCCTCGTGCCAGAAGTTCGTTGGCCTTGGCGGCGATCCAGTCGGTGGCGGTTACATCGGCTGGTCCGCCTTCGGGAGGGTTGTACTTGATCCCCCCGTCGGATGGCGGGTTATGGGACGGCGTGATCACGAGTCCGTCGGCCAACTCCCGGGCGCGTCCTCGGTTCCAAGTCAGTATCAGGTGGGAGATTACCGGTGTGGGCGTGTAGCCCTGCCCGGAATGAATCACCACGTCCACGCCGTTGGCGGCCAATACCTCGAGGGCCGTCGCGTGGGCCGGTTCCGATAGGGCGTGCGTGTCTTTTCCCAGGAAAAGCGGGCCGTCGATCCCATGTTGCCGTCGGTAGAGACAGACGGCCTGCACGATGGCGCAGATATGGGCTTCGTTGAAACTGTTTTGCAGGGAACAGCCGCGATGCCCCGACGTCCCGAAGCGGACCGCGTGCCGGGGATCGGCGGAATCCGGTCGTCGCAGGAAATAGGCGCTGACCAGTTCCGGCACGTTGACGAGCAGTCGCTGGGGTACGGGTTTGCCGGCCAGTGGATCGAGCTTCATGGAGCAGACTCCTGCGGTACGGTTTTTCTCGGCGGATCCCGAGTACGGTCGATTCCATTGTGGCGGAGCGAATCCGTTCGGGCGGGGCGGGGGACCGTTGGACCTCTCCGAGCGGCCCCGGACCGGCGGATTGCCGAGCCAAACAAGGCTTACTCGGGGGGCGTCACCCGGAATCGACGCAGTCTTTCGAGAGCGGAATGTGCCACGGAAGAGCGTCGCAGTCCGACGAGTTTGGTATGGGTGAAGCCGAACCAACGAGCGAAGTCTTCAGTGGTTCCGTACTCGATTATCGGGAGGCCCGGGAACCATTTGAGTACGTCATGCCGACTGTTTTCGGAGAGGTCGGTCGCGATCCATACGAACTCCAGCTTTTTTCGGGTCCGTCGCAACTTATGCCGACCTACCGCCACGACGCCGGCACGGCGGATGAAGGGCAGGATCGGCTCGATGTCGGGGGTCGGTTGCATACGGGAGTTCTCCCCGGAGGCGAAGTCGGCGCGGGCGGCGGCGTACGGGACCGTCGAAAACACAGAAGCGCACCTGAAGGCCAGGTGCGCTTCGGGTCGATTGCATGACGATTCGGACGAGCCGTCACTCCATGGTGATCGCCTCGACCGGGCACTCGTCCACGCACTGACCGCAGTCGATGCACTCGTCGCCGACTTCGGCTTTGTCGTCCACCATGGTAATGGTCTCGACCGGACATGCCTCGACGCACGACTCGCATCCCGTACACTTTTCTTTGTCCACCACTGCAGGCATTTTTCTGTTCTCCCTGGTGTGTCTGTACGGCCCACCGGCAACGGGTGAAGCCCTGTTGTCCCGGACTGTCGTCTCCCCGCACCGTACGATCGTCTCAGAACGCACTTCGGTGCGCGGCGCGGGCGAACCCGCAGGCTCTGCAGAATCACCCGGCAATTCCGAGACGCTCGGTCGAATAAGGACGGCGATGTCCGACCGTAACACAACGAAACGGCGGGGAATGTACAACATCCGTCGCCGAAATCAATCCCATCCCAAAATGTTGCCTCGGAGACCGGCCGACGCTTGGAAAAACGATGCCCGTGTCACGGCGTCCCGTTCTCGGGTGGGGCGGCCCCGAGACGTTCGCGGCAGGCCCGCAAATGGTCCCAGACGGCTTCCCTGACCTTGAGAAGGTGGCTGTGCACGACCTTCAGAATGTTGCGCAATCGGGGTTTCTCCTGTTGCATTTGCTCGATGATGCCCAGGGCGCTGTTGACTTGGCCGAGGCAGCGTTTGGCAAACGCAATGGAACCGGTGGGCTGTTCGAAGAGCCCGTCGCCGATACTGTCGGCCAGGTAGGCGAGGGCGCGACCGAAATGAAAGAGGGCACGGAGGCCGGCCGGCCGCATTTCCTGGGGCAACACGGCGGCGTAGACATTGCACCAACCGATGGCGCTCTGCCGGAGCAATACGAACGCGGGTTGACTTTCGTAGAAGAGTGGATCGCCCGGTTGGGACGGACCTGGGGCGCCTTCCTCGGATTCGTCCTCTTCCGCCTCTTCCATCTCCCCGATTGCGTCGGCCGCACCCGGGTCCCAATCCTGGACCGCGGCGAATTCGCACTCCCACCGCCGGCTGCAGGATTCGCAATTGAGGTCGCAGTCCGGGAAGCGTTCGGCAAAGTCGCGTTCCAGGCGGTCGGCGATAAGCGCGTCGCTGCCGGGCAAATCGCAGAAACGCTGCAGGAGTTTGAAATAGCGGGCGGCGTACTCGTCGCTGTCGCGCAGGGCCCGTTCCCAATCGAACTCGTCCCAGTCCTCCGGGTCTTTGCGATTCTTGTGCATGGGGAGTTGTCCCATTGGGGCGCCGTTGCGGTGTTCTACATATTCCGGATGATGCAGTCGCCGAACTCGGAGCATTTCACCGTGCGAGCCCCGTCCATCAGGCGGGCGAAGTCGTACGTCACGGTTTTCTGGGCGATGCTTTCGACCAATCCGCCGATAATGAGTTCCGCAGCCTCGGTCCAACCGAGATAGCGCAGCATCATTTCCCCCGAGAGGATGAGGCTGCCGGGGTTGACTTTGTCCTGTCCGGCGTACTTGGGGGCCGTGCCGTGAGTCGCTTCGAATACGGCGCAGCCGATTTCGTAATTGATGTTGCCTCCGGGGGCGATCCCGATTCCGCCGACTTGGGCGGCCAGGGCGTCGGAGAAGTAATCGCCGTTCAGGTTCGTGGTGGCCACCACGTCGAATTCGGTAGGACGCGTCAGTACCTGCTGCAGAAAGATATCCGCAATGGTGTCCTTGACCAGGATTTTTCCCGGCGGACAGTTTCCACCGCAATCTTCCCAGGCAACGGCATGGTCGGAGAACTCGGTGCGGGCAACCTCATAGCCCCAAGAGCGGAAGGCGCCTTCGGTGAATTTCTGGATGTTTCCCTTGTGCACCAGGGTCACGCTGTTGCGCCGGTTCGCAACGGCGTAATTGAGGGCGGCGCGCACGAGTCGTTTACTGCCGGTTTCGCTCACGGGTTTGATTCCGAGTCCGGAATCGGGGCGGATGTCGTCCCACCCGAATTCACGCCGAAAGAAATCCAGCAGTGCCGCCGCCTCGGGACTGCCGGCGGGGACCTCTTTGCCGGCGTAAACGTCTTCGGTATTCTCCCGGAAAATCACCATGTCGACGCGTTCCGGGTGTTTGACCGGGGAGGGGACGCCGGCGAAATAGCGGATCGGGCGAAGGCAGACATAAAGGTCGAGTGCCTTGCGGATCGCCACGTTCAGGCTGCGAATGCCCCCGCCGACCGGCGTGGTCAGAGGGCCCTTGATGCCCACGAGATACGTGCGAAAGGCCTCGAGGGTCGCCTCCGGCAGCCAGGCGCCGGTTTGCTCGAACGCCTTGGCCCCGGCCAACACCTCGACCCACTCGATGCGGCGGCGACCACCGTACGCTTTAGCCACGGCGGCGTCCAACACACGAACCGCGGCCCGCCAGATGTCGGGTCCCGTCCCGTCGCCTTCGATGAAGGGAATGACGGGATGATCGCCGACAACCAAGCCGGCGGATGTCATACGAATGCGATCGCCCATACGGGGTCCTCCTTGAGATTTGCTGGATGTGATTCGGAGCGAGTTTGTCCCGGAAACCGTTAACCTGAACAATTGCCTGAGCCATCCGTTGCGGTGACGTATCTCAACCGCCTTCAGGACATCGCTGCAGCCCGCCGATACGGGCGATGTTTCAATACTGACGCGCCTTTCGTTCGACGCAATACCTTTAAGCCGTACAAGTTGTGCCCTCTCGCAACGAGTTTCACCTCTCAATCGGAGTTTGGCGCGCTTTCAGGCAAGTGTGCCGGTCCCCGGTGTGTTTTCGGCCAACAGCAAGCGTGTCCGCGAGCTTTGCTCGGCCGCGTCCCGACGCGGTTCGGGGTGCGGGGCGACAACGGGAACGCCAAATCAGTCGGACAGTCCTCGGTATCGGCGGAACCACTCGATGAATCGCGGCACGCCTTCGCGGATCGAGGTGGTGGGGGAAAAGCCCAGGTGCTCCTGCGCCCGGGAAACGTCCGCATACGTTGCCGTCACGTCTCCGGGTTGCATGGGCAACAAATCCAACTCAGCTTTGCGCCCCAGGGCGGTCTCGATCAGGCCGATGACATCCATTAGTTCCTCGCAGCGATGGTTGCCGAGGTTGAAGATGTCGAACCGATTCAGCTCCGGCGCGAACACGGCCCCCAACACTCCGGAGACGATGTCGTCGATGTATGTGAAATCACGTCGCATTTTACCTTGATTGAAGACCGGTATGGGTTGCCCGTGCGTAATGCGTTCCGCAAAGATCCACATGGCCATGTCGGGTCGACCCCACGGTCCGTACACGGTAAAGAACCGCAGGCCGATCGTCTGCAAGTCGTACAGATGCGTGTAAGCGTGCGCCATCAATTCATTCGAGCGTTTTGTTGCTCCGTAGAGACTCAGAGGATGGTCCACCCGGTCGTCTTCCGAAAAAGGCAAGTCCGTGTTGCTGCCGTAGACGCTCGAACTCGAGGCGTACACCAGTCGCCGTACGCGAGCGTGCCGACAGGTTTCAAGGATGCCGAGGAACCCCTCGAGATTGGACTTGAGGTACGTGAAAGGGTGGTCCACCGAATGCCGCACACCCGCCTGAGCCGCCAGGTGAATAACGCTGTCGAACTCTTCTTCTCGGAACAACTTCTGCAGCAGGGGATAGTCGCATAGGTCCCCGCGTACCCCCCGGTATTCGGGGAAGGCTTCCAGTCGCGCGTGCCGGGCCTCTTTCAGGGCGACGTCGTAATAGTCGTTGAAATTGTCCAGCCCCACGACGCGCCGGCCCTGCTCGAGGAGCCGAAGGGCGACGCGGCTTCCAATGAAACCTGCGGCGCCGGTAACCAGGTAAGCATTTGCCATGGCGAAATGTCCTCGAGTCGGTCCCCGGCGCGCCCGGAGGACCGGAAAGCTGGGGGGGAGATTGGATTGCGGCTGCGTTTTGCAGCGGCGGAGGTGGACCGTCCTGGACGGTCGTCGGAAAAAGTTCGATTCTGCGCGGTCTCGCTGCGGCCGCGCGCCCTTTTCACCCTTTTCGGGCAGACCTCGATACTATAGTCGGACCCGGCCCGATTTCGAGCGGTTGAGACGCACCCCGAGGTCGCAGCCCGGCACGGCGGTCGATTTCTTGCGGCCGTCTCTGGCAAAACGCGGTCCGGGCTGTAAAGTATACATCTTCGGTAACTGCTGCAGGTTGTCCGGCTTGAGCCGCGATCTCTGTTGGGGGCGGCCGCCGCGTGAACGTCGGTTGGCGGCAGACCTCGGCGGATGAAGCTGTGGCCCCCTGGCGGCAACCCGGGTGGTTGCGGTACTTTTTGCAATGCGTCTCAGCGTCTCAGAATTGTCCGGGAGATGTTGCAGCGCCTGCGAGTTCGCAGGCGCTCCGCATTAGTTTCGAGACAATTCCATATCTCTTGAAAGAATAGACGGCACGGCTGTCTGCATAACCATTTCCGTGCCTTCCCGCCGGAGAGCGGGGAGTGTGCAGACGGGCGCAACAGTTCGTTGCGAGCCGATTTCCTCGGGGCCCGGGGAATTGCCGTCGCAGCAGACGACCCTCCGTTGCGGGCGGTCGTCGTGCCAGACCGGACGGGTGAAGAATGTACAGCACGGTAGATCTGGCCCTGTTTGCGGGCTCGGCCAATCCAGACCTCGCGGAGGGTATTGCGCAGTATCTCGGCGTGTCATGCGGCGCGGTGGAGATTCGGCGCTTTTCCGAGGGCGAGGTTTTCGTCAAGTTCCTCCAGAATATCCGCGGCTCGGACGTTTTTATCGTCCAACCCACCTGCTCTCCGCCGAACGAGACGTTGATGGAGCTGCTGATTATGCTCGACGCGGCGCGTCGGGCTTCGGCGCAGCGAATCACGGCCGTCCTCCCTTTTTACGGATATGCACGGCAGGACCGCAAGGATCAGCCCCGAGTCCCGATCACGGCCAAATTGGTGGCCAATCTGTTGTGCACCGCCGGGGCCGACCGGATCCTGACCATGGATCTGCACGCACAGCAGATTCAGGGCTTTTTCGATATCCCCGTGGATCATCTCTATGCGGCGCCGGTTTTTGTGCGATACTTGCGGAGCGTCCTTCTCAACGAGGCTGTCGTTGTTTCGCCGGATGTGGGCAGTGTGAAAATGGCCCAAGCTTATGGCGATTTGCTCGGCTGCGGGTTTGCGGTCGTGGCCAAGCGACGCGTCAGTGCGGAAAAAGTGGAATCGGCTCATTTAGTGGGCGAGGTGGAGGGTCGGGATTGCATCCTGGTGGATGACCTGACTACCACGGCCGGCACCCTGATCGCCGCGGCGGAAAAACTCAAGTCGTCCGGTGCGCAACGTGTTTTTGCGGCGGTGTCCCACTGTTGCCTGACCCCCGAGGGGCATCGGGGTTTGGACGTGAGTCCCATCACGGAACTGGTCACCACCGACAGCGTGCCCGTGGCTGAAGAAGGGCGAAGTCGCAAGGTGAAGGTCTTGTCGATTGCGGGGCTGTTGGGCGAGGCGATCCACCGAATCCATGCCGGCGAATCGGTTTCCTCGCTGTTTCGGGTCGCCGTTCAGTCCTCGGCGCGGTCCGGTCCCGCCTGAGCGTTTGGACCCGCACGTCGCTTCCGGGCAACGGGTTCGCGGTCGCCGGGACTTGCCACGCAGTGTGAGACACCCTTAATGAGATACAGCAAAACGAACTGAAAACCGAGGAACGTTCCATGGGCCCGAAAAAGGAAGAATTCGTGCTGGATGTGGAGAAGCGTGCGGAATTCGGCACTCGCGCTTCCCGGCGGTTGCGTCGGGCCGGTCGGGTGCCGGCCGTGGTCTACGGCCACGGCAAACAGGGAACGGCCCTGACCTTGACGGCCGTGGAAGCCGTCGAACTCGAGAGTCACGCCGGCATGGTCAAGCTCGCCGTATCCGGGCGAAAACGTGCGATTACCGCCGTGATCAAGGCGATGGACCGGGACCCGATCACCGGCCGGGTGTTGCACATTGATTTTCAGGAAGTCCGCATGGACGAGGTCATCCACTCCACGGTGCGGGTTGAGCCGTTCGGCGAACCGGCGGGGCACCAACATGGCGGACAGCTCGAGCAGCTCCTGCATGAGATCGAAATTCGCTGCCTGCCTGCCGACCTGCCGGAATCGATTCGAGTGGATGTTTCCGGGCTCGAGCTGGATGAAAGCCTGCACGTGGGGGAACTGCCGTTGCCCGAAGGAATTGCCCCGGTGGCGGACAGCGATGTGGTCGTGTTCCAAGTGCGACTCCCCAGGATCGCAGCCGTGGCCGAAGCCGAAGAGGCAGTCGCCGAAGGCGAAGAAGAAGCGGCCGAGGGCGAGGAAGAAGCGACCGAGGAAAGCTCGGACTCGGAGACCTGATGGGGTCGGGCCGCGCACCGGAGCGGACCGCGCGGCGCACCGGACGGGCTTCGTTACGATAGAGGGTTGGCATGGAAGGCGTGCTTCCCGCACTGATTGTCGGGTTGGGCAATCCGGGGCCCGAGTACGAGGAGACTCGTCACAACGCCGGTTTCATGGTTGTGGATGCGTTCCTCGCACAGCTCGCCAGGTCGACCTCGGGACCGGGGGTCACCCGGTTTGCCGGCCGGTTGTATGCCGTGCAGTTTGCCGGTCGGCGGCTGAATCTGCTGAAACCGCAGACATTCGTGAACGAGAGCGGGCGCGCCCTGGCCGCCGCCCGTCGCGGGCTGGGCTTGGTCCCTGCCGAGATCCTGGTCGTGTGCGACTGCATGGACCTGCCCGTTGGACGGATCCGGATCCGTCCGGGCGGCGGCAGCGGTGGGCATCGCGGCCTCGAGTCGATCATCGCGGCGTTGGGGACGGACCGGTTTCCCCGGCTGCGGGTCGGGATTGGACGCCCTAGGCCGGGGAGTGAGGTCGTCGATTATGTCTTGAGCCGTTGGGCTCCGGCAGAACGAAGTGTGATCGACCGAGTTGTACAGGCCGCCGCAGAGGCCCTCACAGTGGCCTGCCGGCGGGGCGTCGAGTTTGCCATGAACCGTTTCAACGGGTGGAATCGGACCCGCGAGGCGCCGGAAGAAAAGGCCGAGAAAGCGTAAGGAGAGCGAAGCTTTGAGGACGTACGAAGCAGTTTTTATCCTGGACGAACGCAAGATCGAGGACAGGGGAGACACTTTTGCCCGCGCCGTGGCCGGCCACATCAAGGACCTGCGCGGCAAGGTGCGGGAACGCCGCTCCCTTGGCCGTCGGCAACTCGCGTACAAAATCAACAAGCGCTCCTCGGGGGTCTACTGGGATTTCGTTTTCGACCTCGATCCTGCCCGGCTCAGTGCTTTCGAGGACAAGTACAGACTGAACGAAACCGTGCTTCGATTGGTGGTGTTCCTTTACGACCCGCCCCCGGCGGGCTACCAGCCGCGCCCGGCCCGCCGGCACGAGGCGCGCTGAAGAGGACGAAACGAGCCGACGGCGGCCGGCAGCGACCCGGTCCCGGTGGGCCGGCCCGAAACAGGGAGGATCGGACCATGGCGTCTCTGAATCGTGTGTTCCTCATCGGCAACCTGACGCGCGACCCGGAACTTCGCTACACCACGGGAGGGGCCGCGGTCTGCAACCTTGGCTTGGCGGTGAACCGTCGCTATACCACGTCCCAGGGCGAAGACCGGGAAGAGGTCTGTTTCGTCGATATCGAGGTTTGGGGCAAGCAGGCGGAGATTTGCAAACAGTATCTCAGCAAGGGGGCCCCCGCTTTTGTGGAAGGACGACTCCGGTACGACTCCTGGGACGATCGAGATACCGGCAGGAAGCGGAGC
>JAADHN010000100.1 GCA_013151865.1 Kiritimatiellota bacterium
GAGGGGCCGTGCGGACTCCGCACCGGGGGCGGTCCGAGGGGCGGCGGCGGGCGGACGGCGGCCAGGGCCCGGCGGGCCGGTCGCAGGACCACCGCGCACCAGCCCCAGGGGGGCAGGACCGCGTCGGTCGCCAACCCCGTGTGTTCGGTCGAGAGCACCGGGACTTCCCGACCCGCCGGCAGTATCTTGGCAAACGCAAATGTCCCCGTCGGCTTCGACCAATTGAGGCGCACTTTCTGTTCGCGTCCGGAGAAATTGATCGCCACCAGGGTGGCGTCCGGGCCGGCGGTGCGCGCGAAGGCAAAAACTCGCGGCGCCGTCGTTTGCACTCCGGTGTAATCGGCGGCACCGCTGCGGAGTTCGCGAAGCATGGCCCGTGTTTTGAGCGCCTCGGCCCAGAAATCCTCGAACCCGACTTCCTGCTCGTGGTAGATCAGCGGGAAGCCTTCGGCGAATACGCACAGGGCCCAGACGGCCCGTGCCACGTCCGGGCCGAGCTGCCAGACGCTGCGGACCTGGTCGTGGTTTTCCGTGAAATGCATCAGGCCCTGTGCAGCCCCGGCCGGAAGGGCCAGTCGTTCCCGGGCCAGCCAAGTGCGGAAATCCCGGACCCACACGAGCGGATCGCGTTCGAGGAATTCGAACATGCAGCGTTCGGCGCTCCAGTCGTAAATGCACTGTGCCTGGCCGAGCATGGCCGGGTTCGCGCACTCGCCCAGGAACAGGCAGTTCGGCTTGACGGCCTGGACGGCCCGGCGAGACGCTCCCATTATGCGCAGTCCCCCCCACTGGCCGGACCAGGACGGCAGGAAACCGTCCACCGGTTTCCAGTTCGGCCGGCCGCACGTCCACTCGCCAGCCGTCGAGATCGCAGGTCTTCACCCAGTGCGCGGCTACGCGCGCCATGTATTGCTGCCAACCGGGGTGGGCGTAATCGCACGCCAGGCAACCCCACCACGAAATGAACGACCCGTCCTCGTGCCGGGCAACGTACTCGGGGTGCTCCTCGCCGAGTCCGCTCGAGGCGTGCGGCCCGTGAGGGATCAGGTCGCCGAGCACGCGGATTCCGGCTTGGTGCGCGGCCGCCACCACGGCCCGGAGGTCGTCTGCGCTGCCGGTTGCCGGGTCGATGGACCAGTAGTCCGAGACACCGTACCCCCGGGGCCAAAGCGGCAGGAACCAAATGGCTGTTATCCCCAGTCGCTCGAGCAGCGGCAGTTGGAGACGTTGGAAATTGCGCAAGCCAGACGGCTTGCCGCCGGGGCTCAACAGGTCGCGCATGTAGGAACCCATCGAGCCCCTGGCCGAGAGCGAGTAGAGCGCCAGTCCACGGTCCCAGTCCGGCATGGGCTGACGCCGAAACCCGAGTCGTTCCCAGGCCGCCCCGAGCGCCCGCAGTCCCTCGGTCTCGCCGCCTTTCACCACGGAAATGAACTGGCCGCCGGCGGGAATCGTCAATCCGGCCCGGACGCGGCCCCGGCATTGGTATTTCGTTCGCAGTTCCACCGCGTTCTTGCGGCCCTGTGCCAACCAGATGTTCCAGTCCTTTTCCCAGTATTGACCCAACGTCAGTGAGAACGCCCCGGCCACCGGGGTCACGGTCATACCGGTCACGGCCGTGCCGCAACTCAGCGCGATGCTGCCGCCTTTTGCGAACTCCGCCACGGTGGAGCGTGAGGGCGGCCAGACATAGGGCGCGATTACGGCGGCCGCCTCCAGGCCGGGGGCGAGCCTGCCGAGGAACAGGTGCATCTCGTCGAACTTGGGCGTGCCCGCCTCCGGACCGGGCGTCAGTTCGACGGCCCGCGACGCGAACGGGCGAACCGGATCCACCCGCCAACGTTCGACGGCGGTCCAACCGCTGCCGGCGTATTCGAGGACGACGGAGACCCGGCCGCCGTCGGCGCCAGATTCGAGCCGGGCGTTTTCGAGACGGATCGGCGGGGTCTGCAATTCCTTTTCCCGCACCGGGATCACGAGGACGACGCTGCCGAGGATGCCGCCCTCGCCCCCGCGGTCGTAGACCTTGATCTCGATGGTATTCCCCGCCGGCTTCAACAGGGCGGCCGGGACCTTGTATCGCCGGCGGACAGCCCACCATTCGGGCGTCTCTTCTCCGGTGCGACCCACCGGGCGGCCGTTGATCGAGACCCAGTCGAAGTCGTCGACTTGTTCGATGACGAGGATCAGGTCCCGTTTGCGCAGGTCCGCCGGCAGGTCGAACGTTCGCCGATACCAGGCCGTGCCGTTGTAGGGTAGCCAGTCCGGGGCCGGGCTGTCCGGCAAAACGCCGGTCACGCCCTGTTTCTCCCAGGCGCCGGGGACACGGATGTCGCGCGGCTTGCCGCCGGGCAGGTTGAAGCGCCAAGTCCCGTCGAGGACCAAGGCGCCCGGCTGTTTGCCGCGCACCGTTCGCGTCGACCGGATCCAGCCGTCTTCGGTGTGCAGATCGAACGGTTTCTCCGCATTTTCGAGCAGGCGCACACCTGCCGCGGCCAAGCGGACCTCGCGAAGTGCGCCGGTCGTGGCATCCCAGGCAATGGCGAGCGGCGTTCCCGTGAGTTCCCAGCGGTTGTTCACCCGGCGCAAGATCGGTTGAGCGGCAAAGGCCGGACGGCCCGCGATCAGGGCGGCGAACAGACCGAAACGGACGATGCCGGTTCGCGACAGTTGCATTCTCGTTGCCTCCTCGTAACTGCCCGGGTGCGCAACGGCCGGCGGAAAGTCTTGTCGGACCAATCGATCCGATTCTTGTTGCAGCCCAACCTGAAACAGACGACCGCTTCCGTTCCCCGACCCGCTCTTGCCGGCCCGGTCCGTTTCAAACGGTCCCTGCCGGGGGATCGCGGAGCAGATTTCGACGCACGCCGCTGTGCCGTACGTGTAGAACGCGTTACAGTACCGCCATAACGGCCGTCTCGCTTGGACGCGCCCGGGCAACCTGAAATATTGGGAGAAAAAAACCCATGGCACCTGTTCGGACCGGCATCATCGGACTGGGACGCGCCGGGTGGGGCATGATCGCCTCGGCACTCGGAGCGCGGCCGGAGGAATTCAAGATCGTGGCGGGCGCCGATGTGATTCCCGGCCGCGTGGAGCGCTTGGCGGCGGAATTCGGCGCCGAGGGATACGCCGACTACCGTGCGCTGTTGGCCGATCCGAATGTGGAACTGGTGGTGGTGGCGACGCGGTCCAATACCCATGTGAGCATCGGCCTCGACGCACTCGCTTCGGGCAAACACGTACTGCTGGAGAAGCCGTTTGCCCTCACGCTCCGGGGCATGGACCGTCTCCTCAGGCGGGCGAGGCGTTCGCCCGGCACGCTGATCCCCCGACACAACCGTCGCTTCGATCCGGATTTCGTGCACGTCCGGGAATTGCTCGCCACCGGCGTCATCGGGGAGGTGCGCGAGGTCAAACTGTACCGGCACGGGTTCAATCGCCGGAACGATTGGCAGACGCTGCGCCGGTTCGGGGGAGGGCAGTTGGCGAACTGGGGACCGCACATCATCGATCATGCTCTCCGGTTCCTGGGCGCGCCGATCAAAGAGATGTACAGCGACCTGCAGCGGATCGCTGCGGCCGGGGATGCGGAAGATCATGTCAAGATCGTCCTGACCGGCCGAAACGGGCGCGTGGTCGACCTCGAGATCAGCGGCGGCGCGGCCCTGGGAGATGTGCCGTACCGCGTGTTCGGGACGCTTGGGGCCTTGACCTGCGACGGGAAGAAAACTCGAGTCAAACGCCTCGATCCGACGCGCTTGACGCCGGTTCGGGCCAATCCGGCCACACCCCGGAACCAGGGGTTCGGCAACGCCGAAAAACTCGAGTGGATCGAGGAAGAACTCGAAGCCCGGCCCGAGCATCCCGTCGAGTTCTGGAACGCCGTGTACGCGGCGCTGCACGGAAACACGCCGTTTCCGGTGACGTTGGCGGAAGCCCGGCAGGTGGTGCGCGTGATGGAACTGGCCCGGAGAGGCACCCGCTTCGAGGCGCCGTTTACGGAATGACCCGGCGTCGGTTCGGGCGGGCTTTGCCGCGTTCGTTTGCAGCAAGGGGCGCCGCCCGCCCGGCAACGGCAAAGTCCCGAAACGGCGATACGCGTGCGGGGGGTGCGCCAACAGGGGGACGCGTCCGCCGGTCATGTGAGTCGCTGCGGCATTGGGAGTCGCTTTCATGTCTATGAAAGGTGTTTTCCTGGGGGTCTTTCTCTGTCTGGTGCTGCTCACGTTCGTGGCGTGGCGCCTGCGACCCGCCCCGGCGCCGCCGGGCAAAATCCCGCTTACGTGGGTCAGTGACGACAACCCGGCGCGGCGGGAGCAGATCGCTCTGTTCAATCGACTCCACCCGGACTATCTCCTGCGCCTCGACCCCGGGAACACGGGCATGGAAAAGGTGATCGTTCAGTCCCTGGCCGGGGTGGGGCCGGACCTCTTCGACTGTTACGACGGCTATCAGCTTTCCGCTTACGTCAGGTCCGGCATCGCCTGGGACGTGACCGACGCCCTGAAAAAGGCCGGTATCGACGTGACCCGAGACGTGTGGCCGGCGGTGTTCCCCAATATTCTCCACGAGGGGCGCGTCTATGGCTTTCCCACGAATGTGGCGGTGAACGCGATTTGGTTCAACAAAGACATCTTCGACGCCGCGGGCATCCCATATCCCACAGGAACGATGACGTGGCAGCAGTTCCTGCCCCTGGCGCAAAAGCTTACCGTTCGAGACAAGAACGGGCGGGCCAAACGGTTCGGGTTGCTGGCGGATTGGTGGAACTGGAAGCAGTTCGTGCTGCAATGGGGGGGGCGAATGTTCACGCCGGACGGCACAAAATGCATCATCGACAGTCCCGAAGCCATTGCCGGTGTTCAGTTCTTCCATGACCTGATCTACCGCTATCGGGTCATGCCCAGCCCGGTCGAGGAGGCGGCCATGGCCACGACCGGCGGCTGGGGCAGCGGTGCAATTCACTTTTTCGGCGGCGGCAAGGGCGCCATGGCCCTCGGCGGACGCTGGTGGCTCTGTACCCTGCGCAACGTGGAGGGGTTGCGCCTGGGGGCGTTCGCCTGTCCGTTCGGACCGAAAAAGGTCTACCGGGGGTATGGCCGTGCCACCCTCATCAACGCCAAAAGCTCCCGCCGCGAGGCGGCCGTGAAGTTTCTCTTGTACGAGGCAGGCAAACCCTACAACGATTTGATCAATCACCAGGCCGACGCCCTGGCGCCGGTCAAGAAATACTGCTATACCGAGGAATACCTTCACGACCCGGCTTTTCCCGACGAGGATTTCAACGCGGTCTGGCGGGACGTGATGAACTACGGACTGCCCGACGAGGTCAGCCCGTTCGTTAACGGCAACCGCGCCACGCGCATTCTCAATAAGCAATTGGACTTGGTCAAGAACGACCAGAAGTCGGCGTCCGCGGCCCTGCATACGGCGGCACGGCAGATCAACGAAGCCATTCGCGACATGCTGAAACAAGACCCCACGTTGCGGATGCAATACGCGAAACTGACGGGAAGGTCCGGACCATGAGTTGGAAGACACGGCGTTTGCGCGGCCACGAAGGCGCCGCGGCCATGGCATTTCTGCTCCCCAATTTCCTGGGCTTTCTCGTATTCACCATCGGCCCGGTGTTTTTCTCTTTGGTCGCGAGTTTCTCGAACTGGAACTTGCAGCGCACCATCCCGTTCCAATGGATCGGGCTGGAGAATTATGCCAAGCTGTTTCACGATCCGGACTTCTGGTTGTATTTCGTCAACACCGGGTATTTGATGCTGGGGTTGCCGGTCGCCATTGGCGGCTCGTTGGTTCTGGCCCTGTTGTTGAACCGGGACTTGCGCGGGATTGTGGCCTACCGGACCCTGTTCTACCTGCCGACCTTCACCAGCGGCGTGGCCCTGCTCATCCTGTGGAAGGCCCTGTACAATCCGGACTTCGGACCGGTCAACGTGGTCATCAACTGGTTTCTCGATTCACTGGGGGTGAATCGTCTGGTCGCGATCCTGACAGGAAGGGAACTCTCCGCCCCGCAATGGCTGCTGTCCACGCGGAACTTGCTGGGGATCGGGGTCGAGCAGGTCCGCATCGTCGCGAAGCAGTGGGGCTTGGGCGCCAGGGACGCGATCATCATCATGGGGATCTGGGTGGCGATCGGCGGGAACAACATGCTGCTCTATCTGGCGGGACTCAGCAACATCCCGCAAGAACTGTTGGAAGCCGCTCAAATCGATGGGGCCGGGCGCTGGGCCACCTTCCGGCACGTGACGTGGCCGCAATTGGCGCCCACCACGTTCTTTATCGTGGTAATGAGTTTCATCGGCGGCCTTCAGGGCGGCTTCGAGCAAGCGCGCGTGATGACCGGGGGCGGGCCCGCCGGCACAACGACCACACTCACTTACTACATCTACACCAAGGCGTTCGAGGAGTTCGATATCGGCTATTCGTGTTCGATCGCCTGGGTCCTGTTTATTATCATTTTCGTGGTGACGCTCATCAACTGGAAGTTCGGTAGTCGCGAGCTGAATTACTGAATCGTTTCGGGACAACCAGCATGACCAAACAGATGACACGGCAGTCCGGATTCGGCCGGTGGTGGCGCCGTCGGGGCCGATTCGTCTTCAGTCACGGCGTGTTGGCCTTTCTGGCCCTCACCATGCTCGCGCCGTTCCTCTGGATGGTCCTGGCCAGCTTCAAGCCGCTGGTCGAAGTGGAAGAACTCAATCCCTTCCCAAGCAAATGGCAACCCGTCAATTATCTCCAGGTTTTTCGGGAGATCCCGTTTGCGCGGTACTACTTCAATAGTCTTTTCGTGGCCGGTTGGGTCACCTTTCTGCAATGCCTGACCAGCGCCATGGCTGCGTACGCCTTCGCCCGACTGCGCTGGAAGTGGCGAGACCACGTGTTTCGGCTGTACCTCGCCACGCTCATGATCCCCGGCGTGGTGACCATGATCCCCAACTACACACTGATGGTCAAACTGCATTTGCTGGATTCATATCAGGGCCTCATCATTCCCGCGGCCTTCACCGCCTTCGGTACATTCCTGTTGCGGCAATTCATGCTGACCATTCCCCGTTCCCTGGATGAAGCGGCCCAGATGGACGGGGCTACCCATTGGCAGGTCTTTTGGGATGTGATCCTGCCCCTGACCAGGCCCGGACTGATCACGCTGGCGATCTTCACTTTCATGGGCAATTATCGCAGCTTCTTCTGGCCCTTGGTCATGATCAAAAGTCAGCACCTGCGCACCTTGCCGGTCGGCATGCTCTATTTCGACAGTATCTACGGCCGGCAAACCAACTTGCTGATGGCGGCCACCGTTATGAACATCGTGCCGCTCATTATTCTCTTCGTGGTCACACAGAAGTTCCTGATCAAAGGGATTCAGCTCGGCGCGGTCAAGGGGTGATGCCCGGGCCCTTCCGTTATTGCCGCGAAAAGCATGACGGGCACGAAGCCGGGCGCAGTCGGCCCGCAGGCTTCCGGGAAAGGACACGGCGTCCCGCCGCGCAGTTGCGCCGCCCCACGCCTCTCTCCGGGTTCCCCGTTCACGCGACAGTGGCGGCGCGGACAGTGCCGAGCAGACGCTCGGCGCTCGCAGACACGGCTGCTGCCCGCACAACAGGAACAACCGCCGCCGAGATTCCCCTCGTTGGAACGCCGTTTCTACTTTGGCGGCCCCGCCAACGGCGGACGGTGGATGCGGACGGCCTTGACGGGAACGGCGCCGTCGCCTTCGGGGACGATCTCGAGCGTGTGCCGTCCGAACGGCAGCAGTGTGACCAGGGTATCGCGTTCCTCGACGTTCGGGAAGGGGACGGGCGACGGCCTCCACGGATCCTTGTACAACGGAATCACTTCCCAGGTGATCCGGAAGTTCTCCGGGCAACTCTTCTTGCGGTAGCGCAGCGCCCAAATGACCTGGAAGTCATTGGGTTCAATGAGAATTCGTCCGGATTCCGATACGAACGGCTTGCCGCGCACGCCGTGGCCGTCCGGCCCGGTCTTCGAGCCTTCCAGGTCGAACTCGAACGTGCCTTTGTCCACGTCCACGTTCTTCAGGGTCAGGCGCCATTCTTCGGGAACCGGATGATCGCCGAGCCGGACCTGCTTGAGCCCGGGCCACCAGACGAACGGGGCCGCGCTGGGACGGGTGCAGCGGAGCAGTTCGGGGTACGCGGCAGGCGGTTTGCCGTCGATGAGAATGCGGGCCGTTCCGTTTTTCATTCCCGCCGGCGGGGGCATGAGGAGTACGTCGACCCGGTTACCGGTGAACGTCAGCCGCAGGGCGTTGTTCCGGGAAACGCCTACGACGCCTTCCCCTTTCCGAGACCATGGTTCGCCGGTGAACGTGATCGCCGGGTCGCCGGGAACCACGGTACGGATGGCGGACGCGTACCGGTTCGGATTGTCGGGGTGAAAGCGGAAATGGCGCAGGATCAGCCTGGCGAGCAGGGTGTGCCCCTCGGCGTTCGGGTGCACGTTGCTGTGCACTTTGTCGCCGATCAGTTCGCGGATGGGTAACTTGTTGGCTTTTAGGTAAGCACGCCATTCGTTGCGGACTTCCACCAGTTCGAGGTCGTACTTTGCGGCCAGTTCGCGCATCTTCTCGGCCGAGGCGTCGTCTGAAGCCGTACGGTGTTCGAGGGCGGCCGGGTCTTGGTTCCAGGCGATCTGGTGGGTGAAGACCATGATGTCGGCGGTCATCTGCTCGCGCATGCCGCGGATAATGTCCTCGAGTTGCCCGGTCTTCTCGCCGCCGTACACGTGAAAGATCACGAGGTCGGCGCAGTACGGATACAGGTCGTGATAAGCCGTGCGGATCAGGGACGGCGCGGTGAACCCGCCGATGGCCCGGTTTTCGGCCTCGATCACGGCCCAGGGAAAGCGCCGGCGCAAGGTGTTGACGATCTCGGACACGTGTATGCCCGCCACGATGGATTGGCCGTAGAACAGGATGCGGACGCGGTTGCGGTGTTCGGGCGTACTGGTCGCGAGCAGGGCCATGGTGCGCTGGATGCGCTTGCCGAACTCCGCTTCATCGGCTGCGGGCGGCACGGGCGGGATATCGGCCCGGGCGTAATCCCGGGCCCGGGGTTTGAGCAGGTGCTGCTGTACGGCGGTTTCGTAGAGAATGTCGGCGTCGGCCGGCGCATCGGTCGCCAATAACAGCGGGGGCTTGCGGAGTCCGCCGCCCGGGGTGGGCGTGGCGATTCGCAGGGCGAGCATCACTTTGCCTGCGGAGTCCGCAAACGGCTTGACGTCCACGGCGAACGGTGTGTTCCAGAGTTTGCCCGGCGGAAGCCCGGTTTTCGCGGCGGTGTGTTCGACGGCGAGGCGGCCGTTTACGTACAGCCGGGCTTCTTCGTCCACGGCGGGAAAAAGCATCCATACGTGCCGGCGTTTGCGATCGGCCGGGGTCAGCACCAGTTCTTTGCGGCACCACAGCCGGCCCTTGATCCGGGCGGCGGCGGGCAGGTTCCCGCGGCGCGGGTCGACGGCGTCCGGTTTCCAACCGCTCATGTCGATATCCGGCTTCATCCAGCCCTGCTTCAGGCCGGTATTCTCCGGATCGGCTTTCACGAACCAGTGCGGCTCGAGTTTTTCGATACGTCCCGGATCTGCGGAGTCCGCAACGGCTTCCGCCGCTTCGCCGCGGACTTGGCATTTCACGGTCACCGGTACGCCTTTTTTCACGGTGATCTCCTGCGACATCGTGCCCAGGAACCAGGTTTTGACGCAACGTTTGCCGGACGCCGCCACCCCGGGCGCGGCGACCCAAAGCGCCTGGTGAGAGGCGATCCAGCCGGCGGGCCCCGCCCGCTTGGCGGCCGCCTGCTCGAAATCCCCGTTCACGAGGGTCGCGCCGGTCACCCGCAGGTCGTCCCAGTAAGTCCACACCGGGATGAACCGGTCTTTCTGCAGTGTACTCCGCAGGGGGCGCCCGCGCAATTCGAGTCGGACCCGCCCGTCGGCCCTGGGGACGAAGGTGAACGTGAACGGGACCCATTTGACGCCCAATTCCGGGCTCTTCGCCGCCAGCCGACACCCAATGGGTTTGGCCCATTCGCGCACCGAGCATCCTTTCCCTGCATCCATGAGCGGTGTGTGATTCCTGCCCGCCGCCTGAATCTCGCAGCGCGCCCACGAGCGCACCGCACCGTTGAACGTGATGTCGCCGAAGGGCGTCAGCCAGAGAATGCCGCTCTTGCGCACGTCCCAACTGAAGCCGGGGGCCGATTTCCACGTCACCCATTGGTTGCCGGAGACCTTGCGCACGGCGAGGCTGAACAGCAGACGGGGGTTGAGTTTTTTCGGATCGATGCCGATGGCGGCGAAAGGAATCTTGAACTCCGCACTCCAGCGGGTCTTGGACGAGACGTCGGCGCCGTAGGCGACCCCGCGGCGCGCGCGTTCGACCACGGCTTTCGGGGCCCCGGCCTCACCACTGGTCTCGAAAAAACCGTCCGTGTAGCCGCGCCAGATCATGATCGGGCCGACCTCCGGGCCGCTCGCAACCGCCAGCGCCACTTCGACGGCGTCGCTTCGGCCCCAGGTCCGCCCGCCCACGATGCCGCCTTTGGCGGGTACGTCATTGATGAACGCCACGTACAGGTTGTCGTCGTCCACCTCGAGATAAACCGTGCTGGGACTCTTCGCCCGGCCGCCGGAGGCGTCCCATTCGAGTTTTTCCGGCTTATAGCGATTGACGCCGACGGTCCTTTTTTCGCCGGGCGTCCACTCCTCCGGCTTCACAGTCCCATCGACGGTGATCGGGGCCGAAACACGGCGCACCGCGACCACCGGCAGACCGCCGGGCATCCGCTTCTCCATGTCGCGGCGACGGAGCCATGCAGGCTTGTAATCGGCCGGGGGCGGTTCGGCATGCACCGGCCAGGTGCGCCGCGTGCCGTCATTGACCAACCCGATCTTCTCGAACGGGACGGGTTTGAACCCGATCTTCCGGGCCGGCGCGCCGGGCTTGAGGCGGTAATCCCCGGCATACGGCGCCACAATGCCGGGATCGCCGTCGTCGGGACCGTTCCAGTTGTTCTCGATGGTGGCCCAGTGCGGTTTGATGCGCTTCGAGACCTGGACGACGGGGCCGTTGATGGAAATGTTGTGGGTGATGACGTTCCAGAGCGGTGCGCCGAGGTCTTCGTCCGGTACTTTCAGCAACTCGGCCATGTGCGGATACTTCGTGTACGGCGGCCGGTCGTAGGGGACTTGGTTCAGGCTGCGGAGCAGGCCGTTATTGGTCGAATATCCGTGCGACGCGCGCGTGTCGCGGGCCGTGACCGTCCCGTCCGGCTGCCGGGTCCAGGTCCACCACACCCGCCCGCGGTCGGAGAGGCTGGCGCCGACTTGGCAGTCGATGAACAGGTTGTTGTCCACCACGTTGAACGGGCCGCCGCACATCGAGACGCCGCGCCCGACCCTGTAGACCACGTTGCCGCGAAACGTGGTCCCGCCCACGCAGTCGTCCAGGTGCACGACGTTCACGCCCGTCGGACTGCCGTCCAGGCTGTCGTTGATGTGGTGGATGTAGTTGTACCGGATCACGTTGCCGCGGTAGGTCCAGTTGTAGCCGGTGTAGAACACGCCGCCTTCGGAGGTCTCGTAGTGGCACCAGTAAACGTCGTTGTACTCCATGACCAGGTCGTTGCCGCCGTAGAAGACCGCGCTGTGCGGGACGTGATGAATCAGGTTGTGCGCCAGGAGCATGCCCACGCCCCGCATGTTCACCGGGCTGGCATGGGTGCGCTTGACCGTGTTGGTGTGGTGGATGTGGTTGTTGACGGCTTCGAAGCCGGCCGGTTCGAGAGTCTTGCGGTCTCCGCCGTTCATGATGATGCCGCTGTAGCCCACGTGATGGATGTCGCAGCCGATCACTTTGTGCCCATGGCCGCCGAGGAGTTGCACCGCGTGCCGCCCGATGTTGCGGACTTCGCAGGCGATCAATTCTACGTTCTCTCCGTTCTTCACCACCACGGCATCGCCGCGCCCCCCCTCGAAGCCGACGCCCCGGAAGGTGATGTACGAGGCATTGTCGAAGAGCAGCATCGGTTCCTTGAGGCGGGTCACCATGACGGCGCATCGTTCGATGGGGGCGGGCGGCCAGAAATAGAGAATCCCTTTCTTGCGGTCGAGATACCATTCGCCGGGCGTGTCCAGTTCCTCGATGAGGTTGAAGGCATACCAGCGTTTCGCACCCCAGGTGTCCAGGCCGTAATGCAGGGGCACTTTCCAGGTGATCTGCTTCTTTTCCGTGTCGATCTTACCGGCCCGGACCGCGGTGCAGAGGTAGGCGCGCGCCCAAAAGCCCATCATCCAGACGCCGCGCTTAACGCTCCAGCGCTCGGGTCGGTCGCCCGTATAGCTGAAGATTGCCGGACGGTACTTCTTGGCCAGCATCGCCTTGTAGTCCCGAAGGCCGGAGCCCGGGTCGATGATTTCCGCGAACTTCGCAAAACCCGTGTTCGGCCAGCGGGCCCACTGCATCTGCCGCCCGTTACAGAACACCTGGATGAATTGCGGCTCGACGCGCGTGAAGCCGCTGAAGCGATCCGGCAGTTCTTTTACATAATCGGTCGCACCCGCGTCGGCCAGGTTTACCGCCAGCACATGCCCGCGCGCTTCCTCGGGCAGGAGCGCCAGGACCCGCGGATCGGTCACCGGCTTGAACAGGGCCGGCCGGACCGAAACGCCGCCGGAGAACCACACGTCTTCGCCGTCCGCGGCGCGGTACACCACCGGGGCGCCCCGCGCTCCGCTGTCGGCAGCCGTGAACTTGAGCGTGTCGGACAGCACGTATCGGCCGCCGCGGAGTACCACACGAATCTCCCCGGCCCGGCGTTTCTTGCGGAGTTCGCGGACCGCCTTTTGCGCCCGGCCGAGCGTTGCGAACGGACCGTCCGTATGATCGGGCGTCGGGTTCGGCCTCGTACCGGACCACGCATCGTCACCACCACGCGGGGACACGTAGAAGTCCGCGGAGGGCGTGACTGCGGCGCAAAGAAGCGGACTCAGAAGGGTCCCGAACATCGCGAATCGAAACACGAGGTTCCGGCAAACTCCGAACAGGCTCGTTTGCAGCATGATTGAATCCTTCCTTGCACCGCGCAAGACCCCGAGGCTCGTAGTTCCGGCTTCAGCCGGTCGTGTTTTCGTTGTCTCACGTCCGCAAAGAGACCGCATGAATGCGGTACTACGAACCTTGCCCCGGGCAAGACCTCGAGGCTTGTAGTTCCGGCTTCAGCCGGTCGTGTTTTCGTTCTCAACCGCCACTTCCTCCATCCCGCCCGGAAAACACGTCCCACTTAACCCCATAGTCTTTCAGTGGATATTCCCGCCACATATTCAACATCCAATCCCGTCCCTTGTGTTCGAAGTACCAATGAATACTGGAGAAAGGCCACTCTTGCCACTTGTCCACCCAGCCATGCTTCACCGGGTTGTGATGAATGTAGTTGCGGGTCGTGCAGAAGTGCCGTTCCGAACGCATGAAGCGGTCCTGACAACGATACCATACCTTCCTGCCGGGCGAACCGTCCTCTTGATTCATGCGACGCGAAGTCCGGCCGTGCACCTGCCCCAGCAGACGGGCAAAGCTATTGACGTCCCTCAGCAAAACGAGCAGATGATAGTGATTCGGCAGTACCGACCAGGCGGCGCAGCCAATGCCGGCGTTGTGGATGCCGTCGAGCAGTTCCTCCTGAAACCACGCAAGGCGGGCCGGAGTATTCAGCAGACACTTGTGTTCGTAACACGCACCGGTGACGATGCGATATGCGGTCTCTCTTCCCAAATGCGGCGGGCCGTGCCAAGGATACCGCCGCACCTTGCGCAACCGCACGACATATTCGCGCTGTTCCGGACTCATTTTGCGATACGCATACATCTTACGCACACTCGCCTGTTTGATGCCGGAAGAAGACCCCGCATGAAGGGCCTGTCGCAAAATCGCCCAATGGTCATCTTCTCGTAATTACAGGAACTGCCCTCTGTCATACGCCAGGGTTCAACGCGTTCAGGCC
>JAADHN010000129.1 GCA_013151865.1 Kiritimatiellota bacterium
AGGGCCTGTCGCTTTATTATTGTGCGTGTCCTCAGAGGGCCTGAAAGGCCGACTTTACCGTAGCCTTGGGCAACGCCCAAGGTTGGTCGGCGCCGTACAGATGTACGCTGAAGGCGTACTTCAACCTACACGCAAGGAATACGTTGAAGCACCCCTTCAGGGTGCATGTTCCGGAAACCCAACACGGCCTGGGGCGTTGCCCCAGGCCACGGTGGCATTGCCCCGTTGGGGCGTTTTTCGCGGAATTCTCGAATAAAGCGACAGGCCCAAGGGGCGGGACACTGTCGGCGCCGTCGCATCGTTTTCAGCAGATACGAGGCAGGTCTTCGCCGGTCGGCGGCTGCAGGATGCGCTCTCCGCCGATTCGGGTTTCGAGCAAAACGCGTGCCGGCGGGGCGGCGTCCACTTTGCCGATGAGTGCGGCATTCTCTCCCAGTGGGCGCCTTCGGAGTCGGTCCACGATTGCGGCGGTCCGGTTCGGATCGCAGACGATGACGGCTTTGCCTTCATTGGCAACGTTCAGCGGGTCGAGCCCAAGCAGGTTGCAGGCGCCGGCGACGGCTTCCCGCACGGGCAGCGCGTCTTCGCGCACACGGATACAGACGTTCGAGGCCTGGGCGATATCACACAACGCCGCAGTGAGACCGCCGCGGGTGGGGTCGCGCAGGCAATGGACATCGGCGCCGAATTCAAGGACGGAAGCGGCCAGGTCGGCGAGCGGGGCCACATCGCTCACGAGTTTCGTTTCGAATTCGATTCCCTCGCGGCGACTCATCACCGCCACGCCATGGTCCCCGAGCGTGCCGGTGACGATCACGGCGTCGCCGGGGCGGGCGTTGGCGGCGGCGACCTCGGTCCCTTCGATGCGGAGGCCCACTCCGGCGGTGTTGATGAACAAGCCGGAACCCTTGCCGCGTTCGACGACCTTCGTGTCCCCGGCAACAATAGTCACTTCCGCTTCCGCGGCCGCGGTCCGAACGGATTCGAGCACGCACCGCAACTCCGCGACGGGCAGTCCTTCCTCGATGATGAAAGCGAGCGTGAGCCAAAGCGGGGTGGCGCCTTGCATGGCCAGATCGTTGACCGTGCCGCAGACCGCGAGACGTCCGATATCGCCGCCCGGGAAGAACAACGGGCTCACGACGTACGAGTCGGTGGTGATGACCAGGTTCGGTCCAGGGGCCGTAACGCACGCACCGTCGTCGAGCAGTTCGAGCACTGGGTTGCGAAGCGGCGGGAGGATGACCTGCTCGATCAGTTCTTTTGTCAACAGACCGCCTCCGCCGTGGGCCAGGAGAATCATGTCCGAATCATCCATGGAGATTGTTCTCCTCCCGGGAGGCGGCAGTGTATCGGAAATAGGCCGCGCACGTACCCTCCGAGGAAACCATGCAAGCGCCGACTGGGGAGGCTGGGGTGCACTGTCGGCGGAAGAGGGGGCAGTCCGGCGGGACGCGGAGTCCGCGCAGGACGTCGCCGCAGATGCAGCCGGGGTGCTCGCGGGGTGGAGGGGTTTCGATTCCTTCGAACCACGTCGCCGCATCATGTTTGCGGAACTCGTTCCGAATGCGGAGGCCGCTGCCGGGAATGGTCCCGAGCCCGCGCCAGGGCACATCGCACGGTTCGAAAACGCGTTCGAGCTGGGTCCGTGCCGCGGGATTTCCTTCGGGTTGCACACTGCGGGAATACTGGATTTCGACCTCGGCCCGTCCTTCGCACACTTGCCGTGCCAAGGCAGCCACGGCCTCGAGTAGATCTCCGGGCTCGAACCCGGCCACCACGCAAGGAACCGCGTAGTCCCGGCAGATGAATTCGTACGGCTCGGAGCCGATGACGGCACTGACGTGTCCCGGACACAGAAAGCCGTCGATGCGCAATTCGCCGCCGGCCAACAGTGCCGCCATGGCTCCGGGCATGGTCTTGTGGGCGCACAAGACGCCGAAATTGGCGATTCCGCGTCGGGCCGCTTCCTCGATGGTCCAGGCGGTGCCCGGAGCGGTGGTTTCGAACCCGATCCCCAGGAACACCGTACGTCGGCTCGGCAAGGCTTCGGCCATCTTCAGGGCATCGGCCGCCGAATACACCACCCGCACGTCCGCGCCGGCGGCGCGGGCTTGTTCGAGCGATGCGAAAGATCCCGGCACGCGGAGCATGTCTCCGAAGGTGGCGACGCTCACTCCGGGTGTGTCTGCCACGGCAACGGCGAGATCGATGAAAGCGTTGTCCGTGACGCACACCGGGCACCCGGGTCCGGAAAGCAGGCGAATGGACGGCGGCAACACGCTGCGGAGCCCGGAACGGAAGGCGGCCATGGTGTGTGTGCCGCACACTTCCATGAAAGCCAGGGAACGGTCGGCGCGGCGGGCCAGTTCCTGAATCTCGTCGCGAAGTTGTCGGGACGCCTCATTTGCCATGGCCGCTCTTTCGTGAAGACCGGAAGTCTCGGCGGAATGTTTTGCGGGGTCGCCGATTGTCTCGAAGCCGCCCGGAGTGCCGACGAACTGCGGCTTTTGCGGAATCGTCCGGACAAAACCAAGACGGTCGGTGTCGCGGTTGATTCCCGGGAGGGCTTCAAATCCGGGGTTGAAATCGGTCTCCGACGGGCCCGGAAATAGAGCCCATGGCCGAGGAAAATCAAGTTCCGCAGCTCAGAGTTTCACCTTGAAGCCAAGACAGCTCGGGACCGTCCGCCGACACGCGGCCGCGAGAATCTCGAGGGATTCGTTGGCGTCCCATGTATGACCGCCTATCTTTCGAGTGTCCGCTCCGTTGCGATGCGCGGGGCCGATTGTGGATTGAGGTGGCCCGGATCCCCGGTTTGAACGGCCTCTCGCGATGCACTCACCACACACAGAAAGGATGCGGTTGCCATGAACGTCGTGATCATTTGCACCGATACGTTGCGTTGGGACTATCTCGGTTGCTACGGGAACGACTGGATCGCGACACCGAACCTGGATGTTTTGGCAGGCGAGAGCGCGCTTTTCGTCGACGCCTTCGCGGAAGGCTTGCCCACGATTCCCGTACGGCGGGTGCTGATGACCGGGCGCAACATTTTTCCGTTCTATTATCATCCGCAAAAATCCGATATGGTGCAATCGCTGGGCTGGCATCCGTTGTATGACGAGGACGTGACCCTGGCCGAACACCTTCAGTCCCGCGGGTATCACACGGCGTTTTTCAACGACGTCTATCACATGATGAAACCGGGCAAGAACTTTCATCGCGGCTTCGACCAGTGGTTCTGGACACGGGGTCAGGAGGCCGATCCGTACATCCTGGCAGACCCGAATAAAGCAAGGCCCCTCATGGCGCGGGTCGGCCGGGAACTCCCGGACACCTCCTGGGTGATTCGGCACTTACTCCTGCGGGAGCAATGGGGGGGCGAGATCGACACCTGTGTGGCCCGAACCATGCAGCGGGCCGCGGATTGGGTGCGGTCATACTCGCTTTCCAAGCCCTTCTACCTCCACGTGGAGACCTTCGATCCACACGAGCCCTGGGACCCGCCTGCAGAGTACGCAGAACAGTATGCGTCGGACTACGGCGACACGCTTGTGGGCGTGGCTGCGCCGCCCCGGGTCGACCTGCTGACCGAGAAGCAGTTCGAGCATGTGCGCGCCGCCTACGCCGGTGAGGTGACGCTGGTGGACCGCTGGGTCGGGCAGCTCCTGGACGCTCTGCGCGAGGCTGGGCGACTGGAAGATACGGTGGTGGTGTTCACTTCCGATCACGGCTGCATGATGGGCGAGCAAGGACAGATTCACAAAGGGCGCGACCGCTTGCGCAACCAAGTGACCCAGGTGCCGCTGTTGGTCCGTCATCCGGGCGGCGAGGCCGCCGGTCGTCGCATCTCGGGGTTCTGCCAGCACCAGGACATCATGCCTACCGTGTTGTCGCTCATGGAGGAGCCTGTTCCGGACCGTGTTCTGGGTCGAAATCTTTGGCCGCAAGTCCGGGGTGACGACAGCGGTGTGCCCGAAGTTGTGGTGAGCGGGTTCGGTTCTTGTGCCGCTGTCCGCACCCGGGAATGGAACTACGTGCGGACGTGGGTCCGGAGTTCGAACCCCAACGAGACCCCGGTTGAAGAATTGTACGACTTGAAAGCCGACCCAGCCGAACTGATCAACGTGGTTGCGGATCACCCCCGGGTGGCGCGCGAACTCGCAGAGCGTTTGGAAGCTCACATCAAAGCGTTTGCACCGCTGACAACCGGCAGCTTTCAGAAAGCCGCTGAGGCCGATGCGCTCTTGACCTTCGACGCCTTGCCGTCGCTGAAGTGAGCCTCGTTCAGGGGCCGGGGCAAGCTGCCGGGTCCCGCCCGCATGATGGCCAGAAAAGCCGAACGGCAAGGCGAGGTCGCAGCAGGCGCCTTGCGGGCTCGTCCCGAGATCTTTCGATTCTCCGATGAAACAGCATTCCATGTCCATGCCGAGTCCGCCTCCTGCGGTTCGGGTCTTCTGCCGGGAACAGCTCCCGAAATTTGTTCGGGCCGCAAACCGGCGTTCGTTGCTCGATCGGATCCGGGACATTGCCGCCGTGGATCGTTGGAACTCGTTCGATCGCTTTCACGATACCGCGGAACGACTCTTGGCGCGTTTTCGGGAAGTCGGTGCGGAACCGGCATTGTTTCGGATACCCACGGGCGGTCCGGCGGGGGACGGGCGCTGGCGTATTCAGGAGGCCTGGGATGTCGTGGCCGGGACCGTGGAAGTGACGCATCCGATCTCAGTCCCGATCACGGACTACCGCGACAATCCCTGGGCCGTCGTGCAGTGGAGCGCGGCAACCCCGGCCGAGGGTATCGAGGGTGGACTGGTGATCGTGGACGCATGGGCCGTGTTGGACCGGTTGGGGCCCCATGCCCTGGCCGACAAGATCGTGCTTACGCGCCTTTCTCCTTACCACAACAGTCACCGCTGGGTCCGACACGGCGCGCGGGTTGTGTGCAGCGATTCGCCGGTGGAAGGTGTCCCCGGGGCCACGAAATGGGGGAAACTCGGCTGGGGCGGCCCCGAGATTGAGCACGCAGTGGAGCGTCCCGTCGGATTCATGCTTTCGGCGGAACAAGGGCGGGCGTTGCGCGTGCTCCATGCGGAGCACAAGGGGTTGCGGATGCGAGTCCGTCTGGAAGCGCGCCGCTACGCGGGGGCTCACGACGTGGTCAGCGGTGTGCTGCTTGGGGAGAGCGATCCCCAGGACGAAGTTTGGGCGCTGGCCCACAGTTCCGAACCCGGCGCGGTGGACAATGCTTCGGGGATTGCGGCCTGTTTGGGGGCGCTGGAGATTCTGAACCGCCTTGTCGCCGCGGGACAACTCCCGCCTCCGAAGCGCAGTATCCGATGCCTTGCCGGCTTCGAGTGCTACGGGTTTTTCGCGTATCTGACCGGCAAAAAGCGCCTTCAGCCGCCCCTCGCCGGGCTGGTGGTGGACTGTGTGGGCGTTCGGCCCGACGCGTGCGACAGCACCCTGCCGTGGCACGCCACTGTGCCGGGGTCGGCCGAGTTTGTGGACGCCGTGGGTTTTCCCATGCTCGACGCCGCGTTGCGTCTGGCCGGCGCGCCGTGCAATCCGGTGTACAAACCGTTTGTCAGCACCGAAGACACCCTGCTCGGCGATCCGAAGTATGGGTTTCCGTGTCCGTACCTCGGGACGTATCCGTATCGCGGCTACCACAGCTCCGGGGATACAATCGACCTGATCGACCCCTCCGTTCTGGTCGCCGCCACGGCCGCCGCCGCCGGATATCTGTATTTCCTGGCGAGCGCCGAGAGCCGGCAGGCACTCGAATTGGCCTCATGGTATACCCAGCACGTAGCGGCGCCGGAGATGCGGCGCGCCGACTCTGCGGACCGGCAGATTTGGGTGCGTGCCCGCCACGCCGTCACGCTCGGCCGATTGCAGCGTTGGTTCTGGGGCGGAGACCGGCGGCAACTGCTCGAGGAGCTGGCGCAGTGCACTCGGTGCCTGGAATCGGCCGGGGGAAGTGCGGACTCCGCAGATTCGGACCTGATGGCGGACGCTCCGTCTTCAGGCTCAGAATCTTCGGTCGCCGAGGCCGTGCCGTTCCGCCGTTATCCGTTGGCGCCGACTTACGAGAACGTCTGGCCCGATCTTCGAGCAAGATTCGCGGAATCGGCTCTGCCCAAATGGGCGCTGTATTGGGCCGACGGCGGCCGGACCATCGCGGAACTCCGGCAGCTGTTTGTCCAGGTGCTGGGGAAATCGTACAGCCTCGAGCAGGTCCACACTTTTTTTGCGGCCATGGCCCACATCGGTTATGTGGATTTGGTTCCGCCGGACCAATTGGTGACTCGCGAGTGTTTGGTGCGTGACCTCCGGGCTCTGGGGCTGAAGCCCGGCATGGACCTGATTGTGCACAGTTCGTTGTCGAGAATCGGCTGGGTGAAGGGTGGGGCCGATACAGTTGTAGACGCTCTTCTCGACGTGCTCGGGTCCGACGCCACGCTGCTGATGCCTTCGTTCAATCATCGGGCCGCCAAGGTGTTCAATCCGTTGACCACGCCGACCACCAACGGGGCGATACCGGACGCGTTTTGGCGGCGTCCGGACGCCGTGCGGAGTTCGCACCCCACTCACGCGCTCGCGGCCATCGGTCCCAAAGCCGACGAATGGCTCCGGGGCCACCTCGAGGTCGGGGTTTGGGCGGCGGAAAGCCCTATCGGGCGGCTCATTCACGGCGGCGGCTGGGTCCTGGGCCTCGGCGTGGACCATACCTCCAGCACCGCGTATCATATCGGTGAGATATCCGTGAATGCGCCATGCCTGGACCAGTTCGGGGCCGTCGCCCGGATCGCAGACACGACCGGTGCGGTCCGTGAGGTGAAGGGCCTGGCTTGGCGGGGCGGTGTTTGTCCGGCGCCGCCGGCCGAGTTGAATGCGATCCTGGATCGACGTCGGGTGCAACGGCACGGCAAGGTCGGACATGCGGATTGCGTATTGGTGCAGGCCCTGGAAGTGTGGAAGGCGCGACGTGCACAGCTTCGAAAAGCGTGTCCAAATTGCTCCATCCGTCCGAACCGTTCTTGGGCCGGATAGGAACGAGGCGCTCGAATGGAACACGACACCTCGAACGCCGGTCGCGCAGGAACAGCTGTGCCGGCGGCAGTTGAGTGGGGCGCAGGCCTCCGGCGTCCGACGATCAGTTGTTCTTGGGACGTCGGGCGACGCCGAGCTTGGCGAGGATATTCTCCATGGGGCAGAAGCCGGTGAAAGCCGATTGCAGTAGGTTGGCCCCGACAAAGGCGGTGAGCAGGAGCCAGTGGAGGTCGACCAGCCAGGCGAGTCCGACCGAGATCAGAATGAATGAGCCGGCAATAGCCCGAATCCAGTTCTCCATGCACATGATGTCGATTCCTGCTTTAGCCTGATGAATTCATGAACTTCGTTGCGAGAGGGCGCAGCTTATACGGATTCAAGTCATTGCGTCGAACGCTGGACGAGGCCGTGTTGAAACACCGCCTCGGTCGGTGAGCGGCGGCAATGTCTTGAAGATGTGTGAGGTGCGTCATCGCAGCAGATGGCTCATGCATTCTTCAGGTTGGGATGGTTGTGAACTTCCGTTTGGATCGCTTTCCTTACCAATATATACCTGCCACTCGGTTCCTGCACGCGCATGGGTATCGTCTTTTCTTTGGTGCGTGGCTTGCGCAGAGAGGACATGTTTTGTGCGAAGAGCGCGTCTCGCGGTGCGTTTGGGCGCGTCGTTCGACAAGGCCGCACGCGTCGTCCCTGCGTGGAGAGAGTGCTCGTTTGGCTTTCCGTGGCTGAAGCCCCCTTCGGTCCGGTATGTATTGCGATCAGACTCCAGTGAGGACCGGACACCCGGACCGCAACCGGACCGTGTTGAACGGCGCGTTTCGGTTCGCTGGTTGCACTGGGATCGAACGGACTGTAGTTTAACCGCATGGGTGGCGTCGGGGAGCGTTCGTCGTCTCTCCTCGGCCGGGTGTGTTTCCCGGGCTTTCGGCGGTGGAGTCATCCCGTCTGCAAAGGGCGGATCGCTCGAAGCGATCGGTTTGGGGAAACGTGGAACTCCAGAGTTGGCGCAAGCGGAAAGGGGACATCATGATTCTGACCAACGTGGACCACATTCCAGGGAAGCGAATCATCGAGCACTACGGGTTGGTTTCCGGCAGTACCGTGCGGGCAAAGCATGTGGGCCGGGACCTTATGGCCAGTCTCAAGAACATTGTCGGAGGCGAGTTGAAAGGATACACGGAGTTGTTGCAGGACTCTCGTCGTCAGGCAGTGGAGCGCATGGTCGTTCAAGCGGAAGAACTCGGTGCAAACGCGGTCGTCAACGTGCGGTTCAGCACGTCCTCGGTGGCCCAAGGCGCGGCGGAGATCTATGCCTATGGAACCGCCGTCAGAACGGAGGACTGACCATGATAGGTTTTCTGACGACTTTTGGATTGCCTTTGGGTTTCATCGTGCTGGCCATGATTACGGGGACGATTCTCGAGCGACGTCATTTCCGGGATATCGAGCGGCGCGAAAAGGCGCTCCGCCATGTCCCGGTGTTGACGACCCGGCAGTATCCCGACGCCGTTCGCGTTCTGGAGGCGCGCATGGTGAGTGGGGCGGTGGTCGTTTCCATCGACCATTTCAAGCGATTCTTGGCCATGCTGCGCAATGTGTTCGGCGGGGAGGTGCGGTCTTATTGCAGTTTGCTGGACCGAGGCCGGCGCGAGGCGATCCTGCGCATGAAAGAACAATGGCCGCAGGCGGAGCTGATCGTCAATTTACGGATCGAGACAAGCAGTATTTCGCAAGGCCGGAGAAAGACCATCGGTTCGACCGAAGTTCTGGCTTACGGGACGGCCATCCGTTACGCGGACATTCCCCGAGAATGAGAATCGTCCATCGGTGTCCGGACAAAACCGCGGACATCAGCAGTGCCCGGGGGACGGCGTTTCGTGAACTCCGGAGGCTCTTGTTGTGGCTGCTGGTCGTTGCCGTCATCGTCTACTTCTCGGTCGGACTGGGCACGGACTTCGTCGTCTCGCGAATCTCCTTTGCCGCGGAAGCAAAACTGTTCGGAACCCTTTCCTTTGCACAATCCCCCGACGCGCAAAAAGCCCCGTGCCTCGGCCGGGTGCGTCGGGTTTTGAGCGTTCTCTCGAGCGACCCGGCAGTGCCGCCGCTCCCGTATCGATTGGTCCTGATCGAAGAAAGGCGGCCAAACGCCTTTGCTTTTCCCGGCGGTATGATCGGGGTGAGTTCGGGACTTCTCGAGGCGCTTCCCGAAGAGATCGGGCTTGCCTTCGTATTGGGGCATGAACTCGGGCATTTCCAGTACCGAGACCATCTTCGCGGTCTCGGGCGTGCGGTAGGCGCCGGCTTGGGATTCAGTCTGCTGCTCGGGGGGCGAATGGGCGGCGACAGCGTGGCGAAAATGTTGCATTTCGTGCTGCAGCGCGGTTATTCCCGCCATCGGGAAGAGGCCGCCGACCGTTTTGGGGTTGCGCTCGTTTATCGGGTATATGGCAAGACCGAAGGGGTGGATCGATTGTTCACGTTGCTCAGCGGCCGGGACAAGGCGCCGGCCTGGGCTTACATGTTCGCCACACATCCCTCGCCGTCACGAAGAATCGAAAAGCTCAAGGCGTATGCTGCAGAGCTTGCCGGACGCCGGTAGCCCGAACCCGGCCGAAAAGGGTGGCCCGCGCGCGAGGACGATATTGGGTGAGATGCCGCTGTTTTCGGTCCAGCGGAGCTACCCGCCGGTAATCCCGCCGGGCGAGACAGGCACGTCCGCCTCAGTCGGCGCGCAGAGTGGCCGGGGGGGCTCGCTCTGCCGCCCTGCGCTCCCCCCTGCCGACTCCGCTCGGCGGGAGAGATGGGTCCGCCTCAGGCGGACAGCGATTCGCCCCTGGCGAAGAGCGATAACTCCCGCAGCTCACGCACCCATTGTGGACGGGCTCTGGTCCGAGTTGCCTGCTGTAGGCGAGTTGGGCGGAATGCTTTCCTTGAGCCAAGTGCCGTCGTCTCTTTCGTGACTGCCCGCCCGGCGGGTCTCGGCCTCTCCCTGGTTCCATGGCGCGTCCGCATGCGCAAGTGAAGCGTGCAGCTGGAGTCCGGCCGGGGTCAATCGGAGTTGGGAAAGGGCATCCAGAACGGAACGGACAGGTTTCCCGCTTTGTCCCGGGCCCGGCACAGCAGCCACGTGTCGGGCTTGGCGCGTTTGCGGAGTCCGCTGAAGTCGGCGGAGCGGCCGGAGAATTGTCGGCGCCAAAGTTCCTTGTCCTTGCCGTCATAGCAGATGGCTTCGAGGCCGGCGACGCCGCTGGCGTCATAGGCGGTCCATTGCAGTCGGTCACGTCCCGGCCCGGCGGCAGCGCTCGACAGGAATACGTCGTCCAGGTCGAGCAGTTCGGCATGTCGCGAGTTTCGCCGGCGGAAGTAGAGTGTCTTGACGGTCAGTTTTCGGATATTGGCGTCGCTGACCCCGGCGGCGCGCAACATGTTGCGCACATTGAATGAGAGCCTGACCCACTTATTGCCGAACCACTTAATGGTTCGAGAACGGTTCAATTCGTTTTTCGCCTTGGACGGGGACTTGAGAGATAACGTGTATGTGCCCTGGGTCGTGTCCAGGACGACGCTGAGCTGCGTGCGGCTGCGGTATTTGGGGATTCTCATCCGGAACGAGAGCCAGGGGTGTACGGCGGGTTGCCAGCTGACCGACCGGTAGGCGTCGCCGGTGCTGTAATACGTCGCGGTTCGGAAGTAAGCCGATTCGTTGGGTTGGTGTACGATCTGCCTCTGGTTGTTTCGTCCCACGGAGAAAGCGGCAGTGTGGTCATAGGCCCCGTCCCAATTGAAGAACCAATGGACGTTCTTGTCGAACTTAAGGGTATACCAGGCCGGACCGGTTTTGTCGGTTTTGTAGTTGACGCGCAGCGGGGCGGTGACCCGCGGAGTTGCGTTGCCCGCTCCGTCGAGGATGTTGTCCACGGCGAATTCGAAGACATCGCCGTCCTTGGCGTTGTCCAATTGCTTTCGAAAGAGGAAGGGATAGTTGAGGATCAGCGTGTCCTGTGTCGCACTGTGCACGAACAGGTTGGTCCACGCCGGGATCTTTTGCTGCTTTCCGGCGACGAAAAACTTTGCCTGGCCGATCTGCCAAGGGGCGCCGCCGCCGTTGGCGAAGGCGATTCGCAATTGCACACCGTTGCCGGCGGGATTGGCCATGGGCTGGACGGCGACAGACGGTGCAAGGGGCTTTGTATCCAACAGGAACGGGAGGTCGGTCACGTTCGAAACGTCCCCTCGGGTATCCACGGCTCGTAGCACGACATGATGAATGCCGTCGGACAGTCCAGTCAGGTCCGGCTTGATAGCCTGACCGACGGCGTGGTTGCTCCACTTGACGGCATTCCGCTCGGCCGGGGACCGTTCAAAAAACGGTTGATCCCCTTTGATCACGGCGGCCGAAACGGTTTTCACTCCGTCGGGGTCATAGTAGCGGGGGGTAAAGACCAGTTGTTCCGCGCTGCGCACGGCGGGGCCGAACACAAAATCGTCCAAGTTCCAGGTGGAATACCGCCCAGTCTGGTCCGGGCTGCCGGCGGAGCCGAGCGTCACCGAGGCGGGCTGGAAGCGTGCGGTGGAGAACGGTTGGAGGGCGAAGCCGTCGGTCACGAATCCCAACCAAGTGTGCCAAACATCGTCCCGGGCCAAGTCTTTACCTTCTCGGACTGCAATGGCCGCGCTGTAATCGTCTCCGAGGCGAATGTAGTAGCCGCCCCGGAAGGCCGCGGTGACGTGGACCATGTCCGAGGCCCGGTACCGGAACTGCATCAGGGGAAAACGGGAGAGTGGGAAACCGAGTGTGAAGACCGTTCTCAACCGTTGATCGAGAGCGCGGTTGCGCACCTGGAGATAAGCGCCTTGGATCGGGTCGAAACTGCGGACGATGTGCCGGGTTGGGTCCGGTCCGGCCAGGGCAGGGGGATAGGTCCGGTTTTCCCAGGTGAGACAAAGTGGCGATGCGCCGGTCAGTCCCAGGAGAGCGGGCGGGTCGTTGTTGGGGCTGTCGGCCCAAGCCAGGGCGACCGGTTTGTCGTCGGCGCCCAGATTGACGGTGAAAGTCAGCGTTGGGGACTTGGTCTTGGCGAATTCCGGACTGCGGGGTACCAGGGCCCGGGCGACTTCGCGGTTTTCTCGTTCAAGGGGCAGCGGTTTCCCGGCGAGGACGACGCGTGCTCGGGCAAAGCGTGGGTCCGGATACGGCGCTTTGCTCCGGAGCTGCACGGCGCCGGGCCGCTCCGGGTCCCAATTCAGGCCCCACTCCGGGGTATCGGGGAGTTGAATCCAGCGGAGCGTGTGTGAAAAGCCGTTATCGGAGGCGTCCCGCACTTGGAACCAGGCAGAATTCAACCCCGGCTTGGAAGCCTTGAGGAGCGCCTTGCCGATCTCGGCCAGAGACGGTGTCTCGCAGAGGATTCCGCCGCCGTTTGCGGACCGCAGCACGAAACGGGCCGGTTGCGGGCCCTTGGGCGGCAGTGCCAATTCGGGGGGGCCATAGAAAATGGGTGTGAATTGACGGACGGCATAGCTGTCCCCTGGAAAGTTGCCCTTCAGGCCTGCCATGAAATACGACGGTTGGAAATTGCCGAATCCTTCGACCCGGACGTATGTATTCCGGTCGCCAGCCGTTCCGGTGCGAAGCCGCGATGGGATCCAGACGGTTTCCACGCGCCAGCCCTTGCCCGGGGGATCGAAGCGCCGGTCCGGCGCCAGGGCCGACTTGCCTGTTCGGGTGTATTCGCCCTGGGTGAAGTCCGTCCCCGTGATCTGATAGAAGCACTTGCGGGTTGGCGTGAATTTTCCCTTCTTATCCATTCTTCCGAGGCTGTAGTGGAAGTTCAGACGGGCGGTCGGAGTCAACTTGAGGCGGAACCGCCATCCGGCGATCTGACTCAGGGGCACGGGAGGCAGTTCGGATTTCAGGGCCATCGGGCCGGCACCCAAATGATTCTCGATGCCGATGACATCGGCGTTCATCGTTCGGGTCACCAAACGCGAATGCCCGACGTCGTCCTCCAGCTTCCACAGAGTGCGTGCCAACGAGTTGACCGGCACGCCGTGGTCCGTGACGGGAAACACGGGGCGCGGGGCGGCGGGCGGCGGGGCGGCCTCGGGAGGGGGCGCGG
>JAADHN010000172.1 GCA_013151865.1 Kiritimatiellota bacterium
GGCAGGTGCGCTCGGTACTCGCGCAACGGTCGATGTAATCCGATAAAACCGGGCGCGTTGCCCGCGAGGGTGCGGCCGGGCGACCGGCGTCCACAGCCGTCGCCCCGGCCGGTCCCGAAGGAATTGCGCACCGCCGGGGCAGAGAACATATTGTCCAGCGGTCCCCCGAAGTCCCCGGCGGTAACGGCCGGTCGATTTCACGCCCTGCTGCGCAGCGGACACCGGACGGACGCACAATCGGAGCCGGCGCAGACCGGTCGAGGGCGGTTTTTCCTTAAAGCGGTTCGAGTACACGGGGAAACAGACCATGAGTTCCGGAAAAGCATTCCAAGCGCTCGCGCTCAATGGCGGCCCAAAGGCGCGGGCCACCCCCTGGCCCCCACGTCGCCTGTTCGGTCCCGAAGAGAAAGCCGTCGTCGTCGACATGTTCGACCAGGCGATTGAAACCGGTGTCGCTTTCGGGTACAACGGTCCCGAAGAAGAGGCCTACTGCCGCGAATTCGCGGCCTTCCTAGGGGGGGGATACGCCGACGCGGTCAATTCCGGAACCGCTTCCGTTTTCGTGGCACTGCGCGCCCTTGATCTCCCGGCTTTTTCCGAAGTGATCGTCGGGGCCGTCACCGACCCGGGCGGACTGATGCCCGTGCCGCTGCTGAACCTGGTTCCCGTAATTGCAGACGCCGCACCGGGATGCTACAACAGCGGTCCGGAGCAGATCGAGGCACTGATCACGCCCCGGACCAGCGCGATCCTGGTCGCACATATCGCTGGAGAACCGGCCGACATCGAGGCGATCGCCGCAGTGGCGCAACGGCACGGTCTGCCGTTGATCGAAGACTGCTCCCAATCCCACGGCGCCACGCTGAACGGCAAACCCGTGGGTACATTCGGCGCCATCGCCGCATTCTCGACCATGTCCGGGAAGCACCATTGCACGGGGGCCCAGGGCGGCGTGGTCTTCACCCGAAACGAAGAACTTTCCGGCTGTATGAAGCGCGCCGCGGACCGCGGCAAGCCGTTCGGCCTGCCGCCCGGAAGCACGAATTGTTGGGCCTCTCTCAACCTGAACTCGAACGAATTGGCCTGCGCCATCGGTCGTGTGCAACTGAGGAAACTGCCGGGAATCATCAGGCGCCGCCGGGAAGCAGTCCGGCGACTGGCGGCCGGAATTGCGGAATTCGCGACGGTGTCCGTGCCGACCCCTCTCCCCGGCGCAGACCCCAGTTATTGGTTCCTGCGGATGGTCTTCCATCCGGAACGGGCCAAGTGCGACAAATCAACGTTTTGTCGAGCCCTCAGCGCCGAAGGTCTGCCCATCAATCCCAGCTACCGAGGGGCGCTGCCGCACCTCATGGACTGGTTCGTTAACCGCCGCGTATTCGGCGGGAGCGGCTACCCGTGGAGTGCGCCCGAATACACCGGGGACCGCAACCGACAATTCCCCTGCCCCAACGCAAACCACACCATGGACACGCAGTTCAACCTGGCAATCAACGAAAGCTGGGGACCGGCGGAAATCAGCGATGCGGTCGCGGCCTTCGCCAAACTCGACGCCGCCTTTCGCCGGTCCTGAGGCACTGGACGCCCCGAGTCCCCGGAGGCCGGCCCGCGTGCCGATGCGGTCCGTCCGGCCAGCAGCACTCGGCGGGCCTGCACCGTCCATTCCCACCTCTGTTCAAGTTCTTTCTTCCGGGAGCAGAACCGGGCGCGAGCGCTTGAGCCGGCGGACGTGCCCCGCCCACAGATCGAATTCGCGCCCCGGAAGGACGACCGCCCAAGTATCGCGCCGGCCCCCGTCACTCCACCCCCGCCTGAATCCGAAGTCGCGACGCGACCTTGCGGGCAAAGTACGTCAGTATCAAGTCGGCGCCGGCCCGACGGATGCCGGTGAGAAGTTCCATCATCACGCGCTCGCCGTCGATCCAGCCTTTTTCGGCGGCAGCCAGGACCATTGCGTACTCACCGCTGACGCTGTAGGCGGCCACGGGAAGATCCACAGCCTGGCGGACCTCGTGAATCACATCCAAATAGGCCAGGGCCGGCTTGACCATGACGATGTCCGCGCCTTCGGCCACGTCCAACGCAACTTCCCGCAAGGCCTCGCGCCGATTGGGCGGGTCCATCTGATAGGCGCGACGGTCCCCAAACTGCGGGGCGGAATCCGCCGCATCGCGAAACGGCCCGTAAAAAGCCGAGGCATACTTGGCGCTGTAAGCCAGAATGCCAACCTGGTACAGCCCGTTCTCGTCCAACGCTCGGCGGATCGCCCCCACGCGCCCGTCCATCATGTCGGAAGGCGCCACCATGTCCGCTCCGGCACGTGCATGGGAAAGGGCCATTTCCTCGAGTCGCAACAGGGTGGCGTCGTTGTCGACTTCCCCATCCTTGATAATGCCGCAATGGCCGTGGGAAGTGTACTCGCACAAACATACGTCCGTGATAACCAGCAACTCCGGGGTCCGTTTCTTGATCTCCCGGACCGCCTCCTGGATCACCCCGTGGTCGGTCAGAGCCGACGAGGCGTTTGCGTCTTTCGAATCCGGGATCCCGAACAGGAGCACCGCCGGAATGCCCAATTCGAAGAGTTCCTCGCACTCTCGGGCCAGCACGTCCTGGGACATCCGCGCCACGCCGGGCATCGAGGCGACCGGCTCACGGACGTTTTCACCGGGGCAAACAAAGAGAGGCGCAATCAAATCCTCGACCGACAGACGCGTCTCCCGCACCATGCGACGCACGGACTCGGTGCGCCTCAGCCGCCGCATTCGAACCGTCGGAAACTCCATGACACCATTCTCCTGATATATCCGGGCGGCTTTCCGCCGACAGCCGCGGGGTTATGGTGCAAAAAGGCAGCGACAGGACGATGGCCCGTCCGTGCCGCCCCCCCGGATGAAACTGTAGCCTGATCGGACTGAAATGAAACTGCAAATCGCGGCAATTCTCGGGCCCATCGCAGGATTGTTGCCGGCCCCAAACTCCCGTGCCGCGGACCTCGCGGCGCGTTCATGGACGGCCGCCTTGATGTGGGACGCATCCCTCGGCCGGGGCGCCGGCGTCGCGCATGGGGGACGCCGGGAGCGACCGGTGTTGAGCGGAAGGTGCATCCGCAGGCCGCTGCGCTATATTTCGTGCCTTCTCCAACTCGCCCTGCGATAAGACCTCAAACTCGGTTCAAGGATCCGTCGAATGGACACACGGGAAAATGAACTGGATCGAAAATTGACGATTCTCCGCGCGCGACTCCGGGAATATGGGTCGGTGCTGATCGCCTTTTCGGGAGGTGTGGACTCGACTTTTCTCCTGAAAGTCGCTGTGGACGAACTCGGGTCCGCCGCAATGGCCGTAACGGCCCGGTCCGCCACGTACCCAAGCCGTGAGTTCCACGAGGCCGAATCCCTGGCCCAAAGCATGGGCGCGCGCTGGGTCGTCATCGAGAGCGACGAGCTTGACGTACCGGGGTTTCGAGAGAACCCGCCGGACCGGTGCTACTACTGCAAGGGATCTCTGTTCGGCGATCTCTTGCGAATCGCCCGGGAAAACCGTGTGGCCGTCGTCTGCGACGGATCCAATGCGGACGACCTTTCCGACCACCGCCCCGGCCGTCGGGCGGCTGCCGAACTGGGTGTGCGCAGTCCGCTGGCCGAAATCGGGCTCACCAAGACCGACATCCGGGCTTTGAGTCGGCGACTCGGACTGCCCACTTGGGACAAACCGGCGTTCGCCTGTCTTGCCTCCCGTTTTCCGTATGGGCAGCGGATCACCGAGTCCGCACTCGACGCCGTCGACCGGGCCGAAGCCGCGTTGCACGAGTTTGGTTTTGGCCAGGTACGGGTCCGTGTCCACGGCCCTGTGGCTCGAATCGAAGTGGAACCGGACCAGGTTCGGCGCGCCGTGGAAAAGCGACAGAAGATTGTGAGCGCTCTCAAGGCGTGCGGATATCATTACGTGACGCTGGATTTGGAAGGTTATCGGACCGGTAGTCTGAACGAACTCTTGCCCGATGCCCCCCCCTGACGAACGCCCGCCGGCAAGCGCCGTTTTTTTTCGATTTGCGGCCTTGCAATCCGGGCGCACGCAACTATTATTCTGTTCTGCTGGTGCGGGCGTAGCTCAGTTGGTAGAGCACTACCTTGCCAAGGTAGCTGTCGACGGTTCGAGTCCGTTCGCCCGCTCCATTTTTTTTGCACTCGCTCACTCTTCTCCGCCCCGGTTTTTTCAGGGGCGCCGCGGGTCCGACGGTACACGCCCCAGCCCTCCCGCGCAGCGGGATCGGCAAGTTCTTTTCAACCTTTTTTTCTTCCGTCAAGCCGTCTTGACGCCAAGTCGCTCGGATACTGCGCCCCCGAGAGTCCCCACCAGCACGACCGACCGTCGGCTCGCGCTGGCGTACGCCGAGGCCGCAGAGTATGGTACTCTGCCAATGTCCGACAGGCGCCGGCGTCCCCTCCCATCCCCATCGACGCAGCTCGAGGAAGCGCCCATGCAGTACATCATCAGACGCACTTCGGCCGAACCTGCTCCGACCGCGGACTGGAACGCCCCGGTTTGGCGACCGGCGGCCGAGTTGGCCATCGACAGTTTTCGACCCGAGAGTTCCGACCATCGCCCGGAAACCCAAGCCAGGCTCCTGTACGACAACTTGGCCATTCATGGAGTCTATCGTGTGGCGGACCGGTACGTCCGGTGCGTTCACGAAGGCTTCCAGGCCCCCGTGTGTCGCGATAGTTGCGTCGAGTTTTTCTTCAAGCCTCATAAAGGGCCGGGATACTTCAATTTCGAGTTCAACTGCGGCGGAAACTTTCTGTGCTCATACATCCGTGACTGGACTCGGATCGGCGACGTCGGCTTTGCCGATTTTACCAAGCTGACGCCGGAACAGTGTTCCCAGGTCACTGTGAGCCATTCGATGCCCACCCGCGTCGATCCCGAAATCGCCACCCCAACAGTTTGGACAATTCAGTTCCGAATCCCGTTCGAAGTGGTCCAGGCGTACACCGGGGCCCTCGACGACCTCTCCGGGGTTCGGTGGTCCGGCAATTTCTACAAGTGCGGAGACGAAACCAGCCATCCTCACTGGGCGGCGTGGGCCCCAGTGGACGAACTTAATTTTCATCTGCCGCGGTGCTTCGGAACGATCATGTTCGAGTGAACGTGACTCATGGCGATGCCCCTCTCCTGCCCGGTTCGGTCATGAACTGCCCCGAAAACCACGAAGTGTCGCCCCAGAACGGACTCGTGAACGGACACGTGAGGTTTTGCGAGAGTCCCTCAGCCTAAGGGCGGGCTCGAATGGAGACGGGCCAGGCGCCGCTGCAACTCCCTCGAAAGCGAATTGGTCCCGCATGAAAAACGGGCCGGCACACAGTTTCCTCAGTCGGACCGGGCCGCTCCCATCCGGCCTGCCGGCATCACTGGCCGTGCCCGGCTTCGCGATGTTGGGCGTTCAACTCCTGGTGGCGGCCCTGTCGCACCCGACAACTTGGCGTGCACTCCGCGCCCTGCCGCCGGCCCAAACCTTGGTCGCGCTCGAGGTGACCGCCGGGATCCTGTATCTGGCGGCGGTCCGCTTCGCCATGCGCACCGGGGCAACCGGGGGCGCCGCCGCCAAGTCCGCCCTGGTGTGGTGCCTTGCAATCGGCGTTGCGATGCGCGTGGCGATGTTTTTCTCCACCCCCATGTTCGAGAACGACTATTATCGGTATCTGTGGGACGGCGGGGTGACGGCCCATGGGATCAACCCGTATCGCGTCTCGCCCGAAAGCCTGTCCACGGGGCGAGCCGGCGCCACAATAGTGCCGCCCACCCTGAAACAGCTGGCCCGGGACGCCGTCGGCGTGCTGCCCGGCGTCAATCATCCCCGGCTTCGCACCATCTACCCGCCGGCGGCCCAGGCCGCATTTGCACTCGCCCACATTCTGAGTCCATGGGACCTTCAGGCCTGGCGGTTGGTTCTCCTGTTCTGCGAGGCGGCAGGCTTGGTGTTGCTGCTGCGCGGTGTCCGTTCCGCGGACCGGCGGCTTGTCCTGGCCGTCATTTACTGGTGGTCGCCCTTGTCAATCAAAGAGATCGTCAACTCCGCCCACATGGACGCTCTGCTTTTCCCCTTGCTACTCGGCTGCCTGCTCCTGGCTTCTCGAAAGCGCACGACCGGGGCGGCTTTCCTGCTGGCGCTGGCGGCGGGGGTCAAAGTCTGGCCCGTTCTTCTGGCGCCTCTTGTGTTGCGCCCGGTCCTGGCTCGACCAAAACGCCTCGCTGCAGCCCTCGCGGCTTTTGTCGTACCTGTCTTGGCCATGGCGATCTTCATGTGGCCGGCCTTTCGCGGGGCCGATTCCGGATTCAACACCTACAGCCGCACCTGGGAAATGAACGATGCTTTGTACATGGTCGTGTTCTGGACGACACGTCTTGCAGCCCGTCTCTCCGGCGCCCCCGACGCGGCAACCGTTCATGTTTCCGCTCGAGCCGTGATCGGAGTCGGCCTCCTGGCTTGGGCCGTATGGTGCGCTCGAGCCCGCCTTGATTCTTTCGAAGGCTTGGCCGGACGCGCCGGTGCGGTCACGGCAGCACTCTTTCTTTTCAGCCCGACCCAGTTCCCGTGGTATGGTCTGTGGCTGTTGCCGTTTCTGGCGATAGCGCCATCGCGCCCACTTCTCTTGCTCCAGGTCACTCTGCCGCTCTACTACTTGAGGTTCCCGATGCAGGCCGCAGGTCACGCCGATCTCTTCGATTCCGGCGTGGTGTGGATCGAATTCGGTCCGGTCCTTGCCCTCATGTCTTGGGAGGCCCTGCGTCGATATTCGGCACGCCGCCGCGACCCCGGGCCGGCACCATCCGGAAGAACTCCTGGCCCGCATTCCACGCCGAACGAAGCGGACATGGACTCGGTTTCGCCATCGCCTGCCACGTGACAATCCGCGAACAAAGCACGTGCAATTACGAAGGCCGGCAAGCAATGAGAAAAGACGCCTGCATTGCCGTTGTGATCCCGGCCCTGAACGAGGAAGCATCCCTTGGAAAAGTCGTCGAGGCGATCCCCGAATGGGTAGACCATGTCGTGGTAGTGGACAACGGTTCGGTCGACGCCACTGCCGAGGTCGGACGAAAAGCGGGCGCCCGAGTGGTTCGCGAACCGCGGCGCGGCTACGGGCAGGCTTGCCTCGCCGGCCTTGCGGTTGTCCGGAACAAGGCAGACGTGGTCGTTTTCCTGGACGCCGATTTCAGCGACGACCCGAACTGCATGGACCGACTTGTGGATCCCGTAGCCACGGGAGCTGCCGATCTGGTCATCGGCTCTCGCACTCTCGGGGAACGAGAAAAAGGCGCGCTCACCCTCCAGGCCCGTTTCGGCAACTGGTTGGCCTGCCGCCTGATCCGACTGTTCTGGGGGGTGGGCTATACAGACCTTGGTCCATTCCGGGCCGCTGACGCAGCCGCACTCGAACGACTGCAAATGCAGGACCGGGACTACGGATGGACGGTCGAGATGCAGATCAAGGCGGCCTGCCGGGGCCTCCGCGTCCGGGAAGTCCCGACTCCTTACCGTCGGCGGGTCGGGAAGTCGAAGATCTCCGGCACGGTGCGCGGCGTGCTTGGGGCAGGCACGAAGATCCTGGGCTGGGTTTTCGCCGCGGCCCTGAAGTCGGCATGGGACTGGTTGTTGTCGCGTCCGGAGTCGACACGCTTGGTCGTGTTTTCCCGTTTTCCTCGTACCGGGGCCTGCAAAACCCGGATGATCCCGGCTTTGGGTGCGGAGGAAGCGGCCCAACTTCAACGGGGCATGACGGAGCACGCCTTCAACACGGCTTGCGAACTCCGCAGAATCAGAAACGCGGAAATCGAGGTCCGGTTCACCGGCGGCGATCCCGACGAATTCCAGTCGTGGCTCGGTGACAATGCCCTCTATACGCCGCAAGGCGATGGGACACTCGGGGACCGAATGCGGCGGGCCGTTCGCGACGCGTTTGCCCGAGGGTCCGCCGGAACGGTGATCATCGGGGCCGACTGTCCCGGGGTCACTGCCGCACTTCTCGGGCAAGCCTTCGACGCCTTGTCCGGGAACGACCTCGTACTCGGTCCGGCACTGGACGGCGGTTACTATCTGATTGGTATGTCCCGCCCGATCCCCGACCTTTTCCGGATCATGGCGTGGGGAAGTGCCACCGTACTGGAAGAGAGCCTGGCTCGGGCGCGACGCGCCGGCCTTGCCGTCAGGCTCCTACCTGCGCTGGGGGATGTGGACCGCCCGGAAGACCTGGAGCTCTGGCGGCAGACCCCGGCGGCCCATGCCCCGCAGACCATAACGGTGGTGATTACCGCCCTGAACGAAGAAGAATATGTTGGCAACGCCGTCGACAGCGCCCTCACGGTTCCCGGAACCGAGGTGATCGTGGTGGACGGCGGCAGCAACGATAGGACGGTCGAGACAGCCAAGGCACGCGGGGCGAGCGCGGTGTGCGTGTCCCCGTCTGCGTATGGGAGGGCCGCTCAAATGAATGCCGGCGCACGACTGGCACACGGCGACGCCCTCCTTTTTCTCCACGCCGACGCGCGCCTCCCACCGGGATTCGGCCGGGAACTGCGCCGAATCCTGGCAACCCCCGGGGTCGTCGCCGGGGCCTTTCGGTTGCATATCGCGGACCCCGCACGGCGTTTTCGTTGGGTCGAGCGTGCCGTGTTCTTGCGGTCGAAACTGCTGGGCGCGCCCCACGGCGATCAGGGCTTGTTCATGAAACGCGACCTCTTCGAGGCCGTCGGAGGGTTCGAAAATCAGCCCGTCCTCGAAGACTTGGACATCCTCCGCCGCCTTCGGCCACATGGCCGAATCGTGCTCGGAGACCTGGCCGTGACCACGCCGGCTCGGCGCTGGAAAAGCGCCGGCACGTTCCGCACAACCATCGTCAACCACGTGCTCCTGCTCAAGGCCCTGGGGACCCACGTCCGCCGGGACGTGCCCACCCGGATTCATGCCAGGAACAAGAGCCCGGGGCTACGGTGAAAAACCGGGCCGTCCTACGTCCCGCCCCGAGACGGTCGTCCGCAGCCCGGGGTTCGTCTTCGCGCGGCGCACGGGACGGCATCTCGCTTGGTTCAGACATCACGGGCGTGGGGCGGTGTGTCCAGGAGCGAATCTCGGTGGCCGGCAAAGTCCCTGCGAGACGCGTGAGACAGGTCCCACGGACGTTGGCAACCCCGCGAACATGTGAGCGAAGTTGACCGAGAGCGCCTCGGGCTCGACGCGCCTGTGGGAACGTCGATTTGGCCGACGCATATCGCACACTGCAACGTCTCGGGTCCCCCGGGGCGCACAGAATCCGAGCCGAAAATGGAAAGGGCGATACGATGCGCACTGTTTCGTTGAATGGCCCCTGGAAACTCTCGTACGGACCGCAAACAGCCGAAGCGCCTGAGACGCCCGACACCCCGGCGCTGCGGGGCTGGCCGACGATCCCGGCCCAGGTTCCGGGCAATGTTGAGATCGACCTCATGCGGGCCGGAGTACTATCGGAAATCGAGACAGGCAACCGGGTTTACGAAACCCGGGAATTCGAGATGTATCGGTGGTGGTATCGCCGAACCTTCGAATCGCCGGAACACGAGCCGGGCGACCGCGTGGAGCTGGTTCTACGCGGAGTAGACTGTCTGGCGGTGGTTTTCGTGAATGGACATGAAGTCGGGCGATGCGACAATATGTTCATTACCTGGAGATTCGACATCACCGACCACCTGTGTGAAGATGCCTCGAATCACCTGGCTGTCCGCCTCGATTCCGCCGTTCTCGCTGGTCGGCGGGCGGGGCACGAGGTGTTCGAACAGCATTTTGTGCGCACCGGATGGGAATCGCTTCATGTGCGCAAAGCGCCGCACATGTACGGATGGGACATTCTGCCCCGTATCGTCAGCGCCGGTCTTTGGCGAGACGTACAGATCGAGGTCCGCCCGCCGACTCATTGGCGGTCGGTGTACTGGACCACGCGCTCGATTTCGCCGGGGGACCGCACCGCGGCACTGCTCGTGGATTGGGATTTCGAGACCGACCGACTCGGCATCGACGATCTGACGGTGCGGGTCACCATCGGCCGCAACGGCAACGTGGTTCACCGGAGCGACTGGCGCGTGTCCTCGACGCACGAACGGACCACGCTCAATCTTCGCGATGTAGACCCATGGTGGCCGCGCAACATGGGCGATCCGGTGCTCTACGAGGCCACACTCGAACTGCTGGACGCCGACGGTACGGTACTCGACGCTCGACGCTCGCGTATCGGCCTGCGGTCCATCGAACTCAAACACACGGAGATCTCAACCCGGGAGGAGCCGGGCGAATTCGTGTTCATCGTCAATGGCGAGAGGGTGTTTATCAAAGGAACGAACTGGGTCCCGCTGGACAGTCTCCACAGCCGCGACGCCGGGCACCTGAAGGCCGTGTTCGACATGGTCGTGGACCTCAACTGCAACATGGTCCGTTGCTGGGGCGGCAATGTGTACGAAGACCATCCGTTTTTCGACCTGTGCGACGAAAACGGCGTGATGGTATGGCAGGATTTCGCCTTCGCCTGCGGTGTTTACCCCCAGACCGACGCTTTTGCCGCCGCGGCGGCGCGGGAAGCCGAAGCCGTGGTATGCGAACTCCGCAATCATCCCAGTCTCGCATTGTGGGCGGGCAACAATGAGAACGATATGGCCATGATGTGGGGCGGCCTGAACATGGACCCGAACAGGGACCGAATCAGCCGAGAGGTACTCCCCGATGTTTGCCGCCGATTCGACCCGTTTCGACCTTACCTGCCCAGCTCACCGTACGTGGGCCCCGAGGTGTTTCGCCGCCGCGGCGGCCAAGAAATCATGAGCGAAGTCCACCTGTGGCGCCGTCCATATCCAAAAGATCCGTTCTACCGAGACTCGGCAGCCGTGTTCGTGAGCGAAATCGGCTTCCACGGCTGCCCGGTTCGGGAAACACTCGAGCAGATGCTCGATCCCGACTCTCTCTGGCCATGGCAAGAAAACGACCAATGGCGAACAAAGGCCGTTCGCCCTTTGCCGTGGGGCGACGCCTTTGTGTATCGCATCCCGTTGATGGCCGAAAAGATCGAAAGAATGTTCGGGGCGGTACCGGAGGACTTGGACGATTTCATCCTGGCGTCGCAAATCGCTCAGGCCGAGGCCGTCAAGTTCTTCATCGAATGGTGGCGCATCCACAAGTGGAACAAGACCGGCATTCTCTGGTGGAACCTGCGGGACGGTTGGCCCATCTTCTCCGATGCCGTCGTAGACTTCTACAACCGGAAAAAACTGGCCTACTGGTATATCAAGCGGGTGCAGACCGACGTGGCCGCCATTGTCGGCGAGCCGAGCGCGGAAGGGAGACACCCAGTGGTCGTGATCAACGATACCCGTGAGGCCGTGGCCGGCACCGTCCGAGTCCGAGACACAGTCACCGAGGCGGTCCTGCTGGAGGCTCCGTTCCATGCAAACCCCAACGGACGAATGGAACTCGGAAGCATTCCGCACCCGGAAAACCGGGGAATGTGGACGACTCATTTGGCGGCCGGGCGCTTTCAACAAACCAACCATTACCTCGTGGGGACACCGCCGTTCGACCTCGCAACTTATCACGGATGGCTGCTCCGAGCCGGACTCCTCGATCCGCCTGAATGAGACCGTGAACACGACTTGCCGCGACTCCTTGCCGGGGACAAGACGCGAAGAGGGCCGCCCGCAGGCGTCCCACGGAAGCAGGCGCCGGCATGGGGGTCGGCGCGACACGGGAACGCCGGAACGCCGGTTCCGCCTCGGAGATCACGGCGAACGCCGCGGAAAGCTGGAGAAGCACGAGGTGCGGCGTCCGCCCCTGCGAACGGCGGTCGCCGTTTTCACGTCTGCGGTTTCCCATAAAGAAACTTGACGAACAGATCGACGTGCCGATCTGCCCGTACCGGCCTGCGGCCATTCACGGTTCTGTTATGTGCCCAGAACTCGGTAATGCTGTAAAGCAGAACGCCCTCTTTTTTTGTCGCAGTCACCGCCAGTGCGGGCGACCACTTCACAGAAGATGACGCTTCCAAGCTCAGATTCGCGCGAAACTGTAAAGCAGTCGCCCACACCCACTCCCGGGAGTCCGTCCAAAAAAGGGAATTCAACTTTACAGACCTCCAAGTTCAATCTACTAAGGTCTGGTGCCGGGCCCGCCGGCGCCCGATGTCCGCTTCGGTGCTGCCATCTCTGCGATTCCTGTGGTCCGTTTCAGCCACATCGCCGGGGGACCCCATACCGCGCCCGCCGGGCCCGCAGGATGTCTGCGTCCCGCGCTCGCAACCCGTCACTTTTTTCCGGCGCGAGGTTGAACGAGGATCATCTCGAGATTGCGGGGACCGATAGCGAGGTCCAGTCGGTTCGACTTCAACACCAACGGACTGTTCTCCATCTTGTCGCCGTCCCTCTGCCGTTCCCCGGCGAAGACGATGGGGTGTTTCAAGGCGCGGCTGACTTCGAGACCGCCGCGACCGAAGCCCAGGGCCGCCGTATCAAAGAGTAGGCGTACGGCCTTCTCCGCGCGGTTCCAGTTCGCCGCCACGACCAGGGCGCGCTTCTCAGCGGCGCGGCGATAGACGCTCACCAACACATTCGGCGGTGCGCCCTCGGCCACCACGGGACAGCCGGGCCGCCAATACGGCAGGAATTCCGCGTTGGCAGGAGATATCCACGGATCCATGGCCTTCCAAATGCGCAGCGTAACCGGGGTGGCGCCCGGAGGAAGCTTGTCCGCCGGATTCACGCTGAGGCACGGCAGCACCCGGTGGGGGAGCGTATACGCCAGAATCTGACAGACGGGGACCCGTCCCCCGGTGGCGATCCCGCGGTAGTATTGGTGGAAACAATACCATCCGTAGGGCACGCCGCGCTGCACGCGCATGTCCACGGCACGGAATTCTTCGGGAGTGAGGTCGTCGTATTGCCGGTTCCCGGTGCGCCCCCACCCCTCGCCTTCAGTGACGTAATCCACGAAGCCGGCCACAGCCGCGACAGGCATACCATGGCGAAACATGACGCCGCGGCGCCCATTGAGCCGCAGCACATTATACAGACGTTTGTAGAGTTTGCGCGTGTTGCGGATATCGCAAGTGGGGCGGCGGATGCCGTCCCGCACATAGCCGCTTCCCTGGTAAAGATTACTGCTGGCGGTCACACTCGACACATCGAGATACACGCCGCCGAAGCCGAGGTCGGCGACCAATTTATTCACACTCCAAGCGTGGAAATCACGCAGGGAGGCGCTGATCGGGGAGGCCGTCACGGTGGGCCCCTGCAATTCGGTGATAATGCGCACCGGATGGACCTCCCACTCGGGAACGAACGGGAGTGTTGTCGGCTCGCAACTGCTCACACGGTGCGTGCAGTAGTAAGGCACCACGCGTACGCCGTGTTCCAGGAACGACTTGTTATGGTGGAGGAAGCTGTTGCGGCTGATCCGGAAGCTGGGATAATTCTGGTACTTGAGCGCCCAATAATCGCAGACCGCGTACAGTTGTTCCAGTGTTTCCGGCTGTGTGCCGGCATGGTAAGCGACGTGCCAGCGCTTCGGGTCTTTCGGCCAGGGAATCACAGGCGTGGCCTGGAACATGTACTGGTACGTCAGCGGCGTCCGAACCAGATGCTCGCCGTCGATCAGGTGAATCACGGCCGTGCGGCGCGACGATTCATATCGGACCTCGGTGCGTTTCTTGCCGAACAGGTACTGCTGGGTCTCGCACATCACCGAGAACCCCCGCTCATCGTCGCCGATCCACAATTCGTGGAACCAGTCCTCGGGCCAAGCCCAACCGGTGCGATTGAAATACCAGACCGAATGCTGAACGGAATCGACCTTCGGGGGAACGTCGAGCAGCGCGGCCACCCCGGCGTGGACGGGCGCCATGGCGTTCTTGCCGCGTGCGTACAATGCGCGCTCGGCGGCAAACGGGAACTCGAGCGCCAGCGCCTCGACCCGCACCGGCTTGTCCACGGGCTTGACCGTCACGTCCCACAGCACGAATCCGTCGAACTCGGCGGTCACGACACCCGTGAGCAGCAGGCCGGCCGCAGCGGCGCTGAATGTCCACTTCGCCTCCGCCGGGCTGTTCGAAACCAATTTCAGGCCGTCGCCGCTCCACTCGTGTTCTCCACCGGCCGTTTTCAGGCGCAGGCGCGGTGCCGCCGCAAAGAGCGGCCTGCCTTGCACTGTCACTTGGTGCGGCAGACCGATTCGGTTCAGCCGATACTCGCGTCCGCTCACCGAGAATCCGTTCTCCCGCACCTTCAAGGGGGTCCACGGAGCGGGAACGACGTCCGAGACCCCCAGCGTGTTGCCCAGCCACTCGGGGTCCTCGATCACGTCGAACGCCGTGGCCGTCGCACCGATCACGTCGCCACCGGCCGAGACTTGCACTTTGGCATCGTACTTGCCCGGAGGGAAATCGCGGATACCGAACCGCAGGTCGCAGGCCAAAGGCGATTTCGTCCAGACGTGAGCGAGCGTCTTGACGACCTGCCGGTCGGCACCCAGGATGTCGACCCGGGCCGACACCGGACCGGCGGTCTTCGGCAGGTTGCGTGCATCGATGGACACCCAGGCAAACTTATCTTTGAAAATGGGAACCACGCGGGCCCGAAGCGCGGTCTCCGCAACCATGCCCACGGTGCTTTCCAGGAGCTTGGTTCCCACGGCGTCCATTACCCGCACCTGGTAGAGGGCCTCCGTCCTGCGATTGACACGGAGCCGGTCGCTCAACGCGAAATGTCCGTCCGGACCAGGCTCTCCCGCCTTGATGCTGAGGGTGCGATTGCTCGCCGCGTCGACGGCGCGTGCCGAGATTCGGAGCCCCGTCGTCTCGCCGTTGGTCACGCGCCCGGAGATGGACAACTGCCCGGCCGCCAAGTCGCCGACCTCCGTCCACTGCACCGCGGGGGCGTGCGGCTGAAACACAAGACGCCCGAAATTGCCGAGGCTCTTGAAAGAGCCTGTGACGGGAGACCAAGTCGTCCAGTCGCGCAGCTTGCGCCGAGTGCCTTTCTTCACTGAAAAGTCCCGGCAAAAGTTGGCGCGCCAAGTCTCTCCGGGCTTCGGCGTGTCCCGGCCGAACGCGCTGAACGGCACGAAAATCTCGGACGTCCACAGGTGCCGGTCGAACAACAGAATGCCGCCGGTCATACGTTCCAGGGTCTGGACGTGATTGGCAAAACTCCACGGGGCGTTCCACGCCAGACCCTCGCCCCGACGCTGGTCCAGAATGAGGCCGGCGGGATTGCCGTAGAACTGATACCAAGTATCCGTGTCCGCAGGCACGAGCCAGATTTCCACGTTCTCCATTGCCTGATGCCCACCCGTGCTGTCGCGTAGTTTCTCGCCTTTCATGAATTTGCCCGAATGCGGACAGCGAAAGGCCACGTACAAACCTTCCGAGGTGTAGCCGACGAATACGGTGGTCTGCCGGGACGACAGGGTCTTGCTGCTGAGTGTCACGAACCCGGTCACGGCCGCGGCGGCGTCCCATTCGCCCGGCGCCATTTTGCCGTCGATCACGGGTGGCTTCCGCATGAACGGCACCGTGAGGATCGGGCGCGGCGCGGCGTTGATGTCCGCGGCGCGCCGAACCTCTTCAGCCTCAGTCCCGGGGCGGGGCGGGGCCATGCCGGCGCGAGTGACGGTCGTTTCATCCACGAGAATGCCGCCGCTTCCGGCGATTTCGAACCCGATGTGTTTTGTGGAGGATTGGTCCAAGTCTTCGGGAATCGTGGTTCGCCACACGACTTGCGTCCACGCATCCGGACTATTGACGGATTGGACCTTGTACTCGCGCCAATTCCAGCGCGCCGCACCTTTGCGCAACCGGAAGTCATTACGTACCGCCGTCAACACGAACTCGAGGCGCCCCCTGCCCTTAACCCAGGCGGACACGCATACGGGGCCGGTGACGATTGCGTTGAGTTTTCCCCACAACCGCCGCCGGCCCTTGGTTCCGTCGAAGCGAAACGCGCGCCAGCCGTGGTGGGCCGTCGCGACACCGGAGACCAGTGTGGGTCCGTTGCTAGAGGTCGCGCCCCATCCCGCCACTTTGCCGTCGCGCGAATCGTCTTCGAAGCTCCCGTTGACCGCCAACTGTGTGCCCAACGCCACGGCATCGTCATAACTCGAGCTGTCGCCCCGGACCGAAAGGCGGGATGCCCCAACCAGGGCGATGACCAGAAAAAAAATTCGGGAATGCATGCGGGGTCTCCCTCGGTCGTCTGCAGGCGGTCGGCACTCGACGCAGATATCCAGACAAGAACCCGGACACTTCCGGCAAGCGTCCCGCTCCCCGAACGCGACGCCCCGCCCCACCGGTGCACCCGCGAATCGCTCCCGCACCTCCACCGGGATTCTCAGCATCACGATGCTTCCAGAGCAGACAGCGTGTCCATGTTCTCCGGACAGTCCGAATAATGATGTTCCCCTGCCGCCTTGTCAAGCTGTCCGGAGCCGCCTAGTATATCCATGGGCCCCATGAGTTGCCCCCCGCCGCGGAGCCCGTCTCCTCATGCCTTCGCTCGCGAGACGCTCCGGTGCGGGGCTTCGGGAGCCGGAATACGTTACGATGGCGCAGGCGCCGCGCGCCCTGGTCCGTGGAGACAACGGTACCGGAATGGCGGAAATCCGCAATTTGGACAACCGGGAACGAGCGGACACCGAACGGGCGGGGGCGGAGGGACAGCTCTCGCGGCCGCCCGAATGTTTGGTTCCCCTTTCGGGACGACCGGAGGGGAGTCGCGAGCAACCCGATTCGACGAGTCGAAGCGGCCGGACGGAGGCGGTCGACCGCAGGGAGATGGGCCGACCGGAGCGTCGGCAACCGAATGGCAACCCCAGCGTTTGCAACGATTCCGTGACCAACGCGGCTGTGATTATGCAAAAAACGCGGATTCCGCATGATGTGGGAGCGTGCGCGGACCTGAATGCGGCCGTGAGCCACCTCCTGGCGCAACGGGCTCCGGGTTCGGGATTCTGGCCCGGCCGACTTTGCTCGTCGCCTCTGGCCACGGCGACGGCCGTGAGCGCCCTGGCCGCTGCCGCCCCGGAGGCCACGCGTGACTTACGCCGGCGTGGACTCGCCTGGCTGATCGAGTCCCAGAATGCCGACGGAAGTTGGGGAGACCTTCCGGCGCCCCCAGGCAATCTTGCGGCCACGCTTCTGGCAGTCTCGGCGCTGCGCCTGTCGGACGACGTGCGTCCAACGGGGAGCGAGACGGCGCTTCGACGAGCGGAGCGTTTCTTGACGGCAACTGCGGGTGCGTCGCCGGAGTCGCGCCGCGAGGCCCTTGTCGCCTTCTACGGTGCGGATCGCACGTTCGCGGTCCCCATCCAGGTCACTGCAGCACTGGCGGGACTGTTCGAATGGCCGACGATCCCGCGGTTGCCGTTCGAGCTGGCGGTATTGCCTCGAAGCAGCTATCGACTGCTTCGGCTCCAGGTCGTCAGCTACGCGTTGCCGGCCCTGATTGCCATCGGCCTGCTCCTCCATGCTCGGCGCCCGTCCGGAGCGCCCCCGATCCGCGGGCTGCGCAATCTCGTGACCGCGCGCGCACTTCGCCGTTTGGCACGTCTGCAACCGACCTCCGGGGGGTTTCTCGAAGCCATTCCCCTGACTGCATTCGTGGTGTTGAGTCTGGCATCGTGCGGCCACGCAGGCATCGAGGCCGTTCGCAGGGGGATTCGTTTCTTGATCGACACCGCTCGGGCGGACGGAAGTTGGGCCATCGACGTGGAGCTTTCCGGTTGGGTGACGGCACTATCGGTCCAGGCCCTGTCTGCCGCCCCCGGAGTCGACCCGGCGATTGCCGATTGGTCGACCCCGACGCGGGATTGGCTGATACGCTCCCAGCACACCTCGAGACACCCGTTCACCGGAGCAACCCCGGGCGGTTGGGCGTGGACCCCGTTGCCGGGCGGCGTGCCGGACGCGGACGACACGGCCGGGGCCCTCATCGCCCTGCGCTTGCTGGGGACGCCGCCCGACGCCGCCCCTGTCCGACTCGGAGTGCATTGGCTACTGGATCTGCAGAATCGGGACGGCGGCTGGCCCACATTCTGTCGGGGCTGGAACAAGCTCCCTTTCGATCGGAGCGCTCCGGACATCACCGCCCATGTTCTGCGTGCCTTGCGAATCGCAGTCGGCACGGGGTCGGACGCGACGAGGGTGCGGCGTGCGCGTCGCCGGGCACTCCTGTTCCTCCGCCGATGCCGCCGAAGCGACGGAAGTTGGTTGCCGCTCTGGTTCGGCAACCCGCTCGCACCAAACGGCGAGAACCCGGTTTACGGCACGGCACTGGTTCTCCGGTCCCTGCTTGAAATCGAGCAGGCGCCCCCCGGGGACAGCACTGCGGGCATCGATTACTTGCTGGCGGCCCAAAACCCGGATGGCGGCTGGGGAGGCGCCCCCGGAGTCCCCAGCACCGCGGAGGAAACCGGCTGTGTACTTACGGCGCTCTGCCACAGGAGCAACAGTTCGACCGAAGTGCGTGCGGCCTGCACCCGGGGCGCGGCATGGTTGACGGCACGAATTCGGGACGGAACATGGTGCAGACCGTCGCCGATCGGACTATATTTCGCCGGCCTACGCTACAGCGAGGCGCTCTACCCGATCATCTGGACCGTTTCGGGTTTGGGGCATGCCTCGGCCGTCGGCATCGAGCCGGGGAAATGACCGAGCCGGGATCGGGTGTGCGGTCTTTCGGGCGTGTCGGGACCGCTTGCCAACGTGCTGGTTACGCAGGCGTTCTCGCGTTCATAAAACGGCGTGAGCATCGGCACAGTCTTGTTGCGCGCCGCTGATCGAAGACAGGTGCACAAACCGTCGAAGAGCGACGAACCGCGCCTGGTTCGGACTTTGCCGCGCGGGAAAAAACGGTCCGTGGGTTGTCCGGCAACGGGTTGACGTAACGAGTGCAAAACGACATTTCCATAGCAGGGTCCATTGCGCCGGCCGCCCCTCGGCCTCTTCCGGGCGCGCCGGAGGGGGCGCCGCGTCCGTATCGTGCCGTGCCCGCCTCGGCGGAAGCGCGGGACCGGATTCGACGGTTCGCGGCGGAGGCCGTGCAACAGTTGTCTCCCGACCGAGTCCCCGCTCTCCGGGACCTCGAACGCTTGGCCCGGGACGTCCTCGACCACGCCGACTGCGCCTTGCAGTACCTGGCTTTTGCCGTGGTTGCCGTGAGCAATGCTTTCTGGCGGCCGCGGTTCGCTTCGATCCCGTTCCACCGTCGGCTGCTCTTGCTGCCGCACTGTATGCGCAACAGCGCCCTGTGCCGGGGAGAGTACGACGGCGGACGATTTGACTGCGCCGGCTGCGACAGTTGCGACTTGAACCCGCTCATCGTAGAGGCGCGGCAGCTCGGTTACCACGTTTTGACCGCGGAGGGCGCGCCGCCGTTGCTGGCGGTACTCCGGTCCGGCACGTGCGATGCGGCCCTGGGCGTGGCTTGTCTCGATTCGTTGGAACATACCTTCCGGCACGTGAGCGCCACTGGCATTCCGGCCTTGGCAATTCCTTTGCTGTTCGATGGTTGCGTAAACACACAGGCCGAAGCGGACGTAATCCGGGACCTCCTGACGCTCACCGGTTCCCGGCGCGCGGCGCCGCTGCCGAACTTTCTGCCGCTGTGGCGCGCCGTGGACGGCTTGTTTCGGGAGCCGGCATTCTCAAAGCTCCTGGCCGACAGTGGAGCGGGAGCCGATCCGGCGGCCTCGGACCCGACGGAAAAACTGGCCATCGAGTGGTTGCGCGAGAGCGGCAAACGGATCCGTCCGTTCATGACGCTGGGTGCATACGCCGCTCTTCGTTCGACAGGAGGACCGAAGGGAAGCGCGTCCCCTTCCCCTTATGCCGACGCGATGTTCGGCACTGCTGTGCAGCGTTTTGCAGTCGCGATGGAAGCCCTGCACAAAGCGTCGCTGGCACACGACGACATTGCGGACAACGACGCATTTCGGTACGGGCGCCCTACCCTGCACCGGGAATTCGACATTCCGACCGCGCTGAATGCCGGCGATCACCTGATCGGAATGGGGTATCGTCTGGTTCTAAGCGCCCGAGCCGAGGTCGGCCCAGAGACCGCCAACACGTTTCTCACACATTTGGCCGAAACCCACCAGGCCTTGTGCCGGGGGCAGGGACAGGAACTCGGGCTCACCGGACCCGACGCCCCACCGCCGCGGCCGTTGGACATCCTGACTGTATACGCGCGAAAGACGGCGGCAGCGTTTGCCGTTTCCCTCGAAGCCGGAGCCGCGGCGTCCGGTTTCGGCGATGTGTATTACAGCCTGTTCCGGCGATTCGCCCGGGCCCTGGGGGTTGCGTATCAGATTCAAAACGACTTGGACGACTGGCGCGATTCCCGCCACAACAAGCGTGTCGCGGGGCAGGACGCGTTGCGCCAATGCCCGACCATTCTCCGCGCCTTTGCCGTGGAGCAGGCCGGAGTGGAACGTGAAGCCGAAATTCTCGACGGCTTGGGTGCGGACAACTGCCTCTCGGCCGTGGACAGGCTTCGAGCTTTTTACCGGGATTCCGGGGCTTTTGCCCGCGCAGAGTCCCTACAAGCCAAGTTGACGATGCAGGCGGCGGAGTTGGCCGGACAGGTGTCGCATCCCAGGCTGCGCAGCTTCCTGGAATTCCTGGTGGAACTCCTCTTTCCCGGTTCTCCTGCGGATTGATCCGGATGAATCGGGGGAGGCCCCGCAAGGCCCCCTCGGTGAACAGCCTACGACCCGATGTCGCCGACGGGGCACGGATCCGACCGAGGGTAACCGCGAGACAGGCCTCTTGAAGAATGCGCCCGGGCCCGAGGCGCTTTCCGCAAGTGCGACCAAACGTTTCCAACGGCAATCGGGGCCCGGCGGATCTGCTTCTGCCGCGGTGCGGAACGAAGCCTTCCGACCGCGGCGGAGAATGGGGTGTATCATGCAGACGACAGTCAAGGCTGTTCTGCTGGTTCTAATTTCGTTCCTCGTGGTTTTCGGTTTGGCCATACTGTATTCCACGACGTACGCACAATTCGGTGAAGAAAAACTGGTCAAGCAGGCGGTCTGGATTGCAGCCGGGACTGCGGGCGCCTATCTCACTTATCGTATGGACTACCGCCTGCTCACTCGCCACTCGGGAGCCCTGCTGATTGCAGTCGGTATTTCTCTCTTATACCTGGCGACTGCCGCAGTGCTCTACGGACCTCCTTTCCGACTCCACGGCGCAGTGAAGCATTTTCCCTTTGTCCGGCGTGCCGTGAACGGGGCATTCCGGTGGTTCCGGATCGGCGGGTACTCGATCCAGCCGTCCGAATTCGCCAAAATCGTTCTCATCCTCTACCTTGCAGACTACTACAACCGTCATGCCCGACACGTCGAACTCTTCATGCCGGGCTTTTTCATTCCCATGTTTCGGACAGGTCTCGTGATCGGCTTGATCCTGTTGGGGCGGAACCTCAGCGTGACCGTGATTACCGGGGCCGTTGCGATGACTCTGGCTTTTGTCGCCGGCGTCCGCTTGCGCTTCTTGGCCGTGGGCGTGCTCGCAGGTGCGGCCATTGTTTGCGTCACGCTTTGGCTCAGTCCGAATCGTTCCGGACGTCTGGATACTTTCCGAGACCCGGAGAAGTACGCCAAGGACAGGGGGTACCAGCTCTGGCATTCTCAACTGGCCTTGGGGTCCGGCGGGCTGACGGGACAGGGCTTCACGAGCAGTCGGATGAAGCAGTACTTCCTTCCGGAAGCGCACACCGACTTCATCATGGCCATCGTCGGTGAAGAACTGGGGTTTCTCATGGTCGCGATCATTCTGACGGTGTATCTGGCTTTGGCGGGCACCGGGTTCTGGTTGGCGGCTCACGCACCCGACCGAACCGGCATGTTGGTCTGCACCGGTGTTTCGACATCTTTGGCCGTCCATGCGTTCGTGAATTTGAGTGTCGTCTCCGGCTTCAGTCCGACGACCGGCGTGACAGCGCCGTTTATCAGTTACGGCGGATCGAGCATTTTGGCGTGCTTTCTCGGCGTCGGCCTGCTGTTCAGTGTGGCGCGACAATTGGAGGCGGACCCGGACTCGGTGCGAGGCGTCGGTTGGGAACCGCGAAGCGATCTTTCGTGCGTTCGAGACTTGCCCGAATCGTGAACGCCCGCACATCACGACCCGAAAAATCCGGGGACCGCTCTCGAATTCGCCCGTCGCGGATGCCGCAATGCTTCTTTCGCGTATCGTGGGACCGAGGCACGAGGATCGAGGACGCGGCAAACATACCACCCGCTCTTGCACCGCCGAGAATGCGGCGCCGGCGCCTGTCGAACGAACTCGGGCGGCCGAATCTCGGGAAAAACACCGGACAATGGAACGCCCATGAGTTCGTGTGAAACAAGCAACTCCGAGTTCGCTACGGCTGGGCTCCATCTCGCGATTGCCGCCGGAGGTACCGGCGGCCATTTCTATCCGGCGCTGGCTGTTGCCAAGTCTTTTGCTTCGGCGGGCGGACGCGTGACGGTGCTGATTTCGGGACACCAGTGCACCCGCCACCTCGAAGCCGCACGTGCGGCGGGATTCGAGGCTGTTGCCGCGCCCGCAGTTCGTCTGCCCCGCCGCTCGGCCCCGGCCCTGGTCGGTTTTGCGGCGCGTCTGCTCTTGTACCGCCACAGAGCGCGCGTCATCCTTCGGCGCACCGCACCAGACGTCCTCCTGGCCATGGGGAGTTATGCGTGTGTACCGGCGGCGTTGGCGGCGCTTGCCGAAGGCGTCCCGCTGGTTTTGCATGAAGCCAACGCCGTAGTCGGGAGGGCCAATCGCTTTCTGTCGCGTTGGGCCAAGTGCCTGGCCACATCCCTGCCCTTGGTTCCGGGACAAGCCATCCGCTGTCCACAGGTGCACACCGGGCTGCCGTTGCGCTCTGAACTTCTCGCCGTTGCGAGCTCGACGGAAGGCACGTGTTCCGGCGATTGGCGACAAAGAAACGGTCTTCAACCCGAGCTTCCGTTGCTGCTGGTGTTCGGGGGGAGCCAGGGGGCCAAAGCCCTGAACGGCGCCGTACCCGAGGCCGTTGCGAGAATGCCGGAGGGTTGCCGGGATTTCCAGGTCCTGCACCTCTGCGGTGCCGGTGCGGAACGGAGAGTCCGAGCTTCTTACGAAACCGCAAAGGCTTCCGTCGTGATCAAGGAACACGAAACAGAAATGGGGCAGGCATACCGCGCTGCGGATCTTGCAGTTTGCCGCGCCGGGGCCGGAACGGTGTGTGAACTGGCGCTTTTCGGCGTGCCGTCCGTCCTGATCCCGCTGCCCACGGCGGCGGACGACCACCAGACGGCCAATGCCCGCATCCTGGCGAAGCGCGGTTCGGCTTTTCTGCTGCCCGAGTCCGAAAACCTGAAACGAGAATTGCCCCGACTCCTGATTGAATGGCGGCAGTCTGCATCGACTTGGCGCCTGCGTGCGGCCCCACAGCCGGACCTTGCGCCGCCGGATGCCGCGGCCCGTATCGTCCGGGTACTGCTGAACAACGCCTGCCGAAAGGCGAATTGAAATCCGACAAGGCGTCAACGGGACGGGCATATTCGACCCGCCCGCCGGCCACTGGAATCGGAGTACGTGCAGATGTTCATGTGGCAAAAAAACAAGCAGGTCCATGCGGATGTGGAACGTTACCTGACGGTGGTGGACGAATGCCTGGACTGTTTCTGCCGCGCCCTCCAGCATGTGGTGAAGCACGGGCATGACACCCACTTCGAGCGGCTCGTAGACGAAACCCACCGAAAAGAGTCCGACGCCGACACGATACGCCGGGAAATCGAGTTTCGGCTCTATGAGAAATCACTGCTGCCGGACTCGCGTGAAGACCTGATGCTCTTGTTGGAACGTCTCGACTCCATTCCCAACACCGCCGAAGAGATCATCAGGCGCATTTCTTACCAGGGCCTAAACATTCCCGACTTCCTCCACGGTCCCTTGCTCGAGATTGCGCGGCTCGGGATCGAGACATTCGAATTGGTGAAAGAAGCAGTCAACGACGCTTTGGGCACCGGGGATCGGACCCAGGAATTGGCGCGCCGGATCGACGAGGCCGAGAGCGTGGCGGACCGGATCGAAGGGGACAGCACTCGGGCCATTTTTCGCAGCGATCTGGGGACCGGCAAGAAGATCTTGCTGGCCGGCTTGATATCGGGCGTCAGCGACCTATGTGACGAAGAAGAAGACGCGGCGTATTTTCTAAGGGTTTTCGTGATCAAGCGTCGGATATGAGCCCATACGCTTCGCTGCCCCGGTGGCCGACGGCAGGACGGCCGGGCGCGCCACCGCCGTGCGGGGCTCGATCGGGGCACTTGGAGAAAGCCCGTCGAACGGGAAGACGAACGGCCATGCCATGATGGGTTATCTGGGCAGTCTGCTCCTGGGATGGTGCTTGGGCGCCAATGACGGGGCCAACATTTTTGCACCGGCCGTGGGTACCCGGATGGTTTCTTTTCGGGCCGCCACCCTCTTGGCCGCAGGTCTGGCCGTAGTCGGCGCAATGGCAGAAGGCGAAGGCGGCATCCGAACTCTGGCGGGGCTCACTCCGCAAACCCCGAACACGGCGGCGGCGGTGCTTCTCGGTGCGGCATTTTCGGTCATGATAATGCTCCGACTGGGCATCCCCACCAGCATTACCCAGGCGGTGGGCGGCGGGATTGTGGGTGCGGGTCTTCTCCAGCAGCACGCCGAATTTCATGGGATCGGCCGGGTGTTGATCTGTTGGGTCACCAATCCGGTCGCCGGTGCGTTGGTTTATGTCGCAGTCCACCGTATTCTCCGGGGGCTCGTTCGCCGAGTCAAGCCCTCGGTCTTTGCCTTGGACCCTTGGCTGCGAGCCGGGCTGATCGTTTTTTCATGCTACGGGGCCTACGCGCTCGGGGCCAACAATGTGGCCAACGTGACCGGCGTCCTGGTTGCCAGCGGTCAGCTTTCAGTCCGAGGTGCAGCGCTCATGGGAGGCGCCGGAATTGCGTTGGGGGCGCTTTGCGCAAGTCGGCGGACTTCGCACACTGTGGGTGCGGGATTGGTGCACTTGGATGCATTCACTGCCTGCGCGGTTGTTCTGGCGCAAGCGATTACCGTTCATTTCTATGCCGTCCTCGGCGTACCCGTTTCCGGGACCGAAGCCATGGTGGGTGCGGTGCTGGGAGTCAGTCTTGTCAAAGGTTTGCATGTGGTCCATTGGCGAAGAACGGTCCAAGTGTTCGGCGGCTGGGTGATCACGCCCTTCACGGCGGCGGCGGCAACGGCTATCCTTGTAATGCTTTCCCGGCTGACGTACAACCCGTAGTCGGCGCCGTTTCTGAAGGGACCGGGAGAATCCGTCCTGTTCCGGGGAACGCGGGCGCTCGGGCAGGGGTCAAACAAGCAATCCGGACAATCAGCCTCTGCGCGAGGCGGACTTGCCGGCAGACCCGGGGCGCTCCGGAGGCAACGCCCTCTTCGGCCCGACACACCGAGACCAAACAGACGCCGGCGGAAGGACACGGCCGATTCCGGATAATCGCTGTGCCGTCCCACGCAGCGCTTGCCGGAGCTGCCCGGAAGGACTTACCGGATCCGCTGTGGCTCGCCTCTGCTTCGGGTTGCCCTGTGACGGCCGACAATTCGAAGCAGGCGCGACTGCCGACGCACAGTTCAGACGACCTCCGAAAAAAGGACGCCATGATGTTCTCCCTGGCGTGGAAAGAAATCGTCCGACGGCGAAGTCGAGCCTTCCTCTCGATCTTGGGCTATCTTCTGGTGGCGTTTCTCGTCGCAGCCGGCATCTGCATGGGCGATGCGGTGCGACGGGCCACGACCGAACCGCTGGACGTCACCGGTTCCGATCTGGTCGTGACCCGGAAAGTCTCGCCTTGCGCCTTTGCCGACGTCAAACGGCCCAAAGACCTCGGCGCAATTACGATGGAGGAGGTCGACAAGATCAGGAACATCCCCGGTGTCCGCACGGTCAGTGGTTCGCTGGTGGTATGGGCGTTTCACGAGGGGCGTCCGACCGTGGTCGCTGGTGTGGAGCCGGGAAACGTCAAAACCGGACCGTTGCGACAATACAGGTCGGGACAGCGTTGCTGTGTCCTCGAACAAGGGGCGTTGTTCGGACCCGACGACCTGGACGCCGCCATACTGGACAGCGAATACGCCCGTCAACAAGGGGTTTCGCTCAACCAGAAAACCTACCTCGGCCCCCGGCAGTTTCGGGTGGTGGGAATACTGAAAGTCACCGGGGTCGCGGTCATGGGAGGCGGCCAGGCATACGCCCCCCTGAAGACAGTTCAAGCGATGCTCGGGGAGGGGGCCGTTGTGGACTATGTCTTCGTCAATCTCCAGCAAGGTGCAAATCCGGACACGATTTCGCGAAAAATCCGTGCCATTATCGGCAAGGGCTGCCAAATCAGCAGCCGCAAGACGCTCCCGTCGCAAATCAGCAAATCGGCCGCGGTCACGGCTGCCAGTACGACGGCGTTCATCGCGTTGATTCTGGTTATCGGAGGCCTGTTGATGGCGCGTGCATCCCTCGCTTCGGTTCGGGAACGCGTCGGGGAGATCGGCATCCTCCGTGCTATCGGCTGGCGTCGCCGACACGTGATCTCGTTGCTGGGGCTGGAAATGACCTATCAAGGAATGCTGGGCGCCATCCCCGGAATCGCGCTGGGGTACGCCACGGCTTTCATCGTGTGTTCGCGACTCAGCCTTGCTCTTCCGGCAAAATTCAATTCGTATCCGCCGTGTGCGACCACCGCCCCGGCGCTTCAGTTGACGCTGTTGCCCCGCATCGGGGCCGGGGGCGTGGCGGTATCGTTTCTGCTCACCGTGGCTGCAGCGCTTTTTGCGGGCTTGGTAGCAGGGAATTACGCCGCCCGCCGGGACCCGGTGGATTCGCTGCGGCAACCGTGACGCCCCGACAGCAGTTGACGTCCGGCCACGTGACAGGATGTGTCGAGGCGGGTGCGTGCCCCTGCTGCAAACCATCGTTTGCCGATCATTGCGAAAACAACCTGAGAGGCAGGCGGACGCGCGGCCCCTGCATGCTCATCCCAGTAGTGTAGTTCTGTGGTGTGCTTTGGAAGCCCCGGAGAGCGCCCCGGGGACTTGCTTGCAATACGTCGCACAGGCGGGAGACCGAAGATGGTGAACAGCGCACCGGCCCTGGAAGCCCCCGCGGTCCGTGCGGCGGGACTGGTGAAGATGTACCCCCGGAGCGAGGGGGACGTGTATGCACTCGATCACGTGACGCTTGCCATCCCGCGTGGATCGAGCACGGTCATCACCGGCCCGTCTGGGTCCGGCAAGAGCACATTGCTGTTTCTCATCGCCGGGCTTGCGCGCCCCAGTGAAGGGCACGTCACGGTCCTCGGGCAAAACTTGGCGGGCATGAACGACGACGAACTGGCCGATATGCGCCGCAGCCATATCGGTTTCGTGTTTCAGAACTATCACCTGATTCCGACTTTGACGGTTTGTGAAAACGTGATGCTGCCGCTGACGCCGGCTCGACTGGATGCCTTGAAAGTGCGAGCAAAAGCCTTGCACTGTATCGAGCAGGTTGGGTTGCAGAAGCGAATCAATCACCTTCCCGGCGAACTGAGCGGAGGCGAGCAACAGCGCGTGGCTCTGGCGCGCGCGTTGATGAATAATCCGGAACTCATTCTGGCCGACGAGCCGACAGGAAACCTGGACCCCGAATCCGCCGACACGATCCTGTCTCTCTTGCTGGATTTGGGCCGATCAGACTGCCGGACAGTCATTCTGACCAGTCACAACCGAGACGTGGCCGGGCGCTGCGAACATCAGATCCGGATGGAAGCGGGCCGGCTCGTTCCGTGATCCGAAATACCGCCCGCAGAGACGATGGAGACACGCCCGCCACTCGGAAGAAACGAGAAACGACGCAGGCCGGCGGCTTTGGGGCTGTATGTGCGTCTCTGCCAAGGTATATTGCAGCATGTTCTTCGGTTCCATCGGTTCCACGCGAGAACCGGAGACGCCGGGGCCGGTGATGGGCCGTGCGATGCACCCTCGAAACCGGAGCGAGACGGCGGCGGGCCCGAAGCGTGGCAGGAGCGAGGATCGAACAAAATGCGAAACAACTTGTTGTATCTGAATTTGGTTGCGTTCGCCCTGCTTTCAGTGGGGCCGATCGCGTACGGAGCGACTGCTCCGCCCCAAAAGGCGGCCGAGCGCCAAGTGCGCGTGGTGGCGTACATCAACCAGACTTCCGGCTGTCAGAAGCCCACGGAAGCCGTCCTCAACCGACTCGCAGAAAAATACAAGGGGCACCTGAAGTTGGAACTGGTCGATTTCGGCGGCAAGGGACGGAGTCGCTGGCTCCGTGACGGCATGCACTGCATGGGGATCCGCATCAACGGCAGTGTCGAGGCGGACATCGTCGAAAAAGGCGTTCCACTCCGCGTCCGCTTCCAGATGCCGGCGGGGTACAACTGGACGCTCGAGGAACTGGAGATTGCTGTTCGGCAGGCGATCCAAGGGGTTTCCGATTCAGACCGACGGCCACCGCCCGTGAGTGTAGAAAAAACCAAAGACGGGGCCCGGCTGCTGATCGGAGGGACGGCGGTCCTTTCCCTGCCGGAAGCTGACCGTATCACCCGCGCAGCCGATGTCTTGAAGGCCAATACCCCGGAGAAACGGGGCTTGACGCGCGAAGACTTTTCTTTCGATCTTACAGGCGCTGCAGCGACCATTCGGGTCCGTGGGCAGCCTCTGCTCGAGGTTTTCGAGGCAGACGCCCAACGCCTGAAGACGCCCCTACCTGCCCTGGCGGCCCGATGGACGTCGGCCGTGTCCGCCCCTTACCCCGTTCGCACGCGTCCGCTGCCCAACGCCCGGCGGCGTCGCAGTCAGGGAGGGATTCCCAGATGGTGACTCCGGTCGGCAGCGATGATGCCCAGCTCGAGGTAATGCAACAGGAAGAGCAGGAGGAATTCCTGAGCGAAGAAGCTCGACTGGACTTCCTCCGGGCTCGACGGCGGCGCATCATGTTCTGGTCGCTGCTCGGGGTGGCGTTGTTTGCGGTCGCCGGGCACCTGACCATGTATCGCTTGGGCTGGTACGGACAGCGGGACAAAGGCGACGGCGGCAAAGGTCGCTCGGCCCCGGTCAAGATCGATCCGGTCGGCAACCCCTCGGCCAAGGTCAAAATCGAATGCATCCTCCCCACCGGCTCGGGCTGCCATGACCCCGTGGTAAAGTTGCTTCAGACAGCCGCCAAGAGGCGCCCCGACCGTATTCGCGTCGAATTCGAGGCGATGGAAGGCATGGCGGACAGAACGATCAAATTGAAAGTCGGCGAAGTCTGTGCCGGAGTGCTCATCAACGGCAAGCGGGAATTTGACATCGAGAAGTCGGGACAGCGCCGGCGGGTTCGTCTGGTGGGGGCCGCGCCATCGCATTTTTCGCTCTATGATCTTGCCGATGCCCTGACCCAAGTGTACGTCCGCGAGTACGGCCCGGTCGAAGGCGAACCTTTGGTCGACCTGCCGCCGAAAGCGAAGCATGAACTGGAGAGGACGCCGAAGGAAACGGCTGAACAAGCCGAATCGAAACAGCCGGCCGAAAAGCTGAAGTTGGATCTTCCGCCAGCCCTTGATCTCGAGCTGTCCCCGACCCAGTCGCCGAGTCAACCACCAAAGTAGGCGCTTGTGCGGGACGGATTTTCTCGTGCGGGAACGAAAGAGTCCGGCAACTCTCTCGGCGCCCCCGAAAACCGGTGGCCGCCCCCCCGGCCCGGGACCGGCTTCGAAGTCCGTCGTGCTTGTCCCGAACGCAGTCGGACCGAACTGCTGGTGGCTACTCACGCCGGGGCCGAGGTCCGAACAGGAGACCGACGACGCCGGACCTGTTTGGATACCCTGGCAGTTACGATGTCTGAAAAGAAGTTATGGGACACCTCGGATCCGGGGCCGAAAACACGCTTTTTCGATGGTAATACGGGTTGATTTTTTCCCGCAGGGGCGTAAGTTATTCTCCTGTTGTCAAGCGAGTGTGTTGCGGGTGTAGCATAGTGGTAATGCGCCAGCTTCCCAAGCTGGTGAGGTGGGTTCGATTCCCATCACCCGCTCCAACGACTCCGGCGGCAAACGGGGCTGGGGGATTTCCGAAAAAAACTTTTTTCTCCCCAGACCGCGGAACCCCCCTTCAAATCCGGGCGTCTAAAAGGTAACGGCTCGGCATTAGGCGAAAGTCATCAAGCAGACAACAACGAGGAAACGGAACGATCTCTAAAAAAAGACCTGGTCAAACCAGATCGCATACAGTCCCCCCGCCCTGGCAGGTTCCTGCTCCCCTCCCCCTCCTCCTTCCCCGCCTGCCAGGGCACTTTTTTGTCTCGGCTGCGTCTGCGGCCGTCAATGCCGATACGCTGCCGCATGCACGACCCAAACGACCGAATTCGACTTCGATTCGAAAGACCTGCTAACTTGACCGCTCCCTGTCAGCACCGCGCTGGCTCCGGGCCCAAATCCGTTTGCCGGGACGATGCCCGCACTCCACCGTGTCCGGGCTTCGGTTTGCTCCAGGTACGCTGCAACCCAAAACGACAGCGTCTCGCCGGGCGGGTTCCATCAGGGCAGGGAAGAAAACATCGGCGGTACTTGCGCGCCGCTTGCGAAATGGCATAGTATATGTTTTCCCGTCAGTCGTGCGTCCGTAGCTCAATTGGATAGAGCATCTGGCTTCGGACCAGAGGGTTGGGGGTTCGAGTCCCTCCGGACGTACCAGTCTCCCCCGTCATGCGGGGCTGCCCGGTTCGCCCGGCAGACGGCTGCCGGTGGAGAGCCGCGGGTAAGTTTGAGCACGATTTCCGGTACGGCGCCGTCTGCAGCGACCGTCCCGTGCTTGCGGGCGATGGAGGCTCTCGGGAAAAGACTTGGCCCCTTCCAGCGGGGGCGTCGGATCGCAGGACTGGTCGGTGGATTCTTCTGAGCGCGGGTTGACGACTCGAAAACCAGGAGAAGTAATCGTATGGACATCAATGCCATCCTGAAAAAAATCGACGCCGTCGATACCCCTCAACTGAAACGCGTCGCCTTGGCTTTTTCCGGCGGGCTGGACTCTTCTCTCGGGGTTGAACTGCTTCGCCGTAAATACCGGGTGGAAGAAATCGTCCCCATCACAATCGATGTCGGCCAGGGAGAAGCGGAACTGCAGGAATGCCGGGAGAAGGCCGAAGCCCTGGGGATCGAGCCGATCTTCATCGATGCCACGGAAGAATTCACCGAAGACTGGGTGGCTTTGGCCATTCGGGCTAACTCCGACTACAACGGCTACCCGGTCAGCACGTCCATGACCCGGCAATTGGTGGCGCGCATTGTCGCCCTGGAAGCGCGCAAACGCGGGTGCGACGGTGTGATGGAGGGGTCCACCGGAAAAGGCAACGATCAGTACCGAATGCACAATGTGTTCAAGTTCTTTGCGCCGGAACTCGAAGTCTTGGTCCCGGTCCGGGATTTCGACCTGACCCGCCAAGAGGAACGGGCGCTCTGCGAAGCCTGGGGGGTACCGGTCACCGAGCAAATTTCGGGCGGAGACGACAAGACCATGTGGTGTCGCTCGATCGCTTCCGGCGCCGTGGACCTGAACCAGGAAATCCCGGACTGGGTCTGGTTGTGGCTCACACCCCCTGAAAAGGCCCCGGATACATCCACCGAGATCGAACTGCATTTCGAAAACGGCGTCCCGACGGCGTTGAACGGACGCCAGATGCCTTTGGGCGAACTTGTCCCGGAACTGAACACGATCGCCGGGGCCGCCGGTATCGGACTCATCGATATGTTCGAGGACGGCATCATGGACCTGAAAAGTCGGGAAATCTACGAAGCGCCGGCCGCACACGTCATCCTGAAGTTGCATCGGGACCTCGAACAGGCCAGTCTCCCCAAGGACACGATTCAGTTCAAGAAAACCGTCGACGCCAAGTGGGCCTTTCTCACGTATCACGGGATGTGGTATCATCCGCTCAAAACGGCGTTGGACGCCTTCATCGAGGCGACGCAGGCGCCCGTGAACGGCAAGTACCGGGTGCAATTGTACAAAGGCAACATCACGATCATGCAGCGTGATTTGCCCACCTCGCTCTTCTCCGCCGAGATTCGTTCCATCAAGTCGAGCGGTTTCAACCAACAGATCTGCCGCGATGCGGCCAAGATCCGCGGCTTGCCGTTCGAGATCCTTGCCAAACAGCAGAAGGCCCTCGACAAGTACAACAGCAACGATTCCGAGGGGTGAGGTCATCGTCCCCGCACCGGACGGGGCGTTCACCGGAGGAAACACACCTCCCATGAGTAAACTCTGGGCCAAGGGCTATGACTTGGACAAGGCCGTCGAGGAATTCACCGTCGGAGAGGATCCGATCCTGGACATCGAACTGGTGCGCTGGGATGCGGTGGGATCCATGGCGCATGCCCGCATGCTGGCCGCGATCGGCATTCTGACCCCGCAAGAAGCGACGACGCTCTGCCGCGAACTGGCCCGGATCGTCGATCTGGACAACCGTGGTGAGTTTGCGATCCCCATCGAGCTGGAGGATGTCCACACTGCTGTAGAGAACCACTTGGTCCACGAGTTGGGGGAACTGGGCAAGAAGCTCCATACGGCACGGTCCCGCAACGATCAGGTCATCCTCGATCTCCGCCTGTACATGCGCGACCGCGTATTGGCGGTGGGCGACGGGATCGGCGGAATGGTGCGGGAACTGATCGATTTCGCCGACACCCACCGAGATGTTCCCATTCCCGGGCGGACTCATTTTCAACTCGCCATGCCCAGTTCCGTGGGACTTTGGGCCGGGGCCTTTGCCGAGGCCCTGCTGGATGACTGGGAACTGCTCGATGCCGTGGTCCAAATCGTGGACCAGTGCCCGCTCGGCTCGGCGGCCAGCTACGGAGTCAACCTGGATATCGACCGCGAAATGGTGGCTGAACTCCTGGGCTTTCGCTGTGTGCAGAACAACGTTCTGTACGTCAATAATTCGCGCGGGAAGATCGAAGCCATGCTGCTTTCGGTCTGTGCGCAGGTGGCCAACGATCTGAGTAAACTCGCCACGGACGTAATCCTTTGGTCCATGCCCGAGTTCCGGTATTTTTCGTTGCCGCCCGAGTTCTGCCCCGGTAGCTCTCTTATGCCGCAAAAACGCAACCCCGGCCCATTCGAACTGACACGGGCCAAGGCAGCGACAGTCCAAGCCTGCCTGTTCGAAATCCTCGAAATCGTACGTCCGCTCATCAGCGGCTACAATCGCGACTTTCAACTGACCAAGGGACCGTTGATGCGCGGACTGAGGACGACCGTCGCCTGCCTCGAAGTCAATCGCCTCTGTATGGAAAGACTGCAGGTGAACCGTGACGCCTGCCTTGAGGCGTTTCGACCCGAATTGTTTGCCACCGACCGTGTCCTCGATATGGCGCGCAAAGGCGTTCCGTTTCGTGACGCATATCGCCAGGTCGCCGGGGCGCTGGACCAAATGGAGATGGAAGATCCGGTGGCCAATATTCGCCGGAAAACACACACTGGGGCCACTGGAAATCTGGGACTCGACTTGGCCCGTGCCCGCCTGGCGGAAGCCCGGAAGACGCTGGAGACACGGCGGAAGAGATGGCAGGGCGCTCTCACCCTTCTCTTGGACGCGGCAGCACCGGGGGCCGATCCGGCCATCCCGTAAAGGCCGGCGTGCTCACTGCTCCACAGCCGCCGCGTGCTGTCGAGGACGCGCCCACATCCGGGGTGTACATTGTTACTGTTAAGGACGGGGCGTCCGGCTTGGTCCGGCTACCGGGTCCGCTTAAGCCGGATGGCCGCACTATTCATTGACATTTGGAGACCTTGTCCCGAGTCGCAGTTGCGTGACGCAACTGCCTCGTTCGATGTCGAATGCACGGGTGACAAGAAACTGCCGACGGCCTTGCGCCGTCCTGCTTTTACCGGTTGCCTCCTCGCCCCGGTAGCTCAGTTGGATAGAGCAACGGCCTTCTAAGCCGTCGGTCACAGGTTCGAGTCCTGTCCGGGGTGCCAGTTTTCCGCACGGTTCGCCAATACATGCCCTGCGCCCAATTGTGTCCTCGCATCCCCGATAACTGCATTGCTGCTGCAGAGGCCCACCGGCTTTTCTCTGAGGCGCCCTGCCACACAGTTGCACGAAGCGCCGCACAATCCCTGAGACGTTCCCTGCAGAGACAGCGAGAGAGTTCGCCGCGCCCCCCATTATTGTTCCGAGGCGGGAAACATCCCTCAGCGCCCCGTTGCGCCTTTCCGGAGCCGGCTGATGTACTCGGCCGCAGTTCGACGCCAGGCATCGTAATCTGCGGCCCCGTACTTCGCGGCCATGGCCTTGACAAGTGCGCTCGGCCCTTCTTCCAGCGGTAGTCCCAGCAATGTCCGGCGCAGGTCATCGAGCCAAGCCCGGGCCTGTCGCATTTCCGCGGTATCCACTTTCCTCGCCGCCGCTGTGTCCAGAAGGTTTTCGAGCGTCGAGAGGTAGCGCATGTCGTCCACTCCCTCGCGATAGCCTTCCCAAAGTCGGGTCGATACGATCTTGCCGTCGACCGGAAATGCATAGCCGAAATCGTAGCCGTCCGCGTCATCGAGCGGATTGCCGCGATACGAGTTGTACGCCCAAGGGCAGTGGGTCGTGATCGGGGTGAGCCAGAGCCAATAACCATTACAGAGCCGCGACCATTCCGCCGTAACCTCGATACTGCGCGGGTTGTAGTAGCACCAGGCTTCGTCCCCCGACTTCTTCAGCTCCGCGGTCAACTCGCTCATGGTGTGCCCCGCCGCGAGCCACTCGTCGATGCTGTGCCCATGATAGCAGCGAATGTCGACGTACGGATCGATCTCACGAATCATCTCTGCGACACCGGGTCGGGGGCGGTTATGAAACGTGATATAGATGCGCTGGTCCGGCACTTGCCGAACAGCACGCGCCAACCGGATGAAGCGATCAAGCCGCTTTCGTCCGAACACTTCGTCCATGTGGGTGACCACCAGTTCCGGCCAACCGCGCTTCTTGCCAAGCTCCCGCAGCCCGACGATGGCCCGCTTGGCGGCGGCCAAAAACTGCGCCCCTTCTTCGCCATCGGTGAGACGCGCCAATTGCTCCAAACCGTCCCAGACGATGAACGGCCCCTGGAACCCGAATTCCAGCATGACGTTCACATAGGATTCCACCTGCCCGTAATTGATGGCCACCTCGACGCCGTCTTTGGCATAAACAATCCGCGGCCGCCAGAGCAACCGGTCAGCCCCGTGCGCCCGGATATCCGCGAGTTCGGCCCGAATGAGCGGCATGGACTCCGGGGTCAAGTTCCGGCGATAGTACAACGCATAGTGCTTGCGGGGAGGATCCAGCCTGAGCGACAAGACCTCGAACACGACCGGCAAGACCGCCGCCCGGCCGCGACGCGGCGTCACGGTCAAACGGCCGCGATAGACCCCCGGAACGGCGTCGTTCGGCACGTGTGCAATCACTTGAATACGCCGAAAAGTGTCCGCAGCCATGTCGAACGGAGCGTTTTCGAGCAGGTACCGGCTGCGCAACCCCACGTCCTCAGGGGGACGGCTGTAATGCGTTCGCACAAACAGCCGTTTTATCAATCGTACGTCCAAAGCGGCGGCCGGAATGACGGCGTCCCCGTCCGTGATCGTCAACGGCGAAACAGAAACAGACAAGCCTTGCAAGGGTTTCGAAGCCACGATGACAGCGCCCAGCGACTCGTATTCGCCCGGACATGCGAACGCCTGCAACACCCGCCTCCGACCAAGCTCCTGCGGCAGCACCGCCGGATCCACGTCGTCCAACGGCGGAAACGCACCAAGGACGAACCCGCCGTCGGTCTCCGGAGCTTTCGTTCCCAGCGTATTCGGATCGACACTCCGCACCGGGGGCAAGATCACGCGTTCCTCAGGCCTGTCGAGTGTAACTTCTACTGCCATCGGGAGATAACGCGGAGAAACAACCGCCAGTACCGCCCTGCCCCGCGGCAGTCCACCGATCTCGAAACGTCCTCGGTAATTGGTCCGCGACACCCCCCTGGCGCTGCTCACTGGGATCCCCGCCATACGCTGCCCATCCGGCCCGACCACGATCCCCACCAAACGGGTCTGGATTCGAGCCGAACGCGTGGGCTTCAGGCCGAAAGCAAGCTTTCCGAACTTCCCCGGACTGTGGAAACGTCCTCCCACCGGTGCCCATGAGGACAGTTCACCATTGATTTTTCGCTCCCGGCAAACGTTGCCGCGCCACGGCCCGGCCGACGGGCCGGAGCCGGGGAACGCAGAGAACGGGATTGCCGCTTCCACGGTCCATTCCTTTTCACCGCGCACCGCCCCCACCCGCACACGACTCTCCCATTTGGGGTCGCCGCGAGGGGCGCAACGCGCATCGTAAACCGTTCCCAACGCATTGATCGCCCAATGGTAGTATGCCCGCGATCCGGGCGGCCGAAGGAAGAGTTCGACGCAATCGTCGTTCCAAACCGGGCCGTCGTGCTGGCGAACTGCGGCTGTCAACCGGTTCATTTGAGTTTCCCGGCAGCGTACAGCCACATAGATCGCGCGGTCGTCGTATGCAAGGTACGCCGTTGTCCTCTGGCTGATGGAGGCACCGACTGCAGTGTCGTCAAGCGATAACACCAGGGCCTCCTTCCATGCGGGGTCCTCAATTCGCCCATCGATGACCGGCGCGGAGGCCACACGGCCGATGACGACCTCCGGGACCGGAATGACAGGGGCGGCACCGGAAAAAGCAATCGGTTTCGCTTGGACAGTCGGCTCGAATGCGAGGACATCGCCGAAAGACGTCCGCGCGACCTCGGACAGACGCACCTCGTCCACCGCGCCGTTCAAAAACCGGCGGTGTTCCCGAACCTCACCCCCGATCTCGAGCGGGACACGAGACTGAGCCAACCGGCCGGTCAGTGCCTTCGAAGCCTCTGGCCGACCGTTCACGTACAGTCGCATTCTCTTCCCATCGTATGTGCCGGCCACATGCGTCCATTTTTTCAAAGGCACCCGGGCACGCACCGCCGTCCACTCGCCACCCGCACTGATGTAAAAGGTCAGTCCCTGTCCTGTCTGGTCGAGGTACAACCCATACACGGAACTCCGGTAGGCAATTCTCTGCAACTTGTCGCCGGGCCCATCCACTCGAATCCAGGCTTCGAGCGTGAGTTCACGGTCCAGGTCCATCACGGGATGATGCGCTACGTACACCCCTCCTTTCCGCGTGTCCAAACCTTTTCCGAAGCGCCCTCCGGAGCGAACGGCCTGTCCCTGCAGGCGCCCGACGACTCCGACAGGACCGGAATCCGGTACCTCGGCGCCACTCCCTTCAAAATGATAGAGCAGCACGGTGTATTCATCCGCCGTGAAGGGGCGGTCGGGCACAGGCGCCGCAGTCGCGCCCAGGGCGATCATCAGGAAAAGTCCGAATGTCATTCGCATGATTGACTTCCTTTTCTGCCATTTGGCTGTGTGCGCGGAAAAAGGCGACCTGAGAGAGAAACGGCAGCAAAGCGGCAACGAGCGCTCAACCGTTTTCCCCGTAACGTTCGGCAGGGCGCCGATACTTGGCGCAGGAGCCCCGGAAAAAACAGGGCAGCAGCCCGTGAACGTCCCACGCCGAACGGCCGCTCGAATCGCTCCGCCCCTCCACCACCCCCTCTGCCCCACAAGGTCGCCACCGCATAATGATCGTCCACACTCCCCAAGCGGTTCGAGTTCGAATAGTAATGTTCCCCTACTGACTTGTCAAGCCGAGTGAAACCGTCTACTGTATGCAGAACATCAACAGGTTGCGACCCACAGCCTGGACGCGCACTGCGTTTCCTGCGGCGATTCGCACCCCCTCCGAACGAACGCGTAAACGGCGAGGAGTCGCCGCTTCCTTTGGCCCTCTCCCCCGGGTCGGCTTCGTCCCGGCGCCACTGCTCCGGCAGCATCGATCCCCGCGAAGATAAGCCGAAGCGAGTGGAAGCAGGCTCTGGCAGGACGCTGTCGAGCTACTTGTGTCCGTGCCCGTCTGCCACGCGGCGGCGCCGTTGCGACTTGCTCCGTTGCTGCGATCAGCCCGTAAGACAGGGTGTTGCTGTGAACGCGGCCCGCAGTTGGCGTGCTGCAGCCCCAACCACCCCGTTTCAGGACTTCTTGATCCAGCGCCCGTTCTTTTCCGGAACCAATCCGGAACCAAGAAAAGCTTGCAGGAGGTCCGTGCAATGTCACAATCGCGATTTGCCACGGTATTGATCGCGGTCTTGAGCTGTTTCCAACCGATGTGCGTTCCGGCCGCCGAGCCCAACGACAACGCAACGCGGCCATCTGCGAGGCAGGACCGGCGCAAGTACTTCATTGACTTCGAAAACGGCGACGACCGCAACTCCGGCGCCAGGGACGCGCCTTGGCGGCATCATCCATGGGACAAAAACGCCACCGGCAATGCCGCAGAAGCACGGGGGGTGGCAACCTATGTCTTCAAGAAAGGCGTCATCTATCGCGGAAGTCTTGTCGCACGCGATTCTGGCGAGCCGGGCAATCCAATCGTTTTGACGGCAGAACCGAATTGGGGCAAAGGAAAGGCGTGGATATTCGGCTCGGAACGAATCGTTGCCGGATGGAAAAGATGCAATGATAAACAATGCGCAAAGATTCCCAAGAAAACCAGGGGCGCGACATGGTATCAAGATCTCACCCTGGACTATGTCCCGATGATGGCGTACGAACTACGCGGGAGTACGGTAACCGCAATGAACATCGCGCGTGCACCAAATTGGACGATTTCAGACCCCGATGACCCGCGAAAGGAATGGTGGGAATTCACAAATACAATCGTAGAATACCGAATTACGCTGGACAACGTCGACGGCTTCAAGGTCGGCGACGCCGTATTCGGCAGCGGCAAGTGGGTTGATCGCTGGGGGGATAAGCTGAACATCGACCAGGGAGTCAACAGGATCGTCGATCTCGGGGACAACTGGATAATCGTTCGCGTCGAGAAAAAGAAGAAAGGTGAATTCAGTAAAGACGCCAAGGTCACTAATGGCAAGACGACCCATACCATTCAGAAGATAAAGAAAGAGTCCAGGAGGTTTCAAGACCGCCTGCATTTGACCCAGTCGGCCCCCGATTACTGGCGGGGCGGCGTGATTTGGTTCGAAGGGTCGGCCACTATGCCCATTCCCAGAATTGCCGTTATCGACGGATACGACCCGGCCAGGAACGAGATATCCTTTGAATCAAGATGGGGAGCGGACCAATACTGCCGCTACTTTATCGAAGGGCTGCCGCAGTTGCTCGATGCGACAAACGAATGGTGCTACGTGAAAAACGGCAGGAATAAAGGCCGTATCTACATTAGGCTGAACCAGAACCGTAACCCAAACACCGCGATCATTGAGATTGCGAAACACCGGACGTTTCTCAGCATTGACGGCAGAAAACACATCCTCGTCAGAAACCTCCACTTGAGGTTCTTTAATGCCTACGATTCCCGCGAGCCCTACAAGGCCCGCAACCCAATGTATTACAGCTCCGTGTTCAGGATTACCGGCGACTCTGGAGACATATCGATCCTGGAGTGCGAGATAGAACATTCTTCCCAGGGGATCTCACTGTTCCCGAACGGCAGTAATCAACTGCTCGACGACTTCAAGTTCAACCGCAACCGAATCGCCGATTTGGAATGCAACGCCATAACATGTTCGCTGACCGAGCAGATGTGGGAACTGAGGAACAAAGGAGTCATCGGGTCGGTTCGCCAGTCGAGGATCAAGCATGTCCAAGTCAGTGGCAACCGAATCCAGAACTGCGGCTTCAGAACGCAAAACTTCAACCCCGTTGGCGTCATTGGGTTGAGAGGTGCGGAGTTGGTGGAAATCTCCCACAATATTGTGGATACGGCCTATGAGCCGGGAATCCTGGTCAAAAACGGGGGCTATTATGAGCAGCAATGGCATCATTACCGGATGGATTACCCCTTGAGTCGGACTTTCATTTTTGGCAACGTGGTTACCAACACGGTCCTGGCGGCCCAAGATTACGGCGGAATCGCTTCTTGGCATGGAGGACCGGTGTACATTTACAATAACATTTCCGGGAATGCCGTTGGAGCAAAGTACGCAGAAAAAAAGAAGTTTCCGAACAAAAAGGATTGGTACCGTACAGGCTGCTATGCTCCGGCCATCTATTTGGACCAGGGATACAAGCACTATGTGTTCAATAATATCCTTTGGGGAAAGAACAACAATGAGAACGATTGGATCTACAATTCCGTTGCATTCAACGAGGCCGAAGGTTTTATGAACGTCGTGTTCAACAACACAATGTATAACTGCGCTGTGGGGCTTCATAAAGGCATGGGAATGCACAATAGATGCTACTATCTTAACAACCTTTTCATCGCCATAGGCGAACGATACATAGATCAAGAAGTTTACGGGAAGAATATCGGAGAAGCCCTGCAATATGACTCCCTGGCGTATGCAGGGAATGTCTTTTGCGGTCACGGGAGGGGCGTATTTGGTCGCCTCAGGGCAGGGAAGGACTTTTCAACCCTCTCGGATTGGGTCCGGAATCTCAAGAAACAGAAGGCCATGGTCGCCGGCACGGGTGTGGTGACCGGGGCGCCGCAGGTGATGGACGCCGAGAAACATGATTTCAGACCGCGGAGAGCCGCAGTCTGCATCGACAAGGCCAAGAAGGTCTTCGTCCCGTGGGGATTGTATAAAGTGGTTGGCGAATGGGGGTTCTACCAACATCCCGCGGATGTGACGCGGATATTGGACGAGCATATAAACTGGAACAAGGATTGGTCCACACGGGTGGAGGTGCGGGCCGGGCGCACTCCGCGGTACGATCTGAAAGCTCACGGGGTCGGCGGATCGAATTTCAGGGCGGGAATACTGGAAGACTGGGTCAAAGGCGCGCTTTCCCTCGACGGCGAAAGGCAGTACTGCAGTCTCGAGGCGAGAGAATGCCGGCTGCTCGACATGGACGCGAACAATTTCCTGGTCGAGGTTGTCGTCCTCGTCCCCCAAAACGAAACTGACGGACCCCTTGTCGTCAAGCGAGACCGCGCGAAAGGGTACAGTTTGTTGGTCGAGGGCGGCAGGCTGAAGATGCGACTGGATTTCGGCACAGAAACTTGTTCGCGATGGAGCGCCGTGAGAATAAACGACGGACAGTGGCGGCACGTCGTCGTCGAGGTGGACCGGAACAAGCAGGAGGGCATAAACATATACGTTGACGGAAAACTCCGGAACGGGAGATTCGGCGGCAGAATGAACGCCGACACGAGCCTGCGCAACAGCGGCGACTTCAATGTCGGCCGCGATGGAACGGGTGGATATCTTGCCTGCACACTTGATTTTCTGCGGGTCTCCCGCGGGACATTGGCTCAAGCGGAAACGACCATTGAAGAACTGTACGACTGGGAGTTCAACGGCCCATTCTTGAAAGACTTCTACGGCCGTCCGACACTCGGCAAGGCCCGGGATACGGGGGCGATCGAGTACGTTCCCGGCACCAACTGACTATGTCGAAGTGTGGGCGGAGTCACCCGTTTTGGAATCGCGGCTTGCCGATTGAAGCATCCCACTTCGCGGGCGTACGCCTCTCCCGAGCGCCGGGAAAGGCCCGTCAATACCAGGGAGTCGGCCACATAGCGGTACCAGGCGTTGGCGTCGCAACCATCGAAGTCGAGGTCAGGAAGCGGGTTGACAGCGGCGGCGGGACGGGTAGGTTC
>JAADHN010000156.1 GCA_013151865.1 Kiritimatiellota bacterium
GGGCGCGGCGCGGCCGAGCAACGGCGCCAGGGCCCGGGCTTCGGCGTTCAGGTGCGCCATTTCCTTGAGCATGGCCACGGCCGCCGGTTCGAGGACGCCGCAGCCGGTGTACGTCCCATACGGCGTGAACCACCAGTAGGAAATCCCTTTGGCGCCGCAGGCCAGGGCATAGTGGAACTCGACCGCTTTTTCCTCCGGGGTGCCGAACCGGAACCGTTGCTTGTCCTTGCGGTACGAAGTGCTGTTGAGGATCACGTGCAGCGGTCGCGGCTCGCAGGCGAACCGGGCCACTTCGCAAACCCCGAGAATGACCGTCGGCTGTGCGAATTGCAGCAGGAGTCTCGGATGCGAGAAATACGTTTCCCGCAATCGATTCTGATAATATGGGTCGAGCGCGAAGATGTCCGGGAGTCGGCCGTAGACCAGCCAGTTTTCGGGCTTGAAGGTCATATCGACGTTCAGCAGGGTAGGGGTGACGGGGTCGGCCCGGGTCCACTGCTTCTGTCGTTCGACCAAGGCCTGGGCGTAGGCGCCGACGCGCAGGTTGTACGGCAGGGCTTTTACGGCGTAATCGCGGCAGTCCGGCTCATCGAGCAGGAAACGAGCGTACAGTTGCGGACTTCGCACGGTCTCGGGTTTCGGCGCCCGTGCCATATAGCGAAGTCCGAAGCGGCGGAGCAGTTCGAGTCCCTGCGGACTTCGCAAGAAACCGGAATGTCGTCCCGCCATTCCCATGTGGGTGTTGAAAAGGAACCGCTCGAAAGTGCGGCAGCAGTCGGTCACCATGTCTTCGAGCGTGTAGCCCTCGTTGCGATAGCCCCACATTCCCAGGCTGAAGAAAGGCCGTCGCACATGCACGACCTCCATTGCGACGCCGGCGTCCGCAGTTTCCACCCGCACGCAGTGGAACGACCCGGGCTCGAACGCCCTGGGCAGGGGCAATTCGAGGGGAAGCACGCCCATTTCGGCGGTATGGATTTCCCCCGGGGGGGCAGCGGGCGAGACCGGCGCCCCGTCCACCGTGACGCGCCGCACACTGAAGTCGCTTCCGGCGACGCCGCGCAGGAGTACGAACATGCGGTCGAGTGCGGTGTTGAACGAGATCAGGGCGACCCGCAGTCGCGCCGGGGCCTGCATGGACAGTACGGTTGTCTGCGCGGCGCCGGAAACCGTTTCGACCGTGAGTCGAAGTTGCTTGACGTTCGGCAGGCGCCGCAGACGCACGGTCGCCTCGGCGGATGCACCGGGGGCGACCGGGTTCGGCCGAACCTGCCACCAGATGGGACTGCCCATGGCCTGGAGACGGTTGCGCGTGTCCGGCGGCGTGGTCTCGGCGTCGTTCAGGTGGAACGATGCGGCCTTGATTCCGCCGTGTTCCCGGTGTCGCGGCGCCAGTTGTCGGGACAGGTCCACGTCGTCGAGGAGCACCCGGCGGACGGTGACCGGTCGGGAGGTTTCGTTCCGCACGACGACTCGCAGCACGGCGCCCCGATTGGCTGCGGCCGTGTACTGCCGGGGCTGGCCCAGGTCGTCCGTCACGCCCCAACCTTCGTGGAAGTACTTGGTGAATTGGGGAAAAGTTCGGTCGGGGACATAGGCGGCGAACCGCACTTCGAGGGCCGCGGTCCGCAAAGCGAGGGCCGCCATCGAAAGCGTGACGAGCCAGCCGAACGAAGCGGCTCTTTTCATGTCATTCCCTCCACTTCGGAAGTCCCGGCGCGGGACCTCGTTCCGAGTGCGTCGGCGGTTCTCGACAGCGGATACCCCCGTCCAACGCACGGGAGGGGGCGGCGTTCCTCCCGCCGGACGGGAGCGGAAACACGTCGGGGTTCGGAAAGCGAGCCCCGTCCGCTGCGAACGCCGTTCCACGTCTGCGGTCTTTGTCCTTCCTGTGGCGGAACATACGTGCCGGCGTTCCTGCGTCGCAGGGCTGTTTCATTCTACCCAATTACACGCGAATCCACGTCCCGCCGAGCCCCGTTACCGCAATTCCGTACTCGACCGCGACTCCCCGTCGCTCTCGGAACCGAGAATGAAACAACCGTGTCCTGCGTCGGACCGGCAACCATACCGAGATTCCCATTGGACGCCCGTGAATTCGGGTCAGAGTTTGTGCAACAGTTCCACCGCTTTCTTCTCGAACAGCGCCTGCCACGCGGGCGCCAGGATGCAATCGCTGTCTTCCTGTGCCCCGCCGCGGTTCTTGAGCTGTTCCGCCGTCGGCGCGTAATAGATGTAGCCGTTGGTGACGCCCGCGATGAAAGTCCGTTTGTGCGGCGAGCGTTTCTTGATGTTCAGGCCGATCTGGACGGAAAGTTCACCCGGGAATGCGAGCAGCACGAAATCACCGACCCGCAGTCCGGTCAGTTCGACATCGACGGTCTTCTTTCCGGCGGCCGCGTTTTGTGCGTGGTGCATTTTCAACAATCGAAGGTTCTCGCGGAGCCGGGTCAGTTCTTCCATCACGTAAATGTTTTCGATATAGCGTTTCATCTGCTCGTGGTTGTCGGCATCCAACCGGCCCAGGGCGTTTCTTCCCAACGCCTGCTCATGCAGGTACAGATGGGAGTAATAGGACGGAAACTCTTTGAACAAGTTGTACTTGAGAAACAGATGCAGGAATGTTTTCAGATTCAGGGAGGTCCCATGCAATGCATCGATGAGGTGGATCCGCCTGGCTTCCATGGCTGCAATGTGGGGGGCGAGGTCCGCCCTCGGAAGTTCGAGGGTCTCGGCAACGACCTCCAGAGTCGCGTTCCGGCTGGTTTGGATCCGGTTAAGCGCCCACAGCGTGCTCAGACCCAGCATGTTGCCCAGCGGCTCCGCGTCTCGCGGCGCGTCCACGTCCTTGTAGCGAATCGGATTGACGTCTCCCCCGCAGCCCTGGAGAAAAAGGGCAAGCGTGCCGGCGCCGGAACTGTTCTCGATCACCTTGGAGGCGAACCCGATGATGTCCGCGGTGTTGCGACCGTTCGGCACTCCCCGGATGGGGTGGCAGGCGAAATTGTAGACCACGGCCAGGGGACGGCCGTCTTCCCGGTCCAGGCGAAGGACCCCGATTTCCGGGTCCACGGGACCGGCGCCCGCAACCGCGGCGTCCGGCGGAAGTGGGTAGGCGTGGCGCGAATCCGCCTCGGAGCCGTCTCTCAGGCGCAGCCTGCGGTTCTCCATGATCCGGTCTTCGTACCCCTTCCCCGCACCGACCTTGACCGGGACCATGTGCCGCCAGGCTTCCAGGACCGCTTTGACGGTCCGGTCCGTGATGTCGGCACACACCGAGCCGTGGCAGTGGCTGGCACTGACGACGACATTCGCGGGCGAGATACCGGTTTCATGCCGAATGCGCGACCGGACTTCCGCCAGGTAACTGTTTGGAATCGATCCGATCTCGGCAACCGCCACGGCGTCCACGGTGATCAGGGCCGCCGCGGTTTCGTCATTGCGCAAGACCAATGCCTTGACGTACAGGGGATCGTTGGGTGGGCCCGCCTCCAAGTTGGTGATGTCGCCCCTTGCGACACCCGCCCGAAGTTTGCCTGGTGAGTAGTTCTTTTTTGCGTTCATGCCTGTCGCGTCGTCCCGAATCGGTGTGGAAATGCAATCCGGCGTTCGTCTCGGCTCGACGGCGTATCGCGCCCCAGGCACGGCTCTCTCGCTCGGCGGGATCGGCCTCCGAACCGCTCCCCCCCGGCGCCCTCGTGTTCACTTTTCGAGGAGTCGTCTCATACCGAAAGCCCGCCACGCAAAGGCTGCCGCTTCCGGCCACGGGCCGCCGTTCTCGGCAACGCCGGCGGGCAATCCCCCTCCCAAAGGGCAGCCCGGTCCGTTCAGCCAATCGGTGACGCCGACCAAGGCAGGCGGCAGGGCGTCCGACCCCGTGGTCCGCCTGCGGAGCGAGGCGGCCTCCCAGACACGGAACCCGAGGTCGGCGCGACCTTCACTGGCAAGCGCCCACGCCATCCACGCATTCACAGTGGCGGAGACGCCCCCGTTTTCTCCCAGACCGGGACAGGTGGAGAAGGAACTGACGTCCTCCGGCGGAGGGGGGGGGTAGGGTGTCGAAAGCGCCGCGATCCCCGCCGACGTCAGGCACGTCTCCAGGACAAATTGGAGTGCCTTGTCGCGGTACAGGGTCGTCCCGCAGCGGGCGAGCACGGCCCAAGCCTGGGCGTCTGCAAAAACCGGCTCGTTCGGACCGGCCCCGACGGGGCGCCCCTGGTCGGTGTACCCGCGAACGAACCGATTTCCGTCGAAAGCTTCAGCCACAGCCTCGGCCAATTGCTGTCGCCAGTCCTCCAGCCGGTCCGCCAGGACGGGGTCTTCGCGCCGCCGGGCCGTATCGATCACCGGGCGCAGCGCCCAGATCAGCATGGCGGTATTGAGCGTGGACTCGCCGCGCCCGGACGTTCCCATCCGGTCGAGCCAGCCGTTCCAGTCGCCGGCCAACACTCGGACCAAGCCGTGGGGACCTGTGCCCAATTCATGCCGCACCCAATCGCAGGCCCGCTTGATGTGCTCCCATCGAGTGCCCGGCGCACCGTCTTGGAAAGGGCACTCCCGATCCAGTCCGGCCGTTGCCGGCTCCCGTCGCAGGAACCAGGCCCACGCAGCCAGGAACAGCACCTCCAGGTCGCTGCGGTCGGCCGCCGGTCGCACCCTGTCCTGGACGGCTTGGATTTCCAGGCGTTCGGGAACGCGTCCGGCGGAAGACTGACAGCACATGACCCGATCCAGCGCTGCCAGTGCCTGCCCGGGGACTGTCTCGACCAGCGGCAATGCGAGCCCGAGCATCTCTCGGACCCCAGTGCCCAAGAGTCCTCGGGGCAGTCGCGCCGCAGCGCCGATGCCACGGAAGAACCGCCGTCCGCCGGGATTGATCGCGGGGGCGGTGTTGCGAACCGATCGCACGTCGAGGAACCCGGACAGTCGTCCCTCGCTCCAGAGACATTCCTGCTGCATCCACAGTTCCGGCGCCCGAATCCGCAGGTGCATCAGGGCTTCCGCCCAGCGGGCCCGGATGACCTCGGGGTTCATCTCGGCGTACTGGTCGCGTACTGTGGCGAACGAACATTCCCGACTGGTTCCGAGCAGGAACCGCCAGGCGACCTCGGCGGCGGGGGCGAGACGGACCGGGGCTTGCAGCACCAGGCGCGAGCCTTTTCCCGCACATTCCCATTCGGTACCGCCGGCCAGGAAGAAGTCGCCGATGTCCTCGCGCAGGTCGGGTCGAATAACGATTCCTTCTCTCTGGAAAAGACTGACAGGGGGGATGTCCGGCCCGCGTGGAAACGGCGCCAGTTCACAAATGACCTCGGCAATCCCCTCAAACGGGGCGTCGCTTTCGTTTTTCAGGCAAATCTCGATTTGACCGGCGGGGGTATACCGCGGGACTGCGACCTCGAATGAAAAAGCCAGCCCGGTGCCTTCGCGAGAGATGTGCCCTTCGTACCGTAGATACGGCACCCCCCAAACAAGTCTCCCATCGCCTCCTGCGGCCAAGCCGTCGGCAGGAAGCACCGACACCTTGCCGTCTGCCGCCGCAAGTCGCAGGTAAACCGCACTGAACACGCCGCCTTGCGGCGCGGAAAGCCGCAGAGAGCGGTCCGGCGCCCCGGTAAGAACGGACAGTCGCCCGGCGGAATCGCCGAGGAAATGAATGCATCCGTTGGCCACATGGTGCCGGAGTGCGGGAAAGGCGGGAGGCAGGTCCCGCAGCAACAAGACATAGCAGGGCAGGTTCGCCTCGTCCCGGACCCACGTGCCGAACGGATTGTCCCCTGATTCGGCGGGGCTCATTCATGATCTCCTTATCGAGACACTGCTCGCAGAAGCACGAGACAATTCAACCCCCCTCTGCGAAACCGACAGGGAGCGGATTCCAGCGAGCGAGTCAACCGTGCGTTCCGGCCTGCGAGGCCGTAATCGCCGCGACACCGACGATGTCCTCGACGGAACAGCCGCGCGAGAGGTCGTTCACCGGTCTTGCCAGCCCCTGAAGGATCGGGCCATACGCCATGGCTCCCGCCAAGCGCTGGGTGATCTTGTAGCAGATGTTGCCGGCCTGCAGGTCCGGAAAAATCAGAATGTTGGCATTGCCGCCGATGGGGCTGTCCGGACACTTTTTGGCAGCCACTGCGGGGACCAACGCGGAATCCGCCTGGAGTTCGCCGTCCAAGTCGGCGTCGATACCGAATGTGCGAAAACGATCCCGGGCGAGATCGACGGCTGCGACGACTTTGTCGATCAGTTCGTGTTTGGCGCTTCCTTTGGTGGAAAACGACAGGAAAGCCAGACGCGGGCGATCGCCGATCAAGTCCCGACGGGACCAGGCGGTGGCCACCGCAATGTCGGCGAGTTGTTCGGCGCTCGGGTTGGGATTGACGCCGCAGTCGGCATAGAGCAGGACGTCATCGCCGGCCGGGGTCGGCCCCTGCAGCTCCATAACGAAACAACTGCTGGCGATTTTCAAACCGGGCGCGGTGCCGATGCAATGAAACGCAGCCCGGAGCATGTGCGCCGTCGAGGCGATGCTGCCTCCAACCAGACCGTCTGCGTCCCCGGCGCGGACCATCATGTCTCCATAGTACAGGCGATCCTGCAGGAGCTTGCGGGCGGCAGAGAGACTCAAGCCTTTATGCGCTCGCAGTTCCTGGAGACGGGCGGCATACCGTTCCGCGTCCGGCGCCGTCGTGTAATCGATGATTTCCACGTCCAAACCGGCGAACGAAATCCCCGCGGCGCTGGTTCCCGCCTCCCCGGGAGTGGCAAGGACTTTGATCCGGGCGAAACCGAGGCGAGCGGCTTTTTCAGCCGCCTGCATGACACGGGGATCCTGACCTTCAGCCAGAACGATGGTGGTATGCCCGGCGGTTTTGACACGTTCGAGCAGATCATCGAGAAAAGCCATGGCAATTGCTCCTCATGCCGGCTCGACCGGCGGATTCGCCCCCCGGCGGAGTTCAGGGTTGCATGATGCGCACCGTGTCTCTGCCGATCATCAATTCCTCGTTGGTCGGCATCGCCACGGCCATCAGCGAACTGTTTGGCGTGCTGACGATGGCGGCTTTCCCCGACGCACGGTTCTTCTCTTCGTCGAGAAAGCACCCCAGCGGGGCCAGCCTGCGAATGACACGGGCCCGAATTTCGTCGCTGTTCTCGCCAATGCCGGCGGTGAAGACCACGGCATCGGCGCCGCCCATGAGGGTGTAATAGGCGCCGATGTAAAAAACAAGGCGGTGCACGAAAATGCGCACCGCCTGTTCGGCCTGCTCGTTTGCTCCGGCAGCCGCCTCGAGCACGTCTCGCATGTCGCTGCTGCCGACACCGGCGAGACCGAGGAGACCGCTTTTCTTGTTGAGCAAGGTGTCGACCTCGGCCAGCGTCCGTCCCTGGGCGGCCAAATGGAGAACGACGCCCGGATCGATGTCGCCGCACCGCGTTCCCATGACAAGCCCCATCAGGGGCGTCATACCCATGCTCGTTTCAAAGACACGTCCACGGTCCACCGCGGTAATGCTCGAACCGTTTCCCAGGTGACAGGTAATCATCCGCAGCGAGTCGTACGGCTTTCCCAGGAAGTCGGCTGTCGCGTGCGCCACGTACTTGTGCGACGTGCCGTGAAAACCGTAGCGACGAACCTGGTGTTCAGTGTAGAACTCGAGCGGTATGGCGAACAAGTAGGATTCCGGCGGCATGGTCTGATGGAATGCCGTGTCGAATACGGCCACATTCGGGACGCCGGGAAAGACGCGCTCGCACGCTTCGATCCCGCCGAGATTGGCGGGATTGTGAAGGGGCGCCAGCGGAATACACTCCCGGATGATGTCTTTGACTTCCGGAGTAACGAGTGTGGATTCGGTGAACTGCTCCCCGCCGTGCACGACCCGGTGACCGATCGCTTCGACTTCGGCCAGGGAGGCCATAACGCCCACTTCGTCGTCCACCAACTTCCGGCAGACGATCCGCAGAGCCTCGTCATGGCTCTTGACATCGACCGTCTCGCACAGGGTCCTGCCGTCGTATCGGGTATACCGCAAGAGCGGTTTATCCAATCCGATCCGCTCGACAATCCCTTTGGCAAGCATCCGTTCGTGAGTCATCCGGAACATGGTAAACTTCAACGAGGAACTGCCGGCGTTGATAACAAGGACCTTCACGCGAGTTTCTCCTGGTACAGGCGCCCGCTCCACAGCGGCCGACGCCGGTTGCCCCGGGCCTCAGCCCACGTGAGCGAAACGGTCCGCCGGCGCGCGGCGCGATGAACGAACGGCCGCCGAGAAAAACTGGTGGCCCTGTCGTCCGTCCCTGGAGGTGAGAATATGGCTGCATGGCGAGACAAAACAGTCACACCGTACTATATCGGTCCCCCTGCACCGGGCCAGTGCCGGAAACCAGAAAAAACGGCCGCGCGCCCATGGCGCACCCTCAGAGTCGCTCCACCCGGACCTGTTTCTGGATCCCCCCTGCCGTCGTCGGATTGAACTCGGCGGGACAGACGCTCGCACAGGACGCCGACGCTGCGGCCAAGGCCGCGCGAAGGGGGGGCACGATCCCGTCCCCCGAGACGTTGCGGGCGACCAGGTCCTGCCTCAGCCGAGCCGAGCAAGCAAAGTGCCAAGCCAAAACGCCGGTAACGCAATCTCCGGCCCCCAACGGATTCACGACGCTCCCGGTATCGGGCAGGATGAAACGCCACGCCTCCCGGCGTGTGAAGACACAAACGGGGCCTCCACCGGCGGTGACGGCGATCAGCGACAGGGGATATCGGCGGAACAGTGTTTCCGCAGACCGGGCCGGAGTGCTCTCGTCGGCCAGTCGCTGGAGTTCCGCCAAGTTCACTTTCAGGACATGGACCCCCGCAGCGAGCACTTGGTGCGCATCGCGCCAAGCGTCCAGGACGACCACGGTATCCCCTGCGGCGCGCCGCACAATATCGGCCGGCAGGGAAGCGGGAACGCCCGGAGGCCAACTCCCGCAAAGCGCCGCGACAGCGGCGCGCGGCACGTATTCGCCGGCGGTCTCGCGCATCTGCCGCACTTCTCGGGCAGTGATCGTTCCCGAGGGTTCGATCAGTTCAGTCATGCTGCCGGTATGCTCATCCAAGACGGTGGTACAAACGCGGGTGCGAGCCCGGACGGGGACGGTCACATGCCGAATATTCTCGCGTCGCAGCTCCCTCCGCAATAGTCTCCCCGTCCATCCGCCGGCAAACTGGAGGACGAGACCCCGCCCCCCGACGGTACGAATCGCGCGGGCCGCATTGATCGCCTTCCCGGCGGCGGACTCGAGCAAAGCCGCGGCCCGGTTCACTTCGCCGGGACGGAATCGCTCGAAGCGCAGGGTGTTCTGCCACGCCGGGTTCAAACCGACGGTCAATACGAACGGGGACGACCTCAATGCACCCACTGCGCGGAATCTCCCTCGTGCCTCTGTCGAAACCCGGGTCGAACGCCGTGCTTTCGTGCCGGGAAAGGGCGAACGGCATCCCGACCGGGCGCCGGCCCTGGTTGGCTTTCCGATCTCCAGTCGTCCTCCGGCGTCGGAATCCGAGCTGTATCGCGGTCGGTTCCCGTTGCCCACATTCGCGTAGCGCTTCATCCGCCGCCCGGTTTGCTCTTCCGACCCGAACTCGCCTCGACCGTTTCTATTGCAGCCCGTCCCCGGGCGCTCTCCCCCCGGTCGCCTCCCGTCGGCGTCGCTCGAGGCGGGGCGGACGTCCGTTCGATGCCGATAATGGCCACGTCGTCTTGGAGCCCTCCCGCGGGCGCGTTTTCCAGCGCGTGACCCATCAGACGCCGCAGGATGCGCCGAATTGAATCCGTCCCGAATTCTCGACAGATTCGCTCCAGCGGCGTCAGTCCGAGGAGGTTCCCGTCCGCATCCGTAATGTCGGTCAGACCGTCGGTGTAGCAGATCAGTTTCCACGCGGGTGGAAATTCGGCATCGAAGTCGGTGAATTCTGCATCCGGGTACACGCCGAGCATCAGGTCGTACGTTTCGAGAAAGCGAACCGTGCCTTTCGGACCAACGAGAATGGGGGGACAATGCCCTGCGGCGGCGTATCGAAACCGGTTCCTGGCCAAGTCCACGCGTCCGAAAAGGACTGTGAGATACATCCCGAACCGTTCGAGATCAGGGCATACGATACGGTTGAATGCCTCGAGAAAACGAGCGGGCGAACCGCGGTGGCGGAGGTGAAACACACTGCGAAAAGCCATGTGGGCAATAATGGAAAAGAATGCCGCGGACATCCCCTTGCCCATGGCATCCGCCATCACGAAATCCAGCGTTCGCGGCCCCCGAACGTGAAACCCGATGTAATCGCCCCCGACCTGCCGGGCGGTCTCGATTTCGGTCTCGACGCGCAATCCCGGGATCTCCGGGAGATCGGTCGGGTACAGTCGTCGCTGCAGGTTTCGGGCGATTTCAATCTCACGCTGGGCCAATTGGGTCCGCACCACTTGATCGTACAGCCGCTGGTTCTCGAGACCGACGCCGGTTTGGTCGGCCAAGGCCTGAGCGACTTTGACCTCGCCGGACACGAAGCCGGAGGGTCGGTCGCTCCCCCCCAGCAATAACGTCCCCAAAAGCGTTTCTCGGCCCTTGATGGGCAGACAAACCACAGGCGTGCCGTCGTCCAAGAAATGCATGGCCTCCAGGCCGGTCCTGGCCACTTTCTGTTCGATGCCGGCCTCGTCGAGGGACAGGGACGCCGGCGGCGGGGTCTCCGTCCCGTGCGCGGCACGAAGTTCGAGCCCTTTTGCAGTGAGCAGCCTCAGCACACCCCATTTGGCCTGTGCGCACTCGAGTGTCCGGCTCAGGACGTTTGCAAGCAGTACATCCTCTTCGACCAGGGCACTGACGTCCTGGCTGAGCGTGTAGAACATGTTCAGGCTTTCGTAGGCCGCAGAAAGCTCCTCGGCCATCTGCCCGACCGTCCACTCGCTGGTCGCGAGTTTCTCGCGTAACGCCGTAACAGCCTCGGGGGAATGATCCCGTTCGGCGACCGCCCCCGACTCAGCGACGGCCTGATGAAGTTCCTCCGGCAGACGCTTGACCAGTTCCAGACGATTGCGGTCGCCTTGCCGGGTGTGTCGGACCTCGTCCATGGTACTCCGGATCAAGAACACGCCCCAGCCGCCTTCCGGGACGTCCGCCAGCGAATCCCAGCGCAACGGGGGAGCGCCGACTTCATCGATTTGGAACGAAATCGGAGCACAATCCTCGATTCGAAAGTAAAGGCAGTCTTTCCGGCGTTGAATGCTCAGCCAGACGGGTTGGTCCGCGGCTCCGCGGTAGGCATGTCGCACAATGTTGTTGCACGCCTCGGTGATGGCCAGTTCAACATCGTGGCAGTCGGGATCGGCGAGAAGGCCGGAACAGGCGTTGCGGCAGAAGCAAGCGGCGCGCCTCACCCCCGCGAGCGTGCTGCGAATGCAAAGGGAACGGATTTCGCCGGGTTCCATGGAAGGCCCCGCTGCTGCCGCGAACGCTCGGCCCGCACGGCAGAGAGATCAGGCAGGACGAACAGAGACAAACCGCGACCGAGTCGCCCCCCTCAAGGGTCGAGAAGCACGGCGCCAAGCTCCGTCCGCCCGACGGGACGCATTTGGGAGCGGGCCCGGACGGCGATGCTTCCAAAAGGAAACCGAAGGGGCGCGTGGGTAAAAAGCTCCCTCCGCAACCCCATCCGACACATCGGAAGGAACCGGCCGGCCCCAAGCGAAACCGGTGGAGGAAGCCAGGGCTCTGCGGTCGCGACTCACGTATTCTTACGGGCCCGCAGAAAAAACCGCACCCAGTCCGCCACGCCCTTCTGTCCCCGGGCATCGTATTTGGCGTTCTGGGTACATGATTCTTTGGCCACTGTCACGATCGGATTATACCGGGCCCTCTTTCCGTGAACACTCTTCTTTGTGAAGAGCACGCCCCGCTCACCGCTGGAACTCGACAGAACGACAATGGGGATGCCCTGGGGGCGCCCCCGGGCCTCGTAATCTTTCCGCAGGTTCTCGATGAGATCCCAACCGTCCATCACCGGCATCTCGAGGTCGGTAATGATGACCGACGGATCATTCTCATAGTGCTGACGGATCTGGGCAAGTTTCTCCAGGGCCTCCTCGCCGTTTTCCGCCTCGTAAATCACGATCTGGTCGTTGACGGAACGAACCAGTTGAACGACGACCTTGCGGACCACCGCAGAGTCTTCGACCACCAGAACGGTCCGACTCTTGGGATTGCCCTTGCGCTCGAGGTCATCAACCAATTTGTGGTAGGTATTCTCCGCCGCCTTTCTCTCAGGGTCGCTGGCCCGGTTTTCGGTAGTGCTGTTCGCCATAATGCTCCATACTCCCATGCTGGCCGGGGCGTCGAGCCGGCGTCCGACCTCGAAAACCGCCCTCCCGGACTCCCTGCCGGCCGGACACACGTGTACAACCCCGACGAGACCGCCCCTCTGTCTGCGCCCGGCCCCGACGGGACGATGCTCTTTCCACGGCCGTTTCGAACCGGGGTCCGCGCAAGCACCCGGAGGCGGCGGACTCGACCGCCATCACCACCCCAGCGTGCAGTCCGCAGGGATGCCGGACAATTACGACCCGCTCCGGGCGCGGACCACAGTCGCGCCACCGGAACGAACCACGGATGGCAGACTGTCGGAAACTGTCCGCCGAGCGACGACGTCGGTCTCTCCGGTAAATTGGGACCTTCTGCGGGAAGTTTCAAGGCCGGTCGACACCATTTCTTCCGGATGCCCTGTTTTTTTTCGGAAAGTCGACCGCCGGGATTCCCCGTGTCCTCGCGTTTCCACCACGGAATCCCCGTGTTGGAGGCCGTGCCGGTTCAGATCTCTTTGGGGACGGGCACGTAATAAGTGGTGGCCCCTTCCTGGACCGCCCGAAAGTCCGGCGTCAGACCGATCAGACTCTCGCTCGCCCCCATGATCAAACACCCCCAAGGCGGCAGCAAACGATGAAACTGTTCCAGAACTTGGGATTTGATGTCGGTAGGGAAGTAGATGATGACGTTGCGGCAGAAGATAATGTCGAAAGGCCCGATGTAAGTAAACCGCTCGGCGAGGTTGAGTCTGGTGAAGCGAACCATGTTGCGAATGGTTTCGTGAATGCGCCACTTGTCGCCGTGCCGCGCGAAATACTTTCGCAGGAAGCTCGCCGGGAGGTAACGGCCCAGGCCGGTCTTGGTGTACTCCCCGATCCGGGCTTCTTCGAGCACAGGCTCTGCGATGTCGACCCCGACAATGGAAAAATCCTCGGGCCTGAATTTTGTCTGGGTCCGCGTCCACTCCTTCACGCAAATCGCGATGGAATAAGGCTCCTGACCGGCACTGCAGCCGCAGGAGAGGATGCGAATCGGCGTGGATTCCTTGCCGCGAGCGGCGTGCTCGGATGTCACGCCGGGAAGGATCTTTCGCATAAAGACATCAAAGGGGTGCCAATCCCGGAAAAAACTGCTTTCATGCGTCGTCATGGCCTGAATAAGATGGCGGCGGAGGGCGGCGTCTTTATCAATGGCCAAACGCTTGTAGAGCGCCCCGTAGGAATCGAGGCCTTCGCTGTCCAGGAACTCCCGTAACCGGGTCGTGAACAGGTAGCGCTTGTGCGGCAGGATGTCGATCCCGCAGTTGTCCCGAAAGTAGTTGCGTAGCAACCTGTATTCCATGTCGCTCAGTTTGATCACTTCACTCGTCCTACGATTTCCGTGAGCCGTCGTGCAATCTTGCGGAGGGGAAGAACTTCATCCACGGCGCCCTGCTGGACGGCGCTGCCGGGCATCCCCCAGACCACTGAAGAATCCCGGTCCTGGGCAAGCGTGACGGCCCCTTTGCTTTTCAGGGCTTTCAGCCCTCGGGTCCCGTCGTTGCCCATTCCCGTCAGAATGGCCGCCACGACCCGCCGCTTGCACACACGAGCGGCGGAAAGAAAGAGTACGTCGAGGGACGGACGCGGCACGGCGTCCGTTCGCACTTGATCGACGATTCGGAAACAGAGTTCTCCTCCCCCGGATGCAGCCAGTTCGGCATCGTGTCCGCCCGGCGCGAGCAGGACTTGACCGGGCTTGAGCGAATCACCGTCCCGTGCCAGGCGCACGGCGAGTTTCGAAAGCTTATTCAGCGCCGTGGCCATGTATTCCGTAAACAGCGGCGGCATGTGGAGCACGCACACGATCGGGACTGGGAAATTCGCCGGCAGTTTTTTCAGAATCTCGACCAGGGCCTCCGGGCCGCCCGTCGAACCGCCGATCAGGACCACGTCGAATGTGTGCTCTGCCCGGAGGCGCTCGACGTCTGCCGCCACGCGTTCGGGCAAGACGGCATAGATGCCGGACCCCGAATCGTTGCTGCCGGCACCGCCGGCAATTCGAATTTTGGCGAGGCGGCTGTAGCGCTGTACGGAACAGCAGCGGACCTTTGGCAGGAGGGAAGCGCGCAACCGTCGGCCCAGCGGCTTCTGACGGCACGCCCGGGGCGACTTGGTGATCAGGTCGAATGCACCGGCCTCGAGCGCCTCGATCGTGCGCCGGGCCACGGCGGGGTTTTCCTGGGCGACCACGATTACCGCAGCCTCCGGCAGGGACGACCGCAGTTGGATGATGAAATCGGCCGGGGAAATGTCCGGCAGTGATGCGGAAAGGAGCACGACTTCCGGTTTGGTTTGAATCGCCAACTGTAACCCGGTCACGCCACGCTGACAGGATCCGCAGATGTGGACGTCGGGCGCACCGGAGAGCGCTTCACGAATAGCGTCTCGACAGAAAATGTCCTCCTCGACAACCAAGATTCGGATTTGTTGATACTGTTCTTTCACTGCGCCTTGTTTCGTTGCAGGGCACCATTGAGTTCCTGGGGTCGGAGTTCGCCGCGAGCGCGCAGGTCGTGCCGGTTCCGGCCCGCCGAAGCGTGGGGATGACCGGGGTGTCAGTCGCCGTTGTTCTCGCCGACCATGTCCCGAAGCTCATCCGCCGCGTCGCGGACGCGCTCGACGGTCTGCATCAACTGCTGCAATTGTTCTTTGCCGGCCAAACTGGCGTCCTTGGCGCTGCTGGTCCGACGCTGAGCCTCGGTGACCATATCGGAACTCTCGGCGAGTTTCCGGGTGAAGTCGGTGACCGACGTTGCGGCCTCGGAAATGTTTCGGGCCACTTCGTTGGCCCCGGTGGCGATCTCGCTGATGACTTTCGAGACTTGGCCGGTCCCGGCGGCGGATTCGCTGGCACTGCGCGAGACTTGTTCGACGCCTGCCGCTGCTTCGGTCACGTTCCGGCTGATTTCCTGAGTGGCCTGTTCCTGCTGTTGCACCATGCCGGCAATGGCCTTTTGCAGTTCGTCGAGCTTGTTGATCACCCCGGTAATGTCGTGTATCGCGGCCACGGCCCGGGTCGTCTTTTGCTGAATGTTCCGGATCCGTTCGGTAATGTCCTCGGTGGCCGAGGCCGTCTGTTTGGCCAGTTCCTTCACTTCGTTGGCGACCACGGCGAATCCCTTGCCCGCCTCCCCCGCGCTCGCGGCTTCGATGGCCGCATTCAAAGCCAGCAGATTCGTCTGCTGGGCGATTACCTGGATCACGTTCACGACTTTACCGATTTCCTCGGCGCTGCGCCCGAGTTCGGTCACGATGGCCGTGGTCTCGCCGGCGTCTTTGGCCGCGGTTTCGCCTACCTTCGCCCCCGTTTGCGTGTGCTCGGCAATCGTGCTGATCGAAGACGCGATGTGTTTCAAAGCGCCGTCGATGGTAGCCAAATTACTGGAGAGTTGTTCCGAAGTCGTGGCCAGCGTCGACATGTTCATGCCGACCTGCTCGACCGAGGAAGCCGCTCCGGTAATGTTGGTGGAAATTTCTTCGGCAGCCGTGGCGACCAACGAAATGTTCGACGATAATTGCTCCGCCGTAACGGCCAAGGAATGAGTGGTCTGATCATAAGCGCCCAAGACATTGAGGGCGCCGTCGACTTCTTTCGCGCTTCCCTCGATCGAGGCGAGCTGCTCCGTGCACAACTCGAGCTGACGTGCAGTGGTTTCCGCAATCCGGTCGGCCTGGGCGCGCAATCGCTGCAAGACGGCATCCAAACGCGCGGTCTTCTCCACGAGCTGATTGGCGTGCTCGAGTTCCTCGGCAAGCTCCATCTGTTTGGCCACCGCCTCATTGTAGGCGTCGGTGAGAGCCTGCATGTGTTTCTCGACTGCGCTGTGCCGCAAGCTGCCGGTACGCGTGTTCCGGTAGAGTAAGCCCAAGGCCAGGACGGCGCACGCGATCCCCGCAATCAGGACAATCCCCTCGATCAGGGTCGCAATCGGCGGCGGAAGAAACGTCCCCACATACAACAGTCCCATGAACACCATAAGAAGTACGATCAGGGCGCCCATGGCCAATCCCTGTCGGGAAATCCCCACAGGTCGCAAGAGGATTTCGGGCGCATTCACCGGCGCCACGCTCACCACCTCCCGCTTCATCGGTACCATGCTCTGCGGTTCTTTGTCCATCTCAGACTCTCCTCGCTTTCCCTAGGTTGTTGCCATCGTATGACAAGGCCGTCGGCTCCACTCGGCCCCGCGTCAATTGGTCAGCAGTTCCGCCGCATTCAGCACCACCAGCGTGCGCCCCTCCAAGTGGACGACGCCCTGCACGAACCGGGCTGCCTCCCGCTTCAAGTGCGGCGGCGGCGGCGCCACCGAATCGTCTTCCAACGTAATGACATCGCCGATCCGATCCACGAGAAATCCCACCGGTTTGTCCCCAAAGACGTTCGAGTCCGCTCCAGACTCGGCAAACCGCGACCGCCGCAACTCGGCGGCAGTCCGTAAAATGATAATCCGCGAATCCGGCGTGACCTTCCGGGGATCGCGTCCGAACACGACCGCGACGTCCACCACCAACACCACCTCGCCGCGGATGGTCACCAGACCCCGAACATGCCTCGCGGCCCGCGGAACGGGCGTAATGTCCGTGTTCGCACTGATTTCCTTCACCACGAGCACATCGAGCCCGTAGAACGTCCCTCCGAGGTCGAATGAGATGAACTGAACCATACAACGAACCTCAAGACTGTTTTACTGGCGCGGCGACGTCGGGAGAGCAGCATTTCAGGACCGCTTCGAGCACTCCCTCGCGGTCCGACTTGCTCTTGCAATCCCAGAATCCGGCGTCCAGCGCCGCTTCCCGCACCCCGGCGCGGAGGCCGGTAACCGCCAGCAGAGGCAAGGACGCGAATCGGCGGTCTCTGGCCAGGGCGTGCGCCAATTCCAACCCGTCCATTCGGGGCATCTCCAAGTCGCTGATTACCAGGTCGAACGCCTTCTGCCGAATAGCGTGGAGCGCTTCGCGTCCGTCCGACGCAAACTCGATCTCCAAGCCTGTTCCGCTGAGGTAAGAGGCCAAAAGCAAACGGGAAAACGGGGAGTCGTCTGCTATGAGAATGCGCTTGCCGGCCAGCCCCTCCTCGATCGGCAGCCAGCCCGGATAGACCGTCTCGATGATCCCATACACATCGAGCATAAGCGAAAGGCGGCCGTCAATCAACTGCGATCCGGTAATGCCGGGTCGTTTCATGGCCTGCAAATCCGCCTGAGGCGGCATCTCCACGTTGTCGATGATCCGGGACGCCAGGATGCCGAAGGGACGGCTGGACTTGGGGATGATGGCGTAGAGGGCGCCGTCCGGATATCGCGGTGCAAGCCCCTGGACAATCTCTTCGAGGCGGATCAGAGGGATCGGGGCGCCCCGGAATTCGAGGTACTCACGGCCGTTGGCGGTCTGGATGCGGTCGACCGGGACTTCCTCGACACGGATGATCAGACACAGCGGAATGGCAAAGAGTTCCTGCGTCCCGACGTCGAACAGCAGGATCGTCCGCGGTTCCAATGTCGGGCTGCGCTGGCCCACGACGGTTTCCTGCCCCTCGGCGAAACGAAGAGCGCTGAGTTGGGCGATGGCCGCAACGTCCACAATCAGAGCAATCCGCCCGTCTCCGAGCACAGTGGCCCCGGCAAACGCGTCGCAATCCTTGATCTGGTGGTGCAGCCCCTTGACGACGATCTCCTCGGTATCGACGATTTCATTCACCAGCAATCCGAATTGTTCGGCTCCGGCCCGCACGACCACGATATGAACATCCTGCTGCTCCGTCGGTCCAGCCTGCTCGGCGACAACATCCCCTTGCTCCGTGCGTTGCGCCTTGGGGAGAAGGGCGGTAACCGGCGGTCCCTCATCTTCTTCCTCGGCTTCTTCCCCAAAACTCGATTCCAGGACGTTCTCCAGCCGCACGATGGGCAGCAACTGCCCGCGCAGCCAGTACACTTCCTGGCGGTCCACTTTCTGAATCGCGTCCGCAACCGTGGGGCCCTGCAGCCAGACCACTTCCTTGATCTTGGTCTGGGGGATCGCCAGGCAGGCGTCGCCGGCTCGGACAATGAGCGCCGGGATGATCGCCAGAGTGAGGGGCAGACGAACGGTAACCGTGGTGCCGCGGCCGGGGGTGGAGGTGATTTCCGCGCTGCCGCCGATCCGCTGAATGCAGGCCTTCACCACGTCCATCCCCACGCCGCGGCCGGATAGGTCGGTAACGACTTCGGACGTCGAGAACCCCGGCTCGAACACCAGGGAGAAGGCCTCGCGCTCACTCAGCTCGGCCGCTTCCTGCTCCGTGAGCATCCCCTTGCGCACCGCAGCCTTCCGCAACTCGTCAGCGTCCATGCCGCGACCGTCGTCCGAAACCTCGATATGCACTTGGTCACCCCGATGCGACGCTTTGATTCGGAGCCGTCCTGTCGGCCGCTTGTCTTTGGCGATCCTCTCCTCGGGACTTTCGATACCGTGGTCGGCCGCGTTCCTTACAAGATGCAAGAGGGGGTCCGCAATGGCCTCGAGAATGTTCTTGTCCAGTTCCACCTCACCCCCGCTGAAAACAGGTTCGATTTTCTTGCCGAGTTGTCGTCCCAGGTCGTGGATCACCCGCTTGAACCGCGCAAATACCGTACTGACCGGCCGCATCCGCGTCTGCATGATCGTGGCCTGCAGGTCGCTGGTCACCACGTTCAGACGCTGACTGATCGAACGGAGTTCGGCGATGTCTTTTGCCTGCACCGCCTGGATGTTCTGGTTCCGCACAAGGACCAGCTCCGTGGCCAGATTCATCAGACGGTCCAGCAACGTGATGGGAATCCGGATGGATTGGGCCTGGGCATCCCCGCCGGCCTGGACAGGAGCTTCGACAGCGGACGCCGGCGCTTTTGACGGTACCGGCGTTTGTACTTCCCCGGGAACGTCGGCCGGCGGCGAAGCGGACGGCGAACTCGACTCAGACGCGGGCGGTCCGGAAGAAACTTCCCCCGGTCCGGCCCGGACGGAACGCTTCTCAGTGAGTTCTTTCAGTTTCGCCAGTTCGTCCGAAATGGGGATCTCGTCGTCTTCCGGGCTGAACAGCAACATCCGCAACGCGTCCAACCCCGCATAGGCCGCGCCCAGAACCTCATCGTCCACGGGCGACTGTCCGTCGCGCACCAACTCGGCCAACCCGGCCAGGGCTGCAGCCAAATCAGCAATTCGGGTCAGGCCGCACTTTTGTGCCCCCGTTACCATATTCTTCAGGATCGCCGCGAGTTCCCCTGCCGCGCTTTGAACGTCGGCGCCCTTGGCCTCTTCGAGCGTGGAGAGCGCGTCGGCCGCCGCCATGACCTGCTCATTGGCGTCCCCGAGAAAATCGCGCAGCGTGTCGGCGTCCGTCGACGAAGCCTCGTCCGCCGCCGTGGCCTCTTCCTGCCCTTGGTCCCCTGCGCCGAGCACGGCCTCGAGCCGTTGAAGTTCGTCGCTGATGTCCACCGAGTCGTTTTGCAAGTCCGCGAGGAACGTCCTGAGTCTGTCGATTCCCCGCAAGAGAGGATCACTGACCTCCGCTCCGGGCTGGAGCTTGCCGGCCCGCAACGACCCGACCACGTCTTCCATGGCGTGGCCGAGCCGGGCAAACGTCGTGAACCCCAGCAGTCCCGCCCCCCCCTTCACCGTGTGAAGGGCCCGAAACAGCCGGTCGATCAGCGCAGGGTCCGCGCCCGCACCGGACTCTTCCAGCGCGAGGACGTCCTCCTCGGCGGTCGTCAGCAACTCGGTTGCTTCCGCCACGAATTGATCGATGAGTTCTGGGTCGGTTTCCATTTTGATCCACCCGAACGCGATTCAAGGATGAACGCCAGTACCGGGGCCCGCATCCGTAATCACAACTCGTGCCGGTGCGGGAGACTCCGGCGTCCCGGTAGCTCATTCAGCCCGAAGCCTCCCGCAAACGGCCCGGGCGATAACGGAGAACCCGCGAGCCAATCGGCCTTCCAGACGACACTGAGACAATCGGCCTCCAGATAAAAAAGCAAGCTCCCGACAAAGTCTCGCACCGACTTCATGCTGGGAGCGACCGGAGTGCATTCAAGGGCCCGCCGGCGGCGGACAGTATGGATGGTGCGCACCGCGCGCCTGGTCGAAAACTCCCTTCGTCCACACCGCGGCTCCGGGCCGGCGGCCCCGAGCCTACCGCGAATCGCCCACAACCCCTTGCAAGGCCTACGGTTAATCGCCTGAAATCAGTGTAGACACGATGAGCTTCCGGACGGGCATTACTTATACACGAGAATCCGGTCGCCGTCAAATCGCTCCACGCGCCTGCTCCACGGTCTCGAAGATGTCGAAAAGCCGGTAGAGGCGCGTCAATTCGAAAATCTGCCGAACCTGCGGGGTGAGCCCGGCAAGAGCCAGCGGCGTTTCCCGCTGAGAGGCACTCTTGAGCAGGTTGACCAACGTCCCCAGCCCGACACTGTCCACGAATCTCGTCCGCGAGAAATCCAAGACGATCCCCACTGCTTCATCCAACGCTGCCTGAATCTCGACTTTCAGCGCGTCCACGCTGGCGGAATCAAGGCGCTCCGGCACAGTGACTACCCGCGTGTTTTCTCGATCCATAACCTGCCGTCCTCCGGGTTGGCGAATGTGGGGCGAATCGCGCGCATTGGATGTTTAGACAAAAAAACGGAAGATATGTCTTCCGCAAAGACCGCACGGTAGTATTGTACCCAAATTGACGGTCATGGCAAGCCCCGGCCCCAAAAGAGCGCCGACCCCGCCGAGGCCCGGGGGAAAGGAGGACGCCCGTGTGCCCCAGATCCAATGCCCGAATCCAAGCCGTCTATCGGCACTTGTCCCGTGAGTATCAGATCGACGGCGCCGAACTGGATGAACTCATGGGGGCCGTACGCATCAATCTCGCCGAACTCCGCGACGAGATGCACCGCTGCCTCGACGAAAAGCAATGGGACGAGCTTTGTCGTGTGGCACACTCGGTCAAAGGAGTGGCCTCCAACCTGGGACAGGAGGAAATGCGTCGGCTCGCCCTCGTCCTCGAAAAAGAGTCCGGATCAGGAGCGGAGAACAGGCTCCGGAAAGTCGCCGCCGGTTTGGGCCGCCTGTTTGCCGAGCTGGGAGTAGAGGAATAAGGACCGTCGTCGAGCCACGCGGGGCCGTGCTCAACCGGGTACGCCGGGGCGGCCCTGAATCACCCCCCCCGGTCTCAATTCTGAAGGAACGTCTCTATGCGCCGGCCCGAAGACAAAATCATGCTGCAAAGAACCGCGGTCCGATGGCGCCGCCGACTGGCCGACAGCGGCAAGGTCCTCGTGATGACCAACGGTTGCTTCGACCTGCTTCACCGCGGCCATGCCGAGTACCTGAATCGGGCCCGGGAACTCGGCGACGCCCTCCTCGTCGCGGTCAACACCGACGCCTCGGTCGCGGTCATCAAAGGTCCGGCTCGCCCCGTGGTGCCGGAGGCGGACCGTGTTTACCTGGTGGCCAGTCTCGAGAGCGTCGATGCCGTCGTCCTTTTCGGCACACCCGAGCAAACAGATGCCTGCCCGCTGCTGCGGCTCCTGAGGCCGGAGATATACGCCAAGGGAGGGGACTACTCCGAGGATACGATCAATCGCCGGGAACGCAGACTGCTGCAGGAATTGGGCTGCCGAATCGAGTTCGTCCCCTTCGTTGCCGGCCTGTCCACCACCGAGCTGATCCGTCGCGTCGTGCGACTGACCGAAGAGGGAACTCACGGTCCGCCCAGGCAGCGGACGCCGCCGTCCATCGAAGACAGGTAGAGACGCTTGCCCGCGGCAATCAGCCCGTCCCACACGGGGGGCGACGCCAGTCGCAACTCCCCGAGTTTCGCTCCGCTCCCGGCGGCCACCGCCCAGAGCACGCCCCCGGATCTTCCTGCCAGCGCGGCCTCTTGCTGTGCCACTTCCTTGAGTCCGGCCGGTGCGAAGAGGCGCCGCACAGCCCGGGTCTCGTCCATAAGGTCCGCAGGTCCCGCAATGAAAAGCCGCGCTTCCGGCGTTCCCGCGGCGGTCAAGACCATGCCCCGGACCAGAATGGGAACGTCGGCCGTCCACCGGTGCGGTACACTGTACCCGGGCGTTGTCTCCGGACCGGTCGGCGCGGCGCCGGCAAACGCCAAGGCGCGCCCCACTTTTCCGCCCACGACTTTGGCATTCTCGATCCGACCGTGGTTTCCTTTCCCCGATTCGTCCCTGGCCCGACCTCCGTCGAACGGCAGGAACAGAACCAGGTCCACCTCTTCGGGCCGGGTCGCGCCCGGGGCCTGGACAAGGGCCTCGATCTCGGCCCCGGCCAGGGCACGCCGGTAGACCCGGACCTGGTCGATGGCACCCTTGAAGCCGCGCATGGTTTGGTACTTTCCGGCAGGTCCGCCGTCGTCCAACCCGATCTGGGTCGGTTCGATCGGGGTCTTGGAAATCAAGGGGACCCCCGTCTTTTCGCCGGCAAGTCGACCGTCGACGTAAACCCGGAGTCGACCGTCACGCGCGAGTACGCCGCACAAATGACTCCAAATCCCGCTCGGAAGCTTGCGGACAGCAGCGGCCTCGAACACTTTGTGCGAGACCGTCACCGCGAAGCGAGGGCGACCGCCGCGCAAGTACAGGGAATAGCCGTTGATGGCCGCGCCGCGGGCCACGACCACGCCCTCCCCGCGTTCCGGCTTGACCCAGGCCGCGACCGTAAGCGGTCTGCCCGCAGAATCGAGACTCGGAGAGTTTTCGATGCGGACACAAGAAACTTTGGCCGAAATGGGAGGCTTCCGGGGGGAGGACCCTGCGGCGAGAGGCGCTGAAAAAAGCTGATATTCCATGGGCGTGGTCCACCGGTAGAACTGCGGTTTTCGACCGTATCCGTAGACCGTGTCCTTGTCGAAGCAAAGGATGCGCCCGGCCGGTACCAGTTTGCCGGAGAGGTAGTATCCGGACCAACCGCTCGAGAACTTGCGGCCGTAAATCCAGTACGACCTCTGAAACCAGGTATCGTCCAAAAAGCCGGTGGGACTGAAAAGATGTCGCCCGGGCCCGGACTGGTCCGCAGCCACCACGCCGGGCCTATCGCTTTTGGGAACGAGGTCGTACCGCCTGCCGGTCAGGTCGAACCGCTGACTCCGCATGTAAATGAAGGCGCCGTCCGAGGACAGGACGTCGGGCAGGGCCACGGGCATATTGAGCCATTTGACGTCCGTGTGCAGGTCTTTCCCCGTCGCCGGATCCAGATTGCCCAGTACGAGTTCCCGGACGACCCGGCCGGTCCGGGCGTCCAGTTCGAGCCAACGCAATCCGCCATCCAGAAACATGGAGCGCCCGGCCACAAGCCAAACGGTGTCTCTCATGACCAGCACGCTGCCGTGTATCGGCCAGACAGACTCGAGCTGCTCGGCAGCCACGAGCTGCACATTGCTGGGGGCCGCCCGAAAACGCCAGTTCAACCGGCCGTCGCGAGCGTCCAGGCAGTATACGGCCCCATCCCGGCACCCGAAAAGGACGCGGCCCCCGGTCACGGTGGGCGGCGAATCAATACGCCCGCCCGCGGTGAACCGCCAGAGGATCCGCCCCGAATCCATATCCAGGGCGTACAGCGTGTGCCGGTCCGTCTCGGCCACGTACAACCTGCCGGCCGCCAGGGTCGGCGCGGTAAGGCGTCCGTGGAGACGCGTCGTCCATTTCTCCACGAGCCGAGCCGGCGGCGCGGCGGAGGTGGCGCCGCTGCGGGTCGAGTCGTGACGGTAGGTCGCCCACTCCGCACCCGGGCCCGAGGCGCCGGGCTCGGAGCCCGTACTTGCGGGTCGAATCGCCGTCCCTTTTTCAAAACGATCGCCCCGTACTCCGTATACGATGCCGTCCGTGGACCGGGACGGCGCCGTGGCATCGAACCCGGACAGCTTGGATTCGGCATAGCAAATGCACGGATGCGGCGGCGTGTAGATGAGTCCGTTGCAGGGCATGATGCCGTAGGAACAACTGCCCCGGATCCAGTGGTTCAGGGTCCAGTGCTTCCGTTTCAGATCGATGAACTCGATGCCGGTCCGGGAAGTCAACAAGAAACGGTCCGTCGCGCGCCCGCGGTAGCAGCGATGATGAAACCAATAGGAAACCACGTCGGGTTTGAACTGACTGACCAGGTTGCCGCTGCGGATGTCACGACCGGTGACAGTACCGGCCAACCCCCCGTTCGACGACTCGTCGAACCACACCGTATTGCCGATCACGAATACATTCTCAGGGGAGCTGTAACCGGAAGGCGGATGCGGCGCCGTCCAAAGCACCGCGCCGGTCCGAGCATCCAACCCCGTCAGCGTGTCGGATTTCGTCGCACCGCCGGTCGATTTGACCAGCCCGGATTCCTCGCCGCCCGCAAAGAGGACGACGCCTTGCCGCACCACCAGCGTCGGGGCGAAGAACGACATGATCCGCCGGCAGCGCGGCACAGGCTTCGAGCGCCAGAGTCGCCTGCCGGTCCGGCGATCCAGGCACACCACGGAATCGCCGTCATGAAAATAGACACCCCGGTCATCGACGGCCAACGTCAGCGGCAGCACAGGGCTCGACACGCGCCAGAGTTCCCGCCCCGAATCCGCGCGGAGGCCCACGATGTCCAAACTGCGCCCGTCCCACCACGGCCGGCGCACGGCGCGGGGGTCCGTGTACTTGGCCATGTCGAACTGCGGGTCCGCCAGTACGAAAAGATCGCCTTTCGAGCATAGAATCTCCTCCGCCCCTTTCGTCCCGGGGTAGGTGCGCAAAGTTCTCCCATCCGCAGCGTCCAAAACGCTGACCGGCACGTTCAGACCCAGAGTAGCGTAAACCTCGTCGCCCACTGCCACCAAATGTCGGGGAAGCTGGGCCGGACCGCTCTTGAGAGACCACATCCGCGTCTCCCACGCCGGAATCGAACGTTCCCAAAGCAGTTTCCCGTTGAACGCGTCACGGCAAACCAGGGCCCAATGCGACGGCAATAAGATCGAAGCGAGGGAGCCGAGATCGATGATCTGAAACACGCGGTTTCCCGCAGAAACCAGTGCCGTAGTACTCGAGACGTGATCGTGATGCCGGCTCCACTTGGGGCCTGCGCGCCATTGCAGATGACGCGGTGGCCCCACCACGGTATCGTGGGCCACGGCGTTATTCCCGGGATCGTGCAGGTAATGGGTCCATTCGTCGATGTTCTTCGGACGCGGCTTGACCACTTTCCGCCACGCGTCCTTCTCCCGGATGTACGCCACGCCTCCCGGTGCAAGCACACGCAGCATTTCCCCCTCGGGGACCGCCCCACCGTCGGTTGCCACGATCAGGTTTACCATGTTGTCGATGTAGGGGAGCACGCGGCCCGAAAGCCGACCGGCGGTCACCGGCCCGTACAACCCCAGTTCCATGATGGTGTCCCGGGCCCGACGCACATTCTCCGGGGTCGGATCCAACCCTTGCACCAAGAAGGTCTCGTCGGCACGCAACGCCGCGGTGAGACGCCCGTCGCCGCACCCCAAATGGACGACAACGCCCCCGTGCACCCCCGTCGCCTCGAGTATCCCTCGCGCCGTCTCCGCCGGGGACGGAGCCGCCGCCACGGACAGGACGCCGGCCAGACAAACCAAGACAAAAGCGCGGCACACTGTGCGTGCGCCGGGGCAAAACACCGTGTGTGGATGGACTCTCATCGGGTATCCCTTTTTTTCTGCCGGGAAAAACCGTTTGCGAAACAGCAGAATCTTTCCTGCCGCCCGCCGGCCGGTCCGAAACCCGCGTTCTCGCCAACACGGCTCTCGAAGAAACTCGCCGCCCTGGGGTGGGGTTCACCCCGAAACCAATCCCATCGCCGGGGCGCCGCCCGGAGCGGCCCGGGGCAGACAGGGGAACCGCCCACGCACCAGTGGTCGGGGCCTGTGCCTGGAGAGGCGGGAATCAGTCGCCGTCCTCATCTTCGCGCGGCTTGGGCGCCCGCTCCCACGGTGAGCTGGCGGTCAATCGACCACGCTCGTCGAACCGGAACTCGCACATACGCCCACGCCGGTCATAGACGGTGGCCACGTAGGTCGCGGTGGCTTTCGGCGTCCCCGCCCGGGCCGGGGTCTTCCCACGCGACCGCGAAGACCTTCTTGGGTGAAAATCGTACACGTCCCGGCGTCGAACTTCGGTCTTGACGGCGGTACGCAGGCTCCGGTCGCCCCGCAAACGCTTCGCGGCCGCAGCCGGCAGGGCCGCAAAGCGAATCGGATACTCCATCTCGAGAATCCGCCCCCGACTGTCCATGACCGTCTCGATCCGTGCTTTGGCAGGCGTGAGCAATTGGATGTGGAACCGATCTTCGGCCCCTTCCGCATCGAGTTCCACTTCCGTGATGCGCGCCCCTTTGAATCGGCTGTTCAGGACCGCCAAGACCGTTGCGGGCAACTCGAGAACGCCATTCGAGTCCAATTGCTTTCTGTACCGACGCCGGTCGAGGCCGATGTACGAAATCTCATAGACGATCCGAGGCGCTTTCAGCGCTTTGTACTGCCCCGTCCGGACAGTCCCGCGGCGCTCCGTGCGTTCCACCCGCAGGACGCGAACGGGCTTCAGGCGGGTCCGGACAAGGACGGCAATCTGCGGCGGTAACTCCGTCACGGCGATAGACCGACTGATCTCCACCAAGCCCCCGTCTCGCGTGATTTCCACCCCATACTTCTCGCGACCTTTCCGAACCCGCACCTCGAACAGCCAGATGCCCATTTCACGTTCCCGACCGAACCCGGTCACCTTGCCGCCCGGAAACTCCTTTACCAGCACCCGCATGATTTCTTCCGGCAGAGGAGAGATCAGAGGCGCCGCCCCCCGCATCGGCTCGACCGAAGCGCCCAGCAAGAGAATCAACGGGTAAAACCACCATGACAACCGGAGAGACAACAACGTCGTTTTCATCATCCGATCCTCCTTGCGTACAACAGGATGCCCGCCCCACACCAAAGGGGTCCGGACACCGGAGGGCGGCCGTTCGCAAACCGCGGAGTCGAGCCGGACGCCGAACATGCCGCAACACAATCATACGCAGCACGGCCCGAGTTGTCAAGAGGATCGGATGAGGCCGGAGGTAACGAAGGACCAGCAGCGCGGAACGCCGCAAAGCCTTCCGCGTCTCGAAACCGGCAAGAGCGCAGGCCGACCCCCAGCCGCCGTCGAATCGTCTCGACACTTCCGAGACGCTCTGTGCTCCGTATGACAGGCGAATTCGCAACCCCCGCAAAACCGTCTCGACGGTCGATGGCGGCCAATCACACCGGCCCGTGAGGTGGCGCGGCGTACTCCGGAAAACAACACGAACGCCCGCCGTCCGACTGCGGCGGGGTCGAATCGCCCCGCCCACTTCCTCGTCCCGAACCGGTCAATGCGCCGACTCCCGCCCTTCGATGACCACCGGGCGGGCGGGCACCTCGTCCGGTCGGTCCTGCGGCGGGCCGGGCTTTTCCGGGGGGGCCACCCCCCGCCAAACCTTGGGCGACCGAACCTCCTCCGGTAGATCCAAGTCCGCGAAGTCCGCCTTCGACAGCTTGTAAACCACCATAATCCGTCCGCCGCGGATTCGTACGCTGAAGATCTCGTCCTTGAATGAATAGTCGTCGCAGTGCCACCGATAGTTGCTGAGGAAATAGCGGGCGTGCAAGGGCATGTCGGCAAACACGAGCCGGGCCCGTTGCCGGGGAGTGAGAATCAAGGACTCCAATAGCCCCAGTTCTTTGGGCAGCGAAGCAATGAAAACAGGTATCTGCTTACCGGCATCGTGATCGAGGATGTACTCGAGTCCGGCCCGATAAGAGAGACCCCAATAGTCCATGTCGAAGTTGCGGCGAACAGACCGCATGTCGCCGGCAATGGCGTTGAAATACACGTTCTGATAGGGATGATAACGCACCATGAACCACGCCACGCACGCCGCATTCACACCAACCACTCCCGCCACGAAGGCGTGCCCCACGGTCCGCATCCGTCGGCTCCGAAAGGTGTTTCCCACCGAATTCCAGGTCGAGTGCAGTCCGACCAATGCCACGAACAAGAAGCCCGGATAGGTGAAAAACAGGTGGCGCCACCCGTCGTACAGGACCGAGCCCAGCACGATCACAGCCGCCACAGGGACAGCGAACTCGACCAGAAGCAACAGTTCCGCACGGCGCTCCCGGAGTGTCGCGAACGGATGAGCTGCCAGGCGCTTGAGAATCGGGTATGTCCCAATGACGAAGAACAGGATATAAACAATGGGAATCGATATCAACATCCACACCAATGCATAATGCCAGGGCAACTCGAGCGCCGAGACGTATCTGCCGAAGTAGAGGACGGTCCCGTGCCAGGGATAGCGACTCATCCGGCGGAAGGCTTCGATGAAGTTCGCCAGGGGGTGGCGCCACAGGATCGGCCAGAAAAGGACCGTGAGGACCGGCAGCAGGACCGCGTACAGTCCCAGGGCGCGATACACGCCCGGCCGACGTTCTCTTTTCTTGAGCAGAAGGTCGGTCAAAACAAAACCCGCCGTGAGGCACGGGATGAAAACTCCCAGGATACGGACATCGATGACCAGCGCCGAGGCCAGGGCGTGCCAAACGGCGCGAGTGGCACGCTTGTCGTCCAGAAAACGGACCAAAGTGTAGGTCGAAACGACGAAGAAAGCGAGAGATGCGATGTCTTTCGAATTGAAAAAAGCGTGCCCGAATATCCGAGGACTGAGCACCAGTGCGGCAGCCCCGACCAACCCCCACCGCCAATCGGCAAACCGATACGCACAGAGCTTGTAAAAAAAGATGACGGCGACGTAGAACAGCAGAAAAGTGAGAAAGTGCCGCATTAGGAAGATGGTCCGCCAGTCCGTGACGCCCAGCGCCTTCTCGGCAAGCATCAGGACCGATTCGAACACCGTGCCGTAGAAACGGTCGCTGTATTCCAGCAGGGCCGGGTCCCCCTTGAACACGTAGTTCCATGTCAGGAGACCGTTGTTGCGGTTGACGATTTCGTCGCTGGAGATGCCGTAGTCCCGAAAAAGGGCGATCCCCAGCACCAGCAACGCGAGGAAGAACAGGGCGACCGGTAGGGGAGGCAACCACGCCGGAAACGACAGCCCCGAACGTCGCAGTACACCCGACGGGGACGGCGGCAATTCGCCATCGCGTCTCCCGCCGGCCGAACAGGGAGCGGAAAGCGAGGCGGGCGCCCTTGGGCCGTTCGACCGTTCCAGGTTCGTTTCGGTTTGGCTTTTCGGTCTGGGTAAGTCCATTGCCGCTATCCGAAGTTGATTGCCGATTTCTCCTCCCCGCTTCCCGCGGTCCCCATGGAGAATACGCGTCGTCCTTCATTTTGCAAGCGTTGGCACGCGTCCCGGGTTCCCCCGGATGAACCGACAGGCTCTGCCGAGGCCGCCCAGGCCCTCGGTCGCCCTCAGCCGGTTGCCGATCACGTTCGTTTTCACCGGCCATGCAAAAAAAAACATCCCGGACACTGCGGCGCTTGAAATAATCCGCCGCGGCCCTAAAGTACTGCTTCTGTTTTTTGCTCGCCCGGGTTCTTCCCCTCGAACGCAACCGCCCCGGGTTTGGCGCGCAGGGGGGGCGAGGGGCCGTTGCGACCCCGGTCCGACACCCGGGAAACTGTAGAGGACTCATACTTTCACGATGGACAAGCAAGAAAAACAGGCCGTTATTGCGGACTTCGCAATCACCGAGAACGACGTGGGCTCGCCCGAGGTCCAGGTCGCAGTCCTGACCCGTCGAATCGCCCAACTCTCGGAGCATATGCGCCAGCACCGGCACGACTACGGTACGCGCCGGGGATTGATTGCCATGGTCAATCGTCGGCGTAAACTGCTGAACTATTTGCAGCGCAAATCAGTCCAGCGCTATAAGAACGTCATCGAGCGGCTCAAACTGCGTCATTGACGACGCAGACGGGCAGTGCCCGGCTCGCTCGATATCGGACAGCGAGCGCCGGGAACGCAGAGTCGAAGCCGAAGTCCAGGATGTGGAATTCGGCCGGTAAAAGAGGCTGACGCCGTGCGGCGGCCTTTTCTACCGCAATTCCGCATTCTGTCCCCTTCTCCTTTCTTCTCCGCCTTCCGTGCCGCCGCCAAGGCATCTCGGAGCTGCTCGGACGCTTCTTGCCGAGATCGCCGGTCTTGAGCGAGAGGCAGGTATTCATCGTCTCGAAATAAGCTGCAGCGCAGGCGAAGTCGCTGCTTCCGCTGAATTGGTCGGACTATTCCGAGACGATCCGTAACCCGTCGGACGGCTGCCCCCTCTCCCGCCGCGAGGTAGGAGTGAAGTCGGGTGGGGCCTTCCTGTGTGCCGGACTGTTCTCCGAGAGATCGGTCGGGCGCAGGAGGGGCTGTTTCAGCGTCTATCGGTTGCTGCACTGAGCCGGGGCCCGTTGTCACCAGCCGTCGTACGACCTCTCGGGTCTCACCACAGCAAGCGAAGTTCCGGCCGGACAACAGGCCCGGACGTACCGAGGAGAAACAAGAATGGCTATTGAACAGGTAACTGCGGAACTCACGCCGGGCCGGACCCTCACGATCGAGACCGGAAAAATCGCCAAACAGGCGGCGGGCGCCGTGACCGTCCAGCAGGGGGACACCATCGTACTGGTGACGGTCTGTTCGGCAGATCCGAGACCGGGGATCGATTTCTTCCCGCTCCAGGTGGATTACCGCGAGGGATTCAGCGCCGCCGGCAAGTTCCCCGGAGGTTTTTTCAAACGCGAAGGTCGTCCCACCGAGAAAGAAATCCTCACCGCACGAATGACAGACCGTCCCTTGAGACCGCTTTTTCCAAAAGGCTTCTTCGACGAGATCCAGATCGTGGCGCGCCTGTTGAGCGCCGACGGCGAAAACGAGGCTGACGTTCTGGCCATGCTCGGCGCATCAGCTGCCCTCGCTTTGTCCGATATCCCGTTCAACGGCCCGATCGGGACCGTGCGAGTCGGCCGGATCGACGGAGAATTCGTGGCAAACCCCATTCACCCCGAGATGGAGAAAAGCGATCTCGACCTTGTGTACGCGGGTGCACCCGGTAAGACAATCATGATCGAAGGACGAGCCGACGAAGTCAGCGAAGAGACCCTGCGCGACGCCATGCGCTTTGCCGATAATTGCGTGCGACGCATCGTGGACGCCGTGGCGGACTTGGCGGGCCGGGCCGGCAAACCCAAAAAAGTCCCCAACCTGCGGGTCGTGCCCGACAGCCTGCTCGAAGCCGTCAGAGATTATTGCCGCGGGCGCATTGACGATGCCTGCCTCGTGATGGACAGGAAGGCCAGGGACCAGGCCCTGGGAGCGGTCTTCGAAGAGATGACGACCGCACTCGCGGAACAGTTCCCGGCAGGTGAAGCAAACGACGAACCCGACTTTCGTCCGGCCTTCGATCAGGTCACCGAAGAAACGGTGCGGCGCTTGATCCTGGAACAAGGCAAGCGCAGCGACGGCCGAGGCCCCGAAGATCTCCGGCCCGTCAGCGCGGAAGTCGGGGCCCTGCCCCGCACACACGGCAGCGCCTTGTTTTCACGCGGAGAAACCCAGGCCCTGGTTTCCGTGACTCTCGGCGCCGAGGGAGACGCCCAGGAGTATGACGTCATCACCGGCGGCGCACCGAGCAAGCGATTCATGCTTCATTACAACTTCCCCCCCTTCAGCGTCGGTGAAGTCCGCCGGATCGGCGGGCCGGGACGCCGCGAAATCGGCCACGGCGCCCTCGCCGAACGGTCCCTGGCCGGAATGATCCCCGAGGAATTCGCCTACACCATCCGTTGCGTGTCGGACATCCTCGGATCCAACGGCTCAAGTTCCATGGCCAGCGTTTGCGGCGCCAGCCTCGCCCTCATGGACGCCGGCGTCCCCATCCGCAAGGCGGTAACCGGGATCTCCGTGGGACTGGTGACCGCGCCGGACGGCGACCGCAAGATCTTTCTCACCGACATCCTCGGATCGGAAGACCACTACGGCGACATGGATTTCAAACTGGCCGGCACCCGCGATGGGATCACGGGGTTCCAGCTCGACCTCAAGATCCCCGGCATCGACATCGATTCCATGTATACCGCAATGCAGCAGAGTCGGCGGGCCCGCGCCAAAATCCTCGACGTTATGGACGCCTGCATTGCAGAGCCCAGGGCCCAAATGAGCCCATACGCCCCTAAGGTCCGCAGCCTGAGGATCAACCCGGAAAAGATCGGCGGACTGATCGGCCCCGGCGGCAAAGTGATCCGCGGTATCTGCCAGCGGACCGGAGCCGAAATCGACGTTCTGCCCGACGGCACCGTCAATGTATTCGCCGCCAACGGCGAGGCCATGGAAAAGGCTGTCAACGAAATCCAGGCAGTCACGGCGGAAGCCGAAATCGGCAAGATTTACCGGGGCGAGGTTAAAACGGTCCGCGATTTCGGGGCATTTGTCGAGATCCTGCCGGGCCAGGACGGACTCCTGCATATCTCCGAGATGGCCGATCACCGCGTGAACAAGGTCGAGGACATCTGCAAGGTGGGCGACCGCATCACAGTGAAAGTCATCGATATCGACGACCGCGGACGCATCCGGCTCAGCCGGAAAGAAGCCTTGCGCGAAATCTGACCCCCGGTGCGACAAACCCGAAGGCAGTCCCTGGCCGCCGAGGCAGGGCCCCGTCAATCTGCAGGGACAACACGTTCGCCGATAAGCATCGCAACCGGCCCACCTTGCCGTGGGATTGCACCGGGGAGGTCCAATTCTCTACCCCCGCAGTCCCGACCCCGAGGGACGACAATGCGGGCAACGTGCGGAGTAGGCACGACGTCTCGCCCTGCACTGAATAACAGACCTCCAAGCTCAATCTACTGAGGTCTGACGAACAGTATTACTCAGCAGCTTTTCTTGTTGCTGAATAAGTGCCTTGAACGCATCGAATGTCTTGGTGACCTCCCCCGCCTTGATTGCCTCCACGACCTGCCGGTTGTAACTTGGATCCAGGGCATTCCCGTCTCCGGTGACGTATTTGAAAAAAGTCTGCGTCCAGAAGGGCGTGACCGCCTCCAGTCTCCATGCGTTTGCATACAGTATCATCGCGGTGAGCCACTTGGCGTCGAGCGCCTGAAACACTTGGTCGCCAATCCCCTTGGCGCTAATGGCGTCCAACGTCTCATCCCTGCCGGATCGTTGAACGTAGTACGGCGGCCGCCAGGTTTCTTCGATATAGACACTCTTGCCGCGTTTTCTCGCTTGCGGGATCATCTTGTTCGCCGCACCCAGACCGCTGATGCGATAGATGTCGAAACTGATGGCATCGAGTTCATCGAGAAGAAGAAACGCCTCGAAATAACGTCGCTCGGATGGGCGACCTGCCAGTATCCCCGCCCCACATCGACTTCTCGGCGAAACGCTTCTGATGGCCCGGGCCGCCCGCCGAACGAAGTCACGCCACCGCTCCGGCCCCGCATGAATCCCCATCCGGTCATTCATGACGGTGGGCTCATGGACCACTACGAGGATCTCCGGCTGATAGCGCCCGGCAATTCGGGGATACACTTTGAGTGCCGCAGTCGCCCAGTCGTCGAAAGTACGAAACTTGTGATACATGCCCGAGTATTGCGGGTTGACGGCAAGCTGCAAGTTGGCCTGTCGAATATGACGGACAAGAGCATCGTATTTCCCGATGGTCTCTTCGTGGTTATTCAGCCATGGAAAAAGCCCCATGTTGATGTCGATACGATTCACACCAGCCGCTTTTAGGGCATCCACATATTTCGTGAGGATCTCCAGGGGCATGGCTTTTATGCAGACTTCATGTGCAAAGAAAAGGTTGGCACTGAAAACCAATTCATGCCGAGGTTGGTTACGGCACTTATCAATAACCCCGTCGAGCGCTTTGTTCATAAGACGCAAGTATTGTCCTTGCGAAAAAGTCCTTGCTTCCTTGGCGCCTGTATCGACGCCTGGGGTAATCAAGCAGCTTACCGCCATCGTCAGGATACCAATTTGTCCCCCGGTCGGAGTCTTCATCAGGCTCTCACTCCTCGATTTGCGTCGAAAACCTGACACAACGTCGCCGCGGGCTCGACCTCGAGTTCGCCCGTACTCAGCCCACCTGCTGCAGCGTCACAGGCGATGATTGGCGGTGCAACTGCCCTACCGGCACCTTCGACTGAGCGCAGGCCGGCAAGAGCGCCGAATTCGGTCGTGGATTTCGTCCCGGTCAGTTCACGGGTGAACTCATCGCACCGGAAACGCCTACAATAAACATCTGAGTTCCTATTACAGCCAGTATAAGCCCCATTAATCTGGTGACAATACTCAAACCGCTCTCGCCAATAATAGTCACGACTTTCTGACCAAAGATGAAACAGACGAATGTGATCAAACATAGAATGGCAAATGTTGCCACGGTGATGGTTATTTCAAGCCAACCTCCTGTGGCCGAATAATTCATGGCCGTTGCGATAGTTCCCGGACCTGCAAGAAGCGGAACCGCAAGAGGCGATACGGATATATCGACGTCACTATTGTCTTGAGGATTATGTAATTTTGAGATTTCACCGTGGAGCATTTGATAACCGATGAGAAACACTAGAACGCCACCCGTTATCCTCAATGCAGGTAGCGTAAAACCGAATAAGTGAAAAATTGTCTTGCCAAGCACTGAGAACAATACAACAATAAAGAATGAGATTATCAATGCCTTACAGGCAATCTTCATTTGAACCGTTTTTTCTTCATTTCCGGTTATTCCAATGAACACGGCCGTATTTGCAATCGGATTCATAATTGCAAAGAACCCCAAAAAAACACTTAACACATGCCGCGATAATTCATTCACTGTACTGCCTTTTCGGATGCAGTTCCACCATGGGCCAAGCGGCGGCGTCCCGCCCCCCGTGCAACCCCTGAAATGCGTCAAAAAGCGAACGCCGAAGTGCCGATACGCGTTCGCCATCGACAGGAGCCCGGCCGGGGTGCGCGGTCGCGGGCCGATTTCGGGGTGGATTCCCGCCGTTTTCGTCCCACGGGGACTCTGGGACTATGCGCAGGGGGAAACCTCCCGAACGGAACAGGCCACCCCGCGCACTCAACACCGCTCGTGCGCCCTTTGTGGCCGAGATCAAGGTAACGGATGTTCGCGGGCGCGTCAAACCCCGCTCTGCACGTCGTTCGGTCGGCGGACCGCCCGGCTGGTTTCCCGAGAATCGAGATGCGGCGGCAGGACAAACCTTGCGGGGACGGTGTCGGCCGCGTATGGTATTCGGGCTGCAGTCGGGCCGATTTGGCCGCGAACGGAATCGGACGGTGTGAATGCAATTCACTGGGGGCCCAACCGCGACTGCAATAGACGCAGGATCGATCTCGGTCCCTCCCGTCGGCGTGCGTGTTGCGACCTCCCCGCCATAGTCCCCTAGGCGCGGGACGAAGGCGAGAGGGGGCGGACGCTTTCGGACGATCTTTCGCCGTTTCCGCCTCCCGCCGAGCGGAATTACCGGTGAGGGTAGCATCGCCGGGTCCCGCTTGGCGGGAACGAAATCTCACCCAAAATCGCACTCGCGCGCGGCCACGCACCCTTTGTGGCCGGGCTCAAGCTGCAGGAGACCCCGCCCATGAGCAGGCAAGGCACATCTGATGCCGGTTCGTACGATTTCGGTGCGCTATCCTCACCGCAAGAGGAATTGGCCCGTCTCAGGAAACAGGCGGAGACCGCCTGGAACATCGAGAAGCGGGTGCTTGTCCAGGCCGGCCTGCGACCAGGCATGCGAGTATTGGATCTGGCCTGCGGCCCAGGCTTCATCACCCGTCACATCGCTGCGGAGCTGACGCCCCCGGGAGGAACGGTGACGGGGGTGGATCTGAGCGATCCACTCCTCGATGTGGCCCGGAACGAATGCCGCGATTTGTCCGGCGTCACGTTCCGAAAAGAGGACGTCTACGCCCTCGATCTACCGGACGCCTCGTTCGATTTCGTTTACGGCCGTTTTCTGTTCCAACATCTCGACCGCCCCGAGGTCGCGCTCCGCGAAGTCCACCGGGTCTTGGCGCCGGGCGGACGCGTGGTGCTGGTGGACGCGGATGACGGCCTGCTTGGCATCTTCCCTGAGCCGGAAGGGTTTGCAGCCTTTACCGCCGAGGTGGCCGAATACCAGCGCCGCGCTGGCGGCGATCGAAAAGTCGGTCGCAAACTTGGCTGCTACCTGGTCCGGACCGGATTCGAACACCTTCGGGTCAATATCGTCACGGTAACCAGTGAACAGTTGCCGAGGCGCACGATCCTGGACGTGGTGACCGGTTTCAACCACCAACTGGTCCCGGAGAACGAACGCGAGCGGGCCGTCCGCACGTTGCAGACCATCTACCGGCAGGTGTTGAGTAACGACGCCTTCATCATCACCGGAGTGTACGTTGCCGCGGCCGTACGTCCCTGAATGAAAAACCGCTCGTACTCAGTGTCGCAGGTGTTCCGCTGCTGGTACGCTTGAGGTCGGGGTGCGCCCGCGCCCGAAAAACCCGGGCGGCGGTGCGGTGGGTTCGTCACGCATATTCTTCCGCCAACTCCATGGCCATGGCTGCCCACTCCGTCAGCCGATGCGGTTCGTTTCGCACAGTGTGCAGGTCCTGGAGATTGACTTCGACCACGTTGTCCCGAGTTTTCTCGAACGCTTCCCGCAACTGCGCTCGAGCCAAGTCTGGGTGCCAGCCTTCCATGCTGACGACTGTCGGATTCGGTTTATGCGTAAGAACATAATCTCGACCGACAGCAGCTGCGGCTCGGTCCAGATCGACCCAGGGGCTCATGGAAACTCGGCGCAGGTTGACGATCTTGCGTACGACGTGCATTTTGCGGTCCAGTGGCTCGCAGCAGCCATAGCAACTCAAGCCGAAACACTCGAGCAGCCGCTTCTCGTACCGAATGGCAAACTCTTCGTGCATTTCCGGCGAGATTCCGTTGGTGAAAATCTGCGTCGCGGCCCGGGCCCAGAGGTCGCGCAGGCGCACGTGTGTGCCATCGAAGTCATCTTGGGGCAGGCAATCGGTCCAACCGTATCCTCCGGACCCCAACAGCGTATTGCCGTGCCCGGGGGACAGCAGCCCCAGATCTTCCATCTGCCGTATGCTGTGGAGGTACCCCTGCGTGATGCGTTCGAGCGCCTCGTGCACCCAGTCGGGCCGCTCGATGAGATCCACAAACGTCTGCTCGATGCCGCGCCACGTGATGAACTGATCCATGGGGGCAAACCAGAAGAAATCGCGGCCGCGCTTTTCCACCGGCAGCACTCCGTCGTAGAGATCGCTGAGCGCCTCGAACGTGCGCTCGGTCGCCTCCCAGTCCACGCTCACTTCGGGTTCGACCTCGATCTTTGCGATATCTGCAAGATCGGTGATCACCGGAACGAAGGCGTAGGCCCCCGACGGCTCGGCGGAGCGTTCCACCTGCCGGCGAATCCCGAAGCCCGTGCTCCATGCGTCTCCGCGAATTGTAATGGGTGAGGCCACGACGGCACTCGTGACGCGGTCGTCGGCAAAACGCTCCCAGCAATAGATCCGCTTGCGCAACTCCAGCTCCTGGGCACGGCAGAAACGATCCTCGCACAGCAGTGTCGCCTCGGGAATCAGTTCCTCCCAAATGTTCTGCGCCAAGGCCTGGATGTGAATCAACGGCCGGGTCCGTTCCAGACGATTCAAGCGGACCCACAGGTCACGGCGCTGCCGCTGAGCGGGCAAAGCGGCAATTTCGGCCACCCGGGCCGCCAGATTCCGCACGATCGATCGGTCGCGTCCGGGATAGGCCATTGCAGAATCCTCCAGCCGTCAGTCGGGGGTGGGGCGGCACGACACGGTCTCCGCTCGACGGAAACAACGCGGGGCTTGTCCGACCTGGGCTTTGAAACCACGGGAGAAGTAAGCGGGGTCGCGATAGCCGACCTCGTGGGCGATCTCCGCGATGGTGAGCCGCGTCCGTCGGAGCAATTCTCGGGCACGTGCAAGTCGCATATCGCGCAGGTATTTCATCGGGGCCATGCCCACTTCCGTCCGGAACAACCGTCCGAAATGAGGTTCGGACAGATGAGCGTGTCTCGCCAGGGCGCCCAGGCTCAGGCCGGGGTCCCGGTAATGGCGCTGCATCAGCTCCAAGGCCGTTTCTATCGGGACCGAATGCCGAGTCGCCCCTCCCCCCCTGGCCTGCAGTAGATCCTCCAACAGCTCGGCGAACAGCAGCAGAACGGCACCCTTGATCCGCTCGCGTCGGACGGGACTGCGCCGTGCGTACTCCCGGGCCACACCTTCGTATCGCCGTCCGACCGAAGTGGGGTCCGACAAAGAAACGGCGGACAACATCGGCGCGGCCGCGATTCCGGGCAACGGCGATGAGCGGCTGACGTCCAGCGACAGGCACCAGTAGCGCCAAGACTTTTCCGGTGTGCCGCGGTTGCCGAAGTGCGCGTTCATCACCAAAAGAGTGCCGGGGGTGGAAAGGGCATGGCGCTTCCCGACCCACACATCCGTCTTGGCGCCCCACGAATGCAGGCCGAACTCCAGCAACGATCTGCATTCGGTCGCAACACGCGTACGGTCCTCGGCGATGTAGACGACGGGAGATTGGTCGAGCCGTGACAGCCAACCAAGGGTCGAACGCACGATTCCGCAGACTTTGTCCAACTTATTGCAGGTTCTTTCCAAGTGCATACTCTTTCCGGTGCAGCGAGAAAACCATACAGTACCACGACTGATGGCAGATGAAAGCAGTGGAAAGATCCGGTTTCGGCAGAAGGCGGACGACGAATCTGCCCGCCGCCCCGGGCCTCGAGTCGGGACCGTTGGATCATGCAGGATGAAAGAGGCGAATCCCAGCAGAGGAGTACCCGGAAATGATCGAAACCAGTCGGCGGAGAGAGATCCTTGCAGGGGAACGGTCGACCCTCTATTCGTTCGGCGAGCCCCTGTTGGGCGGAACCTACACCGAAGAGGAGATCGAGGCGGTCGTCAAGACCATTCGTGCCTCCATGGATCCGTCCGTGGGGTTCGGATTCAACGTGGACGAAATCTTGAATTTCGAGCGGGAGTTTGCCGAGTTCTGCGGGGTCCGCCACGCAATCTCGATCAACGGCGCGGGCACCGGCTTGGACATGGCCATGATGGCACTCAACCTGGAGCCGGGCGACGAAGTCATCGTGCCGGCCATCAACTTCAAAGCCGCGGCGCTGTCGGTGATCGGCCAGGGAGGCAAAGTGGTCTGGTGCGATGTGGACGAGCGCACTTTCCAAGCCGACCCCGAGGACGTGGAACGCCGCATCACGCCGCGTACGCGCGCCATTTTTCCTGTTCACATGAACGGGCTGTCGGCCCCCATGGACGACCTGCTCGAGGTCGCCGAACGCAACCCGCACCCGAAGCACGGCCCCCTCGCGGTCATCGGCGATGCCGCCCGGGCCTTGGGTGGCGGTTACAAAGGGACGCACATCGGCAAGAAAGGCTGGTGCACGGTCTTCAGTTTCCACACACAGAAGAACATGACAACCCTCGGTGAAGGTGGCGCCATCACCACCGACGATGACGAACTGATCGAACGCTTTCGCGCCATCCGCCAGTTCGGCGGCGGTCACACCTGGGGAACGAATTACAAAATGACCAAGGTCCAGGCCGCCGTCGGTTCCGTCCAGTTGCGGCGTTTGCCCGAGTTCGTCGAGAGCCGTCGGCGTGTGGCCCACGAACGCCATAAGCTGCTGGCGGGTCTTCCTGAAATCACCCTGCCCCACGAGCCTCCGGAATGCCGGCACAGCTTCTACCTGTACACCTGCCTCGTACCCGACGCTTGGGCCGGGGCAAAGCGAGACAGGCTCATCGCGATCATGCGCGAGGAGTACGGAGTGGGCTGTGTGGTGGCCAATCCGCCCCAGTATATCCAGACGCCGTACCTGCGCAAGATGACGCCCGGCCAGGACTTGCCCCACAGCAACCGCTTGGCGGAACGCCTGTTCTGTGTCTCGATCCATCCGAGCATGACCACTCGGCACAACGAAATCATCTGCGCAGCGTTGATCGAGACGGTCGAAAGGCTGCGCAAGGAATAGTCGGCGCCCGGTGTCGACGACCGCATCGACGGAGTCGCGGGGGGCGCATGTCGGTTCCGCAGGCGTTTTTTCGCCCCGGCCCTTCCGGGAGGGCGAAACGGCTTGGCCGGCTGTGGGTAAGCGTCGCAACTGGGCCATGTTGCTTCGGCGTCGCCGTTGGGCGTACAACACGGGACAAAGACGAACTGTGCCGGGTGCCGGGGTAGACTGCGATTGGTCCGAGTCCCGCCTGTCCGGGCGTGCCGCACCTGCTTCCGGCGCGGGGCGATGCCGGTGTGGCGCTTGCGCGGAAGTCTGCCGGGTGGAGTGAGAACTCGGGCGGTGGCGGATCGGGGCCGGGTTCAGCGGTGGTACCGGACCGCGGGCGTCCAGTTGCGAGGAAGCAGTCCGTCGAGGCGCTGTCGCCGGACCGCCCTGAGGCGGAGCGTTTTTGGGGGAGCGCGGTGGAGCGAGCCCCGGAGCGACCTCGCTCGAATGAGCGCGAAGAATGAACGGGGGACACTCAGGCCATCGACGGAAGGAGCAGGGCGCTCGCGCGCCGATTTCTTTTTCCGCACGTGCCGCCCCGATCACGAGATCGGATTCAAGCGCCGCCAGGAATAGATTCCGGCCGCAACGTCGCCCTGCCGCGCCACCGCCAACCGCTTCTTCTCCGCCCGTTCCGGATCGATCACCGCCGCCGCGATGTTCCGCACGAACAACTTCGAGCCGATGATCGCACCGTCCGACCAATATCGGACCCGACGTTGCGCCGTCAGCACGAACCCGTCGCCCCGTCGTGCCGCGGACTGCGCCACGAAGATCGCTTCAGAACTTTCGCCCCGCTCCGACGCCGCCACCCGCGCCATGTCCGCATTCAGTTCCGCCAGTACCCGTGCCCCGCTCCAATTCCGCGCCTGTTCGCCCAGGTATCGTCGCAAATGCCGCACCACGTTCGCCTGGAACGGGTGCCGACCGCTTCCCTTGTACCGACCCCATGTCCCGAACCGATACTCCGCGGGGTCCG
>JAADHN010000087.1 GCA_013151865.1 Kiritimatiellota bacterium
TCATTCTTCGGACCAAGGGTCGCCGGTGCGCGCGAGCCAATCCCGGAGCGTGGCTTCGAGTTCCCGAACCGCCTCGGGCCGTTCGGCCGCCACGTTCCGCAACTGGTAAGGATCTTCGAGGCAATCGAACAACAATTTCGGATCGGACTCTGTTGCATCCCGGTCGACCACGTAAGCCCAACGGTGCGTGCGGATGCCGCGTTTCCCGCGCCGAGGAGCGTCGAGTTTGGGAGCCAAATAGAGTGCGCTTTCGGGGCGGTCGCCGGGTTTGCCCAGGAAGATGTCGGACCGGTCACGGCCGTCGACCTCAGGCGGGACGGCTCGGCGCAGTCCTGCCAGCGTCAGCAAAGTCGGCATGATATCCGGGACGCTCAGCAGCAGGTCGTCGCGCCGCGCCGGCAGGCGTCCGGGCCACCGAATCAGAAATGGAACGAGGAAAGACTCGTCGTAAATCACGTCCTTGTGCATTCGACCGTGACTCCCCATCATTTCGCCGTGATCTGCGGTGAAAACTACAATCGTGTCGTCCCGGAGTCCGGCGTCGTCCAAAGCCAGCAGGATTCGTCCGAACTGTTCGTCGATGCCCGTTACGGCAGCGAAATAGTGCCGGACCCACCGCCGGGCCGCCTCAGCCCCGTCATCAGCCGGAAGATTGGGGCGGTTGAGGAGTTGTTCGGGCTCAGCGTGCCGATACATGTCCAAATACTGTGGGGGCACTTGGTCGAAAGGGGTGTGGGGCGGGTTGAATGCGACGAAAAGGGCGAAGGGCTTCCCGGGGACGCGGTGAATGCGCTCTTGGTTGAGAATGTAATCCACGGCCACGTCGGTCTCGTGCTTCACGGACCATTCGCCGAATTCGGTCGGCTGATCGACCGGGGCGTTTCCGATCCAGTAATGGGGGCGCATGTGTCGGTCGCAGCACCCATAGGAATGCCAGAAATCAATTCCGTGGCGCCGGGGGCCGGGTGGGGTGTAGGCGTCCCAAATTCGCCCATCGCCCCGCAGTCCTTCCCCGAAGCGGGCATCGTCGGACCCGGGTGTATCCAGGTGGTATTTTCCGATATACCCCAGCGAGTAACCGGCGTCGTGCAGGACGTCCGTGATGCAGCGGTGCTCCGGCCGGAGGAAGACGCCGCGGGAGCGGGTTTCCGAGTAGCAGTTGCCGGTCACGTGGTTATGAAACGGGTATCGACCGGTAAACAACATTGCCCGGTAGGGGCTGCATACCGGGTAATTGCTGACGGCGTGGGTCAGGACAAGGCTTTGCGCAGCGAAACGGTCCAGGTTCGGTGTGCGGACGGGGTCCGCGTTCATGCAGCCCAGAGCCTGCTGTCGGAACTGATCCGGGAAGACGAAAACGATGTTGGGGTGGGGTGTGGCCAACGTCGATACTCCTCGCTTCGCCGTACTTGACTCTCAGCCTGACCTATTCATGAAGCCGACAGTCTTGTATCGATACACACTGGACGGAGAACGGTTGCGGACGATGCAGCGACAGTACTCGATTCCCGGCGCTTGCGTCGAAAGGACGGCAATGCGCTTCACCCTTCGGGCGAGCCGCCTGCCTGTCGGGCCGTAGCCTTGGCGAAGGCCGGCACTGCATCTGGTTTTACGGCTGCAAGTTGGCGTTCTCCGCCTGAGGCGGATCACTCCGCCCCGGTGGGCGGCCGTCTCGGCTAACCCTCGGCTGGAGTGGTCACCACACCGGCGTCTTGCCGCGAAACCACATGCGGCACAAGCGACGCGCGAACAGTTCAGGTTGGCGTGATGAATCCATGAATTTCGTCGCGAGAGGGCGTAGCGTCCGCCCGGATGTCCGCTCCCGCCGGCTTTGGGCCGCCCTATTTCAGACCGAGGGTCAGCGCCGCCAGGGAAAGCGGCGGCAGCTCGAATTGTGCGTGGCCGTTTATAAGCCGGACCTCGCGGAAGTCGACCGGTTTCACCTCATTGGGGGTGTCGAACGTATTGGCGGCTTTCGGGTCCGCATGGACAAGGAGTTCGCCTCGTTCGACCGCCGCGATTTCGGCGTCTGCCAGGTCGACCGCGATTTCGGCCGCAGTGTCCAGGCTGCGGTTCGTGGCGAACAGATGCAGCCGTTCCGGCGCCAGCACGGCGCTGGCGTCAACGCAGGCGACCGGTCCCGAGGAACGGCTTTCGTACTGCGGCCCCTCGACGACGGGTTTGAGGGCGACGCCGTCGCGGCGGGTGGCAAACATCTTGAAAGGGTGGAAGATCGATTGTACGAGCAGGTCGTCTCCGCGGGTCAGGACCGGGGCGATGACGTTCACGACCTGGGCAAGGTTGGCGATGCGGAGCACGTCGGCATGGCGGAGGAAGCTGTGAAGAAAGCCCGCGACCGCCAGGGCGTCCTCGAAATTGTAGACTTCTTCGAGCAGATGAGGGGCGGCTTCACCGTGGCCGTTGCTTTCATGGTTCTTATACCACACATTCCACTCGTCGAAGCAGAGCCATGGGCGTTTCCGGCTGCGGCGGAGGGCCTGGACGAAACGACAGGCGGCGTCCATTTCCTCGATCTGCCGGTCCACTGAAGCACCGACAGCCAAGTATTCGGCCGTATCGGTTCCTGGGTTTCCCACGTACCGATGAAGACTGATGTAATCGGCGAGGTCGCCGAGGGATTCGAGTACGATCCTGTCCCATTCCATGTACGTGGGCAGGCTGGTTCCGCAGGAGCCGCAGACCACCAGTTCGATTTCCGGGGAAACCGCCTTCATCATCTGAGCGGCTTGCCAAGCTCGAAGCGCGTATTCTTCAGCCGGGACGTGTCCGAGCTGCCATTGTCCGTCCATTTCATTTCCCAGGCACCAGAGCCGGACGTGGAAAGGCTCGGAATGGCCGTTGGCCGCACGCCGGTCGGCATAGTGCGTTCCCGGCGGACGATTGCAGTACTCGACCCAGTTTCGGGCTTCCTCTGGTGTGCCGACGCCCAGATTCACGGTGATCATCGGGTCCCAATTCATTTTCCGGCAGAGCGTGATGTATTCATCTGTCCCGAAGGTGTTCGGCTCGATGCTCTGCCAGGCAAGTTCCAGCACTGTGGGGCGTTGGTCCTTCGGGCCCACGCCGTCGAGCCAGTGATATCCGGAAGCGAAGTTTCCCCCGGGATAGCGCATGGTCGTCATGCGGAGTTCGCGGAGCACTTCCAGGACGTCGGTGCGGAATCCCTGTTCGTCGGCATGACGGCTGTCGGGGTCGTACACGCCTTGATAGACGGCTCGGCCGAGGTGTTCGAGAAAGCCCCCGAAGATGCGGGGGTCCACCTTGCCCAGAGCGAATGCGGGGTGAAGTCGGATTTGGGTGGGCTTCATTGTGATGACTCTCCATTGGGGGGCTGACCGACGAGTTTTCGGGTGCATCCATGTGCGCTACAAGCGCCGCGACGGCCGTGGTCCGGCGGAGCACGGTGTCTTCTGTGCTCGTTTTTCGTGTGTTGCGAAGTCCGCGGCGCGGACGAAGTGCGTTTGCCATGATGACCTCATTGACCTCGTCGCGAGATGGCATAACTTACACGGTTTCAGGTCATTGTGGCGAGCGTTGGGCCGGGCTGTGTTGAAGCGCCGCCTCGGCCGGCAGGCGGCGGCAATGTTCCGAAGACGGTTGAGACACATCGTCGCATTAGATGGCTCACGCCTTATTCAGTGCAATTCACGGGCGAAAGACGACCGCGGGCGACGGGGTGATTCCTTTGAGTGCAAATCGCCCGACCAAGTCCCGGATTTCCGCTGCGGTTCGGACCCGGCCGACCTTGGAGAGCGCGGTGAATCGTTTCTGGAGCAAGACCTCCAGGCGTCGCACTTCAAGAGCGGCAGGCAAAGAGAGACCCGTGGTGTCCGCTTCGGCGATACACGTTTGGATTCGGCGAGCGACGAGAGTTGCCGCCCGGCAACAATCCACCAACAGAGGATAGAAGGCGAGTTGGGTCAAGGGGTCGGTTTGGACGCGTTTGCCCAGGCGTTCAAGATCCAATCGCAGGCGGGGCGCCGGCAATAAGCGTGAGACCGGTTTGATCTCCAGGGCGCCGCAATGTACGAACGGCGCGGTCCCGGTCGGGAATTCGTCCTGCCATCGGTCGGGTCGGAGGAGCCAGGGGGCGTCTTCTTCCGAGGGAGGCGGACCCGGGGGGCCGGCAGACGATGGTGCGACGTGGCGGGCGACCTGCACGATGAGACTGTCGGCGATTGCGTCAATCCCGAGGCGTTCGAGTCGTGCGGCGGTGAGTTCGGCCAACCGCTGCAATGCCAAAGGATGAAGAGGCAGGTTTCGCCGTAACACCTGCTCGATCCGTGTGCGGTCCCAAGCTCCTCGGGGGGAATCGCCGTCTAGAAACGGTGTCAGACCCGAATTCTGCACAAACCCCGCGGCGACTTCGGGATAGCCCGCGTCCACCAGAACTTGGGCGACCATGCGATCGAGTCCGGTGGTAGACGGCAGAGCGTCGCCGTTTTGCTGAAGATACTGGAGATAGTCTTCGATGAATGCCGCGATATGTCCGGCGACCCACGGATCCCGCATTCCGGCGTCCCGGCAACAGCGGGCGATTCTGTCGCGCAGGTCGCGGGCATGGAAAGTGCGGAGTCCGTCTCCATCCCGAAGAAGCAGATTACCTGCGGCCGGCTTGATCATTCGGCTGTTGCTTCATCCTGTTGGTCGGTAAGTTTGCGGACTGTATGCACGAAATCGTCCACGTCTTGGAAATGACGGTAGACCGAAGCAAAGCGGACGTAGGCCACCTCGTCCAGGTCTTTGAGTTCGTTCATAATCATTTCCCCGAGATCCTGACTGGGGATTTCGCGGTCCGGGCGTTGTTCGATGTACGCGGCGACTTTTCGGATAAGGCGGTCGATTTCGTCGGTGCTGATCGGGCGTTTTCCGCAGGCCCGCCGGATACCGGTCCGCAGTTTTTCGGGGTCGAAGTCTTCGCGGCGTCCATCGCGTTTCACGATCTGCTTTTCGGTGCGCACGATGACTTCGTAAGTGGTGAAGCGGTGTCCGCATCCCAGGCATTCCCGGCGGCGGCGGATCGATTCCCCGCCCCGACAGACGCGGGTGTCGATGACCCGGTCTTCGACGTGGCGGCACTGGGGACAACGCATCGCCGTTCTCCCTGTTGCTGATCGTCTCGACACCGTCCGGCGAACCGACCGGCGTCCCGGTTGGATCGTCGTGGACCGTGCCCCCCCGCCGGCGCGTGTTTCGGCGGGAGGTGGGGCGTCCGGCGTCTGTCCTGCCGAGTGAGGAGCGCCGCCGTGTATTTCACGGACGATCAATCAGTTGCTTGGTTTGACCCTTCCAGGTCGCGATGCACGGGATGAATACCGTATGCCCGACCGTCGGTCGGGTTAATGGAAACAACGGCGCCGCAAAGGCGGATATTGTCTTCGATCACTTTGAAGCGTGCGGGCATTCCGGTCGAGAATCGCCGCAGAACGGGCGGAATGGCTCGGCCGAGGATCGATTCGCGGCTGCCCACCATTCCTACGTCACACTGAAAAGCGGTGCCGCCGGAGAAGACCTGCGCGTCGGCGGTGGGTACGTGTGTATGCGTTCCCAAGACGGCGGACACTCGACCGTCGAGGTAGCGTCCCATGGCGATTTTTTCGCTGGTGGCCTCTGCATGGAAGTCCACGATCACGACCGGGGTCCGGGCCTTGATTTCCTCGATCAGGCGGTCGGCGGCCTGGAAGGGACAGTCTGCATTGGCGTGCATGAAGGTACGTCCGAGCAGGCAGAGGACGCCGACCGGCACGGCGGCGGCGGATTGAAAGACGCCCCAGCCGCGTCCCGGTTGAGCGGAGCAGACGTTGGCCGGACGAAGCACGTTGGGAAACAGCAGGATGTCCTGCTCGAATTCGCCCTGGTCCCACATGTGGTCGCCGCCGGTGAACACGTCCACCTGCGCGTCCCTGAGTCCGGCGATGCAGCGGCGGGTCATCCCCCCTCCGCCGGCCATGTTTTCCCCGTTGGCGATGCAGAACGAGCAGGCGAAGTCGCGTCGGAGCGCAGGGACAAGCTCACGGACGGCGCGGCGCCCGCCTTTGCCCACCATGTCGCCGACGAAGAGGATGTTCATGCCCCGTTCTTTCCTTGCGTGCAACGGGTCGCGGGGACGCTCCGAGCAGTTTCGCACGAGCAATGCGCCTGCAGAACGTCGACAAACCCGGACAGTTGACGGGGGCAATATAGTGCCTCGACGGGCCGGGGGCGACAGAAGGGAGCGAGGCTGCAGCGGTCACGAGTCACCGCCGGGGATGGACCTCGACGGGCCGTTTGCCGGTCAGAGGCCGTCTATCTATGTGCGAAGTTCCACGGAAGCGAACAGAGGTGAGAGCCCCGCAGGTTCACCGGCGATGCCGTGGACCTGCCCGTTGCGTGCCCCGCGGCATCGTGAAAGTCGGCGCATCCGGTCCGTTTTGCAGGGCAAACGGCCGAGACGACCGCCTCCAGGCGCGTTGTTCTGCCCGCGTGGCGTTCCTTGGCGCCGGAGGTCCCCACCGACCGTGGTCGACATGTTGCAAGTCGGCCGTATTGCATGTAGACCCTTTTCGCTCGGCCGTGTACAGTAATATCCCAATGCCGGCCCGGCGATTGCGGGCGCGCCAACGACGCGACGGTCTGTTTTGGGGAGTGATGTGCTGCCTATGAGTGCGACGATTGAATTCGACGATTTGTCTTTCGAGACTGCGGACGAGGAGCATGTGCGGCGCGAGAAGGCCCGGGGCCGCGAACTCCGCAGGTCGCAATGGTGGAAGAACCGACTGGCCGTCGGTCGTTGTCATTACTGCAAGGGCTGGTTTCACCCGCACGAACTCACCATGGACCACGTGGTCCCCATCTGTCGCGGCGGTCGGAGCACCCGGGGCAATGTCGTCCCATGCTGCCAAGCCTGCAACTCGCGGAAGAGGCAGATGCTCCCGGTGGAATGGCAGCAATATGTCGACAGTCTGCGAAATGCGGGGGCGAGTGAACTCGAACGTGTTCGGTCTCGAATGAGGGCGGACAGGGAAGTTGTGCGGCGGCCGGAGCCGGCGCGCGGCGACGGCGGCCATGGCAGCGGGGCGGAGTGTTGAGTCCGTGCCCCGTAACGAATCGATGATGTGCAGTGGACTCTTGCCGACCTCGCGACGCGGAACGGGGCGACGTCCAAAAGGGTCGTTTCGGAGGTCCTTCGGACGGGAGCGATTGCGGATTGTCGTGAACCAAAGTGGATCACAGGCGAACTCGCAGGTGCTGCGAGACCGCCCGAACGAATTCAGCGATGCACGGTGGCACAATGAATACGCTTCTGGAAATCCCGGCGACCCCCGATGCTGGGGAACTCCGTGAATGGATCACGGCCCGGAAACCGGCGCACCGGCTGTTTGCCGTCGAATTGTTTCAGGATTACCCGGTGCAGGAAGCGGTCGCGGCGCGGTACGGACTGTGGGAGGGTTTGGACTTGGGAGACCCGGTGGATGCACTGAGGGCCCAGGTGCGCCTGCAGGGGTTTCTTGGATACGACATGATTCGCATCCAGCCCCGGGTGGCGATGAGTTTCTTTCGGAATACAACCGAGGACCCGGTCGGTCCGGGCACGACGGAAGTCGCGCCTCGCATTCGCAGTTGGCAGGACGAGCACAAGGGGCCGATCGATTCGTGGGAAACGTTCGAGAGTTTTCCGTGGCCCAAGATCGAGGACTTCGACTTTTCGGGCTTTGAGTGGGCGGAGCGGGAGTTGCCCGAACAGATGGGGGTCTACACGCTCACCGCACACATCCTGGAACACGCGACGTGGTTGATGGGGTACGAGACGCTCTGCTACATGCTATACGATGATCCGGATTTGGTGGAAGCGGTGTTCAATCGCGTAGGTGAATTGTCCGACGCGTACAGTCGAGCGGCATGTGATTTCGACTGTCTCACCGTTCTCTGGGGCAGTGACGACATGGGTTTCAAGGGCGGGACCATGATTTCCGCCGCCGCCCTGCGACGGTTCGTCTTGCCCTGGCACGCCTCGTCGGCGCGGATCGCCCACGAGCATGGCAAGATGTATTGGCTGCACGCCTGCGGCAATCTCGAGGAAATCATGGCGGACATCATCGATACGGTTGGTGTGGACGCCAAACATTCGTTCGAGGACGTCATCTGTCCGGTCGAGGAAGTCTCCCGCCGGTACGGCGACCGCACCGGCGTACTCGGGGGCGTGGATGTGGATTTTCTCTGTCGTGCGGACGAAGCGGCGATTCGGCGTCGGGTTCGGGGCATTCTGGACGAGTGCCTTCCCCGGGGCGGCTACTGCCTCGGGACAGGGAACTCCGTGACCAACTATATCCCGTTGGAAAATTACCTGATCATGTTGGACGAAGGGCGACGTTATTTTGCATGATTCTCCTCAAACGCCGGGGCCTCTCGATGACCGTCCACAAGACGCGCCGCCGTCTTCTTCAGCCTTCCTGCCCAGTGCCGAGCGGCTTCAAGCTGCGGTCGGCGGCGACGAAGCCGCCGCAGGGGAACTCGATGCCTCCGGTCTTCTCCTCGGCGGACGGGAGACTCCGGAGGAATGGGTGGAGCGCATCCGCAAGCTCGCCGTCAACATCGAGCGGATGGAGACGCAACTGGCGGAGACCGAGCAGTTCACCGTGGAGGACGTTTGCGTGCAAGCCGCAGACCGCATACCGCAAGAACTCTTCGGTGCGGCGGGGCGCATCACCGAGGGCCTCTACGGGTTTCGGGCGGAGTGGGTGCCGGGCTTTTTCGTGAATCCGTCTTTCGGTTGGCTTTTCGGCGGGTGCGCGTTCTATTTCTATCCGGACTTTTTCGCCATGTTCATCATCCGACGTGCGTTTGCCCATCGGGAGAAATGGCTTTTTTACGACCGTGTCGAACTGCTGGCTCACGAGCTTTGTCACGTGGCGCGGGTAGGGTTTAGCAGTCGGCGTTTCGAAGAGATGCTCGCTTACCAGACGGCCACCTCGCGCTTTCGGCGTGCGGTGGGGGGGGTGTTCCGCAGCCCGGCCGACGGTTACGTCTTGCTGGGCGCCACTTGGCTCCTGCTTCTGGCGCAAGTTCTGCGGTTTTCGTTTCTTTTTTGGCTCCCCGGGTGGCCGTTTTGGCTGCTGGTCGTCGGTGTGATCGGCTTTTTGGCGATCCGGCACGGACGGGACGTCCACATCTTCGGACAAGCGGTCCGAAACCTGGAACGGGTCGCTCCGGGGGCGGCGTCCGCCGTCCTTTTTCGGTGCACGGACGAAGAAATCGACGCCCTGGCCGGCCTAAGTGACGCCGATGCTTTGACCGAATGGCTCGACTATCGTGTCCGAACCAGCCGGCGTTGGCAGGTCATCCGGAACCGTTTTTTCCGGAGCCCGTCACAATAACGTCGCTGTCGGGGCGTTTTCCGCGGTGTCAGCCTTCCGGGAAGAAGTCCCGGGCGTGGACAGGGCTTGACAACGAACCACAGAACAGGAGGCGAGAACAATGCGAACTCCGTGGAAAGCAATGATGGTGGGAATGCTGTGCATTCTGAGCGTCGGTATTGCGACGGCCCAGCAGCCTCAACAGGGCGGGCGCAAACGGCCCGGCGGCGGCCCCGGGATGATGCGTCCACCCATGAAAGGCGGCGCCATGCGCGGCATGATGTTCCTCCAGCGTTTTGACACGAATCACGACTTCCAGATTCAGGAAGAAGAACTCCGGACCGGTCTCGAAAAGGCGGCGGCCGATCTCGCGAAAGTTCATGGGATCCTGCTGCAGATCTTCGACGAAAACAAGAACGGCACCCTCGATCCCAAGGAGAACAAGAAGGTCGGCGAGTTTCTCATGGTGATCATGAGTTCGCGCATGCTCGACACGAACCATGACTGGCAGATCAGTGAAGACGAACTTGGTCAGGCGTGGGACAAACTGGCTGAGCAGTGTCAGCGCTACAATGACTTTGTACTGAAGCGATTCGACAAAGATCAGGACGGCAAGCTCAGTGAGGAGGAAATCAAGGCGGCGCGGGAACATATGCGTCGGCGTCGGCCGGGGGGCGGGCGCCCCGGAGGGCCGGGCGCCGGTCGGGGACCGAAGCGCGACCGGTAGACTTCCGACGGACACCCGGCCGGGGCCTTACCGGACCGAGGGCGTCGGATCGGAAAACATGCGAGGCGCGGTCCTGTCGGGCCGCGCCTCTTGTATTCTCGCGCGCGCCCGGGGGCGGCGCGCCATTGTTCGCGGTTCGTCGGTGCGCACATGGGGGACAAACGTATCGGCAGACTTACGAACCACGCTTCGGTTGGGCCGCTTGCCGGGAAAAAGGGCACGACTCTCCTCTCCCGCCGCGGGAGAAGCGTCCTCCGCCTCCACCGGTTTTCGCCCGCGTCGTCCGCTCGTACAATCGGTGCACGTCCCGGTTTGCGCGAACACAAGGACCGATGCAACGGCGTCGGGCCGGTCGGGGCTGCTTCGGTCGTGATCATTTCAGGCCCAGACCACCAGCCCCATTTCCTCCTTGTGCCCGAGGTCGGGATGGTAGGGCATGATGCGGATTCCATAGGCGTAATTCCCCTTCCGCTCCGCCTTGAAGGCGCCCCGGAAGGAAACTGTCCGCTCCTTTTCTTTCCTTTTCTCGGGTTGGAGAGGGATGAGGATCGGGTCCCGGACTTTCCTTTTTGGGTCCGCAGGGCCCACAATCAGTTCGATGCAAAGTTCGTCCGGCTTCATCTCCCCGAGGTCGACGCGGACCGACACACGGAAGGGGCGGCCGACTTGGATCGCACCGTCGGCCAAACCGCTGGTGCGAATGTCCAGGATCTGAACGGACCCGAACCGGGCGGCGGCCTTTTTCTTCCAGGCTGCCAGTTCCCGCGCTTTGGCGCCGTCGTCTTTGCGCATTCGGTCACCGCGGGCCGCGGCGGGCAGGTATGCCTGGTTCCAGTAGTCGGTGAGCATGCGGAGGGAATTGAATCCGGCCGTGACCGTGGCGATGGAGCGGCGCATGACCCGGAGCCAGGCATCGGGGACGCCGTGGCTGTTGCGTCGGTAGAAGAGCGGCACCACCACGTCTTCGAGCAGCGCCAGGAGGTGGACTGCGTCCTGGAAATCGTTGGATGCGGTATCTTCGTCCACTTCGTTCGGGGGCAGTCCGATTGTCCACCCGTTGTCGCCCGTTGCGCCCTCGCACCACCAGCCGTCGGCCACGCTCAGGTTGATTCCGCCGTTCACGCCGGCCTTCTGCCCGCTCGTGCCGCTGGCCTCATGGGGTCGCCGAGGCGTATTGAGCCACACGTCCACGCCTTGAACGAGGAGTTTGGCCGTGAGCAAATCGTAGTTTTCCAAGAAAACGATCCGCCCGGCAAAGCGGGGGTCGCGCGAGTAGCGCACGACCTCGGCGACCAAGTCGCACCCGGCCTGGTCGTTCGGGTGGGCCTTGCCCGCGAAAACGAACTGCACGGGTCGTCGGGGATTGTTCACGATTCGGGCGAGGCGGTCGAGATCCTGAAAGAGCAATGTGGCCCGCTTGTACGGTGCGAAACGACGGGCGAACCCGATGGTAAGCGCGGAGGAATGAATCCGGGACAGGACTTCCTCGAGCGTGACCTCCGGTCCGACGCCGTCCCCGGACCACGTCTCGGCGAGGCGCTCTTTCACAAAGGCGATCAGCCGCTGCTTCATCTCGATCTTGGCACTCCAAAGCAGGTCGTCGGGGAGCGTGTCCAGCCGGTCCCACAATGCCGCTGACGACAGATCGTCCGTTGTCCAGTCGAGGCCGAGGTACGTATCGAGCAATCCTCTGAGTTCCGGGCCGATGAACGTGGGTGCGTGGATGCCGTTTGTGATGGCATCGATCGGGACCATGGATCGCGGCACGCCCTGCCAAACCGACTCCCACATCTTGCGCGAGACGCTGCCGTGGAGTCGACTCACCCCATTCGACAGATACGCGCATTTCAGGGCCAGGATCGTCATGATGAACGACTGGTGCTCGGCGGGGCCCAGGCGCCCGAGTTCGAAGAAGCGGTCCGGTGAGATGCCCAACTCTTTGAAATAATGAGCAAAATAGTGTCGGATCAGGTCGTGCGGAAAACGTTCGTTTCCGGCTTCCACGGGTGTGTGCGTCGTAAAAACGATTTGGCTGCTGACCACTTCGCGGGCCTCGTCGAAGGACATGCCGGCCTCCTGCACGGCTTGGCGGATATTCTCGATGATAAGGAACGCGCTGTGCCCCTCGTTCAGGTGATACAGGCTGGGGGTGATGCCCACCCGCCGCAGGGCCCGTGCACCGCCGATCCCGAGCAGGATTTCCTGCTCGATCCGTGTGCGTTGGTCTCCGACGTACAGTTGGGCTGTGATCAGTCGGTCTTGGGCAGTGTTTGCGGGCAGGTCCGCATCGAGCAAGTACAGCGGCGTCCGGCCGACCTCGATGCGCCAGATGCGGGCATACAGAGTCCGACCGGGCAAGTCGACCGCGACGGTGACCGCGGCGCCCGAATCGTCGCGCACTTGTTTCATGGGCAGCGTAGCAGGGTCGTTCTCGCTGTACTCGGCTGCCTGACGGCCCTCGGGGTCGATTCGCTGCGTGAAGTATCCGTGTTTGTAGAACAAACCCACACCGACCAGAGGGACGCCCAGGTCGCTGGCGGATTTGAGGTGGTCACCGGAGAGCACCCCCAGGCCGCCGGAATAAATGGGGAGAGACTCGTGGAGGCCGAATTCAGTCGAGAAATACGCCACGGGGTGCTGCCAGCCGATGCGTGAAGTTTTCTCGAGTCGGTCTGAGGTCGGGCCGTCCACCGCGAGGTACTTGTCGAACGCGGTCGTGACCTGGGCATACAACCGCAGGTATGCCTCGTTGCCGGCCAGTTCCACAAGACGTTTTGTAGACACGTCGTCGAGCACCCGGATTGGGTTGTGCCCGCTTTCTTCCCACAAATGCGGATCGATGCGTTCGAAGAGTTCCTGGGCGGGGGGTGTCCAGCTCCACCAGAGATTGTAGGCGATCTCGCGCAGCCGGACGATCGGGGGCGGGATTTCCGTTTCGACCACAAAGGACCTGAAATGCGGTTGGCCGGATTCGGTGGCCTGCAAGACACGTCCCACCTGTCCGGTGCGTATGGCCGCCTCACGAAAAACGCGTTTTTCGGCACTGACCGCCGCCGCCTCGTACGCCTCGACATAATGATCGTAGAATACGTCCCACGAGGCCTTGGTGGCGATTCGGCGCGCCGCCTCGCGGTTACGGTCGAGGTCTGGGATTTCGCAGGAACGCAACTTGATCAGGATCTCGGTAAGTTGGGAAATGACCTCTTCCCGCGGACGTCCCATCCGAGGCAGGACGAAAACGCCGGGGGCCTCTTCGCCGGCCACATAATGGCGAGCCCAGATGCCGAATCCGGCTTGGTCGGTGGTCACGGTGGGCACGGCGTACGCCGCACTTTCGAGCGGAGTGTACCCCCACGGTTCATACTTGGACGGGAACACGCCCAAGTCGAAGCCCTGGAGCACGTCGTAATAGGACATATTCAACACACCGTCCCCCTCGCTCAAATAAACGGGGATGAAGATGACCTTGATGGGTTGTTCCGCCTGGTTTGTCAACCCGAGGCGGATGCAGTTTGTGAGGATCGGATCGTTGTTTTCGTCCGGAAGGCGATGACTGCAGATGGTCGGACGTCCTGCCTGGCCTGTTTCCGGACGGTGTTCGAGGTGAGCGCCCACCACGAAAAGGAAAGCCAGCAGGGGGCATGGGTCCGCCTGGGCGTCTCGGACCCGAGCCAGGGCTTCGAGAAAGACGTCGATCCCTTTGTTGGTGAACTCGTACCGGCCCGACAGCATAGCCAGACGCGCACTCTCCGGGATGTCGGTCCCCAGGAACCGCCGCGCATAATCCAGCACTCGTGCCCGGGAAGCCAGAGCAGGGGTGCGGTCTACGCTCAGGTCGGTGATTGCTTCTATATTGATGCCGTTGGGCGTGACCACAGTGGACTCGCGTCCCAGAACACGGTAGGCCTCGCGTGCCGTGATTTCGCTGACCGTAGTGAAACTGTCGGCTTGGCGGGCCGCGACGCATTCCATCGAGTGCTTTGCCGCCACATTGTGACTGCGCGCCTCGTCGGTGGGAGAGATTTCGTCCAGGTTGGCATAGAGTTCCTGCCCGCCCCCCATGACGGCCCGTCCGACCACAGTCGCGTGGGTGGTGAACACCGTGGCCACGTGCGGGGCTTTGTCGCGGACATACAGCAGGCCGGCGCCGGTCATCCACTCGTGAAAATGCGCCAGGATGCGGTGACCGTTCAGAGTGGCCAGGTAATTGGCGACTGTGGCGATGGTCTCGCCGAACGCCGTGCTGTACAGGACGGGCTCGATGTAGTCCCAGCCGCCCGCTATGGAGTCGACGCCGAACCGCTCCCAAAGGCGAAAGAGAAGTTGCTCGGTATTGTACCGTCCGGCGGGTTCCACGAGGATCACTTTAGGGCGCTCCGGGACCGTCCAGCGCCCGAGGCGGAATTTCAGCTCCTTCAGCGCGAGTTGTTCCCGGATCATCCGCCATCCGGGCTCGTCGGTTTCTTCGAACTCGACGTTGCTCGGCAGGAGTGGCCCGACCAGGAAGTAGCCGTCGCCGAACTCGGCCGTGGCACGGCTGAGTTTGCTCCGAATGACGGTGTGAATACCGCCGACTTTGTTGCAGACTTCCCAACTGGCTTCGAAAAGATAAGTCGTCGCGGGACCGGGCATGGGGCGGGTATCCTTGGTTCGGATCGCTACGGGGCTGGGGAGCAGATCCCACAGCGACCGGGAGCGTGGCAACCGGAATGGGTTTGTACTATAGCCGATCGGAGGTGCTTTGTCGCTGCGGTCGGAAAAGCCGCCGCCGGTCGCGAGTCGTTTTCCCTGGATGGGGCAATACGCTATTGATTGATGTGGCGAGGGCGCCCTCGCGTTTCGAGGCGTCGGCGACCTTGGAGTTCGCCGAGATGAACGAAGGAATGAAAGACGCCCGACAGGCTGCCCTGGACATTCTGAAGCCCTCGAAACGAGACCTTGATGATACGGTCCTGCACTGCACGCCGAATCCATCATTTGCGACACATACGGCGTTTTGGAAAAGGCGATGCTCAGCCTGTCATGGACCAACTGGCCGCTTTTCGCCGTCGGCCTGGTGCAGGGCGGCTGCAGCGACGCCGCCACCCGTCGGGTCATCGGCGGGGCCACATGCCCACGCGTGGCCGAGGCCGTTCCGGCGCATTCGGCGGAGCAGCGTCGGGTTTTTTGAACCGGTTACAGTGCTTGGGCGACGATTTCCGGCTGTACGCTGCTGCCCCGCAGCATGTGCCGATCGGTGATTCCGGTCATGACCAGGACTGTTCGGTAGCCGTAATCGCGCCCGCCCCGAACATCCCCTTCGAGGGAATCGCCCGCAAAGAGCACGCGCCGACGGTCGATGGCGCGCCCGCATCGTCTTTCGAGTTGCCGGTGGTTCATCTCGAAAATGGGGGCATACGGTTTGCCTAGATAGATGGGTTCCACGTTCAGGCCGGCGCTTCGGGCGAGGGTCTGAATGAAACGGGCCACGGCGCCGGACGCCACCTCCAGGTCGCCCTCGCGCCCCGGGAAGAACTCGTCCGGGTTCGGGACCACCAAGGGCGTTTCCGAACGACTTCGCAACCGATTGAAGACTGCGGTGATTGTCGCCTGCCAATCGTAATCCATTTCACCGACGATGACGCCCTGGCAGGAAGCGAGTCGATTCAGGTCGCGCACAGGGACAAGTCCGGCTCGCCGCGCATAGCACGGCTCTCCGAGATAGCCCATGACAAAGAAACGGCGCCCGGTCCAACGGTGTTTCGGGACCAGCTCCATGAGCCCGTGTGAAGAGGAAACGATGTCTTCCGGGCCGAAATCGAACCCACACCGTCGCAAGTAGGCTGTCTTCTCCTCCGGGGAATGACAGCCGTCGTTCGTCAGGAGATTAAACGGAACCGCGGCGCGGCGCAGCTGTTCGATCAGCTCAAGACTTCCGGGCAAGGGCTTTCGTTCGCGCATGAGCACCCCGTCTACATCGAAGACCACGGCATCGAACTCGGCGAGTTTCGCCGTGAGCCATGGGCCGAGGCGTTCGATCCTGAGCGGGGTCTCTTCTTCAAACACCGTAGGAGCGGGGTTGCGCATGTTCCGAACCCTTGTTTTTCAGGTGCCGCCCAGCGGTGTCCCGGACATGTCGGAGGCGATTCGGGGCGCAGCCCCGGCTGCCGCCCGTCGTCCGGGAAATCGCGCTCACGTCCCGGTTGAGGCCAGCGCGTTGACCTCCCGTCGCGGCCCGGTATGTTTTGCGGCGGACCTCTCACTCGGGACATGGAAAGGGCGACAGATGAGCATGATTCGAGACGGTGATCTGATCCTGTTTCAAGGCGACAGCATTACGGACGCGGGGCGGCGGACGGCCGCGGACGGATTGGGCGGCGGTTACGTGGCAATCATTCGCGGTTGGCTGGCGGCCGGTCGACCCGACCTGCGGGTGCGCATTGTCAACCGCGGGGTGGGGGGGGACCGGACAGCAGAACTGCTGGCCCGGTGGGAGGAGGATTGCCTCGCGTTGCGGCCCGATGTCTTGTCCCTGATGATCGGTGTGAACGACGTCTGGCGCAAAGCGGGGGAATGGAATGGTCAAACACACATCCCTTTGGACCGCTATCGCCGGAACCTCGGGGAACTCCTGGACCGGGCCGCAGCCGCGGGGGTGCGTCAATTCGTACTGATAAGCCCGACGACCATCGAGCCGGAAAACGGGGGGGAGCTGAACGTTCTGTTGGGAGCGTACGACGCAGCAGTCCGGGAAGAGGCGGCGCGCCGGGGTGCTGTGTACGTACCGGCCCGAGAGAAACTGATGGCATCTCGGGTCCGGCTCCCCGAGGTGGATTGGACCCACGAAGGCTGTCACCCGACCGTCGCCGGTCACGCGATCCTGGCCCAGGCCTGGCTCGAAGCCGCGGGGCTGACGAGTTGACGGCCGTTGCAGAGCACGCCGACGTTGCACGCTGCAAGAGCGTCGTCTGGCGTCGGCTCAGCGCTTGCCGCTGATGCTGCCGTGGGACCGGAACGTGCGGGTGGGAGCGAATTCTCCGAGCCGATGTCCCACCATGTTCTCGGTCACGAAGACGTTCACGAACGCACGGCCGTTGTGCACGGCGAACGTGTGCCCGACGAATTCGGGCAGGATCATGGATCTTCGGGACCACGTCTTGATCAACTGCTTTCGGCCTGTCCTGCCGGCGGCCTCCACCTTTCGGATGAGGTGTTCGTCGGCGAAAGGGCCTTTCTTGATGGAGCGACTCACTACTTCTTCCTCCGTTCGACGATGAAGCGGGTCGACGCTTTCTTGCGATTGCGCGTACGGTAGCCCTTGGCAAGCTGACCCCATGGCGACACGGGGTGTCCGCCGCCGCTGCTGCGACCTTCTCCGCCGCCCATCGGGTGGTCCACGGGATTCATGGCAACCCCGCGCACGTGCGGGCGCTTACCGAGGTGGCGTTTCTTGCCCGCCTTGCCCAAGGAGAGGCCGGCGTGCTCGATATTGCCGACTTGACCGATGGTGGCCCGGCAGCCCACGTTGATCATGCGCACCTCGCCGCTGGGCAACCGGACTTGTGCGTATTTCCCATCCTTGGCGCGCAGTTGGGCGCCCATTCCGGCGCTCCGCACCAGCCGTGCGCCCTGTCCGGGAACGAGTTCGATATTGTGAATCTGCACGCCAAGCGGCATGTCCGCCAAGGGCATAGCGTTGCCGGGCCGGTATTCGGCCTTTGGTCCACTCATGACCGTGTCGCCGACCTTGAGCCCAATGGGGGCCAGGATGTAGCGCTTTTCTCCGTCGGCGTAATGCAACAGCGCAATGCGAGCGCTGCGGTTGGGGTCGTACTCGATGGAAGCGACTTTGGCGGGGATTCCGTCCTTGTTCCGCCGGAAGTCGATCAAGCGGTGTCGCCTTTTGTGTCCGGCGCCTCGGAACCGGGTGGTGACGCGACCGAGGTTGTTGCGACCGCCGGTGGACTTCTTGGACCGCGTGAGAGATTTTTCGGGCCTGGATCGAGTGATTTCAGAAAAATCACTGACCACCATCTGTCGGCGCCCGGGAGAGGTGGGTTTGTAGGGTTTGAGTCCCATGATCAACATCCTGTTTGAAGGTCGGGTGACGCGGATATGTCAAATGAGGGTGATTTCGCTGCCTTCCTTGAGCGTGACCACCGCTTTTTTCCAGTCCGCCCGCTTCCCGTACGTGCCGTAGCGGACCCGTTTTTTCTTGCCGCGCCGATTCATCACGTTGACGGCGGCCACTTCCACGTCGAAGATCTCCTCGACCGCTCGCCGGATGTCGGGCTTGGCGGCGTCCCGGGCAACCCTGAACGTGTACTGATTGAAATCCTCGGCCAGTTCGGTACCCTTTTCGGTCACCAGAATGCTCTGCACGATTCGATAAGGATTCATGATGTTTTCTCCCGGGAGGTCAGACGGCCGCCGGTGAATGCATCGAGACCGGCCTTGGTAAAAAGCAATTTGCGGTAATAGAGCAATTGGTATGTGTGCGCCCCAGCGGCGTCCACGGCAAAGACGTTCGGCAAATTCCGTGTGGCAAGCCGGAGGTTGTCGGTCATTTTGTCCACAATGATCAGGACGTGCTCGCCGATTCCGAGTTTCTCGAGCAGGTTTGCAGCCTCGCGGGTACGCGGTGCGTCGAGCACGAATTCATCCACGACCACGACATCGCCTTCAGCCACTCGGTCGCTGAAAGCGCGCTTGAGCGCGAGCCGGCGGACTTTTTTGTTCAACTTCTTGGCATAGCTGCGGGGATGTGGTCCGAAGATGACGCCGCCGCCGCGCCACAGGGGGCTGCGGGTACTGCCGGCCCGGGCGCGCCCGGTGCCTTTTTGGCGAAACGGCTTGGCGCCGCCGCCGCGGACGGCGGCCCGTGTTTTGGTACAAGCGGTCCCCGAGCGTCGGGCCGCGAGATGGGCCACGACGGCATCGTGGACGGCTTGCCGGCCTTTTTCGAATTCGAGCCAGTCCGATTTGAGTTCGACGGTCCCGGCCTCTCCGCCATCGGCAGTACGTATGGTCAAAGTGGTTTCCGGCATTTTGCAATGCTCCCAGAGTTCGATCGGGCGTGACTGCGGTCGACCCGTTTTTCACTGACCGGAGGCCGTGCACGAGTCGCCTTGGGGACTTTCCTATTCCGGCTCGGACCGGGCGTTTATTTCTTGCAGGCGCTTCGGATCAGCAGAAGGCCTCCGTTCGGTCCGGGCACGGCGCCCTTCACGAGAATGAGGTTTTCTTCCGGGCGCACATCGACAATGGTGAGGTTCTGGACCGTCCGGCGGACTCCGCCCATTCGTCCGGGCATCTTACGGCCCTTGTAGACTCGGGCCGGACTCACGCACATCCCGATGGATCCCGGTCTGCGGGTCCAGCCGCCGCCGTGGCTCGCCCGGCCGCCGCCGAAGTTCCAGCGTTTGACCACGCCCTGGAAGCCGCGGCCTTTGGACCGCCCCGTCACGTCAACGCAGTCGCCCTTGCCGAACAGGTCTGCGCCGAGTTTGTCCCCGATTTTGTATTCGGGGTCGTGGTCGAAGCGAACCTCGCGCAAGACGGCTGGGGGCGTGTCGCGCAAACCGGCAGCGGCCACGTGCCCGAGCAACGGCTTGCGGGCTTTGGCACGGCTCTTCTTGCCGAAAGCCAGCTGGACCGCGGAATAGCCATGGATTTGAGTGGTGCGCAGAGCCACAACCGTGCAGGGGCCTGCCTGAACGACAGTCACGGGCACCAAGTCCCCGTTCTCGTCGAAAATCTGGGTCATGCCCAGTTTCTTTCCAATAAGTCCCTTGCTCATGACAACCTCCGGTCAGATCTTGATGCTGATATCGACCCCGGCGGGGAGGTTGAGCTTTTTCAGCTCGTCCACCGTTTTGGCCGTGGGGCTGACAATGTCGACCAATCGTTTGTGGGTACGTATCTCGAATTGTTCCATCGACTTTTTGTCCACGTGGGGTGAACGGTTCACACTGAACCGCTCGATTCGTGTGGGCAGCGGGATGGGCCCCACGAGCTGGGCGCCGGTGCGGCGAGCCGTGTTGGCGATTTCCGCCGCAGACTGGTCCAGCACCCGGTGATCGTAGGCCTGCAAGCGGATTCGAATGATCTGTTTGTTGGCAGCCATGGGCGTTTCCTACAGCTTTGCGAGAATTGCTTCTTCGACTTTGCGGGGCGCGGGTTCGAACCGAGAGGGTTCTGCGGAGAAGACAGCCCTCCCCTTGGTCAACGACCGCAGTACGGTGGCATAGCCGAACAGCTCGGCCAGCGGCACAAAAGCAATGAGCCTGGCCACACCCGGCTCGGACACGACCTCGACGATGCGGCCCCGACGTCCGTTCAAGTCGCCGATGACATCGCCGAGGTTTTCTTCCGGCGTCGACAATTCGAGGCGCATTACGGGTTCGAGAAGACGGAGCCCAGCCTTGGTTACGGCCTGTTTCAGGGCGAGCGACGCAGCGATCTTGAACGCGAGTTCGGATGAATCGACGGCGTGGTAGGAGCCGTCGAGGATGTCGGCGTGGAAGTCGACCAACGGGTATCCGGTGCGCACCCCGCCTTCCGCCGTTTCGCGAATACCGCCTTCCACGGCCTTGTGATAGTCTTTGGGAATGACGCCGCCGACAATTCTGTTCTCGATGGTGAGGCCATGGCCTGTTTCGCGAGGTTCGACCCGCAGGATGACGTGGCCGTACTGTCCCCGACCTCCCGTTTGCCGGATGAACTTTCCGTTTCCGTCGGCGGCGTTACAGATGGTTTCCCGGTAAGCCACTTCGGGTCGGCCCACATTGGCTTCCACCTTGAATTCGCGGAAGAGCCGGTCGCGGATGACGTCCAGGTGCAGCTCGCCCATTCCCGAGACGACCGTTTGGCCGGTTTCAGTGTCGGTGCGCACCCGGAAGGTGGGATCTTCGGCGGCCAGCGTGCCCAGGGCCGCGAAAAGCCGGTCGCGTTCGGCGGCCGTTTTCGGTTCGATGGCGATGGACATCACGGGGTCGGGGAAATTCACCGATTCAAGTTGGATGGGGGCTTCGGGGCTGCACAGGGTATCGCCGGTCGTGACGTCGGACAGTCCCAGGCTGGCGGCAATATCGCCGCTGAAAATCTCGTCCCGGTCTTCCCGGTGGTTGGCGTGCATCTGGAGCAAACGCCCGATCCGAACTTTCTTCCCCGTTCTCGCGTTGAGAACCGACATGCCTTTATGCACTGTCCCGGAGTAAACCCGGAAGAAAACCAGTTTTCCCATAAAAGGATCGGCCATGAGCTTGAACACCAGGGCCGCGAAGGGCTGGGCGTCCCCGACGTGGCGGGTAACGTTTTCCCCACTGGCGGGGTCGGTGCCGCTGATGTCCCAAACGTCGAGAGGAGAAGGCAGAAGCGCGGCCACGGCATCCAGCAGAGGTTGCACGCCTTTGTTTCGGAAGGCGCTTCCGCAAAGTACAGGCACGACATCGCCACTGACGACCGCGGCGCGCAGGGAAGTGTTGAATTGCTCGGGAGAGGGCGTTTCCTCGGCGAGGAACTTCTCCATCATCTGATCGTCGACTTCGGCGAGGCACTCGAGCAGATAGGTTCGGGCTTCCCGGACCTCTTCGACCATGTCCTGTGGTACGGGTCCGCGACGAATCGTGGCGCCCAAGTCCTCTTCGTCGAAATAAAGGGCCTCCTGATTCACCAGATCGACCACACCGGCGAATTCGCCCTCGGCGCCTACCGGCAATTGGATGGGGACGGCATTGGCCTCGAGTTTTCGACGGATGTCGGAAACGGCCTTCTGAAAGTCGGCGCCGATACGGTCCATCTTGTTGACGAAAGCGAGGATGGGGATGCCATATCGGCGCGCCTGCCGCCAGACGGTCTCCGATTGGGGCTGAACGCCGGCGACGCCGCAAAATACGGCAACGGCTCCGTCGAGCACACGCAGGGAGCGCTCGACTTCGGCGGTGAAATCCACATGTCCCGGTGTATCGATTATGTTGATCCGGTAGTCGTTCCAGAAACAGGTGGTGGCGGCGCTGGTGATGGTTATGCCGCGCTCCTGCTCCTGGACCATCCAGTCCATGGTGGCGGTACCTTCGTGGACCTCGCCCAACTGGTAGTTGACGCCGGTGTAATAGAGGATGCGCTCGGTGAGGGTGGTCTTCCCGGCGTCGATGTGCGCCATGATGCCGATATTGCGCACACGCGCCAGCGGCACCTGGCGGCCAGGCGCCTGAGCAACAGTTACATTGGCGGCGTGTTTCGACATGGCGTGAATGACGGGGGTCCGTTTTGGCTCTTACCAGCGGTAATGGGCAAAGGCGCGGTTCGCGGCAGCCATCTTGTGTGTATCGTCGCGCTTCTTGACGGTATTGCCGGTTTCGTTATAGGCATCGAGCAGTTCGGCCGCGAGAGCTTCCCGCATGGGGACGCTCTTCCGAGACCGGGCGAAATCTCGAATCCAACGCATGGCGAGAGCGACCTGCCGTTCGGGTTCGATTTCCACGGGCACTTGATACGTGGCGCCCCCGACGCGCCGGCTCTTGACCTCGACGCGGGGCTTGGCGTTCTCGAGCGCCTGGAGAAAGACCTCGAGGGGGTCGCGGTCCTTGCGCTGTTCTCGAATGATGTCCAAGGCCCCGTAGACGATCCGCTGCGCAACGGATTTCTTGCCCCGTTGCATGACCGTGTTGATCATGCGGGCGACCAGTTCGCTATTGTACCGAACGTCGGGAATCGGCTGTCTTTTTTCGGCTCGTCTTCGTCGCATGTTTGAACCCTCAGATTGTATGAGACATTCGCCCCGAAGCGGTCCGCGGCGGTTGTTTCCGAAATGATTTCGAACAGAGGCGAACTCACCTCATGGCGTTGCCGCGAAGCCGTCCCGCTCCTTGGCGGGGTTGCCCCTTCGGCGCCGCCCGGTCGATTCCGGCGGGCATTGCGCCATATCTGTTCCGGACAAAACAACTGCCGGCAACCTTGAGGGGCCACGTTGCCGACAGCGTTTGGGGATCGACGGCGCTGTCCGAGCTTCTTCCCGGGGACCGCTCACTATTTGGGGCGGCGCGCCCCGTATTTGGATCGCCCGCGCCCCCGGTTTTCGACGCCCAGGCAGTCGAGCGTCCCCCGGACCACGTGGTAACGGACGCCCGGCAAGTCCCGGACTCGGCCGCCGCGGACCAGCACCACGCTGTGCTCCTGAAGATTGTGTCCCTCGCCGCCGATATATGCGGTAATCTCCTGTCCGTTGGTCAAACGGACCTTGGCGACCTTCCTCAAGGCCGAATTCGGCTTCTTTGGGGTCCGAGTCGTCACTTGGATACATACCCCACGCTTTTGGGGGCATTGCGCCAGAGCCCGGACTCTGGACTTGGCGGGTCGGGTCTTGCGTCCCTTGCGCACAAGTTGGTTGATTGTGGGCATGTGTGTCTTCCTGCTGTTTTCGGAACAAAGTGCTCAATATAGTCGTCCGACCGGCCAGTTCAAATTGCGAGCGAACGTTGACCCGCGATCCGAGGCGCCGGGGGAAGACCCTCCTCAGAGATCCAAAATGGCCTTGGCTCGGGCCGTGGCGGCTTCTTCCGGGGTCCCCCCCGACGCGGCCGGTCGCGGCGCCTGCAACTCCGCCTCCGTTCCTTCGGCGGCCTCGGTCCCTCCCGTATTGCGCACCAGTTGAATTCCCCGGTGTTTGAAGTACCCGGTCCCGGCGGGAATTAAATTGCCCATGATCACGTTCTCTTTGAAACCGCGCAGCGGGTCCACTTTTCCGAGGGTTGCAGCCTCGGTCAGGATGCGCGTGGTGTCCTGAAAGGACGCGGCCGAGATGAAACTCTCATCGGCCAGAGACGCTTTGGTGATCCCGAGCAAAATCGGCTGGGCTTCTGCGGCCTGGCCCCCTTCGGCGAGGACCCGGGCGTTTTCTTCCAGGAACTGCCGCCGTTCCACCAATTCCCCGAACAGGAACCTCGTGGTGCCGGGCTCGGTTATGCGGACGCGGCGCATCATCTGCCGCACGATGATTTCGATGTGCTTGTCGCTGATCTCCACCCCCTGGAGCCTGTAGACCTGCTGCACTTCGTTCACCAAGTAGGTCTGCAGTTCATGCGGCCCACCGACCTCGAGAATTTCCTGCGGCACCAGAGCCCCGTCAGTCAGCGGTTGTCCTTTCCGAACAAAGTCGCCGTTGAAGACGATCAGCCGCTTGCCGGCCGGAATGCTGTGCTCCTCGATCTGGTCGTTTTCCGGGTCTCGAAGTACAAGGCTTCTCTTGCCGCGGGAGACCTTGCCCAACTCGACAACGCCGTCGATACGGGCAATTTCGGCGGCCTCTTTCGGGCGTCGGGCCTCGAACAGCTCGGCCACCCGGGGGAGTCCGCCGGTGATGTCCTTGGTTCGGGTGGTTTCCCGAGGGGTACGGGCCAATATCTGACCGGCCCTCACCTGCTCGCCTTCCTCGACCATGATGTGGGCGCCGCCCGGCAGACTGTAGTGGTCGACGATTTCACCTTCCGAATTCGCAATCACCAATTGCGGGTGCAAGTCTTCACGGTGTTCGGTCACAGTGACTTCCTCGGTGCCGCTGACTTCGCTGCGTTCTCTTCTCAACGTTGCACCTTCGATGAGATCGCGGTACTCGACCCGGCCCCCTGTTTTGGTAATAATGGGCACGTTGTAAGGGTCCCACCGAGCGAAGATTTCGCCTTTTCGGATCTTGTCGCCTTCACGTTTGGAGATGACGGCGCCCGGCACCAGTTCATAGCGCTCGACTTCAATACCGCCTTTGCCCTCCAGAACGGCAAACCCATTGCGGTTGAGCACCACCAGATTGCCGTCCTGCTGCTCGACGGACCGCACGTCTTCGAGGCGAAGCGCGCCGCCGATGCGGAGCTGCGGCTCGCGGAACGTGGCGGCCGCGATGCCGCCGTAATGGAACGTCCGCATGGTGAGCTGAGTGCCCGGTTCACCGATGGACTGCGCGGCAATGATGCCGAGCGCGTCGCCGGGCTTGGGCATGTCGCCGACGGCAAGACTGCGCCCGTAACACTTGGCGCAGATTCCGTGCTCGCTTTCGCAGGTGAGCACCGAACGAATCCGCACCCGTTCGATCCCAAGTTCATCGATCCGGCCGGCCACTTCTTCGGTAATCTCTTCGCCGGCCCCGACCACCAGCGCATCCGGCGCGTCTGGCTCGGCGAGAGGATTTCGGATGTCGTCCAGACTGAACCTGCCGATGATACGGTCGCGGAGTGGAAGCATCTCTTCCTCGCCCTCCCGGATTGCTTCCATCCAAACCCCGTTGACTGTACCGCAGTCCGGTTCTTCACAGATGACGTCCTGGGCCACGTCCACGAGCTTTCGGGTCATGTAGCCCGAGTCCGCCGTTTTCAGGGCGGTGTCGGCGAGCCCCTTGCGCGCACCATGAGAGCTAATGAAGTACTCGAGCACCGTAAGCCCTTCCCGGAAGCTGGACAGGATGGGGCGCTCGATGATCTCGCCGGAGGGCTTGGCCATGAGCCCGCGCATACCGGCCAACTGGCGAATCTGGTCCTGGCTGCCGCGTGCGCCGGAGTCCAGCATGGCGAACACGGGGTTGATCTCCGGGCGACCGGCGTTGGTCTTGAGCGTCTTGACCAACACGGCGGCCAGATCGTTGTTGGCCTGGGTCCAGATGTCAACGCATTTGTTGTATCTTTCCAGTTCGGTGATTACCCCTTTTTCCCGCTGCTGCCGGACCTTGTGGACCTCGGCTTCAGCCTCGGCGACCCGCTGCTTCTTCTCGTCGGGGATGATCATGTCGTCAATCCCGATGGAGAATCCGGCGCGGGTGGCGTACTCGTAGCCCAGGTCCTTCAGGATATCGAGGACCTCCACCGTGCGCTCCCGGCCGACCCCGACGTAGCATTGGCTGATCATCGCAGCCAGGGATTTCTTGGTGGCGACGCGATTGTAGAACCCCATCTCCTCCGGCCAGATCTCGTTGAAAATGCAGTGCCCCGGTGTGGTCACGATGAAACGGTCCGTTGCGTTGCCCCAAACGGTTTCCCGCCCGCAATCCGGATTGCGCAACCGGATTTTGTCGTGCATGTGAACCACGCCCGCATCGAGGGCGCGGAGCACCTCGAAATCGTCGTTGAACGCTTTAAGGGCGGCCAGCGCCTCGGCATCGAGTTCCCCGGGGAAATCGGTCATGCCGTACGTCAAATAATAAAGGCCGAGCGTGATGTCCTGTGACGGAGTGGTCGTGGGTTTGCCGTTGGCCGGGGAAAAGATGTTGTACGGAGCCAGCATGAGGGTTTTGGCCTCGAGCTGGGCTTCGTTGGACAGGGGAATGTGTACGGCCATCTGGTCTCCGTCGAAATCGGCGTTGTACGCCTGGCAGACCAGGGGGTGCAGGCGTATCGCCTGACCCTCGATGAGGATCGGATCGAATGCCTGAATGCTCAAACGATGCAGCGTGGGCGCACGGTTCAGCAGCACAGGATGGTTCTGGATGACTTCGTCAAGAATGTCCCAGACGACGGGCACCCGGTTTTCGATCATCTTCTTCGCGCTGCGTACCGTATGAACGTAACCCCGTTCTTTGAGCCGATGCATGATGAACGGCTCGAACAGAACCAAGGCCATCTCCTTGGGAAGTCCACACTGATGCAGGCGCAATTCCGGTCCGACAACGATGACGGAACGTCCGGAATAGTCGACGCGTTTTCCGAGCAGGTTTTGCCGGAACCGTCCCTGTTTGCCCTTGAGCATGTCGCTGAGGGACTTGAGCGGCCGGTTGCCGGTGCCGGTGACCGGTCGCCCGTGCCGTCCGTTGTCGAGCAGGGCGTCGACGGCTTCCTGCAACATGCGCTTCTCGTTGCGGATGATCACCTCCGGCGTACGCATTTGCAACAGATTCTTGAGGCGATTGTTCCGGTTGATGACCCGGCGGTAGAGGTCGTTCAGGTCGGACGTGGCGAAACGGCCGCCTTCGAGCGGGACCAGAGGTCGCAGGTCCGGAGGGATCACGGGCAGAACGGTGAGCACCATCCATTCGGGGCGCGTCTTGCTTTGGACGAATCCCTCGACCAACCGCAGCCGTTTGGCAAGCTTCTTGCGATTGGCCTTGCTCCGAGTCGCCGCCATCTGGGCTTCAAGTTCGATCCGCGATTCTTCCAGGTCGACTGCGGCCAAAAGGTCGCGGATTGCCTCGGCCCCCATTCCGGCGCGAAATGCGTCCCCGAACGATTCGCGGGCGTCGCGGTATTCGTCGTCCGTCAGGATCTGCTTGGGCTGCAGCGGCGTGTTGCCGGGATCGGTGACAATCCAGCCCTCGTAGTAAATTACCTGTTCGAGGGACCGGGCCGTGAGGTCCAACATGAGCCCCAGGCGACTCGGCATGCATTTGAAAAACCAGACGTGCGTTACGGGCACGGCCAGATCGATGTGTCCCATGCGCTCGCGACGCACGCGCGAATGAGTCACCTCCACGCCGCACCGGTCGCAAACAATGCCTTTGTGCTTTATCCGCTTATACTTGCCGCAGTTGCATTCCCAGTCGCGAGTCGGGCCGAAGACTCGCTCGCAGAAGAGGCCGCCTTTTTCCGGCTTGTAGGAACGGTAGTTGATGGTTTCGGGGTTCTTGACCTCGCCCCGGCTCCAGGAACGAATGGTCTCCGGAGAAGCAACGGCTATCGTGACGCAGGCGTACTCGCCGGCATCGTCGATACCCAAAACCTGTTTGACCGCGCTTGTGTCCACCAGAATGGTCCTCCGTCTCGAACCTCCCTGCCGCTATGCCGTCACCGAAAAAGCGACCGGCCGCAGCGGGAAGATGAAAAGCATGATTTTGTCCGGTTGCAGACAGGCCCCCGGCGTCAGACGTGCCGGGAACGTCCACGGCGAATCCGGACGTCCAGGCAGAGACCTTCGATCTCCTTCACCAGAACGTTGAACGATTCGGGTGTCCCGGCTTCGAGTGTGTTGCGCCCCTGCATGATGGATTCGTATATCTGCGTGCGCCCGTTGACGTCGTCGCTCTTGACCGTCAACATCTCTTGAAGCGTGTAGGCGGCCCCATAGGCCTCGAGGGCCCACACTTCCATCTCGCCGAAGCGCTGCCCGCCGTGTTGGGCTTTGCCGCCCAACGGCTGTTGGGTTACCAGCGAGTACGGACCGACCGCCCGGGCGTGAATCTTGTCCACGACCAAATGGTCCAGCTTCAGCATGTAGATGTACCCGACGGTGATGCGTTGGGCAAAGGCATCGCCCGTCCGGCCGTCGAAGAGGCGGGTCTTCCCGTCCACGTCGACCACGGCGTCGGTCATGTCTCGGCCACTGACAGGGTCGACAACGCGTCCGTCGGCTTCGAGCTTCCAGCCGGCATCCTTGACGGTGACTTCTTTGGCTTCGGCCAACATTTCATGAATGCGACTCTCGGGCACCCCGTCGAAGATGGGACTGGCCACCTTTATCCCGAGGACTTTGGCGGCCCATCCGAGGTGAGTCTCGAGGACTTGTCCCACGTTCATACGGCTCGGGACTCCCAACGGGTTCAAGACAATGTCCACCGGTGTCCCGTCCGCCATGTACGGCATGTCCTCTTCCGGGACGATGCGGGCGATGATGCCTTTGTTTCCGTGACGCCCTGCCATCTTGTCTCCCACGGAAATTTTGCGTTTCCCGGCCACGTAGACCTTGACGGATTTGACGATGCCCGGGTCGAGACCGTCGCCGGTGTCGAGTTCTTGGAGGATTTCGTCCCGGCGCAACGAGACGTCCCGAATGCGCAGCCGAAACGGCTTCATCGCTTCTTCAATCTGATCGCGGCCCGGGCCGGCGGGCATGTCGTAGGTCTCGTGCTTGGTCGCAAGTTTTCGGAGCATGACCTTGGTGATCTTGCGGTCGGCCGGAATGATCGGCGGCCCTTCGAGGTCGAGTCGGTCCCGAATGTCCACCGGCAGCTTGGAGCCGAGAAGAAAATCCGCCAAGCGACCGGCCATCTCTTCGAGGATGTCCGCATACTGGGATTGAAAATCGCTCTCGGTTTCCTTCTTGCGGCGCTTGATCTCGACTTGCGTCATCCGCGCCTTGGTGGGATCGCGTCGCCGCTCGATGCGGACATCCATGACGATGCCCGACGCCCCGCTGGGCACACGCAGGGAGCTGTCCTTGACGTCGGCGGCTTTTTCGCCGAAGATGGCCCGGAGCAGGCGCTCCTCGGGGGCCAGTTCCTTTTCGCTTTTTGGGGTGATCTTTCCCACAAGAATATCGCCGGGGAAAACCTCAGTCCCCACACGAACGATCCCCTCGTGGTCCAAGTTCCGCAACGCTTCCTCGCCCACGTTGGGAATGTCCCGGGTGATCTCTTCCGGCCCCAGCTTGGTGTCTCGTGCCGTGATGTCGAATTCGGAAATGTGAATGCTGGTGTACACATCGTCTTTGACAAGCCGCTCGCTGAGGACAATGGCGTCCTCGAAGTTGTAGCCGCGCCACGGCATGAAAGCGACCAGCACATTGCGCCCGAGCGCCAGTTCGCCGCTTTCGGACGAGGAACCGTCGGCCAGGACTTGACCCGGCTTGACCCGGTCCCCAGTCCGTACGATCGGACGTTGGTTGATGAGCGTCGAGGCGTTCGACCTCATGAATTTGTACAGCTCGTACACTTCCACCGATGCCGGATACTTGGTCTGGTCCGGCATCTTCCCGTCCCGCGTGGTGATAATTCGATCCGCCGATGCCGCCGCCACGGTCCCTTTGGCGCGCGCCGAGAGAACCGTGCGAGAATCCCGCGCCACAATGGCCTCGAGACCCGTGCCGACCAAAGGCACCTCGGCGTGAAGCAGCGGGACCGCTTGGCGCTGCATATTCGAGCCCATCAGGGCCCGGTTGGCATCGTCGTGCTCAAGAAAGGGGATCAGTCCGGCAGCGGCGCTGACCAACTGCTTCGGGGAAACGTCCATGTACTCGACTTTTTCCCGGGGATGGTCCGCACTGTCGCCCCGATATCGTGCCAGGACGTATTCATTGGCCAGGCAATTGTTCTCATCCAGGGGGGCGTTGGCCTGGGCGATGACGTATTTCTCTTCTTCGTCGGCCGGCAGATAGACGATTTCATCGGTCACCCGAGTATGGCGAACCCGCCGATAGGGAGTCTCGATGAATCCATAGTTATTGATCCGCGCATAGAGAGCCAGCGAAGAAATCAGACCGATGTTGGGACCTTCCGGCGTTTCGATGGGGCAGACACGACCATAATGACTCGGATGAATGTCTCTCACCTCGAAACCGGCTCGTTCCCGGGTGAGGCCGCCAGGCCCGAGCGCACTGAGACGCCGCTTGTTCGTCAACTCGGCCAGGCAATTCGTCTGATCCATGAATTGGCTGAGCTGGTTCCTGCCGAAGAAGTCGCGAACCACCCCGGCGAACGCCTTGGGGTTGACCAGCTTGCCCGGAGTGATTCCGTCGCTGTCCACATCGACGAGAGTCATCTTTTCCCGCACCAAACGCTCGGTTCGCAGAAGACCGATCCGACACTGATTCTGCAGTAACTCGCCGACTGTCCGGACCCGTCGGCTGCCCAAATGGTCGATGTCGTCGACCGTGCCCTCCCCGTTGCGCAGCAGCATCAGGTATCGGGTGGCGGCAACCAGATCTTCCTTGACAAGAGTGCGCGTGTCAGCCGGGACGTCCGTGATCCCGAGCTTGTGATTGATCTTGTGGCGCCCCACCAAGCCGAGGTCGTAGCGGCGAATGTCGAAAAAGAGCCGCTTCAGGAGCTGTTTTGCATTCGTCACGTTCGGCGGGTCGCCCGGCCGCATCCGGCGGTAGATTTCTTTGAGGGCTTCATCCTGGTCCCGGCTGGTGTCGCGTTCGACGCATCGGACAAAGAAATCCCCCAAGCGATGGGTGTCCACGACGGCCACTTTTTTCACACCGGCCGCTCGCAGGGCCTGGAGTGCGTCGGGAGTCAACGGCTCCAGTTCCCGAGCGATCAAAGTCGGCTCGGCGCCCTTCGGCCCGGCGTACACGTTCTCGGCCGATACGATGGGTTGCAGGTCCCGTGCCTTGGCCAAGGCGGTCAAGGTTTTCATTTCGATCCCGTACACGGCATCCAACAGTTCCCGGTTGGTCGGGTAGCCGAGTGCGCGAAGGAAAGTGCTGACCAAGAACTTGCGGCGCCTGCGCCGCCGGTCCAAATAGATAAAGATCAGGTCGTTGATATCGAACTGGACCTCCATCCAGGAGCCCCGATCCGGGATGACGCGGTACGAATAGAGCGTGCGCCCGCTGGCATGGGCGGTCTTTTCAAAGCAAATGCCGGGTGTACGGTGAAGCTGGCTGATGATGACGCGCTCGGCGCCGTTGATGACAAAAGTGCCGCGCTCCGTCATAATGGGCATATCGCCCATATACACCCGCTCCTCGCGTGTTTCCTTGGCCGTCTTGAGCCGAAAGGTCACGTAAAAAGGCACATCGTACGTCTGGCCGTCTTTAAGGCAGTCGACCAAAGTCTTTTTGGGCTCGCCGAGTTCGTACGAAACGAAATCGAGCGTGCACTGGTTGTCGAAGCTCTCGATGGGGAACACTTCGTGGAATATCTGCTGAAGCCCCTGCTCTTTGCGCTTTTCCGGGGCCACAGCGGTCTGGAAAAAGCCCTCGTAGGATTCGAGTTGAATCCCGATGAGGTCCGGAATGTCGAGAACTTCTTTGAGTCTGCCGAAGCTGATTCGCTGTCCCATGGTACCCCCTGATTCAAAAACGCCGGCGGGACCGGCAGCAACCGCCGGAACAAGGACGGCCGTCGGAGCATCGGTGCCGTGATTTCAGTTCGGAAACGAACAGCAGGAATCGGAGACCGCCTCGAGCCGGCCCCCGATTCTGCCGATTTCATCGCCTGCAGTGTACTTGCGCGTTCCGCGTCCGCTCACTTCAACTCTACGCCGGCCCCGGCAGTTTCGAGCTGTTCTTTGACTTTCTCGGCTTCCTCTTTGGAAACGCCTTCTTTCACGGCTTTGGGAGCGGCGTCCACCAAGGCCTTGGCATCTTTCAAGCCCAGCCCGGTAATGGCCCGAACTTCTTTGATCACGGCGATCTTTTTCTGGCCGGCACTGGTGAGAATGACATCGAATTCCGTCTTCTCTTCGGCCTCCGCAGATCCCTCGTCGCCGGCCCCGCCCGGGGCGGCCGCCACCGCGACAGGCGCCGCAGCCGTAACGCCGAGTCGATCCTCGAGCGCTTTGACCAACTGAGAGAGTTCAAGCACCGTCAAGTTCTCGATGAACGAGATGAACTTCTCCATTTCCTCTGAGACTTCGACTTTTGCTTCTTCCGGCATTTATGCAGTCCTCCATTCACGTTCAAGACGCGCTTTCGGTTTCCTCTTTCTTGTCCAGATACGCCTGAATGACGTACACGATACTGGCGGCCTTTGCATTCAGGACGCCGACGAGTTGACGCATGGGGCCCTGCAGGACACCCAGCAGTTGAGCCAACAACACCTCGCGACCGGGAAGGGTCGTCACGACCTTCACTTCGTCCGGACTGAGGAGTTTGCCCTCGAGCAGTCCGCATTTGAAGGCGCAGGCCGGATTCGCCTTGGCGAAGGCCGCCACTCTTTTCGCCACCTGAACGGCGTCGGTCCCCCCCGTGATCAAAGCGGTCTCGCCGGTCAGTGGGACGTCCGCCAACGCAGCGCAACCCGGCTCTTCGGCAGCGGCCCGGCGCAGCAGCCGATTCGGAATCACGTGACACTCGGCCTCGTTCTCCAGAAGCTGCGTGCGGAGTTCGCCCATTTGGGCCACGGTCAACCCTTTGTATGCGATGAGAAAGACGCCTCGTTTCGAGTCGAGGAACCCTCTCAGATCCTGAACCAATTGTTGCTTTTCTGGTCTCATACGGTTCAAGCCTCTGTCACGCTGCGAACATCGATCTTGATGCCGGGGCCCATGGTGGAACTGACCGAAAGGCCGCGCACATAGGTCCCCTTGACCGCTGAAGGTCGGGCGTTCAATACGGCCTTCACCACGGTCTCGGCGTTTTCGAGCAACCGGTCCAACTCGAACGAGATCTTGCCGACGGGGGTATGCACACAACCGGTCCGGTCGTTGCGGTATTCGACCCGTCCCGCTTTGGCGGCCTGGACCGCGCCCGCCGTGTCCGCCGTAACCGTGCCGGTCTTGGGGTTGGGCATCAGGCCCCGAGGCCCCAGGATTCGCCCCAAACGTCGCACTCGTTGCATGGTCTCGGGAGTGGCGATCAGCACGTCGAAGTCCGTCCAGCCGCCTTGGATGCGCTCGACGATGTCGTCGACCCCCACTTCGTCGGCCCCGGCCTCGCGGGCCCGGTCCGCTGCCTCGCCTTCGGCCACAACCACGACTCGGACGTTCTTGCCGGTCCCGTGCGGGAGCCCAACCACGCCTCGGACGGTCTGGTCGGAATGCCGTGGATCGATCCCCAAATTGAAGGCCAATTCCACCGTTTCGTCGAACTTGGCGGTCGGCATCTTCTTCAGCAGCTCCAGGGCCTCAGCCAAAGTGTATGCCTTGCCGGCCTCGATCATCTCCGCACGTTTCTTGTAAAGTTTGCCCTTACTCATTGATCACCTCGATCCCCATGCTCCGTGCAGTGCCCGCAATGATCCTCATGGCAGCATCCATATCGCGCGCGTTCAGATCCTGCTGCTTCTTTTCGGCAATCTCGCGGACTTGAGCTTCTGTGACTTTGCCCACCGTCTCCCGCCCCGGCGTCTGGGCGCCGGAAGCGAGGCCCGCGGCCTGTTTGAGCAACACGGCGGCGGGGGGGGACTTGGTGATGAAAGTGAAACTTCGGTCCTGGTATACAGTGATGACCACGGGGATCACCGTACCGGAGTCGTTCTGGGTGGCCGCGTTGAATTGCCGGCAGAACTCCATAATATTCACGCCGGCCTGGCCCAAGGCCGGCCCAACCGGCGGCGAAGGATTGGCGGCCCCGGCCGGAATCTGAAGCCGGACCTGCGTCGCGATACGTTTTGCCATTGCCGTTGTTCCTTATCTGGACATCTTGCAGTCCGGCGGCGATACACAAGCGCTTGGCCAGTTCCTGCAAGACTGTCCGGACGTTAAAGGCGCGCGATCGGATTGTATCGAGAACACGGTGCGAGGCGGCAGCACCTCTCCCAATGTTCGTTTCGCGCCCCGCGAGACGTCCCGGATTGCCGGCCGATCTCACGTGTGAGTGCGGGACCGTAGTTCGGACCGCGAATGGCGGCCGCAGGGCCGGTCGCGACGCGACGCCTGGGGCGGCGCCTCAGCCGCGCTCAACCTGCCAGTATTCCACTTCTACGGGGGTCGAGCGACCAAAGATGGTCACCGAAAGCCGTAAACGCCCGCGCTCGGGGTCCACACTTTCGATGACGCCCTCGAAATTCTCGAACGCGCCGTTCTTGATTGTGACCGTTTCGCCCACCTCGAAGTCCACTTTCGGCTTGGGGGCCTCGGCGCCTTCGGTGGTCTGAACAAAAATGGCCTCGATTTCTTCCGGGGACAACGGGGCCGGTTTCTCGCCGCCAAGGAAACCGATCACACCTTGCGTCTGCCGGATGAAATACCAAACCGCCTGATCGATCTTGCCCGCGTCGTCATAAAGACTCGCCTGCACCAGCAGGTATCCGGGAAAAAACTTTCGATTCAAGGTGATCCGCCGCCCCTGGCGCACTTCGGAGACCTTTTCGGTCGGCACCTGAACGTCGACCACCCGTTCCTCGAGACCCTCGATCACCCGTCGCTTCAGCAACGAGTCCCGGACCTTGAATTCCTGTCCGGAGAGGGTCTGCACCACAAACCATTGTGCCTGGAGAGGTGCCATTGGATTCCCGTGTGATGTCTGCCGAGGGCAAAGCCGCTTTGTTGGTTCCTGACGAGCGGGGTATGCACCTCGCACGATCAGGAAGCGACCGTGACCCATTTGAGGACCAAGCGCAACGCATAGTCCATGAACGCAACAAAAACCGCCACGATCAGGACCGATGCAATGACGACCACGGTCGACTCGATCAACTCGCTCCGGGTCGGCCACGTACACTTGCGGAGTTCGCCGACAGTGTCCTGGTAAAGTTGGCGTATAGAATGAATCGGATTGCGCATACCACCGCTCTTCCCGGGGTCGATGCCGACAGAGGATTGCAGAGCATTCGACAAGCAAATGGCAGGTGAGACAGGGCTCGAACCTGCGACCTGCGGTTTTGGAGACCGCTGCTCTACCAAACTGAGCTACTCACCTGCCGGCAATATCGCCGCGTGGTCCTATCGTGTCTCCCGATGCACCGTATGCCGACGGTCGAACGGGCAGAACTTTTTTTTCTCCAACCGCCCCGAGGTGGAACGGCGGTTCTTCGTGGTCGTATAGTTTCTCCGTTTGCATTCCGTGCATTGGAGAATGACAAGGTCACGCGCCATCTGGGAAGTCCCCCTTTCGTGCCGGAGAGACGGTGGCTGCCGATCCCGTGGGTCGCTCGCGCCGCCGGACCGCAGCATGGGGTTTTCCCGACGCGCACCGACTGTTGACGGAACGACTGCAGCGGGTCGCACTACTCAATGATCTCGGTGACCCGCCCCGCGCCCACAGTGCGCCCACCCTCGCGAATGGCGAACCGGAGGGCCTGTTCCATGGCGATCGGTTGAATCAGTTCCACCGTGAGGTTCGTGTTATCGCCGGGCATCACCATTTCCGTGCCTTCGACCAAGGTAATCACCCCGGTCACATCCGTGGTCCGAAAGTAGAATTGCGGTCGATACCCGTTGAAAAACGGCGTGTGACGCCCGCCTTCTTCCTTGGTCAACACATACACCTCGGCCTTGAACTTGGTGTGCGGCGTGATAGTACCCGGAATCGCCAGTACCTGGCCGCGCTCCACATCTTCTTTCTTGATTCCACGCAACAGGCAGCCGATGTTGTCCCCGGCACGACCTTCTTCGAGGATCTTCCGAAACATCTCGACGCCCGTCACCGTGGTCTTGCGGGTCTCGCGGATCCCGACAATCTCGATTTCCTGACCGACCTTGATGATCCCGCGTTCCACACGCCCGGTCACCACCGTGCCGCGACCTTCGATCGAGAACACGTCCTCGATGGGCATAAGAAACGGTTGGTCCACCGGGCGAGTCGGCTCCGGAATGTAATCGTCCACCGCTTCCATGAGTTCGAGGACGGGCTTGACTGCCTCGTTCTCGATGTCGCCCCCCGCCTGCAGGGCCTGGAATGCCGAACCCCGAATGATCGGAATGTCGTCTCCGGGAAACTCGTACTCGTTCAGGAGTTCGCGGATCTCCATCTCGACCAGGTCCAGCAACTCCTCGTCGTCCACGAGGTCCACTTTGTTGATGAAGACCACCATGGCCGGCACACCCACCTGGCGGGCCAGCAGGATATGTTCTCGCGTCTGCGCCATCGGACCGTCGTCGGCGGCGACCACCAGAATAGCTCCGTCCATCTGTGCGGCGCCGGTGATCATGTTTTTGATGTAGTCGGCGTGCCCGGGGCAATCCACGTGCGCATAATGACGGTTCACGGTCTCGTATTCGACGTGCGCGGTGTTGATGGTGATCCCGCGCTCTTTTTCTTCAGGGGCGTTGTCGATTTCATCGTATGTCCGCACTTCACCGCCGTGCAACCGGCTCATTGCCATTGTGATGGCAGCAGTCAACGTGGTCTTTCCATGGTCGACGTGGCCGATAGTCCCGATGTTGATGTGGGGTTTCGTGCGCTGAAATACTTCTTTTGCCATCTTACGGGTCCTCCTGAGTGCCGGGGAAGCACCGATTTCTCCCCGGACCGTTTTCTCCTGGGCTATTCCTCACACAAAGCGCTGTCGGCAGGAGCGGTACCCCGCCGCGTTCTCCGCACTGTCTCCGGAATGGAGCCCGCGACCGGGCTTGAACCGGTGACCTCGTCCTTACCAAGGACGCGCTCTACCAACTGAGCTACGTGGGCCTTCTTTGTGCAAAAAGACATATAATTTACCGCCGAAACCACTGGATGCAAACCCGAGGGGTGGACTTTTCCAGTCCGTCCGTCGAGTCCGTTGCGGCGCCAGTCAAGGATTCATTCGGCAGGCGAGGCCGGCTTCTCCACGTCGCCGGCGTCTTCGGGTTCCGACTCAGCCGTCTCTCCGGGAGAGGGCGAAGGAGCTTCGTTCTCTTCAGCCGTCGCAGTTTTGGCGTCCGGTTCGGCTTCTTCCGGCGCCTCGTTCCCCGTGTCGTCGCTCGCGGCCGTCACCTCGGCGTTTGGCTTTTCTTCCGCAGGAGCAGACTCCGGCGGCCCGGCTGTTTCGCTGCGGCCGTCATCGTCGATCACAGCGGTTTCTTGCGCCGGCGCGCCGTCCGAATCCTCTTTTTCCGCGGCCGCCGGTCCCGGCGCCGCATCGCCGTCGGCCTCGGCGGCCGGCGTAGCCTGGGCAAGGGCCGAGTCGAAAATGTCTCCAACATCCACCATGTCGGCGCCGGGCGCAAGGACCCCCGCGGCGGAGGGCGCCGGGCCCGGCTCGCCGCCGCCGATCTCTTCCTCGGACGCCGTCAGACTCAGTCCGATGCGCCGTTCCTCGGGTGAAATCTTAATCACCCGCGCCTTTACGACATCACCCACATTCAGCACATCCCGGACTTTTTCCACACGCTCGGCGCTGAGTTGGGAAATATGGATCAGGCCGTCGATGCCGTGCTCGAGTTCCACAAACGCGCCGAACGAAGCGATTTTGGAAACCCGGCCTTCGACCATGCTGCCGACCCGGTAATACTTCTCGATATTGGACCACGGATCTTCCTCGAGCTGTTTCAGTCCCAGAGAAATCCGCTGCTGCTCCGGGTCAATGTCCAGAATGACCGCCTCCACTTCCTGACCCTTTTGCAGCACTTCGCTCGGGTGGTTGATCTTTCGGGTCCATGACATGTCCGAAACATGAATCATGCCGTCCAAGTCGTCCTGGATCTGCACGAAAGCGCCATACGAGGTCATGTTCCGAACCTTGCCCTTGATCTTGCTGCCCTTGGGGAACTTTTCGGCCAACGTCTCCCAGGGGTTCTCCATGGTCTGACGGAGCCCCAGAGAAATCTTGCGGGCCTCCTTTTGGATGTCCAGAACGACCGCTTCAACCTCATCGCCGACACGGAGCACTTCGCTTGCCTTGTTGACCCGCTTGGTCCAGGACATTTCAGATACGTGAACCAGCCCCTCGACGCCCTCTTCCAGTTCCACAAAGGCGCCATACGGCAACACGTTAACCACGCGACCGCTGATCCGTGAGCCGATGGGATACTTGACGTCGACGGTCGTCCACGGGTCTCCCTGCTTCTGTTTCAATCCCAGAGAAATCCGCTCCCGCTCCCGGTCCACGTCCAATACCATCACCTCGATTTCCTCACCCACTTTCACAACTTCGCTGGGATGGGAGATCCGGCCCCAGGACATGTCCGTGATGTGCAGCAAACCGTCCATGCCGGTCAAGTCAACGAAGGCGCCGAAGTCGGTAATGTTTTTCACCACTCCGCGCCGCAGCTCGCCGGGCTTGAGTTCTTCGAGGAGTTTCCGGCGTTGCAGGGCCCGCTGTTCTTCCAAGAGTTCACGGCGGGAAACGACGATGTTTCGCCGCGCTGCGTTGATCTTGACGATCTTGAATTCGGTCTCGACTCCCAGGTACTCTTCCAGATTACGGACCGGGCCGATGTCCACTTGCGAACCCGGCAGAAAGGCATCCACCCCGACGTCCACGATCAGACCGCCTTTGACGCGCCGTTTGGGCACTCCCTTGATCGTCGAGCCTTCCTGATAATTGGAAACCAAGTGATCCCACGCTTTCTGAAGCTCGGCCCGGCGGGCGCTGATCAGAGGCATGTGATCGTCGTCCTCGATGAGTTCGAGGTATACATCTATCGTCTGACCCGCCGCCAGATCGTCCCAATTCGAGAATTCGTCTCGAGGAACGAACCCTTCCGCCTTGTAACCGATGTCGACCAGTACGCCGCTCTCGCGCTTTTCCACGATCCGTCCTTGGACGACCGTGCCTTCCGCAAAAGTCGGGGCCTCGCTCTCGCCCAGGAGATCTTCCATGCTGGGCAGATTATCCAAATCCACGTAGCGCGCTGCGCCCTCGCCGGTTGGGGTGTTTGCCGTTTCCGTCGCCATTGGGTTTTCTCGGTTGGGGTGAGTTCTCATGTCCGGGGTTTGCGAAGCATCGCCCGCCCGGTACATTCCACAAGGTCGGTCGTCGTCTCGAAGACTTCCGACAAAAGAGCCTGGAAATATGCATGACTTAAATGAAAATACAACGCCGCTCCAAGGAAAAAGTGGCCCACGGTCTGCCGCACGTCCCCGCAGAAAGACCCGACCGCTGCATGTCGGCCCCGTGGAGGTGGGCGGCGGCGCTCCCGTGTCCATTCAGTCCATGACGAACGCGGACCCGTTGGACGTGCCCGGCAATTTGGTCCAGATTTGCGAACTCGCAGCAGCAGGTTGCGACATCGTCCGTGTAGCCGTGCCGACACAGCGGGCCGTCGCCGCACTCGCCGAACTCCTGAACGAAAGCCCGCTCCCCATCGTGGCGGACATCCACTTCGATCATCGCCTGGCCGTTGCCGCTATCGAGACCGGAGTTCACGGCGTCCGAATCAATCCGGGCAACATTGGGGGGACGAGCGGTGCGCTTGCCGTGGCGCGCGCCGCGGCCGCTTGCAATGTGGCCGTGCGCATCGGGGTAAACGCCGGCAGCCTCGAACCGGACATTTCGAGCCGGTATGGCGGACCCGCTCCGGAGGCGCTGGCCGAAAGCGCCCTCCGGCATTGCGAAGCCTTCGAACGCGCCGGTTGCAGCAACTTGAAGGTCAGTCTCAAGAGTTCCGATGTGTGGACCACGGTTGCCGCCAACCGTATTTTTGCGGCACGCACCGATTATCCGTTGCATCTCGGGGTTACCGAGGCCGGGACCGAGTACGCCGGCGTCGTCAAATCAGCGGTCGGCATCGGGGCCTTGCTCCTCGAGGGAATTGGGGACACCATCCGGGTCAGCCTCACTGCGCCGCCAGTCCGCGAGGTGCAAACCGCGCTCCGCATCCTGGAGGCCTGCGGGCTCCGCAGCGCCGCTCCGGAAATCGTCGCCTGCCCGACATGCGGGCGAACCCAGATCGACCTGATTGCTTTGGCGACTGCGGTCGAACGCGAGGTCTGCCGTTTGAAGGCTGAGGGGTATCGAATCGGGGCGCGCAAAATCGCCGTCATGGGATGTGCCGTCAATGGTCCGGGAGAAGCCCGAGACGCCGACATCGGCATCGCCGGCGGGAAGGGCCGGGGCATTCTGTTCGCCAACGGGGAAATCGTCCGAACCTGTCCCGAGGAACGCTTGCTCGAAGTCTTCCTCCAGGAACTACGCAAACGGGCGACAAGACCTTCCAGAAAAGACGCTCCGAACTCTTCTTGACCATGCGGAGGGCCGCCGCGGCGCTTCACCGAACTCGGGTCGGTATGTACCGCCTGACGCGAGGGGCGAGCCCGGGGGCCAGCTCGACTGCGCGGGCGGCCCAGTGCCGGGCCATGGTCGTCTTGCCGTACCAATCGCAGAGCAGGGCGAGCCGAAAGCAATCCCGGGCCGCCCCCTTCCGTGGGTCCGCGTCTCCGTTGCCGGGAACTTTCGTGAGTTCGCGCCCGAGTCGGATCTTGATGTAATAACTGAAAAACTCCACAATCTGCCTGAACGACAGTTCACCCCAGCCAACTTGTCGGAGCCCGTCCGCGCCGGGCCCCTTTACGGCGATGCCGTTGTCATTGCAGAGCGGGACCGAGCCTTTCAACCGTCGTCCGTCCCGCAGTTCGATGCCGGTCTCGGACGCTTCGTAGGGAAGGTATTTCATGAGTTGCACAAGGTAGGGCCGGCATCCTTTCAGGATCTCGAGCCGTTCTTCTTCCATCCGTCGCGCCTCAGGGGATTGCCGGGCCAAGTGGCGCGCCAATGCCGTCCGGACGCGGGCGAAATCCAAGTCTTCCGGCTGTGGCCTCGAGGAGATGTCCACCGTCGGCTCCCCGCCGCCGGACGCGGGAGAGTCGGCCGACAAGGACCGACCGTCGGCGCCCGCGGTCTTGCCTCCGTTCGGCAAGACCCCGGTCGGGGGGGGGGGCGTTTCGGCGGTTTGCTGCGACGGGGGGGGGCTGTCGCGAGTCGCAGGGGCCGATGCCCTCCCCGGACGCGCCGCGGTTTCACCGGCTGCATTCTCCGGCGAGGAACGGGGTCCGCGGGCCTCCTGCCGCGGGGGCTTGTCCGAACTCAGACGGCCCAGAAGCGGCTTCACATGTCGTGTGTACCACGGGGCCTGCCGCCGGACCCCGAGTATAAGGGCAGCTGCCGCCACCAAGACGCCGCTGGCCAAACCAAGATTCAATAGGAAAACACCCCGGGAAGTTCTCCGCCGCGAGCCGCGTCGCCGAACGGCGCCGTTGCCTCCCTGGCGCGTGACCAATACTCGGCGCGTCGATGCGCCGGACACGGCCCCGCCGACCCTCGAGCCAATCGCTGTCACAGGCGTCTTAAGAAATCGGTTGAGATCCGCGATGATCTCGGAATAATCCACCGGTCGCTTGTCCGGAGCCTCTTCCATCATCCGCAGGATCAAGGCACTCACCGACGCCGGCACCCCCGCCCGCAACTCGGCTGGAGCAGGGGGCGGTCCGGAAGCCCGCACTTTCATTACGTCGGCAAAACCCGACCCGCACCACGGCGGACGCCCCGTGACCAAATGGTAGAAAACGACGCCCAGGCTGAAGATGTCCCCCCGAACATCTTCCTCGGCGGACAGAATTCGTTCCGGACTGGCATAACCCGGCGTGATAAAACGGGCCTGTCCGGGCCCCTGGGATGGACCGCCCGCTTCAAGCGCTTGGGCCAGGCCGAAATCACCGACCTTCACGTTCCCGTCGCCGTCGAGCAAGATGTTCGCCGGCTTAACGTCGTGATGCATGACCCCGCGCCGAAACGCGGCATCAAGGCCCTTAGCCGCATCTCGCACGTAGCGCATACAGGTCTGCAATGGGATCGAGGCCCCGTGTTGCTCGATCTGCGCCCCCAAAGATCCGCCCGCCAGATACTGCATCACCAGGTACGGGTGTGATTCCTCCGCTCCGGACGAATAGATCGGCGCCACATTCGGGTGGTTGACCGCCGCCGCACGCCGGGCCGCCTCGAGGAACTGGGATACACACGCCGGGTCCGCGTGCATTTCCGCACGCAACACTTTTACCGCAACTTCCCGGTCCAGAGTGATGTGAAGTGCCCGGTAAACCCGCGCCATGCCGCCGGAACCGATGAGTTCCTCCAGCATGAACTCGCCAAAACGCCGAGGAACGATTACCTCCACCCGACACGACGGACAGGGAAAACGATGGAAGGAAGGAAGATCGCTGACGTCCAGCTTCTGCCCGCAACCCGGACAATGAATTTTGAGGACCTTCGATGCTTCTCCCGTCATGGACGAGTTCTCCTCGCGATCAACGCATCGATCTGTCGCCTGGCGGGGAGGCCGGAAACAAACTTCCCACGACGCCGCCCCCGGCCCCAACCTCTGCCGCAAATCCCGGGGCCGGCACCAGGTACCATGCCCTCCCGCCGACCGGAATTCCAGTCCCGGTAAGGCCGCTCCGGCCCCGGCGTGCCCTCCCGGTCTCCGGCAATCGAGAATGCCGGGAGTCTCACCGGTCGCATCGCCGCGTGCGTTGTTTTCGGCACAGCGCAGCTCTCCGAGTGTGTCATTTGGGCACGACAGGAATATGCTGTTTGTTGATGGCTTGCCGTGCTGTGTGCCAGGATGACGCATTAAACGGTTCATTGCAACGATTCAAGATACTATGGAACTAGCTGGTCGACAGTATGTTCAAGAAGTCATAGCAATTATGGCATGTGTGATGCTTTGGTTCCGATGCGTAGACAAGTTGATTCTCCGGCCCACATACTTTGTGGGGTGGGTCCACACAGTGGGCCCGACAGACAGCGAGAAGCAAACGAAAGAAGTGACAGAAAGGAGGTGGTACCCATGTTGTGGCCGACACTGACAGGACGTGGATGGAACCCATGGGCGGAACTCGAGCGGCTCCAGCGCGAGATGAACCGGTTGTTCGAGTCGTATTCCGGGAACGCGGCGCCGAGCGAGTTTCCAGCCGTGAACATCTGGACCAACAGCGATGGGGTCGTCCTCACCGCCGAGGTCCCGGGCATCAAGACAGAGGATTTGGACATCGCTGTTCAAGACGACACCGTCACCATTCGCGGCAGTCGTCCGCGGGAAGAACTTAAGGATGGCGAGACTTGGCTCCGCCGGGAACGCGGCGCCGGGGCCTTTGTCCGCTCGTTCTCTCTTCCGTTCTCGGTGGACGCGGACAAAGTGACGGCAACGTATCGGAACGGGGTCCTCGAACTGACGCTCCCCCGGGCCGAAGCCGACAAGCCCAAAAGAATCGCCGTGAATACCGAATGAAGGGTGCACTGCGCGCCGCTTGAGACGCAAGCCACGCGAAGCGGCACCACCCAGTATCCAGTCCGATGTGTCTCTGAATTGTCTGGACAGCATACCAGCGGTTCGGCAAACGAGCGTTCTCCGGACAGTTTCGAGACAATCAGCAAGCAGCAAGGAGGTGAGGCGCCATGGCAGATCAACTTCAAAAACGTCCCACGGAACAACCTGTCAAGATGCAGGAGAAAGCGGAGCAAACTCCGCTCTATGCACCGGACGTGGACATCTTCGAACGGGAAGATGCGTATGTCATCGTCGCCGACGTTCCAGGAGTTGACCGGGACAGCGTCGAAATCGACCTGGATCGGAATGTCCTCACGCTCCGGGCCCACTTGGCGACCGGGGCGCCGGAAGGATACGAACTCACTTACCGAGAATATCGCAGCGGCGACTTTGAGCGCGTCTTTACCCTCGGCAATGAAATCGACCGCGACGCAGTCGAGGCGTCGATCCGCGACGGTGTCCTGCGTTTGACACTGCCCAAAGTCACGGAAGCCAAACCACGAAAGATCACGGTCCAGGCAGGCTGACCCGAGGGCCGGAACGGAAAGGAGGTGATTGACATGTCGATCCGAGATCTCATGCCGATCCGACGCAATCGCGTCGACGCTCTGCCGGACCGCCGGCGCCGATTCCGGAACGAAACATCGCCTTTTCTGACTCTGCACCGCGAAATGGACCGGCTTTTCGAGGAGTTGATGGCGGACTTCTTCCCGGCGCCTCGGCGGCGCTGGTTCGGACGGGGGACCGGTATCGACGAGGAGCCGTTCCTGCCGGCGGTCGATGTGAGAGAGAAAGCACGGTCCGTCGTGGTCACGGCGGAACTGCCCGGCGTTGACGAGAAAGACATCGAAGTCCGCTTGGACGGGGACACTCTCATCATCCGCGGCGAGAAACATGAAGAAAAGGAAGACGCAGAAAACGGTTGGTTCCGCTCGGAGCGCTCGTACGGGGCGTTCGTGCGATCCGTTCCGCTTCCCGCGGAAGTCGATCCGGAACGGGCCGAGGCCAGCTTCCGACGCGGTGTGCTCAAGGTGACGCTGCCCAAACTCAAGACGGCACGAGATGACGGCCGGCGGATCGAAGTCAAAACCGCATGATTCCATCCCGTATCGGTCCCCATCCCCGGGGCCATTTGGCCCCGGGGAACGCCGCTCGTGCTGAATAACGCGCCCGGAGGCGGCCGTTTCTCCGTCAGACTGATCGCATGTTCCATCCCGGAGCGCGAAGTGCCCGCCACGCTTCAGGCGTGGCGGGCACTTTTACTTTCCGGCTGGCGGGGGCATTCAAGCGGCCGCGGCGGGTCGCCGGAACCAGACTCACCGGGCGCACACGTTTTTTAAAGGTGCATCGACTTGACATGGCCCGGACAGAGCGTATAGTTGGTTTCATCGATCAACATATAGTACTTTTCGGCCGGGCGGTGCACCGGACGAAGAGCGGCCCGGAATCGAGGGTCAAATGAAGACGACGGCGACACAATTGAACAAGCGCGATGAACTCGGCCTTGCGGGGCTGGGCTCGATGCCGGCGGAGGAAGTGCTGAGCTGGGCCTTTGAACGATTCCACCCGAGGATCGCCCTGGCCAGCAGCTTTCAGCACTGCGTTCTGATTCACATGGCGCTGCAAGTGCGTCCTGACGTTACGGTGTTTTCGATCGACACCGGGCGACTCCCTGAGGAAACGTATGAATGCGCTCGAGCGGTGGAAGACCGTTTCGGTATCAGGGTCCGCTGGTATTTTCCCGAGCGCGACGCATTGGAACGGCTGGTTCGGGAAAAGGGCGTCTTTTCATTTCGGCGATCCCCTGAGGACAGGCGGGAATGCTGTCGTATTCGTAAGGTGGAGCCGTTGACCCGGGCACTCCAGGGCTTGGATGCCTGGATTACCGGGCTGCGACGCGACCAGGGCGGACATCGGGGAAATGTGGAAAAGGTGGAACGCGACGACGCTCATGGCGGGGTCGTTAAGATTAATCCGCTGGCAGACTGGACGTGGGAACAGGTTCGCGAGTACGAGCGAATTCACGATCTTCCCTACAACAAGCTGTTCGACCGAGGATACACTTCGATCGGATGTGTCTGCTGTACACGAGCGCTCGCACCGGGGGAACACCCTCGGGCGGGACGGTGGTGGTGGGAACAGGGCGTACACAAAGAGTGCGGACTGCACGTGCCGAACTGGAACATCTAATTCGCGGTGATGGGCCGTGCCCGCGCCGCGTGACCCGCCGGCTGTACACGAGGCAAAGGCAGTCCCTCCACGGACAGGAGAGCGACTGACATAAAGAAGTGCGCGGTCCCGTGCGGGCACGATTCTGTGCGAGGTTCGCGATTACAGGTTGCCGTTGCGCTTTTGCTCTATTACCATGGTGCCTGCGTGCCCGTCGCGTCGGGTCAGGAGTGCGAAAGGCGGGCTGGGACAGCCTTTTGCTCTCCCTCTTGGCCGTCGCTTCGTGCGGTTCGTGGTGGGGACGCGGGCGCCCTCCGGGTGCGTCTGTTGCGAACCCGGGAATGGCGAAGCGCCCCGCAAGCCGTGTTTTCTCCGGCGTCGGACAATGAAGCGACACACCCTTCGGCGGGACACGCGAAGCCCCATGCGGGCCGGTAGCCACGACCGCCTCTAAACAGGGAGACAGAGCCATGCGTATCTTGACGGACAATTCATTCGCTATCGGCGGCACTCCTCTGGTGCGGCTCCATCGACTGGGCGGCAATCACGCCACCGTCCTCGGGAAGATCGAGGCTCGCAATCCATCGTTCTCGGTGAAATGCCGGATCGGCGCCAACATGATCTGGGATGCCGAAAAGCGAGGCCTGCTCAAGGAGGGAATGCAGGTGATCGAACCCACCAGCGGCAACACCGGCATTGCATTGGCTTTTGTCGGCGCCGCCCGGGGATACAAGGTGACCCTGACCATGCCGGAAACGATGAGCGTCGAACGCCGAAAAGTATTGAAGGCGTTGGGGGCCGACCTGGTTTTGACACCGGGCGACAGAGGGATGCCCGGCGCCATCGAGAAGGCGCAGCAGATCCTCCACGAATCCCCGGACCGGTTCTTCATGCCGCAACAGTTCCGCAATCCGGCCAACCCCGACATTCATTTCCGGACGACCGGCCCGGAAATCTGGGCTGATACCGACGGAAAAGTGGATGTCCTGGTGGCGGGAGTCGGCACCGGCGGGACCATTACGGGGGTATCGCGGTATTTCAAGCAGGAAAAGGGGCGGCGGATCCTCACCGTGGCCGTTGAACCTGCGGCAAGCCCCGTGATCACCCAGACTTTGGCGGGACAACCGGTTTGCCCCGGTCCTCACAAGATCCAAGGCATCGGCGCCGGGTTCATTCCCGAGGTGCTCGACCTTTCTCTTGTTGATCGAGTAGAAACTGTTCGAGACGAAGAAGCCCTCGAGACGGCCAGGCGCCTGGCCGTCGACGAAGGGATTCTTGCCGGTATCTCGAGCGGCGCCGCCGTCGCGGTCGCGGCGCGCTTGGCGGCCGATCCCGCCTTTGAAGGACAAACCATCGTGGCCATTCTCCCCGATTCCGGAGAACGCTACCTCTCGGCCGGTCTCTACCCGGAATGAGGCGGAGCCGCGGCCGGCAGCTTATCGCGTGGAGTGAATCGACAAGAAAGGCCGCCGGGGATGATCCCGGCGGCCTTTCACGTTTCTGGGTGCTTTGAATCTGGCGGTGCGTATCAGTCGTTCGGGGTGATCGTCCAAATGCCGACCGCCGCCTGTCCGGTGGCGCGTTGGGGACTGATGCCCGTCCGCTTGTACCACTTGACGTGCCAATCGCAGAACAGGACGTTGGCGCCGTCATTGTGCCGGTAGGTGTCCGGCCAGTTGCCGGTGGCACTGGGCCAGATGTTGGGCGGAGAGGCCACTACGCACGCGCTGTCCGTGGCGGCAAGCGTGCCGGACGGATCTTTGATTTCCACTGTTTTTCGGTTCGAGGGTACGGGCCACGGATTGAGGAGCGTCGTATTCCCCCAGTTGGTGCCGTACCCGGCCCGGAAGCGCCAGTAGGTGTTGCCGCAACCGCAATTCGTGCCGCCGCCGGTCCAATTGACGGCCGGCCGCGTCCGAATCGTCCCCGTGTAGGCCGGGCACACCCAAACTCGCATGTCCTCGATGTAACTCTTCAGAAAAAAGGACGTCCACACAACCCCCTGGTCCCAACCAGCGGCATTCGGTGCGATGCGTTCGTCGCAATCCGACGCGTACATGGCGTACCCGAGACCAATCTGTTTCAGGTTGGCCGAGCAGTTGGCCTGTAAGGCCTTGGCCTTGGCCTTCTGCAAGGCCGGCAACAGCATGCTCGCCAAAATGGCGATGATCGCAATGACCACCAGCAATTCGATCAGGGTGAAGTTCCGTTTTCGTTGCATGATGCGTTCTCCTCAAATGTGTTCGATTTTCGGCTGGACTTGCCGCAGGCCCCTGAAACAACGATTGGACGCGGCTCACACCACGTCCTGAGCAGCATTACCTTAACGAACGAATACAGACGTGTCAAGCCTCTTCTGACTTTTCCGTTCCGTTTTGCCGGCCTCCCCTCGGGTTTTGGCCGGGCCACGCCGGGGGGGCAGTTGCGGGGCCGGCAACCATGAAAAGCCCGCTCCCTTTTCCTTCGGCCTTCCGTCCTCGTCCCCGAACCTCAACCCGCTCGATGGGAGGGGGCTCGCAACCAGTTCCCGGACGCCGGTCCATTAGAACAAGCGCGCGATAACCCCCACACATAAAAAGGAGAGCGTCCAACTCTCCGGAGAGTGGGAGGTTCGCGTCCTGTCGTTCTGTTCGGCTCACGGGGCCGCTCGCCCCTCCGGGTTCGCCGATCGCGAACGTCTCCACAAGTCGTGTTTTTTCCGGTGTTGGGCAATGAAGCGACACACCCCTTCAACGGATTCCCCAAGTACGTGCGGGGGGCGGACGCGCCCCAAGAAACATCGGAGGTCAAGGGCGAACAATGCGCCCGGACGGCAGTTCGACCGAGGCAAGGCTGTGCGGAGCAAGGGGAACCTCGAAACGACGCCGTCCAGGCACCGGCACGCCGAACCGTGCGAGCGTTTCGGAATCAAGGCTCACGACTTTGCGGACGGTCCGATCCGAGCGGTTCAGCAACAACACCCGGCCGGGCATCAAGGCGCTCCACACATCGTCCCGGAGGTCGTCGGCAAGGGCGGGGCCGGCATACCCCGGCACGACCTTGATGGGAAGGTGCACGATTGCGGACACGAATCGTGCGAAATCCGCCATGGCTCCCGCCCCACGACACGGGAGCAAAACGGTCCACCCGGCGTCCACCCGACGGCGGCACGCCCCGGCGACCGGCCCTAGACGCACTGTTTTGCGGAGAGTCGATATGTTCGGTTTCTTCGGCTCCGGCGTGCCTTCTTTCCAAACCTTTACCCAGTTCACGGCAATACCGAGGGTCCGACTGTCGTCGCTCGACCCGATGTCGCACGGCCGCCATGGGCGATGCACGAACCCGATCTCGGCCACCGGCTTGCCCCGCCATTCCGGCGGCCCCAGATCGAACCGGACCACACAGGCTCGCTCATTTGGAACTTCTCCTACGCGCACGCCGTTGACCGTGATCGGACACGGTTCGTTCAGCAGTTTTGGATGCCGCGCGAGCGCCGCGGCAAAATGGTAGCGTGCCTGCGGGTCCACGGGGAGACGGATCAAAGGGTTCGGTCCGGACCAGCGTTTGGCGACACTATTCGGGGCGCCGCCCCATTCCCAATGTCCGCTTTCGCGGTTGTTCCAGTCGCCGGCCAGTACGGTTTCGTCCCCGGGTGCGCCGACGTCCACATACCAGGCATCCCGTGAGCGGGTGTCAAAGGCCCAAAGGTCCCGGTCGGGCGGCAACGCGGATTCGGAGACCAGGAAGGTGGAGCCGGCAACACGCACACCATCCACCGCCTCGATTTCACCTGCGGCGGCGCGAATCAGGATGCCGCCGCGTTCGACCCACCGGCGGATGCGTGCAAACACTTCCTTCGGCACGATCCGTCCTGCAGGCCAAAGCAGGACGCGGTATCGTTCGAGAGCCCCGTCGCACACCAGGCGTTCGTCGACAAGGTCCCAGTCAAAGTAGTCCCGAGCTGCGGCACAGGCGGCCAGGAGCGCGGACGGATTGTTCTCATTCGGCTGAAGCCAATGGTCCGTGCTCGGGAAAAAGAAAGCGATGTCCGTCAGCGAATGTTCCCCTTCCATGTAACGTCCGAACCGCGAGAACAGGTCGGTCGCATTGAGCAGATTGGGCGGATAGTCGAAGAACTCGGTCGTCCCGCTGGTGGCGTCTTTAAAGATGCGGTCGACTTCTTCATGCCGCGACACACCGCCCGGCGGCTCGGTCACCAATGGAACACCGTAAAACTTGGCCGCAGTCGAGAAACGGCGATAAAAGAACATCGGCAGCTTGCCGTGGGTCGAGCGCACGGTATAGCCGTCGGTCTTCGAACGTTTCACATAAGCCGTGACGTCCGCTCCGTATTCGAGACGTTCGCTACCGAAGCCGATCTTGATTTCGTGCGGGAGCCGCGGAAAATGTCGCCGGGAGACGCCAACCGCTTTGCCTGCGAAACGCACCATCGAGCCCAGGTACCACTCGGCGAAGTCCAGCCGTCGCCGCCGGGCCTGCACTTTTCGCGGAAGCCTGTACCCACCGCGGGACGCCCATCCGGGATAATCGATGGCGCCGGCCCCCCGAAACGCCGTGCCCCATGCATCGTTCACCCCCTTCAGGGAGCCGTACTTCTCCAAGGCGAACCGACGGAAGTCCGCACGGGCGTCCGGGTCGCCGCACCAGAAGCCCGGATGGATATGGTCCGTCGGAACCAGTTTCCGGGTCATGCCGATCGGGTAGCCGATTTCGCCGAAGTCCGCAACCATCGAGACGTACACGGCGGAAATCCGGTCGCCGAAGTGGTCCCGCAATTCGGCGTAGAACCGGTCGAACAGCGCCAACGTCTGCGGACTCCAGACCGACGGCGCCCACGTGGACTTGCCGTGGCGCAGGCAGAGCAACGGAGCCCAGAATTCACTGGCCAATGCCCATTTCGGTGCGAAATGGAGCCACGGATAAACGCTATACCCCATGTGGCGCTTGCGGAGTTCGCGGCAGTTTTCGTCGTAGGTCGCCCAATTCCACGCGCCGCGCTCGGGCTCGAGCGGCAACCAACAAATGTAATCCTCGACGCTCGACACGCCGCCGAATGTTTTCCACGTCTCGAACTCCGGGTGCGACCGCGGCTCCGGCAGCCGCTGCCCTCGGGCTGCCGCCGTGATGAGACCGACCGAAAGGTTGCCTGTCTTGATGGGAATACGCATGCCCGCAAGTGGAAAGCGTGGCGGCGGCTGGACCGTCATATCTCCGTATGGCGCCATGTGCATCCCACCCAAGCGGCGCGGGCGTGCGCTGCGGCCGGCGACATCCAAGACGCGCCATTGACCGTCTCCCGTAAAACACAACAAACGCCGCCCGCCGTTTTCATCCGCCGCATCGACCCAGGCCAAAACCCCACCCGGTTTTCCCGGCGCGATATCGAGCCGGAGCCGGTTGACGGCGGCGCGTAACAGGCCGCTGGGAACCAAAAAACGGGCCGCGGCATCCACGCCCGTCGCCGTCCCCAGGGTTCGGCCGTTGAGGAAGACCCGGGCACGGCCGTCGCAAAGCACGGAGACCAGCGCTTGGCGAGACTTGGACGTCGCGGGGAACGTGCGTTCGAAAACCCACGCAGCTTGCTCGAGCGGTCCGGCGATCCAGGCGCGCGGCCCGTCTGCCGGTGGCGGGACCCGGCGCAGAGCGAGCGCGTCGATATAGAGCAGGTAGTCGTTCTCGCTGCGCCGCCGCTCGTCGCAGCGGAGAGTGATCTCGACTTCGCCTTTGGGCAGTTGAAAGACGCCCGCCGTCACCCAGCCGAAAATGCCCCCGGGACCATACGGACTCTGGACCGGAATGCCGTCCAACCTCCGGGACCGATACCCGGTAATCTGCACGTGATAGGCGCACAAACGCAGCGAGTCCGGACGTGTTGTGGCCAGCCGCACCTCCCACCAACCGGGTTCCGGGAGAACAGGACGATACGTGGCATGGTAGCCTCCCGGAGGGCGCCGTGTCTGAGTCTGCAATTGCAAAATGGCGCTTTCGTAACAGCTCTTGAACGCCGGGTCCCGGCCGATGGTGTTGAAGTTGTGGTCCGTACAGGTTTCGCCCTCGATCCAGATGTCGTGCGGCGGCTTCGGCGGCGCGCCCTGAAGAAACGAATAACTCAGCAGCAGACTTCCGAAAACAAGCTTTGCGGAAACTGTGGGACCCATGGAAAAAACTCCCGAACTCAGCGGTGGCCCGGCACAGGCCGCCGACCGGAAACATATCGACTCAAAGCCGAGCCGCACGACGCCCGGGGGGGCCGGATCGGAATCAAATGCCTCGCACGCCGACGGCCTGTGGCTGTGTCGGTTCTCGGAATCCGCTTTGAAATCAGATCCACGCCTCGCACCGGGGTCGACAGGGGCGGGTCGCAGTCGCCGGTGTGGACGGTACGGTCACTCTTGCAGCTGGTCCCGAGCGGTCAGGGGTATTCTGCCCCGCGATCGGACGGAGCTTTACAACAAGTCGCCGAAGCGGACCGCTCGCCCCCGGTTCCCTACCCGAGACCCAAGATCAATGGTCCATGTCCGGGCACGACGTGCAGCCCGTGCGTGTCCAGGATCGGGCTCCACCTGGGCATCCCCAAGTTTGTGTGGGTGAGTGCCGGCGGACGCCGTCTCGTCGAGTGGTTTTCGAGGACGAGCACGGCGTGTGCCGGTTGGCGGGGAAGCACCGGGAACCGGGCACGGGCGGGCTCAGAAGCGGTACGCCGCAATGCGGTCGGGACCGCCGACAATGATGCGATCGCCGCAGGGAACGGCGCGAGCGGGAGTCATCCCCAGGTCGCGTCGGGAGCGCTCGACTCCGTCGAAACCGAGTACCACCGCCCCGCCGCCGCGGTCCAGGGCCAGGATCCGATTGTCCGGGAGAACCAGGCATTCGACCACGTCGTCGCCGACCCGGCATCGCCACACCGATTTGCCTTTGGCATCGAGTGCATACACGTACCCGGTTTGGGACGCCACCAGCACTTCGGGCCTTCCGTCTCCGTTCACGTCCGCAGTCCGCAGGCGGTTGACGCCGTACCCGAAGTTGTCGAAGCGCCAGAGTTTCTCGACCGGGCCGAGTCGGCCCTTGGGCGTCCGGGGAAGGCGCCAGCAGACCAGGTCACCGGTGGAGGAGCCTGCGGCCAACTCATACCGCCCGTCCCCATCGATGTCCGCGACCGCAGCCTGCATGTCGCCGATGGAGGTGTAGAGTCCGGCCAGTCGTTTGCCGTCTGCGGCGAAGATCGAGACGCGGCCATAATGGTCCGTGGCCACCAGTTCCTGCTTGCCGTCGCCGTCCAGGTCGATCGGCATGAAGTCGATGCTGCCGTGCAACACGGCGCGCCGGGTGAGAGCCAGGGCTTTCCACGCCGGCGTGTATATGCGGAGTTCCATGGTCTGCGTGCCCAAGATGATTTCCGGTTTGCCGTCGCGATTCAGGTCCGCCACGATGCCGCTGGTGCAGGCCCAAGGGCGATCGCCGTAGTTCTGGTTCCAGGCCGGCCCGCGAATCTGATGTTTCGAGAGCATTTTGCCGTTCGCATCGAGAACATAAGCATACGTATCGCCGCCTGCGACCAATACCTCGAGGCCCTTGTTCGGAGCCAGGTCGCCCGCGGCCACGTCCGCACATGCGCCCGCCAGAGAGAAACGCCACAGTTCGTTGCCGTTGTCGGGATCCAGGGCGCGCGCGGCGTTCCCCGCGGCGACCAGGATTTCGCCATGACCGTCGCCGTTCAGGTCCGCGACTTGGAGCCTCGCCACGCCGCCGTTGCGGACTTCGCAACTCCACAATGGCGGCGTCGGGCGGGTGCCGGCGACTTGCTTCCGGTCCGGCGCCGGCTGGGTGCGGAGGGTATTCTGCCAAGCGCGCACTGCTTGCTCGGACACGCCGTTCACAGACGCCGCTTTTGCCCCGACGACCTTTCCAGAAGCAACCTCCAGTTCTCCGGAACACCGGGCCGGGGCGGTGATGCGACATTCTCCAAAACGAATGTTGCGGGCGTTGCACCATGCAATAGTGCTTGGGCTGACCCAGAGCATGTCCGCATCCGTGTCGAGTCCGGCCAAACGTGCATCGCCCACGGCGAGCACGGCGGGGTCCGTCCCGGTAATCAGGACCGCACCGGGAGCCAGGCGCCGGATACCGTAACCGGCCGCACTCCGGGCGCGATCCGTATACAGAAGATTCGCGAATTCCGCACATTGTCCGGCTTTCAGAGGGCCGCTGCGACGCTGGAAGAGTTTCACCACGGGCACGACGATTCCCTTGGGATGGGACGCCGCGGTGCGTGCCGTAACCGGGTCGTCCCACTTGATGAAGAACCGGTCCGCGGGTAGGCGCGCGACGTCCGCGGCGCCGGGTGGGGGCGCGGTTTCCGCTTCGACGGCGCAAAGCTGCCGACCGGTGGCGTCGAAAAACACCAAGCGATCAAGATGTATCGGCGGTCGTTCGCGGAGCCATACGGTCACCACCTGTCGTCCGGAATGCCTGGACACGATGGGGGTCTTGGGGGGACCGGTATAGTTCGGGTTCTCCCGGGAGGGACCGTAGCGGTCCAGAGGCAAACCGCAGGCGGCTGCCGGTGCGCCGCCGATGGAGACGTACACCGAATCGGAGCTGGTGGTATCGCCGAAGCCGTACACCGCGACCCGGAGGTTGCCGGACGGCAGGTCGGCCACAAACGAGAGTTCGGCGTCGGCGGTGCTCAGAACCACGGCCTTGGCGCCGGAAGCGGTCTCGTCCTCGACAGGACTGATGCCCCGGTTGCGTCCACCTGCTTCCGCACGTCGCACGGTAAACACCCCCCCACGCGCCGTGCGAGCGAGTCGTTCGTCCCCTCGGCGCTCGACCTTCCAACTCAGATCCAGATCGTACTCCGCAGGTTTGCGGGCGGTGGCCCGGTCCATGACCACCAGGCAGTCGCCTTTGAGCCAGAACAGATTACGACGCCAGTTGATCCCGAGCCAGTCCCGGACTTCCGTAGCGACGAAAGCCACACGGCCCCCGGGGTCCGCGCGACAGACCAAGCCGGCGCACGGGGGTTCGAGTTGATTCGCGCGTCCGTTTCGGACGACCGAAAGCATGTTGTGTTCGGTGGTGTTTCGCGTCAGGTAGTCGTGATCGAGCAGCCAGCGTCGTCCGCGGTCCACGAATTCGATGATCGCATTTCCGTCGAAATGCAGGTGTTTGCCCCGACTGAAGCCGTCGAGCAGTATGTATTGGCCATTGGCGTCCCAATCGGCACGCAGCGAAATCTTGTCGAAGGCCATTCCTTCGGGAACGTTCGGCGGAACGAACTCTTCCGCGTAGAACCCGGAACGTGCGGTATACCGATACAATCGGGGATCCATGGGGAAGACCGTGAGGCCGAGAAATCGCTTGGGCGCCAGGGGCGCCACGTCGGAATGAAAGGGCGTCTGCCATTTTTTTCCTTGAGTGTGCTGCAATACCCAGAGATAACCGGGATCGCGCGTGAACCAGAACGCCCGCGGCAACACGCTTTTCAACAGGTACGGCCGGCGGGCCAGGCCGGAATCGCCGAACCCGGAAGAGAGGCCGTTGTTGTCGCAGAAGCCGATCACATAATCGGCGAATTTTGCCACGATCCCGGTCTTGCGGAGCAGATCAACGCGCCATTCGGCGAGGCAGTAGTCGATGGTGTGGTTCATGGTCAGGGTCATGTAGCTGTCGGCGTCTTCTTGGGGTTTCCAGGACCGGGCCTGAGCGAGGAAACAGGCTTTGGCTTTGGCGAGGTATTCGTCGGTCTCGGTGAGATGGTAATAGTCGCGGAAGTATCGCGCGGCGAAATAGAGCCCCAGGAGCGGGAAGGTCGTATGGTTCCATGTGACCAGATCGCCTTTACCGAGTGTGCCGTAGCCGGAGACGTGCCGAGGGAGCAGGCGCATGAACCGGAGGAATGCACCGGTGAAGGCCAAACGCTGGGCATCGGTCATCAGAGGGCATTCGTCGAAGGCGTCCCAAGCGGCCATGATCTTGCCGGAACTGGTTTCCTCCGGCCAGTCGTAAAACCAGTCCGGCCTGGCTTCCTGTTCTTCGACGATTCGTTCGAGGGTGGCGATGGCGTCTCGGGCGTATTCGGCATTGCCGGTGCGCTGGTAGAGCGCGGACGATTTCAGGAATACCTTGAAGTTGGGCGCGTTGTCGCGGGCCGGGGGCCGCCGGGTCGCCTCGGAGAGCGGCTCCGCGGTGGAGACCTGAATCCGATAATCCATGCCCACTTTTCCGGCGCGCCGGGTGAGCGCCCGCTCAAACGCATCGGCGGCCTTGCCCGCATCGGCGGGTCGACTGCAGCCGACCACGATCACGTCGCCTTTCCCATGCCACGGGTAGGGGTCGTACACCGTGCGCAACGACCATCCGTCCGGACCGGGCAGGAGGGCGTCCTCGAAGGCATAACCGTTCCAGTACAGCCGGGCAATGAGTTCGTTGTCGTTGACATTGCCCAGGGCAATGACGTTCGCCCGGCCCGGCGTGGCTCGTGTCGGGTCCGTGGTGGCGAAGACCTGCTCCGCACCCATTTTTCTCAGCGCGGCCACAATGCGTTCGGCGGCCCGGCGGGATCCGGGGCCGGCAGGGTGCAGTACGGCGACGGGACGGGCGACGCCGCTGAGGTCGATCCAGCGGTCGATCGCCCGCACCTTGGAAACCCGCCGGACGGGCCATCCCGCCCGGAGGGCATCGTCCGCGTCGTCGGGCAGGATCTTGCCGAACACCTCGATTTCTCCGAGGCACGGGTGCGCGCGCTGCCCTTTCGATACGCCGTCGACAGATTCGAGACGCAACCCGCGGACGCTCGTTTCCGACCAGTGTGCCTCGGTCCAATTATACGTCGGACGGCAGCGCCCTGCGGCAAGAGGTCTCTCGAACCGTCCGTCTCCGTCGACATCGGCAAGCACCCGGTACATCGTGCTGTAGTAGACGTTGCTGTTCTGATAAAAGCGTAGGCCGGAAACCGGACGTGCACGAAAAAACCGGATTATCACGGCGCCGTTCCCGGTGGATCCGACCGGAAACACCAATCCTCGGCGGATCGAACCGTCCGCCAGTTTGCGGACTTCGCGGTCCGGTGTTTTCGGTTCCGTGGTTATACGCGCCGTGTCCGTAACGACTGCGGCGTGCGCCGCACAGGCCCAAATCATCCAGCTTCCCGGAATACATCGGTTCATGGCGTCTCTCGCAGTTGAGTGCATGCAGGTCGCGTTCCGTTCCGTATCGAGTCCCGTCCGTCACGAGACCGTTCGCACCATGCCGGGCCGTTTGCCGGACCGAGCCAGCCGGTAACATGCCACGCAAACCGCGAAAAAGCGCCGCGGACCGTTCAGTCTCCGAGCACTCGGGCCGGAAACGGAGAGCGCCCCGCAGAGAGACCGCTTTGGTCTCTCACGCAGGGCGCTCGATACCGATTGCCAACGGAAGCCCCGTTCTCGACGGGCCCCCGGGCGGAGTTCACTTGCCGATGTCGCCGAGCGGCACCGCGACGAAGTACTTGTCGCCGCGCCGATTGATGTAGAACACCGCCGTATCGCTCTTGGCGGCGCTGATCGCCGCGACCACGTCTTCGGCGGTTTTCACCGCGTGTCGGTTAACTTCGAGAATGATGTCGCCGCGTCGGATTTGGGCCACATCGGCGGGACTGCCTTGGACCACGCCGGCCACCACCACGCCTTCATCCGACTCATCCAGGGCCAAGCCCAACTGGTTGAGGAGATCGTCTCGGGACCGAATCGAGGTGCCGCCGCCTTTGCCGCTCTTTTCCCGCGCCGTCACTTGTTTGACCATCCGCTTTCCGCGCCGGTCGATCAGGAGCTTGATCTTGTCCCCGGGATTGTACGCGAGCACGGCGAACTGCACATCGTGCGGGGTCCGCACCGGACGTTTTCCCACCTGCAGGATCACGTCCCCGGGCTCGATCCCGGCTTTGTCGGCCGGGTCGCCCTTCATGACTTCGCTGACCAATACTCCCTTCTTGACGCCGAACTGTTTCTCGAGTTCCGGGGTGAGTGTCTGCATGGCGATCCCGAGCCATGGTCGGACGACGCGCCCTTTCTTGATGAGGTCGTCCGCCACTTGCCGGGCCAGGTTGCTCGATATCGCAAACCCGAGCCCGATGCTGCCGCGGGAGCCGCCGCCGGTCACGATGAAATCGTTGATCCCGATGATCTCGCCCCGGATACTGAGCAGCGGCCCACCGCTGTTGCCGGGGTTGATCGAAGCGTCTGTCTGGATGTAGTTCTCGTAGGTATTCATGGAGAGATCGTACCGGCCTTTCTGGCTCACGACCCCGACGGAAACCGAGTAATCCAGGTTGAAGGGAGCGCCCACGGCAATGGCCCAGTCGCCGACCCGGACCTTCTCCGAGTCCGCCAGCGGCAATACGGGCAAGTCTTTGACTTTGCCGTTCCCGATCCGTAGGATGGCAAGGTCCGTTTCCTCGTCTCTGCCCACGACCACCACGGCTTTCTTGTCCCGTGCACTGTCGAATACTTGTCCGTCGTGAAGCCTCACCTCGAGCGCGTCGGCATCCTTGATCACGTGGAAATTGGTCAGGACGTACCCGCGAGGATCGATGATGACCCCCGAGCCTTTGCCCACCGGTTGCGGGACTTGGGGCGCACGGCGGTGAAATCGTTCCCCGGGGCGGCCGCGCCCGGGAGGGACGGGCCGATTAAAAGGGCCCGGGAAGAAAAACCGAAATTCCGGGGGGAGCTGGGGATACATGGGCATCTGCTGGGCGACCTGCTTGTTGGTAATCACCACTACCGCCGGAAAAGCTTTCTGTGCAACGTTTGCAAACGCGTTTTGCAGAACTTCGGCATCGTTTTGGGGGGCGGCAATCGCAACCGGGCCCCCTACCGCAAGTCCTCCCGCTATCGCCAATACCGCTGTCAACCATCGGCTCGTTCTCATGATCGCTTTCTCCTTGTTTTGTTGTCGATTCCGTCTTCTTGACTCGCGCGGATCACGCCCTCCGCGCCCGGTTACGGTCCGCCGGGGACGCATGGCCCCGTCCGAGGCGTTTTTCACATTCGGGCCCGAGTTCTCGGTTCCGTCTCGAATGGAGCAGGCCCGGGGGCGGTGCGCGTCCGCCCCATGTTTCACTCGGATTTCACTCGGAAGTCGGCTGCAAAGCGGTCCTCTCGAACCCTGCCGGCAACGGTCGAGAAACCGCACAATTAGAACCGCATCGAGTCGCTGAGGTTGCATTGCGAAGTCCGCAAAACGGCATTATGGTGTCTTACAGGGACAAAATACGACAGAAATGAGCCCATCCGTCGGCCGGGCAATTCGGGGCTAGTGGCCGGCGGATGTCCGGGAAGGTCTTGCGAGTTTTTGCCTGGGAGAGGCCGAGCAGCCCTGCATCTTGCCCCGGCTTGCGTTCCGCCATGTTGTGACGGGCTGACGGCGGCCCGGCCGCGGCTTTTTTCGACTTCCGCCGGGATCGAAGACGACATTACCGACACGAAGGGGGTGACACACCATGACGCAGGCAAGCGAAATCGACGCACTTCTTCGCCGGCTGAACGATTACCGGACCCGGGCCGAGGCCCGGCGACGGCTTGCGGAACTGAGCGAGCAGGCTGCGCCGAAAGTGCTCGAAGTCCTGGTCAACGAACCGCACGCCCCCCCGAACAAACGCTGGGCATTGGCGACCCTCCTGGGGCGGGCTCGCTTCGAGCCGGCCATTCCCGTCTTGTTGGACATGCTCAGGAACGAGCCCGCCCTGCGCGCCGACGCCTGCCGCGCCCTGCAGCAGATCACCGGAAAGGACATCGGCGAGGAAGTGAGCGACTGGGAGCGCGCCCTTTCCGGCGCCGCGGATGCGGAAAGTTCCGACACCGGGGCGCCCACGGACGCAAACCCCGAGCTTTTCATGCCCGAGAAAGAGCTGATCCGCCAGGCCTTCGAAGGGATCGCCACCAAGATTGAATGGGAAGGCAACCCGCCCTACGCCTATCTGCGCATGCCGCTGCCCGGCGAGCGAAAACAGCAGATCATCGTGAGTTTCAACGAGAAAGACGAGAACGGCGGAGACATCGTCTCGATCTATACCGAGTGCGGCCCGGCCAGTCCCGCGACCGAGGCCGCGGCCCATCGACGCAACGTGACCGTGCAATACGGTCGGTTCGCCATCGAGCAGGATGACGGGCGACCTCGCGTGGTCATGCGCCACAGCATGCCCCGTCTGGGCGTCGACCCGGAACGCTTGCGCGAGGTTGTCGAGAGCATGGCCCGGGACGCAGACAGTTTCGAGGCCGAACTGACCCACCAGGACCGAATCTGATCCGGGCCGTTCGTGTAAATCGCGATATGTCCGAAAGACCGGGACGGTTCGCTCAATCGATCCCGTTCCCGGGTGCCGACCCTTCTGTATCTCTGTTTCTCCTTTTCCGCGACGGACTCCGTGATCGCTGTTGCGGAAGTTGCCCTCCGACGTTCCCGGCTCGTGTCGACAATCATGCCGACGGTTCCTCCCAAAGGACGCCGGTGACGCAGGATTCGTGAACTCGGTCCCACGGTCCGACGTGCGGTCGTTGTGGTTGCCCGTCTCTGCTCCGTCAGGAAAGTCGGGCGGAGACACGTTCGAGGCGGGTGGCGAGCCAAGCGCAGAAGACGAAGACCAGGGCGCCGGCGCCGAACGCTCCGGTCATTTGGAGCTTCAGGCCGAGCAGGTTCACGCCTACTGCCGCCGCGGCGACCCCCAAATCCCGAAACCCGAACAGCACGCCGTAGACGAGCCGGCGTTTCTGTCGCGGCACGTCTCCCACCATGGCGGACGCCACCACCGGCACGGTGCTGTTGAGCAACCCCAAGCAGATGCCCGCGATCACTGCGGCGGCCGGACCGTGCCACAACGCCAGGACGGCCATGCCGACGGCGCCGCACAGGAACCCCCCGACCAGGACCCGCGCCTGACCCATGCGGTCGGCCAGACCGCCCCCCAGCAGACTGAAAACCACGCGTGTGCCCGGATAGAGCGCGATGGTGACCCAAACCCACCGCGACCCGCAGGTTTGCTCGACAAAACGACCGAACGCCCCGAGGATGACGCCGTATGCCAGGGCCGAAAGGAATTGGAGCGTTCCGGCAACCTGAACCCGGGGCCGCCCCAGGACCGTTCCGACTTCCCTGCCGGTGGGGGCTCTCGCCAAGGATGCGTCCGAGGCCGGCAGCAGAAACGCGAGCGCGTTGCCGATCAGGGTGATTCCGGCGGCCGCAAGATAGAGGGCGTACAACCTTTCTCGGGACAGGGCCGCATAAACCAGGCCGAGCACCACCGCACCGGTCAGCCATCCGGCTTGGGTCGAGCCGTACAGGACCCCCATGCCTGTGCCGTGGCGTCCGCCTGCTTCGTCGCTCAAACGCAGGACCTGCATGGTCGTGCCGGTCCACATCATGGCCGCACCGATCCCCCAGACCACGGCTGCACCCAGAGCAACGGCATAAACCGGCCGTTGGGACAATCCGGCCATGACCAGGGTGAAAAGCAGGTACGTCAGGGAGCCGACGACCGTGAATGCTTTGTCGGACCAAGTGCGGAAGATCGCGAGGTTCGCGACCCGGAAAACCACCATGGTGCAGTAGAGCGTGGTGATGACCAGGCTGCAGGCCACTCGGTCCCAGCCGGCCACCGCGGAAAGGTATTGTACCAGGTAGGCCTGCTGCGCGCCGGCCCCGGCGAAAATAAAAAAGAACATTGCGGAAAGAAGGTACAACCGTCGTTCGAACGAGGGCGGACGCGTCGCATTGGCAGGCTGCATGAACTTTCCCTCAAGACTCGCGTGGCGCGCAAGTGAACGAATGCGGGACCGCATTGGACCCCGGCCACGTCGATTCGGCCGGCGGAATACGGCTCTCTCGCCCCGGGGGATCGTTCTCCGCGAGTTGCGGCCGGCGCTGTACGTCCGTTCGATCTGGGCCCATCCTGAACCGGGCCCTACCTGGCCGCGTCCTCGAGAACGAAGACGCGTGTGCTCTTTTCGGCGAACTCCGCGCGGAATTTGCGGACCCCGGCAGCCAGGGCGCGCCCGGTGTACAGGTCCCTGACATTGCTCTTGCGCGGGAGGCGGACCGTGCGGGGACCGGCTTCCAGGACCGAAACAGCCAGCAAGTTTCGGCTGGCCCACACCACGTCGGGTGTGTCGATGTAAGCATGTACCCCAGCGGCCCGGGCCAGATTGCGGAGCAAAGCGGCCGGGAGCAGCGGGACCGCTGAAAACACCGCAGTCCAGCCCGGGTGCCGGCGCACAGCCAAGCCCGGACGGCCGTCGGGCAGGTCCCCCAGAACCACGGCCTCCGGATCGTCGACGAACCCGACGGGGAGGGTCTTGTGCTTGGGGCCGTAGGTCTGCCCGGCCAGACCGGAGACAATCGGATCGTCCATTTCACGAATCGTCACGCGCAGTTCCTGCGGGGTTCGCGAGAGCCCGAGCCGGATTCCGGTAAACGCACTCATGGCCTCTGTCTCGATCCGGCCGTTGCGGTAAATGCCGGGCAGGTGGAGGAAGACCAGGACGCGACCGTCGCGTTTGAGCGCGTCCACTGCCCGGCGTTGAGCCGGGGACGGGGCCAAACTGGTGGGAAAGATGAAGAGTCGCCGGTCCTCGATCCGCTCGAGGTCCGCGGCGAGGTAGTCGCCGACGGGCGCGCCGAGCCGGCGCAGGGCCGGCACCTGTCCGACCAGGAGCCAGCGGCCGAGCGGATCGGCCACGCGCAGATAGGTCAGGCTATCCTCATCCACAACGAACGCGACCTGGTCCACAGGCGAACGGTCCACCCCGAGTACGGTCCGTGCGTTGCGGACGTAACCGGCCAGGCGTTTCATCAATTCGGGAGTGTCGTAGCGGTTCCCGCCGACGTCGAACCACCACTGCGCCGTGCCGTTCACCAGGACGTTGGCCAGCTCCTTGTCCTGCTGCAGGATGTCTCCGGCCACGTTCGCGGGTTTTCCCCACCCGCCGGCGGCGCCGGGAGACAGGGAGGTCCGGATGTCGTTTTCGTCGAACCAGAGCTTTCCGTGGAGCTTCACGCTGCCCAGTAGTGACATGAAATGACTGGTCCCCTCGCCGCCGAGCCGGCGGAACGCGTAACTGGTGGGGCTGCAGAGGAAGTCCACATCCGGGCAGTTCAATACGTTCTCGAGTGCCAAGTGTCCGGCATTCTGCTGCCGCTGTTCGCCGCACAACTGGAGGAGGTATCCGTAGAAAACGCCCACGATGCGCTCGCGTCCCGCGGCTTCTTTCACTACCCGTGCGAAGTATGCGATGGTGTCCGCTACCAACTCGGAGTTGTACAAATAGTAATCGACGACCGGTTGTTCGCGCGGCAGGACGTGAAGGGCGCCAAAGCCCGCGACGCTGCGTTGCGCCTTTGTAGGCACGGCGGCGGTTTCGAACGCAATCTCCGGGTCATCCCAAGCCCGACGCAAGCGGTCGATTGTCCGGTACCTGCGTTGTAGCCATTTCCGGAAGAGGGCGGTGTTCACGGGCGAGTAGTCCACCCATTGATTCTCGTTGGCGCCCCACATCATCCATTCCTCGGTGGTGCCGCTCGCCAGGTGATAGCCGATCACGCGATCCGCGTACGGCGCGGATTGGACATGGGCTATGAGCCGGCGCAGGCCTTCGGCCGTGTCGCGGCGCCAGGCGGCGGAGGCCCAGCTCGGGGCCGGCTTGCCCCCCGAGTGAACGAATGGGACCGGCTTGCCGTTGCCGGGGTCGTAGCGGACGATGTCGTCCGGGTGTTTCTCGCTCCACCAAACCGGGGCATGGAGATAGAGCCTGGGGAAAAAGAACGCCTCAGGGTCGGCTTCGAGCACCATGAGCGCGCGTCGGTCGAGCTGGGAGAAATCGTACTTGTCCGGGGCAATCCAGGTTGTTTTGGAGAGCCCGTAGCCCGCTTCGGTCGGCGTGGCGCTGAAAGAAAAAAGGTCGACGCCCGCCTCAGCGAAGTCCCTGAAGACCTTAACCCCGGGGCGATAGGCGGCGTAGGCCATGCCTGAGTGGGGCTTCCCGTTGATGAACAGGGTGGGAGTCCCGCGCCAGGGCTTGACCCGGGCCGAGAGTTTTCCGGGCGTCCGCGGTTGAATCGTCATGTTCGTCACTCCTTCGTCGTCCCGGAGCGTGCGACCTGCGAGCCGCACCCGGGCATTTCCGAGGCGCAGGATGACCCGGTACGTGCCGCCGGGCGCGAAAATGGGTAGGTGTTTGTCGCGCACCCGCGCCACCACCCACTTTTGAGCGGGGAGCGCCTCGAGGGGAGAAGGCGTCTCGAGCGGCAGGTGAAACCGTTCCCCGTCGCCGAGGACAAACGCCAGGACCGCGTCGCCGCTTCGGCAGGGACGGTCCAGTCGGAACTCGACCGTGCCGCTCACTGCCTGCCCGGCCTGCGCCCGACGGGGCAGATGCACGGCGCGAACCTCGGCCTGTGCCGGATCGGGTCGCTGCACTTCGATACGCGAAATCAGCAGCGAATACTCTCTGGCGGGCTCGAGATCGAAAGCGATCACGGTGACGTAACGCAAGGGAAAGTCCAGCACGCCGTCCGGATCGCCGGACCACGAAGCCACGCGCCATGCCTTGCGCGGGAATTGGGCCCATGTCCAGCCCGAGTCCGCCCCGAGCCGGACGCGATTCGTTGTCCACTCCGCGTTCTTGGCGTCACCGACTTTCAGGGCGAGCGTGACGGGGCGTCCGGCATTTCGCACCCGGACTCGAATCGAAGTGAAATCCCGCCGGATCGCACGGCGCAGGAAAATGTCGTTGAAACGGACATTCCGGGGCACGAATCGCCAGAGGAGCGCCGGCGGCGGCCCGGGCGTGGGTTCCAGTCTACTCAGGGCGAATTCGCGGGCCAGTCTCCCGGCGTCTCGGCCGGTGTCCCAGGCGTCGGTCCCGCGCCCGTCGTACAGGATCTCGATTTCCCTGGCGTGTCCGGCAACCGCGAGGATCGCCAGGGCGACAATCGCCAAGCGTCCCACCCCATGGACTCGAGCAAACGAACTCGCGGCGAGGACGGAAGGTTCGGCGGCCTCCGCCCGCCGGCGGATTGCGACGGGGGCAGGCCCTGTTGCACTCGTGCGGGGTCCGTCCGCACGTCCCGGAAGAATGCGTGGGGGAGTCCGGTCCCGACGGCCTGCGAACGGCGCGATACCGCTCCGCCCTTCAGGATCGGATCGTCCGATCCACACCCGGGCCTCGCTCGCGCCTGCCCCGCGTTTCCGACCCCTGCCGCAACCGAGCGAATCCTGGCTCATAAAAACTTCCTTTGGAAAACGCACGCTTCCCGGACTGCCGCCCCGGTCGGAGAGGAACGCCGCAGCCCTTGCCGGGCGAACTACTGGCCGCGCCGCTTTCGGATCGACAGGTCCGGGGCGGGAATGGTGATCTTGGTCCGCGGCGGTACGGATTCGGTGAGCCAGACATTGCCGCCGATCACTGAGTCGTGCCCCACGGTAATGTCGCCCAAGATGGTGGCGCCGGCGTAAATGGTGACATTGTCCTCGATATTGGGATGACGTTTGGCGCCTTTAATGAGCCGGCCGCGTTCGTCTTTCGGGAAGCTGAGCGCCCCGAGAGTGACGCCCTGGTAGAGTTTCACATTGTTCCCGAGGACCGCGGTCTCGCCGATCACCACCCCGGTGCCGTGGTCAATGAAGAAGCTCTTTCCAATGGTGGCCCCGGGATGGATGTCGATGCCGGTCAACGAATGGGCGTACTCGCCCATGACCCGGGGAACAAGCGGGACCCTGGCGACATACAGTTCATGTGCAATACGTTGGGTTGCAATGGCCTTGAGTCCCGGGTACGCGATGACCACCTCATCGATCGATTTGGCGGCCGGGTCCCCGTCCATGGCGGCCTGCACATCTGTTTTCAGGACGGTGCGGATCCCCGGCAATTTGCGAAGAAGGCCGATGGCGGCGCCCTCGGCCAATCGTCGGCAGTCGCAGGTTTCGCAGCATTCGACAGTGCACCTGTAGGCGAAAGCGCGCTCGAGCTGATCCGTCAAGCAACGAAAGACGTGGTTGATGTGGTCGCCGACCGCAAATTCGAGTCCGGCGCGGCTGAACGGATATCGACCGCTGTATCCGGGGAAGAGCAGTTCGAGCAGGACTTCGAGAATGCCGAGAATCTCCTCGCTCTGGGGCATGTTCGAACCGTCGATATGGTTGATGCCGGTCTGATCTTCGTAGGTTGCGCAGAGTGCGGCGGTCACGTCACGGGCGAGGTCGGCGTTCCAACGGCTCTGGAACTGACGTTGCAGCGCCTGGGGGCAGGCGGCGCCCCGAGACTGGGATTGAGCTTTCATCAAATCTCTCCTTGCGGTTGGGGCCCTGTCTGAAGCGCCCTCCCCGGAAACTCGCCTTCCATCCACACCGAATTCGCCTCTGACGCTAACATTTATTCGTCATGGCGTTTTCATTCCGAA
>JAADHN010000090.1 GCA_013151865.1 Kiritimatiellota bacterium
CCGAGCCGGTACCCGATGAAATGCCCTTGCTCGAACGCGTGGGGGTCGCACAGAATCGATTCGGCCCCTTCGATTGAGTCTCCCGCAATACCGGGTCGGGAGCTGAAACTCAATCCCCCTTCTCGGTTCACGGCGAGGCAACGGCGAAGTCGGGAGATAGTTGAAACCACCGATTTTCCTTGATCGGCGCCAAGGCGGACGCCTCGGATGGACGATGCCAAGGCGAGCGGAGACGAGAGCCAAACGCTATGGAAAAAGAGCCGCTGCTTCTGGCGTTCTGCTGTCATTACTGCGCGTATGCCGCCGCGGACCTGGCCGGTTCCATGCGCCTGCGCTACCCGCCGAACGTCCGCGTCCTGCGCCTCCCATGCACTGGAAAGGTGGAAATCAATTTCATCCTGGCCGCGTTCGAGCACGGCATCGACGGTATCCTCGTGGCCGGCTGCCTCGAAGGCGGTTGCCACTTTCTCGAAGGCAATCTCCGCGCTCGGAAACGGGTCGAGCGCGCCAAGGAGCTGCTGGACGAGGCGGGACTCGAGCCGGAACGCCTCGAAATGTATAACCTGTCCTCCGCGGACGGTCCGCGTTTCGTGGAAATCGTGAAAGAAATGACCGAACGCCTCCGGAAACTCGGCCCCAGCCCGTTGCGTCCGGCGCAGGACAGACTCGAACAAGGCGTTGCCGACATGGCGCGCCGGGCCCGGGAGGCCGTTGCTGCGGACGCCGAACATCGGGCCGACTGAAGGAACTGTCGCTGTAGTCGACTCGCGGGGACGCTCGCCCGGGGACGCCGATGCGAACCCAGGAATGGAGCGCGATCCCGCCGAGCGGGAGGGCCGCGTCTTCCGCGGCGGTGTTGGACAATGAGGCGACACGCCCTGAAGCCGCAACCGCCGACCTGGGCCACCCCCGTTGGCGGAAGCCGGCACTGCGAGGCCCGGACACACGGTCGGCATCGCCCGGGACAGCGCCCCCTGGGAGCGCCCCCTGGGAATGCGATGTGATCGATCATCAAGGAGACCGCGACATGATCGTCGCAGACAGAAAGAGAATTCCTGAAATCCGAGACATGATTCACGACCACGGTCGGGTCCTTCTCGTCGGGTGCGGCACCTGCGTCACCGTCTGTCTGGCCGGCGGCGAACGCGAAATCAGCATCCTCGGCGCCGCCCTGCGCATGGCCTTGCGTCTGGAAGGCCATGCCGATGTGGTTATCGATGAATGTACCATCGAGCGACAGTGCGAGGACGCCTTCATCGACGTCTTGGCCCCCCGGGTCTCGGACTACGACGCCATTTGCTCCTTCGGCTGCGGCGCCGGGGTCCAGGCATTGGCGGAACGTTTCCCCCAAACCCCGGTTTACCCGGGGCTCAACACCCAATTCATGGGCATCCTCGAAGAGCAGGGGGTGTGGGTGGAAGAATGTGCCGGCTGCGGCGCCTGTCGGTTGGGCGAGTTCGCCGGCGTGTGCCCGATCACGCGGTGCGCCAAGCACCTTTTCAACGGTCCGTGCGGCGGCTCCCGCGACGGAGAGTGCGAAGTCCGCCCCGGACTCTCCTGTGCCTGGCAACTCATTTACGACCGGGCCCGAGCCCTCGGAGTCTTGGACAAATTCTGCGAAATCGCCCCGCCCCAGGATTGGTCGACGGGGTTGGACTGCGGCCCCCGCAAGGTCGTCCGGGAAGATCAGCGGATCGCCGGACTCGGCCCCAACGCTTGACCCGTCCGTCCCCCAATGCAACCGCCCCCCCCGGGCTTGCCTTTCCCGGCCTCGAACCGCGCCTTCCCCGACCTTCTCCATGCCGTCACGGCCGCCCGGCGACCGGGCGCCGTGCCCCCTCCCCTCCCCCGCGCAGCAAAGAAAACAGCGCCCCCACTTGATATCTGCCCGACAAGCAGGTCTAGTATGTTCCAGGAAGCCGCTATGGGATACGGAAGGCGGGGACCCTTCCTTCCTTTCTTTCGGTGTGACCTCGTGAACGTTGGCGCGACACCCGGCAGGCGCCGCCGGTGGCCGTCTCGACGGCCACCCTCCTGTCGCACGGCGGAACTCGGGGCATGATCCACGTCCCGGCTTCATTCGGGGACCTGAGTCGTTGCCGCCCGGAGACGGCATGATCGAACCGTTACCCCCTGCTTCTGGAAGGGGGAGAATCCCAGGCCTCGAGCAGGAACCGGCACCGGAATTTCTCGGTGTTTGAATTCGGGAGCAGAAACGATGAAGAGAACGCTCACACTGGCACTTCTCGTCCTGACATTCGGGGCGGCGTCTTTCTACGCACGCGGGGCTGTGCTTTTCGTGGACGCGGCCAGACCGGATGACGCCGGTGACGGCACGTCATGGAGTTCGGCGAAACAGAGCATCGGCGCGGCCCTGACCGTGTCGGCCGACGGCGACGCGATCTTGGTCAAGTACGGCACATACAACCTCACCAGTGCCTTGATCATCGACGGCAAGAACGTCAAACTCACCAGCGATGACGGCGCCGGGACGGCCTGGGAGGATGCGACTCCGGATCGCGCGCAATGCATCATCGACGCGCAAAGCAATTGCCGGATTCTGGCGATAACCGGGGCGGCGGTCACCAACGCCACCGTGATCCGCGGCTTCACGATGCAGAACGGATTGGCCACCACCGAAGTCACCCGGCAGCACGCCGCCGGCGGCATTCTCTGCGACAGCGCCGCGAGTCCCATAATCGAATGGAACACCATCGTCGGCTGCGTCGGATCGAACGGAGACCACTCACCCGGCGGCGGAGGAATTGGATGCTTCGGCTGGTCCAACGTCACTATTCGTCACAACAACATAACATCGAATTTCGCGTCGACCGCCAGGAATGGCAATGGCGGCGGCATCCATGTTTCCGACTCGTATGCGGTGATCTGGGGCAACGTGATTGCCGGCAACGGCGGGGGCGGGAACAGCGGCGGAGGCGGAGGCGGCGGAGGAATCAACGCATACAACTCGGCGGTCACGATCATCGACAACCTCATTCGCGACAACGCGGCCAGTATCAACGGGTGGGGGGCGGGAAGCGGCAACGGCGGGGGCGTGCGTCTGGACGGCAACACCACCGCCACGATCATCAACAACACGTTCCAGGCCAACCGGTCCGCCAATAGCGTATTGTACAGTCTGGATACCATGGCCGGGGCCGGCATTTTCATATGGGGATCGAGTGCGACGATCCGCAACAATATCTTCGCCAACCATGACTCCAACTTTTCCGACAAACGCGCCATTTATTCGAGCGACCCGATCACGGTCGAAAACAACTGTTTTTTCAACAACCCGAACGGAAACTACAACGTCACGTCGGTTGACGAAGTGACGACCGATCCCTTGTTCACGGATCCGGTGGCCGATGACTACACGCTGCAGGCCGCCTCCCCCTGCATCGAGGCCGGGTACGCCAACACCGACACCACAACCTATCCCACCGACCTCGCCGGGGGGCCTCGAAGAATCGGCGCCACCGTGGACATCGGCGCCTACGAGTACGCACGGTCCGTCATCTGGGTCGGTGAGTTCTCCGGGGACTGGCATACGGCCGGTAACTGGAATGTGAATGAAGTGCCGGGCGCCATGGATCTGGTGACGATCCCCGAGGACACCCCGGCGTGCACCTACAGCACCGGCACAACGACCGTCGCCGGCCTGACCCTGAACGGTGAATTGTCTATCACGGGGGGGACGCTCAACCTATCGGGCACATCGAGTGTCACAGGCGTCCTCGACTTGACCGGCGGCGCCTTGGCCGGGGACGGAATGCTGACCATCGCCGAATTCGGCGCCTGCAACTGGTCCGGAGGAACGTTCGGCGTCACCGGCGGCGCCTCGAAACTGGCCATTTCCACAGGTGGTGCGCTGGCGATCTCCGGCGCCGCCGACAAGAATTTCCAGGGCAGTCCGACAATAACCAACAATGGGACCGTAACATGGGCGGGAACAGGAGATCTCCGCCTGCTTCTGGGGGAAGCGGAAGCCGTAACCATCATAAACAACGCGCTGTTCGACATCACGGGTGACGCACAATTCCTGTACCCCGCAGGCTGGGCCGGGGCGGCGTCCATCGACAACTCGGGCACGCTGCGCAAGAGTGCGGGTGTAGGCGAGACCTCTTTCGGCTTCGATATTGCGGTAAACAACAACGGCACGCTCGATGTCCAAACCGGAACGATCACCTTGTATGGCGGCGGCTCCGGCTCCGGGGCTTTCACTGTCGCAGACGGCAGCGAATTGCGGTTCTCCGCCGGCACGTACACGATGGATGACGGCGCCACCCTTTCCGGGACCGGTGCGTTTGCCGTAAACGGCGGAACACTGAAAGCGGCCGCGACGGTCCGCGGCGCGGGCGTCGAATTGGCGATCGGCGGCACGCTGACTCTGTCTGCGGGAGCCTTGGCCGGGAACGGACAACTGACGGTCAATGGTACGTTGAACTGGACCGGAGGCACGGTTGGAGCGACCGGGGAATCCCCAACCATAACCGTGGCCGGCGGCGGAACACTTACCATTTCGAGTGCCGCCGATAAAAACTTCCAGGGCAATCCGACAATCGCCAACAGCGGAACCATCACATGGGCTGACGACGGAAAAATCCAACTGTTGCTGGGAGCCGCCGAAAAAGTGACCGTCGACAACTTGGCCGGCGCCCTGTTCGAGATCACCGGCGATGCCCTGTTCACGGTTGGCTCCGGATGGCTCGGCGCCGCCGAGATCAACAACATGGGCACACTTCGCAAGAGTGCGGGGACAGGAGAAACGCTCTTCAATACCTCGATCGCCGTAAACAACGATGGGACGACCGAAGTGCAAGCCGGCACGGTAACCTTGAATGAAGCGGGCGTGGGTGCGGGCACTTTCACCGTGTCGTCCGGGTCTCTGCTGAAGTTTCCCGGCGCCACTTACACGCTCAACGACGGCGCAACGCTTTCCGGTTCGGGGACGTTTTCGCAAACCAGCGGTACACTCGATGTGACCGGTGCCGTAACGCTCTCCGCCACGTTCAATTGGGGCAACGGGGTTTTCTCCGGGGCCGGCACGTTCACGAACTCCGGCACGCTCAATGCCACGGGGACGTCTCAAATCACTTGCGGCTTCATGAACACAGGCAGTCTACGCATCGAGGGCGACTCCACAACGACGGTGGCAAACGGATTCACCAGCAGCGGAAGCATCACGTTGATTCACGGGTTTTCGTACCGTGCACCCACTCTGGCTGTGACCACCGGAACGCTGGTCAACACGGGAACGATCACAACCGCAACCGGAGACGGCAGCGGGGTTATGTTTCTGAAGGCGGAAGTGGACAATCAGGGCACGATTTCACCGACGGCCGACAACCCCATCGAGATCAACAAGCCCGGCGCCGCCCATGTCAACACGGGGACGATCTTGCTGACGGACGCGGACCTGAGCGTCGTCCAGGATGCAAGCGGCTCGTTTATCAATTCCGGGACGATCACCATCGCAACGGCACGAGCAGCGCGACTGATGACGGTAACGGGAGGACAATTCGGGATCGGAACGGGGCTGACGGGCCCTCTCTATTTGAATTCCCTCACTTTGGTCGGGACCGGGACGATCGAACCCACCGCGACCGTGACCGCGGACACCTGCGACCTTGCGGCAGACGCGTCCCTCAGCAACACCGGTTATCTCAAAGTGTACCAGACCTGTGCATTCAACGGGACTTTCGCAAACGCAGCCAATGCCACGCTCGTAGTGGAGGGCACGCAAAGCGGAGCTTCTACCGTCCTCACTTACGCTCAGGGGTTCGTCAATGACGGTCTCATCGAAATACGTCATGGTTATTCCTATCGCACCGCGACCCTCGCGGTCACGACGAATTCGCTGACCAACAAGGGGACGATCAAAACTGTCGCGGGGACCGGAACCGGCACGGTCTACCTGAATGCTCAACTGGAAAACCAGGGAATGATCGAGACCACGGAACTTCCGTTGGAAGTGGACAAAGCCGGGGCGGCTCACACCAACAGCGGCACCATTTCTCTCGTAGCGGGAGACTTAACGGTCAATCAGTCCGGCACGGCCCCTTCTTTCACCAACAGCGGAACAATCGCCACCGGCGAACGGACGCTGGCTTTCAACAATGGGCGAGTGAATCTGGGAACAAACGTCGACGGCACGGTGAATGTCGACAACGGCACGCTCGGCGACGGAACAGTGGGCGCGGCCCTCACCCTTATTCTAACCGGCTCGGGGCTCGCGGCGGATGCGACCCTCGCGAACACGGGAACAATCTCCGCCTTTGGCGACTGTTCCTTCGAGGGGACTTTCGTCGCCAACGCCCCCGGCACGCTCCGGGTTGAAGGGACTTCCTCCGGCGGCGCCACGACCCTCGCGTTCGCCGACGGCTTCACCAATAACGGGACGATTACACTCCTGCATGGCTTCTCGTATCGCACCGCCACACTCCGGGTTCAGAGCGGCACCCTCATCAATGCCGCAGGCGGCGTCATCGACACCGCGGAAGGTGCGGGCAGCGGCACGGTGCATCTGGACGCGCAACTCGACAATCGCGGCACTGTTGCTCCCATCATTCCGCTCTCGATCGAGAAGAGCGGCGCCTCTCACCTAAACAGCGGAACGCTCGATGTCAGCGGCGGCGATCTGGATTTCTCGGACCTGACGGACTTGACAAATACCGGGATCATCAATGTCGGAACGGGACGGACTCTGACCGTTGCGCAAGGTACATTCACCAACGGGGCGGCGGGGACCGTCCAAGGCACCGGTACGGTGAAGGTTACCGGCGCCGCCTTCACCAACGCGGGCACGGTCAGTCCCGGCGCGTCGCCCGGAACGCTGACCATTGACGGGGACTATATCCAAAGTGCCGCCGGAACGCTGTCGGTCGAACTGGGCGGACTCACTGCCGGCACCGACTTCGATGTACTGGCGGTTACAGGCACAGCGACGTTGGACGGTACGTTGACCGGCGTGCTCATCAACGACTTCACCCCGCAGAAAGACGATGCGTTTCAGATCATTTCCGCGACGAGCGTCACGGGCGCCTTTATCACGACCAACCTGCCCGCCCTCCCCCTCGGCAGATGGAAGAAGGAGTACAACCCGGACAACGTGACCCTCCGTGTCGTCAACGACGCCGATCTGGCGGTCGCCATGACGGCCGCCCCGGACCCCGTTATTCCCGGCACATTGCTTACCTATACTGTCGATGTGACGAACGGCGGCCCGGCCATTGCGGACAATACCGTCCTGACCGGGGCCTTCGACCCGCACTTGAGCAACCTGGAGTACTCGACCGACTCGCGCGGGACATGGACGGCTTGGACCGGCACAATCGATCTCGGAGATATGGCCGTTTCCGGCACGGCGCATATCCTGGTGCGAGGTCGCGTCGATCCCACGGCCGTTGCGGCATTGGGCAGTGCCGCAACCGTTGCTTCGGACATGGACGACCCGGACGAAGCGAACAACGCGACCGGCGATGTCTCGACCAATCTTGTCGCCAATGCCGTCGTACTCACCCAAGATACCGTCATCGGCAACGGCAATACGACGTTCGACAATTACGACCTCACCGCCGGTGACGGCGCCACTCCGGTGACCGTCACGATCGACGGCCCCCACAACTTCGAATCCTTCCAGGTCCGGAACGGCGCGGTCGTCACGCACGACCCCGGTTCAGCTTTGGATCTCACCGTTGCCGGAGACGTTGCCATCGACGACGGCGGCGCCGTCGATGTGACCGGCAAAGGCTATCTGGGCGGACGCCAACCCGGCAACGCCAGCGACACGGGCCAGGCCCCGACGGGGTTCGGCGGCAGCTCGAACCAGTGCGGCGGCAGTCACGGCGGCCTCGGCGGCCAGGGCGCAACCGGCCAGGTCGGGACGGTCTATGACGACTACCGGGACCCGACCGAATATGGCGCGGGCGGCGGCGGGGGCGTGGATGCCCCCGGCGGAAACGGCGGCGGCTTGGCCCGCTTGATTGCGGGCGGCACGATCACGGTCAACGGCGACATCCGCGCCGACGGCGGTCCTGCGGAAGACGCCGCGGCCGGGGGCGGCGCAGGCGGCAGTATCCGCCTCCAAGCGGCGGCCTTGGCCGGGAACGGCGCGATCTCCGCAAACGGCGGCGCCGGTTTCGAGGCCGTGGACCGCGAGCGGGCCTCGGCAAACGGCAGCGCCGGCGGGGGCGGTGGGCGCCTTGCAATCTACGCTCCGGTCGGTGCCTTCAGCGGAACACTGACCGTCGCCGGGACGGTCGCGGGCGGTGCCGGAGACGCCGCGGGCGAGGTCGGATCGCTCTACATCGACTCGGACAACGACGGTATGGAGGATTCCTGGGAAATCACGCACTTCGGCGATCTCAGTCACGACGGGACCAACGACACGGACGCCGACGGCTTGACCGATCTCGACGAATTCGACGCAGGCACGGACCCGAACACTGCCGACAGCGACGGCGACGGCATACCCGATGGGTGGGAAGTCGGCAACGGACTCGATCCGCTGGTCGACGACGCCGGCGGGGACCCCGACGCAGACGGTATGTCGAACGCCATGGAATACCTGAACGAAACGAACCCGTTCGAGGGGACCTACATTACCGATGCCCACACCGTTTCCCCGGCGAACAACGCAACCAATGTGTCGCCGACAGCGGCCTTGAAAGTGACCATCGACCATGCACCGACCCCATTTTGCGCGATTCCGGCCGAGGAACTCAGAACCACCGAAGGACCCGACTACACATTCCTTATGGCCCAAACTCACGTGACCGTGGCACAATTCGTGACGTTCCTGAACGATGCATTTCACTCGTACTACTACTACTACTGGTCGCGAAACACGGACCTGCCGGCCCCATGCTACTTCGATGACGTGACCGGTAAAGTCTTTTTCAATTCGGCAATGACGGACGCCAGCCTTCTCTTCGATCCCTCCGAGGCCAATGCCAACGGAACTTTCGACTACGGCATCATTTTCCAAGCGTATGAAGACCGCTCGCAGCGCGAAAACTGGCCCTATACGTTCGACCCCGACTACGCCGACCACCCGATTGTCGGCGTCACATGGTATGGAGCAATCAAATACTGCAACTGGTTGAGCTTGCAAAAAGGCCTGGCCGCGTCCCGCTGGTGTTACGGGGAAGGCGACAACGCCGCGGACTTCCGCCCGGCCAACCTGTCCGAAGCAGACTGGGCCGACGGGTTCGACGCCGCGGAGCGACAAGCCTGGATCGATGCCTTTCCCGACGGATATCGTCTTCCCATGGACCAGTACGAGTCGGCAGCCGCCCCGTACAACGAATTCTACAAAGCGACGGCCTGGGAACCCGATGCCGGTGAATACGCCCCGCTCGGCACAGCGCCGGAGGTCCATACGTGGAGCGGTGAGCCGACCGCGACCAACGGTACGGTCACGGAGGACACGATGGCGTGGAATGCGTACGGACTCGTGCACGCCTTGGGAAATGTCTGGACTTGGATGACCGACACTTCCGCCGCGGGCGACCTTTCCCAGCGCGCGATCCGGGGTTGGGGCTGGTGGAACGATCCGGCCGAAATGCAGGCGCAAGGCGGCGCAGCTTTCCGATGGGGAGTGACGCCCTACCAAGCGTTCAGCGACGTAGGCTTTCGGGTCGTCACTCAACGGGACTACTCTTTCGAAATTCAGGTCGCGACGGACCCGAATTTCGAGGACCTCCTGCAAGGTGAGGGCGTGGACCTGTGGCGGCTCGCCTTCTTCAATCTCGGAGTGAACCAAACCTGCTACTGGCGAGTGCGCGCCATCTATCCGGACGGCGCCCTGCCATCCTCGCAATGGTGCGGCCCCGAAGGGTATACGGACCCGCTTGTCCCCGCCGTCTTCACCACCGGACCCGACGCGTCCGTCCAGGCGACGATTCCGCTTCTGGCCGGCTGGAACCTCATTGCCTGCCCGGTCGTGCCGACTTCAGTTCTCGTCGCCCCGGGAAATGCAACCTTGCGAAACGCCGCCGCGTCACGAGACGCTCTTGTGTTCTGGAGGTGGGACCGCCAGACGCAATCGTATCGACCTTCGGACACCATGGTCCCCGGCAAAGGCTATTGGCTCTATGCGAACATTCCCGCGACCCTCGTCGTGCTCGGCACTGCAGCCGCGGACACAGAAGTCGCGGTCGGTCCGGGCTGGAACCTCGTGGGCGTCGTGGAAGCGATCCCGGTCCTCGATTTCACCGGTATCGGGTCCGCGTTCGGCTGGGACCCGGTCGACCAAGCTTATACGGCAGTGGAGAGGGGCGACGGCCTGGAACTGGTCCGGGGCTACTGGATCTTCGGGGCCGCCGCGGCTGAAGTCACGCTCAAACCGGTCCCGGTTGGGCGTAGTCCACGCCGGTAACCAATGCTCTTGGAGGCAACCACGGCAGTCCGTATCGTCTCGCAAGGATCTGGAACACAGCCAAACCGGCAGCTCCGCGACTGGATCCGGACGATCTTGGGACGCGTAGTAAAGGAGAACTCTGCTGTGAATACTCGATTCAAACGCTTCCGATGGGGCTTGGCGTCCATCCTGATCGTCGCTTTCGGCGGGACGGCCGCCGCCCAGAATCACGGATACCCCTCCGGCGGCACGGGACCAACAGTGCCCGATCCTCCGGCGGCCGAGTCCAATGCAGCGCGACTGGACGCCATCCGCCAGACCGCGTATTCGCGTCAGATCACTTCCCTGCGCCGACTCACTTCACGGATCGTGCGCGGAACGGCACGCTTCTCGCGCGCGGGCAATCGGCGTCTGGTTCAGGCCGGACCCGACTTCCGCCTCACCGACGTCGCCGCCGACGTGAGCTACGGCGTACTTAAGCACATGAACGTCACCGCGACCGGGGAAGATGCCGAGGGATACGTCCGCGAAACCGTTGTCGGGATCGGTTGGGAACTGGGCGAGGCCGTGGGCGGCGGCTTCGAACTGACCAATTCCCGCACCTATGTCCGCGGCCCCAACGGCTGGGAAACGGAGGCGACCGGGGGCGACGCCTACCTGACCCTGGAACTCAACGAAATCTTCACGATCGGGGCCTTCGGCACCGCCGAGCAAATCGATGTCGAGGGGTTCAACGACAACGGCTTCCGGTATACCGGGGCCGCCACGGTCACCGGCCAGTTCCAATTGGGCGACACCAACCTCGCCGCGTCGGTTGTACTCGCCGGTACATCGGAGGACGTCACGCGCCGCGAATACGACACCCTCCTCTGCTCCCTGCTCGATGCCGAAACGAAATGGAGCGAGAAAATCAGTACCTCGGTCTTTGTCTACGGCAGCGACTCCCTGCGCCAAGACATGCCCGGCGACCGCTCCTTCTGGACGGTCGGTGCAGACGTGGACTATGCCGCCACCGACCGCTGGGGCCTGACGTTTGGATACGAAAAGGCACTGGCGATAAAAGACTTCCGCGAAGATCGCCTCCACTTGACTCTGACGTACTCGTGGTGAAGTCGGCCGGAGTCGGGAGTGAGTGTACCTTGTTGTCTGTAATTTAAGAAGTCCGGTCCTGTCCGGGGCCGGCCGGAACAAGAGGCCGGGGTTTCGCCGGGCGGTCCGGGCTGGGTCCGGCCCGCCACAAACCCGAAAACACGTCCAAGCGCGAGCGCCGAAGTTGCGATACGCCCCCGCCATTTACCGAGGGCTGGTGCACGTTCCGGTCACGCGCCCGGAAGAGGAGTTCCAGGCGACAGACCCTGTCCAATAAGACAGACGGGAATACCTCGGCAGCCCGTGGCACGAATGACTTGCGACCTTTGGGCGGTCCGTGAAGAAACCGGACGAAAGTGCCCGCACTCCAAGGCGGATCGAGCAGTTCGGACGCCTCAGCCCCCGGTCCCCCGCGAGGGGGCATGCCGGTCGATGTCGATCCCCACGCGCGGTAGCTGGAAAGCCCAAACCGCACACACCCAGAACGCCACGGCAGCCAGTTCGCCGAGAATCAGACCGATGAAGAACGGTTTCAACTTCTCGAACGAATTCTTTCCCCCGTACTTGAGCACGAAACTCTTGATGACCCAGGCCATGAAGAACGAGGACCAGTAATACCGGGTGAGCGGGTTGGCAAAAATAATGTAGCCGATCGGGTGAGGAAACCAAAAAAAGAAACGCCGCAGGACCAGGGACAAGGCCGTCCAGGCCCCGCCGATCCCGACAAACACCAGATTGGTGGGGGTCCAGGCCTGGCGGCCGGCACTCAGATCCCGGGCCGTATCCATCAGCATGGGCGTCATGTACGTATAAAACCACGGTTGCATGCGCTGGGCGCCGACCCGATACGCCAGGCAAATGGAAAACACGATCGCCGTGAGCACACTCAAGACGATAGCCAGAATCACGGTCAAGTGAAAACGCCGAACGTGAGCCCGGCTCTCGTCCCGAAGCTTCTCCGCATTGAGAAGACTGGGCGCAAGAAACGTTTTCACATCATAGAAGAACACGGCGTAGAAAGTGACCAGCGGCGCCAAGATCCCCGTGCCGACCGCCGTATTGACCCGGAATATGTGGGCCAGATGAAAGGGACCAGTGTGGGCCTGAAACCCGAACAGGCCGCTTTCAACGACCATGCGCATCAGGGAAATGGTCATGAGCAGAACCACGATCACGAATAGAGCAGACCACCAGAGACGAGCCGGCAACGTTGCGTGCGTGAAATGCGCACACATCCACCAGATCAGGAAGAACACGCTGCCGGCCAAACCGAACACGGGGGTCCAAGCGCGCCGGGGCGCCGCAGCATTGCGCGCGGTTTCACGGACCCCTATCAGGGCCTTGACGAGACAAGCCGCCCCGAAGACCATCATAGCCCCGCCGCCCTGGGCCGTAATGAAATTGCTCACCGAGCGCATGTTTCGTGGAAAGTCCACCTCGTTCACCCCGAACCCGGCTTTGCACGCCAGGAAAATCATCAACGTGTGCACGAGGAAATAGAACCAGACCGAAAAAGTGATTTGGGGCGGCAGGAGAAAAGCGATGCCCAAGGCCGTGAAGAATAGGTTGAACGTAAATGTATTGCCGATGCTTTTCAGGAACGTCCCGGCGAATACCCCGCTATTCAACGAAAGGGGGACTTGTCCCAAGCCGTGAATCCACCCCTCGCGCACCGCACCGTTCCAGAGCAGAACCAAGAAAGACACCGCGAACCCGGCCCAGAAAAGCGGCTGACGGAACATGGACGGTGCGCGCCCCGGACGTCCCTCTTCCGGGAGGAGCGCCTCAGGCAGCTTCGTGAGGGGAAAGATGAGTTTCTCCCGATGCGCCCATTGCGGGTAGAGCACCGCGGAAAGGAAGTAGAACATAGCGTAGATAAGGAACGCAAACTGCAGCCAATGGAACAGCGGCCCGACCCATTCCCCCCAGGGGACGTCATACCAAAGAGACTGGGTTTCATCCAAACCTTCCCGGAACTGAAGGACCGATTGCGGATTGGTGAGGAACAGGCGCCGGTCCAGATAAGGAATGACGTCCTGCGCCCACCCCCGCTGGGGCGTGTTCCACTTGGGATTGAACGGCGTGGTAATGATGGGAATCAGTTGGTCGACGAACCCATAAACCGAAATGCCGCCCGTCACGAACAGGGCGGCGAAGATCGTGAGCAATTCCGCGCGGACGAATGGACGCACCCGCGGCAAGAGACGCAGAATCGGATTGACCAGCAGGACGATCCCGGCCAAGAACAGGAATGCCAACACCGGGATTTGGGTGGCCGTGAAACGGACATCCTGTCGGTGGTTGGCGTAGATCGTGATCAGAACTTGTGCAATGCAGAGGAGGAGCGCCGCAAGCACGGCGACCCAACCGATGCGCACTTCGCTCTTTCCCGGCTTCCCGCCGTCGGCGGAGGTCCCGACGCCGAATCGGACATAAGGCGGCTTTTCCATACGCAGACGGCTTTCCGATTCGCGGGTGATGTTCGGCTCGCGTGCAGCACGGACGCCTGGGCCGACAATGAGGCGGGCGGTACGATACCCCGCGCAAAGCCGAACGTCCAAGACCTGCGCCGCCGGTCTCGGCAGAAAAGGGGCACATTTCAGGACTTGTCTTCCGCGGCGCCGATATTACAGTCCAGCCCGCGCCCCGGAAACCGCCCCGGGCCCACACCGGAAGAACAGCGAAGGCCCCCGAACATGCCCGATTGGATGGAAATCAAGTACCAAGACCCCGCCACCAAGAGCTACCTAGGCAGTCCGAGCCTGGTCCGGCTCGATAACGGCGACCTGCTCGCGTCACACGACTATTTCGGCCCCGGATGCCCCCGGAGTCACGAAGACGAGGAACACCTTACGAGCATTTACCGCTCCCGGGACGACGGCCGCACCTGGAGCAATGTCACCCATGTGGCCGCGGCTTTCTGGAGCAGCCTGTTCACCCTGAACGGCGACGTCTACCTCCTGGGTACGTCCCAGCAGTACGGGTCCATCGTCATTCGACGCAGCACGGACGGCGGGAATTCATGGACGCACCCCAAAGACGAGAAAACCGGCCTCCTTTTCGCCGGAGGCCCATACCGGATTTCGCCAAACTACCATTGCGCACCGGTCCCGGTGACACTGCACAACGGACGTCTTTATCGCGCCTTCGAAGACAACACACCGTGCGTCTGGGGCGCGGGCTTCCAATCCCTGGTGATTTCCGCGCCGGTGGATGCAGACCTCCTGAACGTGGCTTCCTGGCGCATGACCAACAAACTACCGTTCGAACCGGAATGGCTGCCGGGCGACTGGCCGCCGCTCAAGAACCCCGGCTGGCTCGAAGGCAATGTCGTGGCCACGCCCGACGGCGAGTTGCGGAACATTCTCAGATTTCACGCCGAACCGCTGGTGGATAAGGCGGCCGTGATCCGGGTCGAGGACGAAGGGCGCCGGCAAGTGTTCGACCCTGAAAACGGCTTCATCGATTTCCCGGGGGGAATGTCCAAGTTTACCATCCGCCGCGACCCGGTGACCGGGACCTACCTCTCCCTGACCAATCCCAACTCCGACCCCCGACACGTTCACCAGAGAAACCGGCTCGCCCTGTGCGCCTCCCGCGACTTGCGGAGTTGGCGCGTGATCGAAACCTTGCTCACGGACGACTCGGGGTTGAAACACGAAGAATCGGTCCGGCGTACCGGGTTTCAATACGTGGACTGGCAGTTCGACGGCGAACACATTATCTACGTGGTCCGCACAGCGTACGACGGCGCCCACAATTTCCATGACGCCAATCGAATGGTTTTCCGTCGAATCGAGAACTTTCGGAACCTGCCGACCAGGGCAGACGGAATCCGGGAATCGTAATCCGACCCGCAACGCCCCCTTTTTTGAGGACGCACCGGTGACAATCACGGACTGGCGATGCCTGTTTCGACTCGAGTGCGGCGTCCGGCACTATGCTTGGGGAGAACGCCCCGGACCGGATGGCGCCCCGCCGTTCATCGCCGACCTGATCGGCGTCCCGGCCGCTCCCGGCGAACCTTTCGCCGAACTCTGGATCGGCGCTCACAGGCAGATGTCCGCCAAAGTGCTGCTGCCGTCCGGCAAACTCCCGCTCGACAGGCTCATCGCGACCCACCCCGGCCCCCTGCTGGGGCGCCGCCTCGTCGAACAGGGGAAAACCGCCCTTCCCTTTCTCCTGAAAGTCTTGAGCTGCGAACGCCCTTTGTCCGTCCAAGCGCATCCGGACGCGAAACTGGCAGCGGCACTCCACGCCCGAGATCCCGTGCATTATCCGGACCCGAACCCCAAACCGGAACTCGCCATTGCCCTGACTGGCCTGGAGGCCCTCTGCCAGTTCCGACCCGTGGCCGAAATCATCGCCGACCTCCGCCCGCGCCCTCCCCTAGCCGATTTTTTCGGCCCGTTGCCGCCGGACCCGGGGCCGCACGACAGCACCAAATGGCTCCGGAACGCCTGGCGCCGTCTCATGGAACTCGGCCCCGACGAGTGTCGTCCCCTTCTGCACAAACTGTCGGAAGTCGTCCGCGCCCCCGGATGGCGACAAACGCCCCAAGACCGCTGTTTCCGCCGGCTGCACGAGCGGTATGCAAAGGACCGGGGCGTGCTGGCCGCTTACTTTCTGAACTTCGTGAAGCTTGAACGCGATACCGGCATTTTCCTGGCGCCCGACGAACCGCACGCCTATCTAAAAGGAACCATTGTCGAGTGCATGGCCAACTCGGACAATGTGGTGCGGGCCGGACTCACGACAAAATTCACGGACACCCCTGTGCTGCTCGACATGCTCAGCTACCGGGACACGCCGCCCCACCCCCTCCATGGTGCGCCGATCACCCCGGAAGTCCGCCGTTACATCCCGCCCACGCCCGATTTTCAAGTGGAACTTGTCCGAGTCGGACCGGACCGGACCGTTACGGCCGCTTCCGAGGGAATGATCTCGCTTCTCGTGGTCACTCGCGGAACCATGGAAATGCGAACCGCACATTCCCCGCCTCTCGCTGCTTGTCGCGGTACGGCCTGGCTCTGGCCCGCGGCCCTCGATTCGGTCGAGTTCCGGGCCGACTCCCCGGGTGTCGAATTCTTCCGAGCGATGCCAAATCCGAACGCATAGCACCCCGCATCCGCCTGGAGAACACACCGGCAAAAAAAGCAACCCCCGGTGAAAGCACGCCCGAGGGCTGCAACAAACCCGTATGAAAGCGAATCTGCCGGTCCACGTCCCCGGCGCCCGGCAGACCGGCCCCCAGGTCAATGAAACAACTCGTTGCCCCGGTAGTAACGCACGACGCCGCCCGAGAGGAAACGCCGGATAGAACGCCAATTGCTCCATTTTACGTGACCATCTGCGTATCCGATATTCGAACCGCCGTTGTGCACGGTCGAATCGTCGATCAAGGCGCTGTAACCCAAACCCGTCCCGCAGGAGCAGCCGAGCTGCGAATCGCTGTACGACGAATTGCAGGCTATGTACCGCCACAGATACCCGCCGCCCGGCGACCAGCCGCCGTAGACATACCGGCAGTCGCCGAGAATGAGGGTCTCGGTCGGGTGCTTCAACTGCACGTCTCGAACAGGACGGGGCTCGTCACGACCCACACCGTTCAGCGTCCCGGAAATCGATTCGTTGTACCCGTACGACGGCCGGGGCGCCCCGTTGTACGCCCGGTCGATGAATTGCCCATAATTCCCGTTCCAAGTCCGATCCGAGCGGGCCGGACACAGGTAGGTGTTCGCATCGCCGATGTACGAGTAAATGGCATTGAACCACTGCCGGTCTTGATTCTGCACGGAAAGATTGCGCATGGTGGACCAGTTCCAGCGCGGGTACTGCCCGTCGTAGTCGTCCGTGTACTGAATCATTCCGAGCATGAGTTGTTTGAGATTGGATTGGCAATTGGCCTGCATGGCCTTGCCCTTGGCTTTCTGCAAAGCCGGCAACAACATGCTCGCCAGAATGGCGATGATGGCGATCACCACGAGCAGTTCGATCAGAGTGAACCCCTTCTTCCCGTCGGTTGCAGCCATGATGCGGTCTCCTTTCCTTTTTCCGTTCCTTCCTCACCTTTTCCCCCATCCCAAGTCAAAAAACACCCCGGAGCCAATGGGCCGACGTGTCCGGAAAGGAACTATAACGACCTTATCCGGAAAAAACAAGTGAAGTCCAATCCGCGGACTCGACGGCGGACGCCAAGTCCGCAGACACACAATCCGACAGCCTCACCCCATCAGCCCCCCAATGGCGGATGCGGCCGCCAACGCCTCGGCGTGTTTGCCGATCTCCCAGGTCCGCCCAACCTGGGCTGCATTCAGGAATACGTCTGCGTCGTCGGCATCCTTCTGCGGCTTCGGCCCGAGAGAACGTCGTGCCAGTCGAGCGAAGCGAAACCCCGCCCCGGGTTGGGCGGCCTTGGGCGGTAAACCCGAGCGGGCGATCCCCCCTGTCCCAAACCATCTGCATGGTGTGGAACGGGTTGATCTCCCGGCCGAGCGTCAGGGAAGGACACTGGGTCCCACTTGCGCATGGCGTACGTGTAATCCAAGCCAATCCCCCGGGAGCTGCTCCCACTTCCCGGCGCGCGGCGCACCGAGCCGCACAACCGTCTGCCACGGCGTCGGAAAAGCCACACCCCGCTCCCGGGCTGTCGGGGATGAGCCCATCCAGACATTCATCAGGGTCGGCAGAGGCCCCGTCAAGCCGGGCACACGTCGAACCCTGAACGCGGAAGGCGCGGGACCGTAAAAGGACCGAACGACCACGGCCGACTCCTGAAGGACCAGTAAAAACGGACGGACCTTCCGAGGGCTCGGGCCCACCGCCGCAACCGCCCGATTGTTTTGGACGCTCTCGCAGTATTGCGTCTTTGCAGGCGATGCTGTATGCTCCCTCGTTTCAAGGAGGCTGCCGATCCGATCCCGCCCCTCGCATTTCACGCCGTGGGGGCGCGTGGGTTCAAACGGAAGTGGAAACCATCGAGGCAATTGCCATGCAAACCGGATTCCGTCCCGTGTCCCACAAACACGTCGTGCTCGAGGACGCTTTTTGGGCGCCCCGGCAGGAGATCAACCGCACCGTTACACTCTCCATCGAGTACGAGCACTTGAAAGAAACCGGTCGAATCGACGCCCTCCGGCTCGATTGGAAACCCGGCACGCCGAACGCACCGCATATCTTTTGGGAATCGGACGTGGCCAAATGGATTGAAGCGGCGGCCTATGTCTTGGCCCGACACCCGGACCCCGAACTCGAACGCCGTGTGGACGAAGTGGTCGAACTGCTGCGGAGAGCCCAGCAGACCGACGGGTACGTGAACGTGCATTTCACTTTGGTGGAGCCCGGCAAACGCTGGAGCAATCTCCGCGACTGGCACGAACTCTACTGTGCCGGGCACCTCATCGAGGCGGCCGTCGCCCTTTACGAAGCCACGGGGAAACGGACGCTGCTGGACGTCATGCGTCGGTATGCCGACTGTATCGCGGAAGTTTTCGGCCCGCAGCCGGGCGCCAAGCAAGGCTACCCCGGCCATGAAGAAATCGAACTGGCACTGGTCCGTTTGACCCATGCCACCGGGGACCGCCGGTATATCGAGTTGAGTCGCGTTTTCGTGGACCGGCGGGGCACGTCGCCGAACTATTTCGAAGCAGAAGCCGCGGCGCGCGGGGAAGATCCGGCAGCAGTCCGGGAACGCCTGCATTACTGGCAGGCCCATTGTCCGGTACGCGAACAGACCACGGCGGAAGGCCATGCCGTGCGCGCCATGTATCTCTACTGCGCCATGGCCGACTTGGTCGCGGAGACTGGGGACCGTCTCCGCGAGGCCTGCGAGCGCCTGTTCGTCAATGTGACCGACCGCCGCATGTATGTGACCGGCGGCGTCGGCTCCAACGCCGAGGGCGAACGGTTCACCCGCGACTACGATTTGCCCAACGACACGGCGTACGCGGAAACCTGCGCGGCAATCGGCCTCGTGTTCTGGATGGCGCGAATGCTGCAATTGGATTGCGACACCCGCTATGCCGACATCCTGGAACGGGCGCTCTACAACGGCACGATCAGTGGTGTATCGCTCGACGGCAAGCGGTTTTTCTATGTGAACCCTCTCGCCGTTCATCGGACCCCGGAACAACTTGCCGGGAAAACCGATGCAAACGAACGGTTCGCGGGCGTGCGCCGGGAATGGTTCGGTTGCGCCTGCTGTCCCCCGAACATTGCTCGCATGGTCGCCGCCGTCGGACGCTACTTTTACTCGGCGGCGCCCGGCGAACTTGCCGTCCACCTCTTCGGAGAGAGTCGGGCGACGGTGGAAATCGACGGACGCCCGGTCGCAGTGACCCAGCAGACCCGCTACCCATGGGACGGGACGGTCCGATTCGGCTTGGATCCGGGCCCTTCCACCCGCCGGTTCGGATTCCGAATCCGCGTGCCGGGTTGGTGCCCGGGAGCCACCTTCCGGATCAACGGCCGGACGCACACACCGGAAATGTTGCGGGGCTACGCCCGTCTCGAACGCGAGTGGCGCGCCGGCGACGTAATCGAGTGTTCTTTCCCTATGCCGGTCCGGCGCCTGTATGCGCACCCCCGGGTCCGGTTCGATTGCGGCCGGGCGGCGTTCCAACGCGGCCCGATCGTGTATTGCTTCGAGGGTACGGACAACGGCAACGGCCTCGAGGAGGTTTCCGTCCCGCGGGACGCCTCGTTGAAACCACAATGGGAGCCGAACCTGTTGGGCGGCGTGGTCGTGCTGCGCGGGCGGGGAAAGAGACTGCGGCAGGCAAGCGGGACACGGCGACTGTACAGCATGGAACCCCCGGACGAAGAATGGGTCGATCTCCAGGCCGTGCCGTACTGTGTGTGGGAAAACCGCGAACTCGGCGACATGCAGGTCTGGATCCGGGAGACCCCGGCCGACTGACCCCCCTCGGCGCCCGTATCCGAAAGCGAGCCTGGCACCACGTCGAGAGCCGGCAAGGGCCTCTCACGATGGCCGGACGACGCTCAGGCGTGTCGGTTCAGGTCGATGTGCACCCCGGACAACCCCAGGGCCCACACGAGGACCGCCCAAACCGCGCACGCCATGATCTCGCCGATGATCAGGCCGATGAAAAACGGTTTGACCCGCTCGAACGTGTGCCGCCCACCGTACTTAAGGACCATCGTCTTCACCAGCCAGGCAATGAAAAACGAGAACCAGTAGGCACGAATCAGCGGGTTGACGAACATGATGTAGCCCACCGGGTGCGGGAACCAAAAAAGCGTACGCCGCAGAAATACGCTCAGAATAACCCAGGCCGCACCCGCCACGGCGCTGGTCACATGCCCCGGCGACCAGGCCTGTTGCCACTCGACCAATTTGCGCGCCCGGTCCAGAAGCATCGGCGTCGCCTGCGAGTAGAACCAGGAACTCATCTGCTGGGCCCCCACGCGATAAGCCAATAAGATCGACCCCACCACGGACGCCGTTACGGTCGCCAAGATTGAAATCCATAACGTCAGATGGAATCGAAACCGTGTCGAACCGGCGTCGTCGCTCATCTTCTCGGCATTCAGGAATGCCGGAGCAATGAAGGTCTTGATGTCCAAGAAAAGGATCGAGTAAAAGGTCAGCAGCGGTGCGATCACCCCGGCGCCGATCACGCGTGGCAGATTCAACATCTTGGCGAAATGAAAAGGCCCGGTCCAAGACTGGTACCCGAAAATCCCGCACTCCGCCACCACGCGCATCAGACTCACAGTGATGACGGTGAGCAATGTGACGAAAACGAAGACCCAGAACAGGCCCTGCCACCGACTCGCGGCGGGCAAGTGCGCCGTCATCCACCAGATCATGCCCAGAAAAGAAGCCCCCAAGCCCACCAGGGGCCAGAGCTGACGACGACGCTCGGACGGCGACAGGTCACGCGCCCCCTCGCGGTAGCCGGCCAGGGCTTTGTACAGACAGATGACCCCGAAGGCAACGATGGCCCCGCCGCCCTGCGCGGTCAAGAAGTTGCTCGTCCAAATCCAGTCGCGAGGAAAATCCGCTCCCGTCTTGCCGAACCCGAGGGAACAGGCCGCGAACACCATGGCGTTATACACGAGGAAATAAAACCAAATCGAAAAACTGACCGCCGGCGGCAAAAGAAAAGCAATCCCCACGGCGGCAAAGAAGACACTTAGGTTGAAAGCGCCCAATAGCGAGTTGAAGGCCGTGTCCTTCAGCACGCCGGTGTCAAGCACCAGGGGGATCGGACTCACTCCATGGAGCCAACCTGCGGCAATCGAGCCGTTCCATAGTTGCACACAGAACGGCACCAGAAAACCGACCCAGAAAACCCCGGTCCGAAACGACGCCGGAATGCGTCCTCGATTCCCCGGTGGGATCAATTCTTGCGGGATCTTCGCCAGGGGGAATATGAGTTTCTCCCGGTACGCCCATTGCGGGTACAGCACCAGAGTGAGAAAATAGAAAAGACCGTATCCGGCGGCCACAAACCCGAACCAGTTAAACAAGGGGCCCAGCCAGGCACGCCAAGGCACGTCGCGCCACAGCGATTGCGACGGATCGAGCCCTTCACGGAACTGGACGACCTGGCGCTCGTCCCGCAGGTAGAGACGGTCGTCCAGGAACGGGAGGATGTCTTTGTCCCAACCTCGTTGCGCAGTGGCCCATTTCGGGTTGTGCGGCGTCGCGATGAGCGGTACGAGCTGGTCCGCCAAACCAAATGTGGAAATCCCGGCCGTGACCGCCAACGTGGCAAAAACCAGGATCAGCTCCGCACGACCCAGCGGCTTGATCCACGGCAAAATGCGCAACAACGGATTGACCCCGACAACCAGGAGCACCAAGATCACGAAACTGACCACCGAAATCTGGGTCGAGGTGACGTAGATCCCCTGCCGGTGCGAGGCATACAGGGTCAACAACGCCTGCAGTACACAGAGAACGACCGCCAACACCGCCGCCCCCCATCGGATACGCGCCGCGCCGGTGCTCGCGGCGCGATGGCCGGCGCGGCCTTCCGGAGAATTCGCGCGTTGATAAGTGGAGCCTTGCGACACGATTCCCGCACACTTTCAAACTTGAACACTCAAGCACAGCACCGGCCCCCAACCCGCCGTCCTGCAGTGGGCAATCCACCTCGGAATCGCCCCGGAGAACCTGCGGGACCGAGAGTCTCGCCCGCGCGCAGAGACGCCTTGGGACGACCGACCCGGTCCGCTGCACGCCTTCCCCTCAGATTGCCGGCCGAGCACACAATATATCCCGACAAACCCGAACGACCCGCAAATTCGAAGAAATGGCGGCACACAACCTTTTTGCCGCCGGAGCGCACAGCCCCAACCGACCGGAGCGATTGCGTTGCCTCCATCCGTTGCGACCTGTCCCTTCTCCAATTCAGGTCGACACGCGGACCGCCGTCCGGCTCCTTCCCGGCCACTTCGTATTCCGAAGACAGTGAATTCCATCGAATTCGTGGTAGATTCGCGGACGAAGCGGAATCGGGGTGGAGACGCCCGGAGTGCATCCCCGAACCTCGCTGAGTCGATGCATAGAAGACAGGAAAGGCATGCATTATTATGGGTACGCGTCGCCCCAATGTGGTGTTCATTGTCACCGACAACCAATCGCCCTGGACCATGGGATGTTACGGTAACGATGAAATCCTCACGCCCAACCTGGACCGGCTGGCAGCCCAGGGCACGCGTTTCGCAAACGCCTACTGTGTGAATCCAGTATGCTCGCCCAATCGGGCCACGAACCTCACCGGCCTCATCCCCTCCCAACACGGTGTCCACAACTGGCTCGGACAGGAAAAACCGAGCGCACAAATGGGGCCGGACGCCTACTGCACCATCCGGGAATTCTCCAATCTGCCGCAACTCCTGGCGGATGCCGACTACGAGTGCGGACTAAGCGGCAAATGGCACCTGGGCGACAGCCTTCACCCGCAACTCGGATTCACCTACTGGTTCACCAAACCCTACGGACACACCGGGTCGTTCTATAATTCGGAAGCGATCTGGAACGGAACAGTCTACACGGAACCGCGATACATGACCGATGTCATCGCCGAGCACGCCGAAGATTTCCTCCGAAACACCCGCCTCCCATTCTTTCTTTACGTGGGGTTCAACGGACCCTATGGCCTCGATCAGGATCTGCGCCGAGTTCACCGAAATCGCTGGACCGAGTACTACGCCGACAAAGAACTGCGCTGCTTTCCACGCGAAGAAGTCCACCCTTGGCTGGTGAATAACCGCGACGTGATCAACAACGTGCAGGCAATGCGCAACTACGCCGCGGCCGTGAGCGGCGTCGACGACGGCGTCGGCCGTATCCTGGAAACGCTGGCAAGCCTGGGCCTCGCGGAAGACACGCTCGTGGTTTTCACCGCGGACCACGGACTCAGCGGCGGACACCACGGATTTTGGGGCATGGGCGACCACTCCCGCCCTCTGCACATGTTCGACCCGCACCTGAACGTCCCCCTGCTCTTCCGCCACCCGACCACTGTTCCGGCAGGAGCGGTCTGCGAGACCATGACATGCAACTACGACCTCTTCCCCACCCTGCTCGATTACCTCGGCATCCATGCCCCGGAAGCGGCCCCTGCGGGCCTGCCCGGAAAAAGCTACGCCCCGGTCTTGCGCGGCGAGCACTGCAAACCCCCGGAGCAAGAAGTCGTCTTCCACGAATACGAAAACACCCGGACGGTCCGCACCCGAACCTGGAAACTGACCCGGCGCCGTCCCGTCGGACCGGACGAACTGTACAACTTGATCGAAGACCCCGGCGAACGCACCAATCGCATCGACGACCCCGCAGCGGCCGAGGCTCGAGACGACCTCGACGCCCGACTCACCCGATTCTTCGAGACGTTCGCCGATCCCCAATACGATCTGTGGCGCGGCGGCCGGAGCAAGGCGGGACTCATGCTTGACGTCAAGCCGGGATGAGGGGCGATCCACCCAAAAGAAAAGGCCGGGACGGACCCCCGGGCCGAACGCCGGTATGTGGACGTATCCTGCGTGAACATCCGCAGCGTGTTCTCTCGTTCCTGCGCAGCGCCCTCGACGACTGCCCGCACACGGGATATCGAGCACAGGGAAAACCGCGCATCGACGAAACAATGCGACGCGGAAATCATCATCCAACGCGCCAAGGACCGATCCCCCGACCTTCAGCCGCGAGTCGCCGCCGACAAAAACAGAATACCAAACCGCACCGACGTGCTTGCGGACCGAAGTGCAATCGCCCGATTCACGGAGAGCCGGAACAACCTCATGCAACACGATTTCCACATTGGCGATTTCGGAGCAATCCCAGACGCGAAGACCGTCAACACCACTGCCCTGCAGCGTGCGGTCGACGCCTGTCACCAGGCCGGAGGCGGACGCGTCCTGTGCGGTCCGGGTGTATGGATCACGGGCAGTGTGGAACTCAAGAGTCGCGTGGAACTGCACTTGGCGCCGGGCTGCCGGGTCGTCGGCAGCCCACTCGATGACTACACGCTGCTCGTCGCGGACGGGCTCCATACGGAACTGGCGCCCGAGAAGTCGGCACACGCTCTCTTGTGGGCGGCGAACGCCGAAAATATCGCGATCACGGGATCCGGCATGGTCGATGGAATGGGCCTTGCTTTTTACAATGACCCCAACGGCAAGGGAAAACTGGCGAAACCAAGTACCCCGCGCCCCCGGATCGGTATGTTCTACCAATGCTGCGATGTCCGCATTCAGGACGTTGCTCTCGTGGATTGCGCCTGCTGGACGCTGTGGCTGATGCAATGCGAGAGGGTGCGGGTCCGCGGAATCGCGATCCGCGGAAACCGACGCCTGCGCAATGTCGACGGCATCGATGTCGACGCGTGCCGGGATGTGACCATAAGCGATTGCCAAATGGACACCGAAGACGATTGCATCGCAATCCGGTCCATTCAACACTTGTACGATTCTCCAGCGGTTTGCGAGAACATCGCCGTCACGAATTGTGTGCTCAGGAGTGGGTGCCAGGGCGTGCGGGTCGGTTGCCCGAGCGACAACGTCATTCGCAATTGTACGTTTTCCAACCTGGTGATCGAGAGCGGGAGTAACGGTATCCTTTTCGAGAATCCACGGCGGTATCTCCATTCGCAAAGCGGCAAGACCGCGGATATCTCGGAGATCGTGTTCTCGAACATTGTCGTGAACAGCCGGCGGTCCGGGATCAAGGTGTTGGTCGAAGACGGCATCGCGTTGCAGCGGTTGGCGCACTTGAGTTTCTCGGACATTCGAGTACGGAGTGACGAGCCGTGCGTGATCCAGGGCAGCGCGGAAACCGTAATTCGGGACATCCGCTTCAGCAACGTGGCGATCGAGACCTCGGGTACGGATGCGATCCTCTGCCGTCGTTGCGAGGAGGTCCATCTGTCGAACGTAGAACTCTCCAATCGCTGACCCGGATTACGGACAAACGTCGTAGCGAGAAGGCGCAGCTTGCACGGACTCAGGTCATTGCATGAAACGACGGGCGAGGGGGTGCTGAAACACCGGCCCGGGCGGCAATGTTCTGAAGATGTGTGAGATGCGTCATCGCAGCAGACGGCTCGTGAATTGTTCGGACCACAGAAGGGAAGGCATATAGCTCGGCCGACTGGCAGCGGTCGACCGTCAACCCGGGGCCCCGAGATAGGCTGTCGAGATCATGGATGGAAGTCATGCGGACGGACAAGCAGCGACGCAAATGGGACACGGGTAGTTTTGAAAAGAGGTCCCCGATGCGAACGCCGATTCTCCTTGCTTTCGCCTCCCTGAGCGTGGCAGCGATCCCCGCGCGAACACAGCAAACGCCGCGCGCGGCTTTCTTCGTTGCGACAAACGGCAATGACGTTTGGTCGGGCCGCATCGCCGCACGGAATGCCGCCGGCACCGACGGCCCGTTCCGGACGCTCCAACGGGCGCGCGATGCCCTGCGCCGACTCAGGCGAATGAACCCGAAAGCGGCACTGACCGTCATGGTCCGGGGCGGCACATATTACATGCCCGCTCCTCTGGTGTTTACGCCGGAGGACTCCGGCACGAAGGACCGGCCGGTGCGCTTTCTCGCTTTCCCCGGCGAGAAACCCGTGCTCAGCGGCGGCCGCCCTATCATGGGTTGGCATCCCGGAGACAACGGGCTTTGGGAGGCGCACCTGCCGGACGTAAGAGCGGGCAAGTGGTATTTCCGGCAGCTCCGGGTCGGGGACCGCATGCAGCACCAGGCCCGCTATCCCAATTACGATCCCGATGACCCGATCAAGGGCGGCTGGTTGCTCGCAGACGACCCCGCGGGCGGGCGCAAAGGCGGGTTCGGTGGAGTCGTGGGATCCATTCACAATCGAGGCGACTTCCTCGAATGGATTGTGGACGTACCCGCGGACGGCGATTACCGCCTCTGGCTGTTCGCAGGCGTCAAGATGAAGCCGTTCGGGCACGACGGCATGGCCGGACAGACCGGGTTCAGCATCGACGGCGGCTCGCCCGTCATCCTCGATAAAGGCCCTGTCGAGACCGGTAACTGGCGTCGCTTCCTCTGGAGCGAATGCGCCGTACTCCCGCTCGCGACCGGCCGGCGGCGCCTTCGCTGGGTCAACCTGAAAGGCGGCGGGATCGACTTCGACGCGTTCTGCCTGACGGACGACATGGACTACACCCCCAAAGGGACAAAGCTCAAGCCCCCGGCAGCCGGAAAACATCTCGTAGTGGTCCAGGCCGAGGATTACATCAAGTGTCAAGGCAAGCAACTCCGGGTCACGTGGCCGCGGGTTTACGACCGGCTCACGTATCCGCCGGACTCCGTCAAAGCCTGGCCGCTCTCGCCCGACAAGGAAATCCACATTTTTCCCGCTTGGGGCTGGGTCAACAGCATCAATCGAATCGGGCGGATCGACGAACGCACCCGCACGATCTTCTTCGACCCGCCATGCCAAGCCGACCTGCGCGTGGGCAACCGTTTTTTTATTGCCAACGTCCGGGAAGCCCTCGATGCACCCGGCGAGTTCTATCTCGACAAATCGACCGGAACGCTCATGTACCTACCGGAAACTCCGGACTTCGTGCAACGGGAAGTCGTGGCACCCGCCATGAAACATATCCTGATCTTCCGCGGCACGGACGCGACGCGACGCACCCAGTATATCCAATTCCGTGGCTTCACATTCCGGGACACACAGTACTCCGTACCCATTGCGAGCCTATACAAACCGCCGGACGGCGCAATTCTGATGCAGGACGCGGCGCACAACCGCGTCCAGAACTGTACGTTCGAGCACTTGGGCGGCTGGGCGCTCGTCGGCGTGGGCGCGGCGGACCGGAACGAATTCGTCGGCAATACGGTCCGGTACGTGGGCCAGGGCGGCGTCTTCCTCTGCGGTCAGTCGGGCAAGAACCGACTGATGATCGGTGACGATCCACGGATGGGCGGCGTCAAACTTCCCGGCGACCGCCCCGCGGGCTCCGGCCCCACCGGCAATCTCGTGGCCGGAAACCATATTCATCATATCGGTCTCGTGTACAAACACGTCGCGGGGGTTTTTGCGGAGACCGCACATGAAAACGTGATCGTCCACAACTTCATCCACGACACACCGCGCTACGGCATCTCCCTCAAACGGAAATGCCGCGGCAACCGGGTCGAGTTCAACGAAGTCCGGCGCACCAATCTCGAGACCAACGACACAGGGGCCATCGAAACCTACACCACCACGACCCCGAACCTGATCAACAACAACCTGATCGTCGACTCGATCGGGCTCAAGGTGACCGAGGACAAGGTCTGGCACACACCCTTCTACGCCTGGGGGATCTACCTCGACGGGTATTCGAGCCACCAAACCGTGACGAACAATGTCTGCCTGCGAACCGTGCTCGGCGGCGTCATGGTCAATGGCGGCTGGAACAACCGGATAGAGAACAACGTGTTCGCCAACGGCAGCGAACACCTCGTGACGCTCAGCAATTACCTGCGTAAATACCACGGTAACAAGTTCATGCACAACGTCGTCTATTCCGACATCGACCCGCCGGCCGACGTGCGCGTGACCAATTGGGGCCCCGACCTCGACTTTGAAATCGACTTCAACCTTTACTGGCTGAAAAACGGCGAACCCCCCACGTTCTCCGGCACGCCCTGGACCAAGTGGACTGCGTGGGGATTCGACCGGCATTCCCTGGTGACCGACCCGAGGTTCGGAGATGTGGAGAAAGAGGATTTCCGTTTCGCCCCGGACTCCCCCGCCCTCAAATTGGGCATTCATCCCATCGACTTGTCCAAAGTCGGGCTTCGGGGATACAAACCGCCGCAATGAATACGCCCTCGCTTTCCCCACCGAGTAGCTTGAGCCGGTCCCCCCCCCCAAGCTCGTCGGGAACGCGCAAGTTCAACGAACGCGCAATCCGGGGCGACTGGAGGGGGGCCCCATCGGGCGGGAGGGCCGTGCATCGGAAGGCGGGCGGATCGAAACGTTGTTCACACGTCATCCGATGCGCCTGTCCGCCTGGCGTCGCACCGGTCTGTGAGGCCGATGCGGAAGTCACGGCCGTTGCCGAGAGGAGGGGCTGCGTTGGAACAGATTCAACGGGCGCGCTTGAATCACCTGCATGACAAGCTGACGGTCACCCACAAACCGTACCTGAATTCGCCGGAATGCGACCCACATGCGGGGGTTGTGCCAACCCCTTGCGAGTTTGGCAACTTGCTCGCCGTCGTCGGCGCCTCCTGTTTGTGAAAAATGCGGGCCAAGGCCAACGTGGAGGACCTGTCATGAACAACGCAAGGTTGAGACTCGCGCTTGTCATTTCTCTTTCTTCCGTGGCATCAGGGAGTGTGGCGCCGTGGAAGATAAAACCCATAGAGATTATCCGCGGCAAGAAGCAGCTCCATCTCCCGTTCTTGACAGCGGAAAAGCAAGATTTTGAAAAGTGGCAGGTGTGGACGAACATCCGAGCTGACTTAACCAAGAGTTCGGAGCGAAGGCTCTGGCGCGACACGGTCGCCAAGCTTACGATCTTCAATTCGGACAATTCGCGGCCCGGCTCCGTCGAGATAGCGCCACCGCGACCCATGCCCATCCCGGGCGCATTCGACAGCGTTGACCTTTGGGTTCACGGACCGCAGAGAGCGTCGCGACCCGACTTCTTCGTAAAGATACGAGACAGCCAGGGTAAGACGTTCGTCATTCGCCTCCTGGGAGGCGTTTGCGGCGCAGCGTTCTACCGTGGCTGGTGGGCAATGGGACACGCGCAGACGCCATTCGATGTCGCGTTTCCAGCCCAATTCGTCTCGCTCATCTTCAAAGGCATCACGACCCCGAAACCCGACGCGATCTACTTTGACGCCCTGAGTTTTTATCAGCAAGAATACGGTCCGCTCACGTTTCCCGCGCGAAAGAAGCTGCCCTTCCCCGCGACCCCCAACACGATTCTTCCCACCACATACGGAGAATACCGGAATACCGTTCTTGAAGACAAAGGCAGGTACGTCTTTTCCTACCGCGGAACGGATTGCACCATCAAATACGTGTACACGCCTCGGACGGGGAGCTTGAGCGACATTTGGGTCGAGTACGGTGACGGGTTTTCTTTTCAGCCAACGACGGGCGGCGGGATCGTTGCCAACGTCGGAGGCGTTCCGTTCGCCCCGCAAGCCGGCGGACTGAACGCCAAGCTGCTCGGACGGGATTTCAACGAGGCGACGAACGAGCTGGTCACGCGGTGGCGCTGGACCAAGGACGGGCGCGAGATTCGGTTCGACCTCGCGCTGAGGATAAAAGGCAAGAGCTTGATCGTGGAGGCGAAGTCCGCGAGCCGGTCCGTGCTGGCTTTTCGGATAGGCCGTTCGGCGCGCACGCCGGAGCCGAAACTGCTCTCGGTGCCGTTCTTCGACAACCGTTGGTCGACGCCGAAGATTCTTTACACGCGGGGTGTCTTCGTCTCCGCGCTGTTGGACTGGTATGAATCGAACGCCTCGTTGTTTCAGGTGGGGGAAAAGATTGCGGCGTGGCCTTCGGCGCTCTTGAAAAACACGCACAACTCGGAAGCGCCCTGGTTGCGCGAACACAGCAAGAAAGCACCCTCGAACCTGCTTGACCGGACGAAGGTGCTCGACGCGGACTCGGCCGTTTACAATGGCGGCTCGCTCTACCTCCCGAAAACGAACGGGGAGCGGAACCCGCTCGACGAGAGGCTGTTCATCACCGTCTCGCCCCGGCTCGCGGAGGTGCTGCCGAACATCCCCAATCCGCCCTCTCGCTTCGGTCAGCTCACCGCCAAGACCGTCTTCAGCACTCGGATGTATCCGATCACCAAACCCGAACACCTCGCCATCGAGCTGAGCTTCTGGCGCAAGATGAAGGCGTATGGGCTCGACCACCTCCTCGTCAGGTTCCACGTGGGCATGTGGAAGACGCCCATGAAGCGGGTCAACGCGATGCAGCCGGTGCCGTCGCTCACTGCCAGCCCGGTCGTTGGAGGCGACAAGACCCTGATGAAACTGACGAACGACTTGAAAGCGCTCGGCTACCTCGTCGCACCCTATATCGACTATCTCTCGATTCATCCGCTGAACAGAATCTTTCATCCCGATCTTCTGCTTCTGTGGCCGACGAAGAGGTGGGTGCCAAGCGGCGGGATCAAGTTTCTGATAAAGCCGTTGCAGGCGGTACGGCTCGAATCGCAGTATGCGCCCAAGCTGCGTGCGAAGTTCGGCTTCACCGCTGTTTACTCCGACGAACTCGGCACCGTGCCCCCCTGGGGGCTGGTGGACTACGACAGCCGAACCCCGGGCGCGGGCAAGCTGAAAACGGCCTTCTACGCACACGGCCGGCTCCTTCTGAACGAGAAGCGCTTCTTTAACGGCCCGGTTTGGACGGAAGGCACGGCGCACTACTTCTGGGCTGGCTTGGCGGATGTCACTTACGGGCAGGACAGGAACCACGCCGACGGCCCGACTCTCGTCGACTTCGAACTGCTCAAGATTCATCCTCTTCAGAACGACACGGGTGTGGACCTCACGCAGATGACGAAGAAGGATTTGGACTGGAAGCTGGCCACTCAGATTGTTTACGGGCACGTTGGGCACCTGTGGGGCAAGAAGGATTCGGTCACCGCGTTGCTGTGGCACGGCCGCGCGTCCCAGGCGTCCGTGCCGCACGTACTGAAGTCGTACTTCATGATGCAACAGCTCCAAAGCTACTACGCCATGGTGCCGGTGGATGCCATCCGATACAACGACGGGAGCAAGTTGGTCTCCACGAGCCGGGCCATCGCGAGCGGTGCGTACAAGAACTGCCAGGTCTACACGAGATACCAAAACGGATTGGAGGTCTACGTCAACCGCAATCAGCAGAGGCGCTGGAAGGTCGCCGTTGGAGGTAAAGAGTACGTCCTCCCCCCGAACGGATACGTTGCCTGTCTCCCTGGAAGGATTCTCGAATACTCCGCTTGGGTTGACGGACACCGGGCCGATTACGTCTCGTCGCCCGAATACACCTATTGCGACGGCCGGCGGCAGGGAACGCGTTTCGGGAAAATCGCCGCGGCCCATAGCTATGTTGTCAAAAGAGGCGCCGCCGGGTCGTTCTGGCTGATACCCACGCCGTTCCAGAAGGAGGAGACGATTACTCTGACCGGATTTGGAACGATACGAAAGATTGTGCCGTATTCTGAGGACGGGCGCACGGTCTCTGTACCCGTGCGCTACACATCGTCCGCGGGTGGCGTGAAGTTGCGTGTCGCGCCGGGCGTCTTCAAATACGAACTGAGAACAATGCCGTAGGTCTCTACTCCCGAACCACCACGGGCGGCGCGCGCCATCCTCATTTTCAGTCTTGTTCTCTATCTTGTCGCTTGTCCGGCGTTTCAACTTCAGACTCGTACGTCGGGCAGCACAGCCCTCCCACCCGGTGGGATCGCCCTCCACAGCTTATCGCTCGGAGGGGGCGTCCGTTCGATTCTGGCGCCCCATGTTTGCGCGGGCGAGTACCGGTGCGCGTGAGAAATCCCGGCAGGCCAGAATGTACGCCTCGACGTTCTCCCAGGGGACTTCCGGCTCGAGAAGGTGTGTGGGGCACACTTCGAGCCCGCCCCGAGCACCGGCGATCTCCAGGTTGTGGAACACCACCTCCCGCACATCCGCCGGTGTTCCGAACGGCATCGTGGTCTGCGTCCCCAACGTGCCGTTGAAACTCAGGCGATCCCCGTATTCCTCGAACAACTTGTCGAAATCCATGCACTCCGGCTGCACGGGGTTGAGGATGTCGATCCCCGCCTCGATGAGGTCCGGAATGAAGGGCTCGACATACCCGCAACTGTGATATTGGATTAATACGTCCGGTTTTTCCGCTTTGGCGGCGGCAATGACGCGAGCCAGGCGCGGCTTGAGCCATTCCCGGTACATATCGAGACTCATCATGATGGTCTTCTGCATCCCGATGTCGTCACCGGTGGCGATGACGTCCGCCCCGGCGCGGGCGAAAGCCGCCGCGCGTCGCGCGCTGTCGTCGGCGACCTTGTCCAACACAAACACGGCTTTTTCGTCGTCTTCGAGCATATCCATCATGAGCACGGTCATGTCGCGGATGTACCACGCCGTTTCCCAGACCGTGCAGCCCATGGCGGCGACGACCGGGAGCCCGGCCTCATGTGCTTCGACCACACGCGCTCGAATGTGGGCGATGTCGTCCCAGTCCCACTCGGGCCACGGATAGGCTTGCATTTGTTCGAGGGAATCGAATTTCGCCATGGGATGGTGCATCCGGCGCAAATGAAAAGTGCCCTCGTGTCCCCCTTCCCGGGCAACACCGTAGGCGTCGAAGCGTGTATCCGGATGCAGGGGCTCATCGTAATAACGCCGCCAGTCCAGTCCCTCGCGCGGGAGCGGGTTCGGCCCGGGGGCCCCGGCGCGGGCGAACCCCTCCGGAAAGTCGTAATACTCACCAAGAGAAATGCCTTCGGGTAGAACTTCCCGCATTTTGCGCTGCATCTCCGGGCAAAGATTGAATGAAACCGGCGCCCACTCGTATCCGGTGCGCCGATGTAGGGACAACAGGTTTTCACGTGGCGTCATGATAAGGCCCATCCCGTTTTGAAGGTGGCCGCCCGGACAAATGCAGGGACTTCTCCGGGCGCCGCCGGCTGTGTCTCACGACTCGCCAATTCCCGATTCGAGAATCGAGGCGACCGGTGCTCGACGTTCTCCGGTCCCGCCTCTGGCGCCGCGATCCCGATGTGAAACCCGACGCCGGCCGGGACCGGGGCGGCCAGCCTGGGACACATCATTGCCGGGGTCGCCAAAGCGTGCCCATGAGGCAGGTTTTTTCGCCGGGCCGGTCGATCTGGTAGTACACGGTCAAGATCGAACCGTCGGCCAGCTCGGCGGACGCCGGATAGCCCAGATCACCGTTCTCGGCCCCGGCGAGTTTGATCTCGTTCTCGACGTCCCAGGTCGTTCCGCCGTCATGGCTTATACAGGCGTATTCGCCATAGGGCGCCAGTCGGCGCCCGTACACCGAGACCAGCCAGCCGTTGCGCAAGCGGATCAGGTGCGGGGGATACCCCAGCAGCGGCACTTGGTGGGCAACCGTCCACGTACGACCGCCGTCGCGACTTTCCGCCTGACGCAAGTACGACTTCGAGTTGTCCATCCGATGCGTTCTCGGGTCCGTGAAATGGAACCGGAACTGGGCGATAATGGTGCCGTCCGCCGCTTCGACCGCGTGCGGCTCGTGAAACGCCGTGATCGGGTCGCCGGGGGCGGTCTTGATGGAGGCGATCTGGTTCCAAGAACGTCCGTCGTCGATGGATTCCTCGACGGTCAACTCCGTACCGCGGTGCGGATTGCGACGGCCCACATACAGCAAACGGCCGTCGGAGAGCGCGATAGGGCCGTGAGGCGCAGAACCGCGGGTGCGCACAGGCGGTTCCCAAGTTCGTCCGTTGTCTTCGGAGCGCCGGGTCCAGTATCCAAGCCATCGTTCCCGGAGGTCGGGCGTGAGTTTCATGGCGTGCTGAAGCCACTGACCCCATACGCCGCCTTGGCCGGCATGGGCTTTGGCCGTCTCCTCGAACGCCAGCGAGGTGAACCAAGCCATGACCAGCGTCCCGGTCCCCGTCTGAATGATCCCCGCGTCCCGGTCGTCCAACGGCGTATTGCAGACAATTTCCGGTTCGGACCAGGTCTCGCCGTTGTCCTTGCTCCGGACGAGCTGCACCTTGCCCCACGGACAGACGTGGGCGTCTCGGTCCCCGGAGAAGATTGCCAGCAATTCGCCGCCTCGGGTGCGACAGATCGTGGGCCAACCGATGTAACGGCCCGGCTCCTTGCACAACACGCGGGTCCAAAGGATTTCCGCAGCTTTTTGCTCTTTCTCCACTTGCCAAGCCCTCCGAATGCGCCAATTCTCCGGCGGCGGAACGGGAACGCTTCGGATCCGGAACTCCCGGAATGCGACGCCCCCCTGACTCGTGTACAATCCTACCAGCCCGGGCCCCGGACGCACGTCCGGGACGCGCAAAACCACACGCCCGTCAAGATACACCCGCAGGCGCCCGGAAAACAGGTCCACCCGCCCGATGTGCCACACGCTGTCGTTCAGCGGCAAACCCCGCGCCCGACCCAATTCTCTATGATGGCCGCCCACGTCTCGGCGTTGCCACACGATGACCTGCCGGTTGCGGGTGTCGAAATGAACAAAAGTGGCGTCTGTGGAACTGGTGGAGCCGAAGAGCATTCCCGCGGCCCGGACGCCACGCCCACGCGGTTGCACCCGAAACTCGACCTGCAAAGACATATCGCCGAAAGCGTGGTCGCGGTAAAAAGCCGTGGGCCGGCCTTCCACCGATCCCTGAACCAGTGCACCGTCTTTCCATGCCCAGTTCCCACCGTCGAATGCCCAAGAGTTCCGCGAATGGAACAGCCGGATTTCACCTGCGTCCTGCGACTTTCCCCGCGCGCCGACCACTGCGGTCCGCCCGGTCGCCCCCATCATCCCCCATGCCATGACCGGGAGTATCACGCACCGCACCGCACCTCGCATTGACGCCATCGTTTGCTCCTTGTCACTCAGGGGCAGGTCACGGTTTCTAAGAGACAGGCTCCCGGACGGCGCGACTTCGCGCGCGCCAAAACAGAATAAGTCCCTGCAGTATTCATTCATCCAGTCGAATCACCAGCGGATCGGGAATGGGCTGTCCTGCCTCCAGCCGGACTGTTCCGCGGACTTTTCCCGCCCGCCACACCTGCACACGATACCACGGACGGACAACCAAAGGCTTGCGCGGAGTGTCCGTGGCACGAAACCGCAGGGCCGTTACCAGGGTCGCCCCGTCGGAAACGGTCGCCGGTGTAAGACCCGTCGCATCGGTAATCGCGGCGCGGTTGACCGCGGCATCGGCTGTGTTCGGACAATCCACCAACACAAACGCCCCGTCCACCGGGCTGCCGCTCTTGTCGAGGACTTTCACACGGAGTGTGCGCCGCAAACGGACTTCAGGATACCTGGGGACACCGTGTCGGGCCAGCGTGCGTCGGTCGCGCCCGTTCTTCCGGATTTCCATCGGCTTCTTCTGCGGCCCCACCTGGCAGTCATCCAGTACGATCCCGCCCGACAAAAGGGACCCGAGGGTCCAATTACGCCGGTTGCCATCGAACACGCAACGCACCAAGCGGGCTTTGAGCGCACCGCCTTCCGCCACGGCGGTTTGCAGGTCGCGCAGCACGCAGTCCTCAAGGTATTGCGTTCCGTTTTGGACTGCGGCCCCGCCGTGCTCGAACGTCGACCGCACAATGCGCGCCTTCGGGTTGGGGCCGATCCCGGCCATGCCCATCCCCCGCTGGAACTTCCCACTGTCGACCCCATAGGCGACACATCCCTCGAACCACGATATGACGGAGTCCGCGACCCGCACGTCCCCGGCGTACCAACCGGGCGAAGCCCAACGCGGCGAGTCGCCGGTCCCGGTAAGATCTCGTCCGCCCCAGGCATGCTCCGAGTCCGCGATCGCGGCCGTAATCGCGGCATGGAAAACCCATAACGAACCCGCGCGTCGCAATGCCTTTTTTCCGTCCGCCGTGGTCCCGCGAAAACCGACATACAACCCGTGCTCGCCCGGCCGACTGCAGGCAAACCGCAGCACGGGCCGCACCTCGGAGTGCTTCGGATCACCGAGGGTCAACCGGTTGATTGCGGACGGCAAACCGTCGCTGCGCGGCGCGCTCGGCGCCGGCGGCCAAACCCAAAGCGTACCGTGCAAGGTCACAGTCGCGTGCGGAGTCCGCACGTCGCCGATCTGAAAGAATGTCGAACGACCGCTGTCGTCGCCGATCCAGAGCCCGGCATCGACGGACCAAGCTTGGGGGCCGGTCTGCTTCACTTTGCCCCAACCGTTCTGGGCGTCGGCCGCCGCGAGATCGCGGATCGTTGCGGGGCGCTCTTCCGAGTACCCGATAACCCGCAGGCAGTTTCGGGCCCGGTCGAAATGAATCCCTGCCGGCGCTCGGGGCCCGGTAATGAGCAACGGGGTTTCGGTCGTGTCCTGCGGCGCCGGAGCACGTTCCAGGATGTCCTTCCACAACGACCAGAACCGACGACCGGTCATCCGTGCCCAGGCCCGGGCATATTGCCGGGCGGAAAGGTCCGCTCGAATGAGGTCGAGTCGAGCCCGCATGAACCGAGCGTCTGCCGGGGCCATGCGGCGGGCCGTGCCCGGGGTGTCCAAGAGCGCGGCCACACGGTCCGCGACCCGGGTCAGTCGCTGCAAATCCCGGCCCTGCAACGGATCGATCTCATAACGTATGATCCGCAATTCTCCAGCATCCACCCGCCAGGCGCGCAACGTGAACGGCGCCAACTCGAATGATAGTTCGTGCCGACCGCTCCGACGCCGCCGAAAAGCCCGGCGACCCCCGACCAATTCCGTACCTGCCCCGGGGGTCTCGATGTAAAGCCGGGCGCGTACCGGCCACGGACACGGATTGGCCGCGTAAAACCAAGCGGTTTGCGGAGTTCGCAAGACACGGACCGTCAAATCGGTGTCGAGTCCTGTTCCGAGGGCCGGTCGGAATCTGCCCGCCGGCAGATGGGTGAACGGCAGCATCAACTCGCGGATCGTCTGCTCATGCCCCACATTGATATTGAGGTCGGTAAACCCGCCGAAAACCCGCACCGGGTCCCCTGTAACGATCGCTTGGAGCAGGGCCTCGCGGGCGTTGAAACCGCCGGGCTGCGGCAATGCCCGGATTTTCTCGGCGTTCATGATCCAGTCGCCCGCGACCAGGCGGTCGTGGTCGCGTTTGTCCTTGACCTTATAACCGCCAGCAACAAAGCGGTTCTCGTCCCAGCTCGTTCGCACAAAGACGGTCCGACCCGCTTCGGGCGGGAAGGCGGCGATGACGTCCGGATCGGTCCGGGCCATCCAGGAAAACGGGTCCTGGCTCGACAGCGGCCGGGCTTGACGCCAGCCCAAGGTCCAACGACCGATGCTCAGTCCGGGCACGGCGCCGAGACGCGGGATATCGATCCCGAATTCACGCATGGTCCGTCCGAACTCACTGCCCGTTCCGGGCATTCGACCGGCCCCGACCGCCGTTCGGCGCTCGGCCAGATACTGGAAGAACCTCCGGTCTTCGACGGCCAGCTCGTTGACGAATTCGAGATCCGACCGGTGCTGCCGCAACCGGGAGACGGCGTTCCCGAGGAATTCCCGCAGCAGACCGCAACGCCAATTGAGGAAACGCGCCCGCAACGCCGGGACCCTCAACAGTGCGGCGCGGCGCGAAAAACGGTCCGGAGCCTTGGGCCCCACCGGAAGTTCCGTGCCCGTATCCTTCGAGAACCGGGCCATGGTGCGGTCGTCGTAAGTGGCAACCAACGGATCGTCGTACCGACTGTCCTGGCCGAAGGCCGGTATCCAATAGCCCGCGCCGATGGTCGGCCCCAGGAAACCGTGCACCCCGCGGAAGTGTTTCAGGCCGCCGAACGTTTGGCACAGATCATCCAACAGAGCTGTGTATTTCTCCCGGACGGACGGATGCAGCCAATTCGGGACCACAGTGATCCCCCGATGTCCGTAGCGCTGACGCCCGTGTCGGTCCACCATCCAGACCGTGTCCGCCCCCCGGGCCACTTGCGCGTTGTTCGCATAGCTGCGAACGTCCTGGAACTGGCTGAACTCGACGCCGGCGTAAAAGTCGATGTCGTTGGCGTCCAAGACATGGCTGAGCACAGTTTTCAAGCACTGCCGCACACGAGAGGCGTCGTTCAACACCGCCGGAACGTACGGCGTGTTGCTCTCGGCGTACTGGTAGCAACCCATGACGTGGCAGTTCTGGCCGGTGAATTTCAGGTACTGAACGTAGCGGTCGCTGGTCTGCTCCATCCAGACCAAGTCCCGCAAGATCGTCTGCGCCAACGGCGCCTTGCGGTCCCGCTCCCGTTGGACGGTGGGCGAAACGGGATAACCGACGCCGAAATTCATGCCGACGCCCGACGTGAAAAAACAGCGTTCGGTATGGGTCCCGTAGCGGCGCGTTGTTCCGGCGGCAACGGCGGGAAGGTCGCCTTTGATCCGCAGGATGCGGAGACGCCGCGCCGCGGCATTCCAGCCCGACACCGCGTTCAGTACGTCCACCGAATGGGGACCGGGATCGCCCACATGAATCCATCGCAGGGTCCGCATCCGGCCTGTGGGCAAGAATCGCCCCCCGGTTTCCGCCCCCACGCCGGACTGGCTGTTGGTCCAAACTCCTTCTGTCTTGCTGCTGATCACGACTTCAATCACGCGGTCCGCATCGTCCGGATACTCGAGTTCGAGCAGGTAGAAGGACCCTGGACGTTTGAATTGGATGCGATAGCTGAATCCCGAGCCGCGGCGGGCGTCGGACGTCTCCCGATAGATCAGGCCGTGTCTGCGGACCACTTTCGGCGCGACCACTTTCCGGGCGGGTTGCCCTCGACGCGGGGGGGCGGCGGCCTCGATCCAGGGATGCGGATCTTTGGGGTCCGTGAAGTCCACCGTGTCCTCGAGTTCAAGGTCCAGACCTTCGGTGTAGTTCACGCCCGCAATCCGACGACTTCCGACACGGCGCACGACCACGAGCGGTTCACAAGGACGCTCCTCGATCACGCCGCCGTCCGCCGCCGCCAGACGCAGGGCAAGCGCATAGACCCCGTGCTCGTGTCGGCCCAGGTTGATTCGAGTCGTCAGCGAATCGCCGGTTTCTGCGAACTCCGCAACCGTGCCGCGTTCGAGCGCCGCCGCCAGACGCCCGGTCTCATCCGCCTTTTTCAGCACATATTCCAAGACCGGCCGCCGGGTCCGAAGCCCGCGGGGCATGCCGACCTCGACCACCATTGCCCTGTCCCGGTCGAAAAACAGCTCCCCTCCCTCGGGGTTGCGCACCAGCAGTCGTCCAGACCAGGCGGGCAATCCGAGACGACCGGCGCCGTCGCGAATGTGAGGGTCCGGCGCCGGCCCCAACTTCGCCGGGCCCCAGTCTGCATCATCGAACCCGGGTCGATCCCAACCGGCGGCCGCACGGTAGGCCGCTTTCCAGCCGGACCCCGTGGCGACTTCGATCACACGCCCGTCTTCAAGGACGATTCGGGCCTGAAAGTAGAGAAACGGCGCCGCACCGACTCGAACGCCTCGGAACCCAACGCAATTCCGACCGGGACGAAGGTACGGGGCAATGTCGGCGGGAGCAGTGTGGTACAGGTAAAGCGCCCCGTGACGCTCGACCCGGCGCCCGTTGATGCGGAGTTCGCTGGTCATCGCGGCGGCGCCGTACCAATGCCGCTCGTTGGCGGAGCCCACATCCGCGATTGCTCGCCAAATCTTCGCCGTTTTCGGCAGGTCGAACTCAAACCGACACACCCCTTCGGAGAACGGCTGCCGCAGTTCGATGCGCTCGATCCGCAGGCGGGTCCCTTTCTTTCCCTTGACCGTGAACTCGATCCCATCCGGGCTCGGACCTGCACCGCGCAGAAGGGGAAAGGTCAACTCTGTCGCCCCCGCATTCTCGGGCGACGCGGTCACCCGCTGTTCAAGGGGGGCGCCATCCTGCCAGAGTCGGGCCGTCCAGTCCGTTCCGGGGACCGGCGTCTCGAACACGATCCGGATCGTGACGCCGCCGGGCCACATGTCCGGGATCAGGCTCGGGTCCAGGCGCCCGAAGCAGTTGCCCCAGCCCAAGACCGCCGGCGTATCCGCGAGCGTGAGTTCCAAACATCCGTTGCGTACAGTCACGTCCCGGACATTCTCGAAGGAAGTGAACTCGGCGCGCCGTTCGGACGCCGGGAAACTCCGAACCCGGTCCCGCACCGGCAGGACGATCCTTTTTCCGAAGAACAGCGCGGGAACCACTCCGGCTCCACTCTCGGTGGACCGGGCAGGAGCTGCAGAGGCTCCCCGGCAAGCGCAGAAAAAGCACAGGGCCGCCAACCCGCCCAAAGTCAGGCGTAGCCCCGGCGCTTTGCCGTCGAAACCTGGAACGATGTGCGTGTTCACCGCCCCGATCCTCCCGTTGCCGCCCATTGCGTGCAACGCGATGTTGCACCGGGACGTGGCGGGCGTGCATGCGACGGTCCCAAGCGTCGACTCCCGCTCGACATGTTCGAATCGGTCCCGCAAAGACGGATCCGGACGCGGACTCGTTTCTTGGGGTGAGATTTCGTTCCCGCCAAACGAAATACAGCCTGCCTGCAAACCCCGCACAGAGCGGTGGCACACCCCGCGGCAGTCACCTCGCCGGCGGGAGACGGAAGCGGCCGAAGAGTGCTCGGCGTCCCCGAATACGGAGCACTCCGGCGGCGAGTCCGTAAGTACCCCACCGGAGGACGGTCACTTTTTCTTGCGCGGTTTCAACAGGCCGCGTGGGTCGCGGGCGAGAAAAGGCGGCACCCCGCGCATGTCCACGTAATTGTCTTCGCACGTGATGCCGGTCGGACGCTCCAAGCGCACACGCCAAACCTGGTCCGAGGCCGGTGGCTCGGTTTCGGACGCATACATAATGGGAAGGGTAATTCGGTCTTTCTGCCAAACCTGCTTTCCGGCCGCATTGTACACGGTGGCCTTCACGGCTTCGCCGCGACCTTCGCCGTAGAAAATCAAGCCGAACTTGCGTGTCCCGGCCGGAACCAGGAAATAGAACTCACCGGCCGGACCAATGAAATGAATGGGGCCGTCCACCCCGGAAACCGCCATCGGTTTCGAGGATGCGACGAGGCCGACTCGATTGGCGCCCGCCTTGATCGGCAACAGGTAGACTCCGGTCGCGGGGGCCCGAAACCGGAGTTCTTTGCGGGTCTTGAATGGGAGTTGCCCCACCGGGACTTTCTTGCCGGAGGGCGCAATCGCCTCGATTCTCAGCGTCTTGCCCGAGTAATTGCCCACCTGCGCGTGCTCCAGTGTGAACGAAACCTCGTCGCCCGCCTTGGCGTAGAATGCCAGCGTGCCGGCTTGGCGCAGGAAGAACGGCGCCCCCCCCGCCTTCGCGGCCGCAGCAGCGCCCCCGGCAGCCGGCGCGAGCGCCATCCCCTTGAGCGACAAGGGTGGAATGGGCTTGATACTCTGCGCTTCCGGGTGTTCTTTCAACCAATCTTCCGGCAGTCGATAAGCCGTTTCCACCCCTTTGCGTTGGATGGTAATGAGACCAGTAATCGTCTTTACGCCGCCCGGAGAGAACCAAGCGTAATAATCGAAGACCGGACGTTCCACCGGATCGATGACCCGCAGCCGACCGAACTTCACGCCGCCGACGGCTCGGCGACAGCGGGCCGAAGCCGTGATGGATATGGGGGGCAACTCCGGTTTCTCGGCGGCGGGCGTGTCGATCACGCAGTCCTGGAATCGAACCCGCGCCCCGGCAACCGGCTTGTTGCGAATCGAAATCGAGACCCCGCGCGACCGCTCGAACCGGCATTTCACCACCTCGACACTACCGCCCACGGCGTCCGCTTCCGAATTGCCCGTGCTCAACCCGAAATCCGAACTGTTGCCACGCGAGATGCAATTCTCGAGCCGAATCGACAGCGGTGCGGACTCCGCCCGCAGCGTCGGCACATACAAAACATAGCCGTAACCCGCATTGTTCTCGCTGACGCAATTCCGCATGACGCAGTTCACCAATTCCTCTCCGGCATGGTTGGGCTCGAAATCGATCCCGGCCATGGGCGGCGTCCCCCGCGTGTCGCGCATCACGGTATTCTCGATGAGCAGATCACGGGCGCTGATGACGCTGATCCCCTGGCGGTAGTTCCGGTCGCAGATCACGTCTTTGATGTGAATGTTCCGATTGGTCACGCCCCGCTTCGACACACCCAGGTAAATGCCGTCCCCACCGCTCAGGGCCAGGGTGAGGCCGTAAACCTTGATGTTCTTCGAACTCAGAATGTTCAGGACCATCCGCCATTCGGCCTTCTTATATTGTTTCGGATCGTCGTAGTCCGCGCGGCGCATTCGCAAGACCGCCCCGTAACCGATCAGGGTGACGTTCTCGCGCTCGCGCACGGTCAACAACGAATCGTTTCCACCTTTGAATTCCCCCTTCTTCGCCTCCACCACAACGCCTTTTTCGAAGACGATCTCCTGATTGCTCGCGGCAAACAGCGGGCGGGTGATCCAGGTTTGTCCCACGTTGTCCACGATCAGCTTCGGCGCCCCGGAATCTATGGCGGCCTGAAGCGCCGCGGTCGAGTCGGCCGGGTCGAACCCCCACCAGGACGCCCTGGCCTCTTTCAGCTCGCCGCGTTCGACCTTGGCGACTAGGTCCGGCTTCCCAGCCGCGAACAGGGCTGTGGTCGCCAGGAGAATTGTCAGTACAAGCAGAGCTTTCTTCATGGTTGCAGATCTCCGTTGCCGGTCAGTGTCCACGATGGGCCCGTGCACCTCCCCCGGTTGCGCCGAGGCGGGGTCTTGGGACCATGGTCAAGTTACCCCGCCTTCCACCGTTACGCCAGCCTCCTTCCGGCAACGGCGCCGGGCAAACCTTACCGCCGGAGAGGAGGGTCGGGCCTCTTGTAAAGCCCTTACCGCATGACTATAATAGTTTCGACACGATCAGCATCCACCTCGAAGGCGGCCGGGGCGCGGTCCGGCGGCCCCGGCAGCAGTCTTTTCCCGGAAACGGAGAGAATCAGATGTCCAGGACTTGTCTTCACGAACTCTTGCAGGCCGGAGTCGAAGCCGGGGCGTCCGACTGGCACATCCGGCAGGACGAACGCATTTTCGTCCGGATCGACGGCCAGATATGCGAAATGGAGAACGTCAGGCTGGACGCCGAGATGATTCAGAAAGCCATGCAGGAATTATGCAGCGAGAAAGTTCTGGCCAAGTACGAAGAAGACGGCGACGCGGACTTCGCCCATACCGAGGACGACGTGGGCCGCTTCCGGGTCAATATGCACCGGCAACGGGGACAGCCGTCGTTCACCTTTCGACACATCAAAGCGAAACTTCCACCGATGGAAGACCTGGGTCTGCCGCCGGTCATCAAGCGAATCTCGGGCGCGGAGCGGGGCATCATCATGGTCACGGGAACCACGGGCTCGGGCAAATCCACCACCTTGGCGGCCATGATGCAGTACATGAACGAGAACTTCGGCCGACACATCATCACGATCGAAGATCCGATCGAGTTCCACTTCGAAGATGGGAACAGTTTTTTCGAGCAGCGCGAAGTGGGTTCCGACACTTCCTCGTTCGATTCCGCCCTGATTCACGCCCTGCGCCAGGACCCGGACGTAATCGTGGTGGGCGAAATGCGTCGCCGGGAGAGTTTCGACACGGCCCTGACCGCCGCGGATACGGGCCACCTGGTCATGTCGACGCTGCACACATCCAGCGCCTCGCAGTCCATTCAGCGGATCCTGGATTTCTACGAGGAAGAAGAGCGCAGGCAGATCCGAATGGCGTTGGCCGCGAACCTTCACGCCATCATCTCCCAGCGGCTGGTGCCGAAAGCCTCGGGAGCGGGCGTTGTGCCGGCGGTGGAAGTCATGCTCAACACGCCAATGGTCCGGAAACTGATCGAGCAGGATCGGATCGAAAAGTTGGCGCCGGCCATCGAGGCCGGGGAACGAGACGGCATGGTGTCGTTCAACCAGTGCCTGCTGAAACTGGTCAATAAGGGCCTGATCACTGAAGAAGAGGCCCTGATCCGCAGCACCAACCCGGAGCAGCTTCAGATGAACCTGAAGGGGATCTTTCTCGGGGCAAGCAACGCGATCGTCGGCTGATCGCGGCCGGGGTCCGTTTTCCCCTCCGTCCGCTCTTCCCCCTATGCCCGCTCCGGGACGACGGGCGGCTTCACCGGACGCGGCGCAGGAAGGCCGCCGCCTGCGTCACGTTTTCGGAGTCGGCGGCCAGGAACACCCGGTCGCCGGCCAGGACTTGCGCGTTGCCGCGCGGAAAGATGAATTCATCGGTTGCGGGCCGGAAGATGCCGGCCACCACGCATTTCTCGGGAAACTCGCTGCGTCCTGCGATTTCCTGAACCGTGGCCCCGGCCGCCACGGACTTTTCCGGAATGGTAACCACTACGATGCCGGCTTTGCCCCCGCCGTATGTGGCGATCTGTTCGAGTTCGGGTTGCTCAATCTCGATCAACAGTCGTCGGACGAACAGCGAGGGCATACTGACCGTGCACGTCGCCCCGGCCAAGCGATAGGCCTCCGCGTACCGGGCGTCCCGCATCCGCACCATGATCTGCGGTACGCCCGCCTCTCGGGCCAGCAGACAGAACGAGAGATTGTCGCCGTCCATCGGCATGGCGGCCACCGCCACTTCCGCTTTCTCGATCCCGGCGTCGTGCAACACGTCGATGTCCGTGGCGCTGCCGTGAACCGTGACCACGCCGAGACGTGCGGCAAGCGCCTCGCACGCTTCCCGGTCGCGTTCGATGACTACCACGTCGTGACGTCGTTCGGACAGGCGCCGCGCCAGCCCGCGGCCCACTTGCCCGCCTCCCGCAATGACTGTGTACATGGTTCAACCCTCACTGTCGTGGTTCGCGGCGCCGTTTCCCTCCGGACCGCACTGCTCACTCCCAAGCACGTCGTCTGAAGAGCATCAGCACCGGAATGATTTCCAAACGCCCCGCCAGCATGCCGACGATCCAAACGATCTTCACTGCCGGATGCAGGGCCGCGTTCTGCGCAACCGGAATGTAGCACGGCCCGATGTTGCCGAGGGCCGAGAACATGCCCGAAGCCGCCTCGAGCGGCCCAAGTTGCGTAAACAGGGCCGTGACCCCGCTGCCCAGTACCAAAAGAAAACACCAGGCAAAGAACAAGGCCCCTATCCGGCGCAATTCCTCCACCTCCACCGAATGCCCGTCCACCACGACGGGAACGACGGCTCGACGTCCGAGAACCACCCGGCATACTTGGCGCGTCATCATTTTCCACAAGATCCCGATCCTCAAGACCTTGATCCCGCCCCCTGTCGAGCCCACGCACCCGCCGACGATCATGAGCACCAGGAAAAGCTGCCTGGCGAGGGCCGGGTAGTACGCCGCGCCGATGTCGCGCGTGCCGAACCCGGTCGTGGTCACGATGGCCGTCACCTGGAAAACCGCATCCCGGACGGCGTCCCGGTCGGGCACGCTGCCGAAGGCCGTGAACCGATTCAAAAGAATCAGGGCCACGCTCCCGGCGATGATGCTCCACCACAATCGGACCTCGAAACTGTCCCAAAGCGCCCGGACCCGACCGGTGACCACCCGGTAGTGGACCAGGAAGTTGGTGCCGCCGGCCGTCATTCCGAAGATCAGTACCCACTCAATGGTCCGGTAGTGCGCATACCCCGCCTCGCGATAGTGCACGATACTGGCGTCGTACGGCGAGTATCCGCCGGTGGAAAGGGCCGTGAAGGCATGCGCGACGGCATCGAAAACGGACATGCCGGAAAGTCTCAGCAGCACCGCCACCAGCAAAGTCAGGCCGCCATAAATCAGCCACAACGCACGAAGGGTTCGGGCCAGCGACGGCGTGGGGCGGCCCGAGGCAATCTTGTGACTTTCCGCCCCGAACAGCCGATGCCCGCCGACGGCGCCATGGGCCAGGGCCAGGAACAGGGCCAGGATGCCGAGTCCCCCGATCCATTGCATCACGGCTCGCCAAAAAAGAAGGCTCCGGGGAAGATGGTCCAAGCCCACCAGCATGGTGATGCCCGTGGTGGTGAAGCCGCTGACCGCCTCGAAATACGCATCGAGATACGGCATGGGAACGCCCAGCCAGAGCGGCATGGCCCCGAACGCGGAAACCAGCAACCAGGCCAGAGAGCAAACCAGGAAGCCACCGCGGTCGTCCAGGATGGGCGAGATGCCGCCGCGCTTGAGGAGGACGCCGGAAAGCCAACACAGCACCGCCGGCCCCAGAAAACACCACGCCGACACTTCACCGCGCCCGGCGGCGGCGTCCATCCAAAGGACCGGCAACGGCACCAGGAGCACAGCGCCCGAGAGCTGCAGGATCGACCCCAGAACGTAGTACACGGGCCGCAAATGCTGCATCCGATTCCGCACGCCGGGGGTCTCCTGAAAAAACGCGACTGCGAACTCCGCAACACCCCGCTTTCCGAGGCCGCCGGTACAGTACCCGGCCGAGAAGCGCGGCGCAAGACTGCTTGCCCCGAGCACAAAGTCGCCGGGCGACTCTGGTATTCGTGCCGTCGGCCCTCGCCGCATGGACAAAGAACACACCAATCTCCGCGCGCGGCCGGGGGACGATGGATACCAGGCTGATTCGTTCGGATCGCCGGTCCGGACGCGTCCGGACCGGTTCATGTTCGCGGTGTTTTGGAATTGCAACCCGGAATTGGCGCGCTACCGTTCCGTAAAGGACCAAGAACAAAGTTGTGGACCGGGTCGTGAGTGTCGGTGTACGGCAAACAAGCTGATGAAGACCCTACAATCCCGCATCGCTCCCTGCGGAGCGGCATCGAGATCCCCCGGAACGGCGCCGCGGGAGACGGCCGGGACGCCAAGACGAGATGACCGTGGAACCTAACACGACCGCCGCAATGCGAGACAGCCGACGGATCTATCGGCTGCAACTCTGTCTGGCGGCGTTTTCGATTGTCGCCGTTCTGGCCGGCTGGAGCCGGTTGCGGCCGCCCCAGTTCCTGCTGATCGGCTGCGGGGACGTATTGCGCCTGCGCGAAGCTCTTTCCATGTTTGTCTATGCGCCGCTCCTGGTGCTGCTCCTGTGGGGGATGTTCCGGGCCGCCGGAGACCGAGCCATGGATGTCTTGACGGTCGTTTTCCTGCTCGGCCTGTACTTCATCGGGGTGGGAATGGGGATGCACGACACTTGCGACCTGCTGGGCCGTATCTATCCGGGGGTCTCGCGCGAACTCCGCAAAAGCCTGGACTTTTTCGACAACCGCCTGGGACATTGGGTGTTCTTCGCCGGTTTCATCCTGACGTCTCTGGCCGCGGGCGCCGCACAGCTTCGGCATCCCCTATCCACGCCTCTGTCCCGGCGGCGCACTGCCGGCTTCCTGTTGTTCAGTCTGCCGTTGGCCGCGGTCATGGTTACGAACCTGATGTTCGAACGCACGTCCGTGGATCTTTGCGTCGTTTTTTCGGCGCTGGTTGCGATATTGGTTCTTCACGCGATTTACCGGCCCGGCATGCGACGACTCCCATTGCTGCTGGTGCTCTATCCCGCATACGGCGCGGCCCTGATCGGCCCCCTGCTCTATTGGGCGGTGCGGGCGAAGTGATCGTCTCGAAACAGTCCGGAGCGCGGGCGGACTCGCAGAGTCCCCAACATTCCCGGGGGCCTTCGATGCGTGCTGCGAACCGGCGGCCCTTGGACATCATGGGTGCATTGTTCGCTCCTGAAAGGATCGTCAGATCATGGCAAACACGCCTGATTCGGCTGCGAACGTCGCGGCGTTTCTCACGCGCGTCCATCAACGTTCGCCCCTGGTCCACAACGTCACGAATTTTGTGGCCATGAATTCGTCCGCCAATATTCTTTTGGCGCTCGGGGCGTCCCCTGTAATGGCTCATGCGCCGCAGGAGGTGGCCGCGATGGTCGGTCTGGCGGACGCCCTCGTTCTCAATATCGGCACACTCGATGCGGCCTGGATCGAATCCATGCTGCTGGCGGGGCTTGCCGCCAACGCGAAAGGCATTCCCGTGGTCCTCGACCCGGTCGGCGCCGGGGCGACCCGTTACCGCACCGAGACGGCTCGGCGCATCCTCGACCGTGTTCGGATCGCTGTTCTACGGGGCAACGTATCGGAACTGTTGGCTGTCGCGGGGGCGGCCGTTCGGACCCGCGGCGTCGACTCGGCGATCGGCGTTGCGGAGTCCGCAACCCTGTCTCTGGTCGCCGCGGCTCGCGATCTCCGGTGCGTGATTGCGGCTTCCGGCGAGACAGACCTGCTGACCGACGGCGAACGCACCGTTCAGATCCGCAACGGGCATCGCATCATGCCGCGAATCACCGCCCTCGGCTGCGGCTTGAGCGCCGTGACCGGGGCATTTTGCGCGGTGGCGGGGGAGATTGCGTCGGTGCTGGACGCCGCGGTGGCGGCCTTCGGGTATTACGGGGTTTGCGGCGAGCGCGCCGCGGCCCGCAGTGCCGGGCCGGGCACGTTTTTCCCCGCTTTTCTCGACGAACTCTACGCGGTGACCCCGCGAGAATTGGCCCGGAGCGTGCGTATGGGCCCTGTCCCTCACTGATTCATTCGCCGATCACCCCACGATACGTAGAAGAAAGGACGTACTCCATGGTTCCCGCGAAGAATCCCAATATTCTTTTCATCCTCATGGACGATTTGGGTTACACCGACCTCTCGTGCTACGGCAGCAGTTTCTACGAAACTCCGGTGCTGGACCGATTGGCTTGCGAGGGGATGCGGTTCACGGACGGGTATGCATCGTGCCCGGTGTGTTCTCCGACTCGGGCGAGCGTCATGACCGGGAAGTATCCGGCTACCGTCGGGATCACCAACTGGATCCCCGGCGAGCCGCGCGGCAGGCTGTTGAGCGTGCCGTACCTGCATGAACTTCCCCATGGCGAGGTCACCATCGCCCAAGCCTTGAAAGAGGCCGGCTACCGCACGTTTCACGTGGGCAAATGGCACCTCGGGGGCGAGGGGCATTACCCGGAGGATTTCGGGTTCGACGCCAACGTGGCCGGCTGCGAGTGGGGCAACCCGCGCAAGGGGTATTTCAGCCCGTGGCATATTCCGAACTTCGAGGACGGAGTCGAAGGGGAATACCTGACCGACCACTTGACCGACCGGGCCATCGAGTTGATCCGCGGCGCCGGTCCCCGTCCTTGGTTTCTGCATTTGTCGCACTATGCGGTCCACACGCCGATTCAAGCCCCGGCCGAACTGGTCCGGAAATACGAGGATAAAGCCCGGCGTCTGGGCCTGGACACCCGGCAGGCGCTGGTGGAAGGCGAGTATTTTCCCACAGTCCACCTGAAGAATCGGCGGGTCATGCGACGCGTGATTCAATCCAACCCGGTCTACGCCGCCATGGTCGAGAACTTCGACACGAACATCGGACGAGTCCTGACCGCCATCGAGGAGTTGGGGATGACCGAGGACACGCTGGTGGTTTTCACGTCCGACAACGGAGGGCTCTCGACCGCCGAGGGTTCGCCGACCTCGAACGCCCCCCTGGCCGAAGGCAAGGGCTGGATGTACGACGGCGGCGTGCGCGAACCATTGCTCGTACGCTGGCCGCGGGTGGTTCGTCCCGGCTCGGTCTGTGAGACGCCCGTAACCACGCCCGACTTCTATCCCACGTTTCTCGAGGCCGCGGGCCTGCCGCCACGGCCCGAGCAACATTGCGACGGCGTCAGTCTGATGCCGCTCTTGCGGGGGCATGCCGGTCTTGATCGGGACGCCATCTTCTGGCATTACCCGCACTACAGCAATCAGGGAGGGACGCCGGGCTGCTCGGTGCGCTGCGGCGATTGGAAACTCATCGAGTTCTTCGAGGATGGACACCTCGAGCTGTACAACCTGAGGGACGATATCAGCGAAGACCACAACCTGGCGGCGGACAGGCCGGTCTTGGTCCGCGAGCTGCACGACCGACTTGTCGCCTGGCGCGAGCAGGTGCACGGCTTGATTCCGGAACCGAACCCGAATTACGCGGAAGAGATGCGGCGGGACCCATGACGTTACCGGTCGTTCCGAAACGACTTGGAGCGGCCGGACCCCGCGGCAAGCAAGCAAAGGGACCTTCCATGAAAGACGCACGGCCCAACATCCTCCTCCTGCACACCGACCAGCAGCGATTCGACACGATCGCCGCTCTGGGGGCCTCGCACATGCACACCCCCAACCTGGACCGTTTGGCCGGCATGGGGGTGCATTTCACGCACGCCTACAGCTCGAACCCGGTCTGTCAGCCGGCCCGACACGATCTGATAACGGGGGTGAGTGCACGCCACCACGGCTACTTCGGAAACACGGGCCGCCCCGTTGCCGACTACGGCCTCGCCACGATACCGCGCCTTCTCACGGAAGCCGGGTACCAAACCATCGCGGTGGGAAAGATGCATTTCACCCCGCCTCGGGAACACCATGGGTTTGCACACATGTACCTGATGGAAGAACTCCCCGACTGTCGGGAAAACGACGCCTACCTGCAATACCTGGAGGAAATGGGCTACGGTCACATCCGCTGCCAGCACGGGGTGCGTCCGCTGTTCTATCATACCCCACAGCCGTCTCGAGTGCCTGAGGAGCACCACGGGTCGGCGTGGGTCGCGCACAAGACGATCGAGCTGCTGCGCACCGAACGGGACCGGCCGTTTTTCATTTTCGCAAGCTGGGTCGGTCCGCACCCGCCTTATTACGTGCCCAAGCGGTACCTGGATCTCTACAAAGACCAGCCCCTGCCCCAGCCGAAGCCCATGCCGGAGCGAGGCAGTCGCCAATGTCCCGTTTCCCCCGAAAACCCCGAGCCCGACAGCCTGCGAATGCGACGTTTGCGGGAAGCTTATTACGCGGCAACCACTTGCATCGACACACACATCGGCCGCATCTTGGACGAACTCGAGTCTTCGGGGCAGATGGAAAACACGCTCGTGGTTTTCATGACCGATCACGGCGAGATGCTCGGGGACCGAGGGCATTACCAGAAGATGGGCCCGTACGACGGCGCGGCCCGCATTCCGCTCCTGGCCGCCGGATTGGGATTGCCGCGGGGACAGCGAGTCGAGACACCGGCAACCACTTGGGACGTGAGCGCCACTCTTCTGGACGCTGCGGGCGTGACGCCGCCCCAAGCCCCTCCGTTCCTGGGCAGCAGCCTCCTCGGAGACACCGCGGGCGCGCCCGACCGCACGATCGTGTTCCACAATGCGACCGGGCGCGGACGTTACGTGGCCGCCGTCGGCCAGGGCTGGAAACTGATCCATTGGTTCAACGGCGGCGACGAAGAACTCTACTGCCTTGCCGACGACCCGGACGAGCTTCGAAATCTCATCGACGCACCCCGGGCTCGGGGACCGGCCGACCGCCTCCGGCGGACCTGCATCGAGTTCGAGCGGGATCATGGAGTGGCCGCCAACGTCCGCAACGACGCTTTCGTCGATCAGCCTTACCGGGCCCCACCGCCGCACAGTCTCAGCATGTTTCCGCTTTGGTCATCCCATCAGTTTCCGCCATGGACAACGGGATACTCGCAGGAAGACCTGGACCTGATCGCGGCCGAGATGCGCGACTGCCTGAAGTCGGACACGGCCTACATTTGCCGCGAACCCGAATGGCGCGCGGATGCCCTCGGGCGCTGGGAGGCCATCGGCGGAGACCCGGCTGTTTACCGGGCCCTGTTCGACGCCGTGGACCGGGCCGGAAAGTGACCTTCGCCTCTCCGACGGCCCGGCCGACGGCCGCGATCCGCAGCCCGAGTTGAACACGGCGGGCGGAGGTCTTGTCTTGTCCTGCGCCATCGCCGGAGCAACCGCTTCGGCGTTTTGAAGGCGGGCGACGCACGCGACCAGGCTGGGAAGGAACAGACATGGACGAGAAACACGAATTGCGGGAAGCCTTGCGGAGTTCGGTTTGCTTCCGCAATCTCGAGGAAACCGCCCTTCGGGAACTGGTGGACGGCATGGCGCCGGCCACCTTCGAGACAGGCGACTTGCTGTGTGTGGAAGGCGAACCCGGCGACCGCATGTTTCTGATTGCCGGCGGCCAGGTCTCGGTGCGCAAAGCGGCGGAGGGCGGTCGCTCTGTCGAGGTCGCGGTCTTGCGCTCAGGCGACATTGCGGGCGAAATGAGTCTGCTGGGAGCTGCGACACGGACCGCCACCCTGCAGGCCCGGACCCCGGTCCGCGCTTGGGTGCTCGACCGGGCCGGCTTCGACCATTTGCTGTCGGAGAGTCCGGACGTCTGCCGCGGGCTTCTGCGACAGATGACCGACCATCTATCGCGCGGCACGAGTCTGCTGGCGCGACTGCTGTCGCAGGACGGAGACCCCCGTTTCCATGTGGCGTTTTTCGACACCAAGCCCTACATGGAGGAGGCGTTCGAGGAACATCTCCCCTCCGACGTGGCCATCCGCTATTACCGGGACCGACTCACATCCGAAACCGTATCGCTGGCGGCCGGAGCCCATGCTGTCTGCGTCTTTGTGAACGATGTGTTGGACAAAACCGTCCTGGGAGAATTGGCCACACTGGACGTGCGCATGGTGGCCCTGCGCTGCGCCGGGTACAACAACGTGGACCTGAAAGCAGCTCGGCGCCTCGGCATTTCGGTGGCCCGAGTGCCGGCCTATTCGCCGTATGCCGTTGCGGAACACGCCGTGGGCCTCATGCTGGGGCTCAACCGAAAGCTTCACAAAGCGTACCAGCGCGTCCGTGAAGGAAATTTCTCGCTCAACGGTCTGACCGGGTTCGACATGCACGGCCGCACCGCCGGCGTGATCGGCGCCGGCAAGATCGGGACCTGTGTTCTGCGCATCCTGGCCGGATTCGGCTGCCGGTTGCTGGCGTTCGACCTCAAACCCGACGAAGCCCTGGCTTCCGAAATCGGCGTGAAGTTCACGTCCGTGGACGAGGTACTTGCCGAATCGGAGATCATCTCCCTGCACGCCCCGCTGTGCAAGAGCACGTTCCACCTGATAGACGCCGCTGCGATCCGACGCATGAAGCCGGGTGTACTGCTGATCAACACCAGTCGCGGCGCCCTGATCGACACTCGTGCCCTTATCGCCGGCCTCAAGAGCGGTCGCATCGGCGCCGCCGGATTGGACGTCTACGAGGAAGAGAGCGGCGTGTTCTTCGAAGACCTCTCCGGAGCGATCCTGACCGACGATGTACTGGCGCGTCTGATGACGTTCCCGAACGTGCTGATCACCAGTCATCAGGGATTCCTGACCCGAGACGCGCTCGAAGGCATTGCGGCGGTCACGTTCGAGAATCTGCGCCAGTATCGTTCGGGCAAGCGGTTCGGCGAGCTGTCGAACGCCGTCCTACCCCCCGAATGACACGCCGTGCCCTCCGGTTGGGAGATCGGTGTTTGTCATTCACTGTCGGCAGGATACGGTTTGCACTACCGAGCACGATGTTGCGGTACATGCCCGGCAGCGGCCCCATGTCATCCGATGGTGCGTGGGGCTTTTTCCAAGTGCCCGATTCAGACGACAGGACGATTTCATGCGCATTCACCTGATCGGCAACGCCCACCTCGATCCGGTCTGGCTCTGGCGGTGGCCCGAAGGGTTGGCCGAGGCCCGGAGCACTTTCCGCAGCGCTCTGGACCGAATGACGGAAGACCCCGATTTCATCTTCACATGCGCCGCCGCGGCGATTTACGAATGGATCGAAAAAACCGAACCCGAACTGTTCGGCGAAATCCGAGAGCGCGTGGAGGAGGGCCGTTGGCGCATCACGGGCGGCTGGTGGATTCAGGCGGACTGCAACATTCCGAGCGGCGAGTCCTTCGTCCGGCAGGGTTTGTACGCCCAGCGTTATTTTCAAGAGCGATTCGGGGTCCGCTGCCGGTGCGGATACTGCGTGGATTCGTTCGGGCACTGCGCCACGCTGCCTAAGCTGTTGCGAGGCTGCGGCCTCGACGCCTGGGTCTGGATGCGCCCCGGGGAGCACGAGAACCCGGCCCTTCCCAAGCCGTATTTTTTCTGGGAGACGGAGGACGGCAGTCGCGTGGTCTCGTTGCGGATCTCGGACCAAGCGTACAGTTGCTGGGACCCCGAGACCCTCGAAAAACGCATCCTCGCACTCCGGGAACGCTACAAAAGTACTGGTCCGACCGACCTGATGTGCTTCTACGGCGTAGGCGACCACGGCGGCGGCCCCACCCGCGCCCAACTGGCCGCGGTCCGCGATTGGCGCGACCGCCCCGACATGCCGAGGCTCGAACACAGTTTTCCCGAAAAGGTCCTGGGGGCTGTTCAAGGCGAAAACCTCCCGGTATACCGGGGTGAGCTGCAACATCATGCTTCGGGCTGCTACGCGGCCGTATCTGGGATCAAGACGTTGAACCGCCGTGCGGAAACCGCCCTGTTCACGGCGGAAGCCTGGAGCGTGGCGGCGTGGTTACTGACGGGCTGGCCGCCCGCCCCGGCGGAGATGTCTACGGCATGGAAGCACCTGTTATTCAATCAGTTTCATGATATATTGGCCGGAACGTCTCTGCCGGAGGCGTACGAGGACGCATCAGCCCAAATCGAAGCGGCCCTGTACGCCGCGGACTGGCGCCGGAACGCGGCCCAGCAGCGCATCAGTTGGCGGATCGATACCCGGGGGGACGGTTCTCCGGTGGTGGTATTCAATAATTCCGCGGCACCCTTCTCCGGGATCGTCGAGACCGAGGATTTCGGGTTTGGCCCAAATCGGGATACGGGAGTTTTCGTGGATGCCCGGGGAGGCCCGGTCGCGTCCCAAGAAATCCTCTCACACAGTGTGACGTGGCGCCGACGCGTTCTGCTGGAACTCACGATCCCCGCCTTCGGTTACCGACTGTTGCGCCTGCTCCCCGCGCGAGACGCTTCGTCGTTCCCGCCGCGCAGCCAACCGGTCCGCGTCCGAAAAAACGGCCTCGAAAACCAATGGTTGCGGTTGCGAGTGACGCGGGAGGGAGCTATCTCGTTGACAGACAAGCGAACAGGTCGCCGGACCCTGGGTTCGCCGGCCGGCCGCGCCGTGGTGATCGACGATTCCAGCGACACCTGGAGCCACGGCGTGTTCCGGTTCGATGGTGAAGAGGACATGTTCCGGTTCGATTCCGCGCGCGTTGTCGAGTCGGGGCCGTTGCGGGGTCGAATCCGGACCGTGTTTCGATACGGTCCGTGTTCTCTTCGGCTCGACTACACCCTGGGCGCCGGCGAACCCTTCGTGGGCATCGACGGCCTCCTCGATTGGCACCTGTCTCAGAAAGTCGTAAAGGTCCTCTTCCCGGTTCGAGGGGCCGCGACGAACGTGCACACCTCCGAGGTCCCTTACGGGACGATCCAACGTTCCAACAACGGCGACGAAGAACCCATGCAGCGCTGGATCGACCTATCGGGACCGGGTGTCGGACTTGTGATTGTCAACGACTGCAAGTACAGCTACGACGTCCGGAAGCGGACCGCACGCATCACGCTGTTGCGCAGTCCGTACTTTGCCCACCATCTCCCGGCGCAACCGGCCCGGGATCTCGAACAGGCGGTCACGGATCAAGGCGAGCAACGCTTCCGACTGCGTCTCATCCCACATTCCGGCGACTGGCGTTCGGCGGGCATCCCCGGCCTCACGGCGCAATTGCATGCACCCCCCAACGCGCTGTTCGAGGGGAATCATCCCGGGGCCGGCCTTCCGGCGGATGGGGGTCTGCTGGAATGCACCCCCTCCAGCATCGACGTGGGCGCCGTCAAGCCTGCCGAGGACGGCGCTGCGGTCATCGTCCGGGCCGTCGAAACTGCGGGGGCTTCAACCCGGGCGTCTTTTCGTGTGCCGAGTCTCTCCCTCGACTGGACGGCGACGTTCCGGCCGGGGGAGATCAAGACATTCGCTCTACCCGTTAGCGGTCGCGGCCCGATCCGGGAAGTCAACTTTCTGGAAGAAGACCAGCCTGAATAATGGATGAGCCATCTGCTGCGATGACGCATCTCACACGCCTTCAAAACATTGCGGCCGCCAACCGACCGAGGCGGTGTTTCAACACGGCCTCGTCCAGCGTTCGACGCAATGACTTGAATCCGCGCAAGCTGCGTCCTCTCGCGACGAAGTTCATGAAAAAATCAGGCTGGCGAGCATCGCTGGAAACGGGCGACTTGTGCGGTCCCTGTCCCTGTTGCCCCTTGGCGGCGGGACGGACCCCGGCGATCATCCCCCCCCTGTCCCAACGGCGCAAGAGGACCGGGAACATGTCCGATCTGCGGCTATGCCGCGGCCCCAATGGAGAAAGGCCCCGCCATGAGATTGACCTTCGGTTCGCCCCGGTCCGGCCTGTGGACGGCCGGTGTATTCGCCTCCCTCCTGTCCTTGATTGCCGACCCGGCTCCCTTGCCCGAGACGTCCGGGGACACGGCGTGGCCGCAATTCCGCGGTCCGGAGCGCAACGGAATATCGCGCGAGACGGGACTCCTTCAGGCCTGGCCGGCGGCGGGGCCGTCCCAAGTGTGGCAAGTGAAAGGGATCGGCAGGGGCTTCTCTTCGGCGTGCATCGGCGGCGGTCGCCTGTTCGTTACCGGCGACATTGACGACGCCCTGGTCATCACCGCACTTGCCGTGGGGACCGGCAAGCGGCTTTGGCGGCAACAGAACGGCGCGGCCTGGAAAGGCCCCTACCCGGGCGCACGGAGTACATGCACGTTGGCCGGGGGGCGCTTGTTCCACCTCAATGCCCACGGTCGCCTTGCCTGCCTCGATCCTGCGGACGGAAGCGAATTATGGACATTGAACATTCTCGAACGGTTCGACGCCGACCAGATTCGTTGGGGCATCAGCGAGTGCGTCCTGGTCTCCGGCGGCCGCGTCTTCGTGACGCCCGGAGGACGCAAAGCACTGATGGCGGCCCTGGACGCCGGCACGGGAAAGGTGGTGTGGACCACCCCGCCGCTCATGTTCCTCCGCAGCCAGGAGCTGGGGGGACGCCGTGTAGACCCGCCGCGTCGAGACGCGGACCGGGCCGGGTACGCCTCTCCGGTAGTGGTCCGGGTCGGCGCGCGCCGCCTGCTGGCGGGGGCCTCCGGACGGCACGTGTTCCTGGTCGATGCCGAGACCGGGTCGCTCGTATGGAAACGCGAAGTCCCCGTGCGCTGGGAAGTGATCGGTACCATGCCGGTGGTCGTCGGCGACCGTATCTGTTTCATGGCTCCGGACAAGTTTGGGGGACTCATGGTCCGGGCTCGAATCCATGACGGCGCCGTTCGCGTCGACGAACTGTGGAGCACCGAAGCCGACAACTGCCACGGCGGCTTGGTCGCTGTCGGAGGACGGCTTTATGGATCGGGTTACCGCCGGTTCCGGGGGTGGTTCTGCCTGGACGGTCAGACGGGTCGTGTCCTGTATCGGACCAACGATCTGCGCAAGGGGTCGCCCATCTTCGCCGACCGGCGGCTCTACGCTTTGGCCGAAAACGGCGAACTGGCTCTGCTGGAACCGACCCCGGAACGTTTCGTGGTGCGCGGACGGGTTCGGCTTCCGGGGAACAACGGCTCCGACGTCTGGGCCCACCCGGCCTTGTCCGACGGACATCTGTACATCCGGCGTCATGACACACTGTGGTGTTTCGACGTCCGCGCCGGGACACGGTGATTCGCGCAAAGGAAGCATTACGGCGCCGAGCGTATGATTCCCGCCGCCGGCGCAATGCCACAAGGTCGGACGGTTGATCTTTTCCACCGCCGGGTTCGGGCGCCAAAAAACAACGAGCGGCGGTCGAAACCGCCGCTCGTTGGAGTTTCTTTTCGTGATCCCGGAAAGGTGATCAGGGCATGGTGGCATCCCAGTACTTGACCGCAGGCGAGGCAAGTTCACGAATCGTGGTCCACTTGACGTGACCGTCCATCCAGGCAATGTTGCAGCCCTTGTTGTGGCGGGGCCAAGTGTGTTCGTTCAGGACCCCATTGATATACAGCAGTCCGGTCGCCGCATCCGTGGCCGTGGTGCCGACGCCATGTTTCGGGCAATAATGCTGCCACCAACAGTTGTTGGACTCGAGGAGCATGATGGTTGACGAGGGACGCACTGCCAGCACCTCGTTATTGGGGGCCGACGTGCCCTCGTAGAAGACATGCATCATTGGCATCTGGTAGCGCGTACGTTGCAGGTTGCCGTTGATGGGCAGGTTGGCGTCCGGACACTGAAAAGCGTTCTCGTCCCCGACGTAAGTGGCGATCTTCTCGGCCCAGATCTCGCGGGTACCGCTGAGGTCGTCGTACACGGGCGGGTAAATGCCGCTGGCGTCGCCTTTGTACATAATCATGCCGAGTCCGACCTGTTTGAGGTTGCTTGTGCAACTGATCTGACGTGCCTTGGCCTTGGCTTTGCTCAAGGCCGGGAGCAGCATGCTGGCCAGAATTGCAATGATCGCGATGACCACCAACAACTCGATCAACGTGAAGACTCGACACTTCTCCGATTTCATTCTCGCGTTCTCCTTTGCCTTGTTCTTGTTCGCGTCCCAATGGACAATCTTGTTGCTTATGGCCTTTCCAGCGCGCCCCCGCTCGGGGTGAAGGCACGGCTTTGACTCCCGTTATCATAGCGAAAAATGTTCGGGATGGCAAGAACATTCTCGAAAAGAACGTGAGGCAGCGATCGCCCCGACTCACATGCCGGCATTCACCGCTCGTCTACCGACCCGACCCCAAGCCGTTACGGACCGGCCCGGGCCGCACTCGTCGCTTTCTCGCTGAGCAACGCTTGCCCCCTGGGGTGGGTTCATCGGGAAACAGGGGGGGGAAACAGACCCAAGGCGAAAAAATGGTGGGCGATGCAGAACTCGAATCTGCGACCTCCTGCGTGTCGAGCAGGCGCTCTAACCAACTGAGCTAATCGCCCACAACTGAATGCTCGGACCGCCTCGGATGTTTGTCGCGAGGCACGCCCGTAAACGGAATCGATACTATACTGTCCCGACTCGGACCGTCAACCGAAAGACAGGCTACACGAATCCCGAGACCGTTTCTGCACCGGACCGAGTCAGCGAGTCCCGATCCTTGGTTCTCCCCCCAGAAGACGGACCGTCTCAGAATCGTCTGGCCAGTTCAACAGAGGCAGCGCGTTTGCCTGCACACCAGATTGTTTCGAGACGATGAATCACCGAGAAAGGGCGGCAGGTCCTGTCGCCGACGGCGACCGTTCACTTACGACTTTCTTGCACGCGCGATCAGAGTCGCGATTTTCGCAGACTGGAGATCTTCCATTTCCATAATCTGGTAAAAGATTTCGTGGAGCATTCGGAGTAGAACGGCCCGGGCCTCGAGGCCGATCTGGACATCTTCGAAAGCGTCCGTCAATCCGCGCCAGTACTCTTCCACAGTACCGCCGGCGACTTCCAGGGTATTGCTCTGGGCCACCTTGTGCACCAGGCTTCGTTCCCGAGCCACCAGCCCTTCCCAAAAGTGTGTGAGCGAGCCATCGAGGGTGAGGGTCCGATCTTCCTCGTAATTCAGTTTCCGCACCAAGCTGCTGAAGAGTCGCTTCAAATCGCCGGTCAGCTTCATCTGACGTCCGACGTCGTTCCAGTCGATGCGGGAAAGAATGAGCGTGGCGAAGTCCTGGTAGAGGGCTACCTGTTTCTCGAGTTCGAGTGTCCGGACTTTCTCTTCCGCCAGCGCGGCCTGGGTTAGTTCGAGTTCTTCCCGGGTACTCCGTGTGGTCTCGCACTGTTGCTCATACCGAGAACGCCAGTCGCCGGCTTCTTGTTGGACGCGTTGGGCATCGTTGTCGGCCTGACGGACTTTTCTCTCGAGTTCGGCGACCAGCTCGGCTATCCTCTGCTCGGACTGCTGTCGAACTTCGCCAAGGTCGGCCCGGAGGCGACGGTTCTCGCCCTGGGTCGCCTCGGCCCGTTTTTCGAGGGCCTCGTTGGCCGCCTGCAGCGTCTTGCGGTCGCCACGCAATTCCTGGAGGTCCGCGGACGCCTGCTCCTGTTGCCGTCGGAGGGTTGCGATCTCATTCTTGAGACGGGCATTTTCGCTGCGGAGCCGGTCGGCGTCTTCCTCGACTTTCCGGAGTTTCTCGATGAGCGTGCCGCTGCCGGTCTCGTCGTCGAGGATGCGAGCGGTCTGGGTTTCGGTCAACGTCATCGGACTGAACGCGACCAAAATGGTCCACTTCTCGACGTCGGCGGGATTGAAGACGCGTTCGAACACCTCATCCGGCAACACGTAGTCATCTTCCCCGAGATCGTTCTTTTCGCGGTACGCCTTGTATTCGTCGGAGTGGAAGTAGTCTTCCAGTTCTTTGTGGAGGTCGGCGGGAATAGGGTACCATTCGGCAAAAAACGGATTGCAGAAGGCGTCACTGAAATCGGCCTTCCTGGCCTCTTTCAGCACGACTTGCACCAAGCGCTTGCGCTTCTTCGGTTCCAGTCGGTACCCGCCCAAAGTGCATTGTTTATGCAGGTCGGTGTTGGCCTGAATACACTTTCGCAGCGACCGCCAAGGCAATTGCGAGAGAAGCAACTCAAACGTCTTCTCGCGGTCGAGCGCTCCTCGCGGCTTGTCATTCGCCGACATCCAGCAGGAACTCCCTTCTCAACAGTTCTTCAGCGGATTTCAGGAGGGCCGCCGCCATCTGGCGGCGCAGCGAGTACTCGATTTTTCCCCGGGCGGCCTCGAGACTGTCGCGCAATGCCAAGTTTCCGCTCTTTCGGGCTTTCTCCTGGACCTGACGCAAGAGGAGAAGAGCTTCCCGCCAGCGCTCCTCCTGGCAAAGCATGGCGCACCGGCTCATGGCGTCTTCCGGTTGAACGGAAGCGGCCGACCCGCGGCGCGGCCGATCTGAAGCCCCGGCGGTCCCCGATTTACCGCGCGCAAGCACTTTGGAACGTTTTTTCTTTTTCGCCATATTCGATTGCAGCGGAACAGCAACTGCGGGAACGTTTCAGCCCGTCCCCCATCCAGGTTCGGACTTGGGCGACAGGCCCCGCCCCGGGAACGCGAACTCCTCGGAATTAATGTGCGTGACTGACCGGGAGATGATCTGGAGGCGCGGACCGGATTCGAACCGGTGATAAAGGTTTTGCAGACCTCTGCCTTACCACTTGGCTACCGCGCCGTTAGACGGCATTCGTGTTCGGCGGTGTCGGCGATTCTGGCGCAGTCCTGGATTGCAATCCCTTCCGCCCATCCGCAGCATTCGCTGACACGGCACGTCAATTCATAAGCCCAGTAAAATAGCACGTGTGTGCGCGCTGTCTACGGCCGTGCGTGTTTTTTCGGAGCGGGTTGTTTTTTCGCCGATTCCGAGGCATAGTGCCGGGGTAAGTCCGCCGCTGTGCCCGTGCACCTCCCATGCTCGTACAACCCCTTCGGTCCTGGGGGGCGTTCGCTCCGGGTGGCAGGGGCGCAGGAGGATCGGACGCGGGCCCCAGGCCCGTGAGGCGTTATCGGTATGCTGCACGGCCCCGAGGGCGGTACAGCCTCAATGTAAGAAGGAGTACGAACCATGACAGCCAAGGCATCCAAGACGACGTTTGCGCTCTTTTTCGGAAACCGCGGTTTCTTTCCCGCTTCGTTGATGGACGCAGCTCGGGAGGAACTACCGCGAATCCTCAGAGAGTGGGGATACGACGCCATGCTCATGGACCGCGACGCCACCCGGCACGGAGCGGTGGAGACCGTGGAGGAAGGCGCGAAGTACGCCAAGTGGCTCGAAGAAAACCGGGGCCGATATGACGGCGTCATTCTCTGCCTTCCCAACTTCGGCGATGAAACCGGCGCCGTGGCGGCACTCGCCGATGCCGGGACCCCGATCCTGATTCAGGCCTACCCGGACGAGCTGGACAAGATGGCGCCGGATCTGCGGCGGGACGCGTTCTGCGGCAAGTTCTCGATCATGGACGTCTTCTGCCAGTATGGCGTCAAGTTCACGGCCCTCAAACCTCACACCGTGGCGCCGGCCACGGCCCGTTTCCGGGAAAACGTCGATCACTTCGCCCGTGTCTGCCGTGTGGCCAACGGCCTCAAACGCATGACCGTCGGCGCCGTCGGGGCGCGAACCACGGCGTTCAAGACCGTGCGCATCGACGAACTGGCTCTGCAGAAGGCCGGTATCACCATGGAGACGCTGGATCTTTCCACGGTGATCCGCCGGGTTCGGGACATGGGAACGGACGGTGACGCATTCAAGCGGAAAAAGGAACGTCTTTTCGAGGCCGCCTCGTGGGAAGGCGTGCCCGAGAACGCCGCGGCCACGCTCATCAAGTTGGGCGTGGTGCTGGACGAAATCGTCGACGAATTCGGACTCGACGCCCTGGCGGTCCGCTGCTGGATCGAGTTGCAGGAACAATTGGGGATTTCGCCCTGCGTGCTGCTCAGTGAACTCAACGACCGCGGTGTGGTCGCCGCCTGCGAGGTGGACGTGGGGAACGCCGTGACCATGTACGCCCTGCATCTGGCTTCGGAACAACCCGCCGCGTGCCTGGACTGGAACAACAACTACGGCGACGAAGACGACAAGTGCATTCTCTTCCACTGCGGTCCCGTGCCGTTCGGACTGATGAAAGAGCCGGGCCGGGTGGTGGACCATGCCATTCTGGCCAATGCCGTGGGGCCTGGCTGCGGCTACGGCTGCAACGTGGGCCGCATTCGGCCCATGGCAATGACGTTCGGCAGTCTTATGACCGAGGACGGTCGCCTGAAAACCTACCTGGGACAGGGCGAGTTCGTCGGCGACCCCATTCCGGAAGAGTTCTTCGGATGCGCCTCGGCCGCCGCAATCGACCGGCTTCAAGACGTTCTTCTCCATGTGGGCTACAACGGGTTTCGGCATCATGTCAGCGTGACGCCCGGACATCTCATGGCGCCGGTGGCCGAGGCCCTGGGTCACTACCTCGAGTGGGACATCTCCATTCCGCAGTGCGAAAGGCCCAGACGATGACTTCCGCCGACCTGGTTCGCCGTGCCGAAGAATTCGGGCTCGTGATCCCGGCATTCAACATCCCATATCTGCCCATGATGCAGGCGGTCGTACGGGCGGTCCGAGACGCCGATGCGGCGGCACTCATTGCCGTGGCGCGCCTCGAGTGGATCAAGTTCGAAGCCGGCGGTCTCGAGGCGGTCAAGCGCGAGTTCGACCGGACCGGCGACCCGGCCCATGTCCGCCTTCACCTCGACCACGTGCCGGTAGTGGACGAAGACGGGAGGCGCGTCGATTACCTGAGCGTGATCCGTCGCGCACTTGATCTCGGCTACGGTTCCGTGATGGTGGACGGATCGCGTCTGCCCCTGCCCGAGAACATTGCCTGCACACGCCAAGCCGTCGAAGCGGCACACGCGGCCGGCGTCGCGTGCGAAGCCGAACTCGGCGCCGTACTCGGGCATGAAGCCGGCCCTCTCCCGCCGTATGAAGAACTGTTTCGGTCCGGAAAAGGCTTTACGGACGTGGACGAGGCGATCCGATTCGTCCGGGAAACCGGCTGTGACTGGCTGTCTGTGGCCGTCGGCAACATCCATGGGGCCATTTCTCCGGCCAAGAAAGACCGGAAAAAGGTCGCGGCCCGGCTCGACCTCGATCATGTGGCCCGCCTGGCCGAGACCACGGGGGTGCCGCTCGTTCTGCACGGTGGGTCCGGCGTGATCCGCGAGTACCTCCTCGAGGCGATCCGCAACGGCATTGCCAAGGTGAACGTGGGGACCGACATCCGGCAACCTTACGAGCAGACGCTGGCACGGACCGGCAGCAAGTCAGAGGCATGCGAGGCCGTGTATCGGAAAACTCGATGGATACTGGAAGAACACCTGGGTGTCGCGGGGACTCGAAGCCGACTCTGGGGGGCAGGGCCAACGTGAACGGGGGCGAAGAGCAACAGGGCCCGCTTCCGGTGGCGCGGGACCCTCAGTGAAACACTCCGAAATCAACCTGGAAGAATAGCACCCATGAGCCTGTTGGGCATCGATGCGGGGACTACCGGCTGCAAAGCAGTCGTTTTCCGAGACGACGGGACAGTGACCGCGTCGGGGTACGTCGAGTACGACGTGACCCGACCCGAAACCGGCTGGGAAGAACTGGACTCAGAGTTGGTCTGGCAACGAATCCGCGACCAACTCCGCCACGTGGTCCACGCGGCAAACGAATCGCGCCCATTGGACCCAATTCGATGCGTGGCGGTTTCTTCTCTGGGCGAAGCCGTCGTCCCCGTGAGCCGGGACCGACGCATCCTGGGCCCTTCTCTGCTGAATTCGGACGCACGTGGGGCCGAATACCTCGAATCGCTTGCCGGCTTGATACCGGACGAGACGCTTTACGCGATCAATGGAAACGTGTTGGGGAACCACTACAGCCTGACCAAACTGATGTGGCTGCGGGACCACCGCCCCGAACTGTGGCGACAAACCTTCAAGTTCCTCCATTGGGGCCCGTTCATTTCCTTCATGCTCGGCGCGGACCCGGCCGTGGACTACTCCTTGGCGAACCGCACGCTCCTCTTTGACTTGAATGCTCGGTCCTGGTCGAGCGACCTGTTGGAATGCTCGCGGATCGACGGCGACAAGCTGCCCCGAACCGTGCCGTCCGGGACACCGATCGGCACCGTTTCGGCGGAAACGGCCGGCGACCTGGGTCTCCCTCGAGACGCGCTCATCGTGAGCGGCGCTCACGACCAGTGCGCCAATGCCGTCGGCTGCGGTGTCACACGTGCCGGCACGGCCATGTACGGAATGGGGACTTTCATCTGCATCGTCCCCGTATTCGCCGAACGCCGGCCCGCCACGAGCATGATGCCGATCGGGCTCAACACCGAACACCATGCCGTTCCCGGCCGGTTCGTCAGCTTCATCTACAACCAGGGCGGCTCTCTCGTCAAGTGGTACCGGAACACCTTTGCCGGCGCGGAACATCGGGCCGCGGTGGAATCGGGCGGGGAGGACATTTACCCGGCCCTGTTCGGGGAACTGCCGCTGCACCCCAGCCCGGTGCTTGTACTGCCCCATTTCACCGCGACCGGCCCTCCGCATTTCATCACGAGTTCCTGCGGAGTCATGGCGGGCCTGCACCTGGACACCACACGCGGAGACGTGTTGAAAGGCATTCTCGAGGGAACCGCGTATTACTTGCGCGAATGTGTCGAACGTCTGCCGGAGGCCGGTCTCGACATCGGCGAATTTCGGGCCGTGGGCGGCGGCAGTCGGTCCGACGCGTGGGTGCAACTCAGCGCCGACATCCTGGGCCGGCCGTTTTCCAGGCCCCGAGTCACGGAGGCCGGAGCGCTGGGGGCTGCCATACTGGCGGGAGTCGGCGCCGGCGTGTTCGTTTCTGCCGAGGAAGGCGCTTCGCACATGGTGACGGTCGAGCACAGCTTCGAGCCCGATCCGCAGCGCGGCGCCGAATACAGTCGCCGTTACGCCCTGTACCGCGAGCTGTGGCCCCGGCTCAGGGACTTCCTGCCCCGGCTGAGCTGAGTGGACAGGCCGCCATTGGCTGCGTGCGAAGTCCGCCCCCCCCCGTCACCGAGGCATTCCCTCCACTTCCTTGCCGGGCGAACGGGCTCAGCCACCACTTGATCCAGCAGTAGAGACTTTTGGCGATCTGCCGGTACCCGTGCGCGTTCGGGTGAACTCCGTTGTTCTCCGGAAACCCGGCAACCGGGTCAATGCCCAATTCCGTCGGCACCAGGAAAATACCGTCCTTCTCGCGCCCCCCGAAGCGGTCGATCGTGCGTTGGACCAAACGATGCTGAATGCGTTTCCAACCCCAGCGATGGTACTTGCCGTGGTAATTGGCTTCGAATCCGCTCTCCCGCGCATTGGGCGGTGGAGTCAAACATACGGCCAAAGCACAGGTTGGGGCCGCGGCGCGAAACGCCGCCAGGAGGGCATCCGCCCGGCCGAGGACGATGTCGATACGGCGGTCGATGGCGGCAGGGTCGTCCGGATCGACTGTGAAACAGTCATTGATGCCGAGGAGGAACGTCGTCAGGTCCGGGGGAACACCCCCGCAGTTCTCCCGGAAATAGCGCGGTAAGTCGAGCCCGGGCCTGCCGTCCGCCCCCAGATACACGAATGGGCTGCTGCGCTTTCGGTAGGTCCCGTCCGGGTTCGGTTCGTACTGCTCGAGAAAACGCTGCCACGTCCAGCCGCCGTATCCCTCATGGGCCACACCGACACGGGCGTTCTTCGGACGGTGAGTTCCGAGCATCTCGAGCGCCGGATTGCCGGCGCCCTCGAGCAGGCGAGCCAACTCGTTCGGATAGACGGTGGCGTGAGTCAGACTGTCGCCGACCATCAAAAGGCGGAGACGCCTTCCCGCGCCGGCATCGGACGGCGACACTTTCAGGACGGCTCGCGCCCGGCCCAGTTCTCTGCCCTTCCCGTCCGAAACAATCACCTCGAACGGGTGGTCCCCCACGTCCACGGGGCGGGGTGTGACGCTCCAGCTCCGGGGTTCGCTGTTCCCAATGTTGCAGCGTACCTGGAATCGATGCGCCTCCGGATTCGGCGTCAGGACCACATTGTCGAAGAACACCTGCGTCCGAATCCCCGAGACCGCGTAGACCGCGGGCGGCAGAGTCAGTTCGAGGGCGGCGGGACGCTTGCCGGGTTGCGCGCCGCTCGCGCTGCCCGCCGCCAGCGCAAGCGGCCCCAGGGCCAGACACAGAAGCGGAGCATTCCCGTCCATTGCGTTCGTTCCTTTTTCTGTATATCATCAAGCGTGCCGCCCGCACTGCATTTCATGCCACAGTAGCCGGACCGTCCCGGTCCGGTACGCGGGCGGGACGCTCGCGCCACTTTCGTGCAATGCACCGTTTCGTTTCAGCGTATTTGCCGGAACCTCTAGAAACCGAAAACCTCATCAACGACCTGCCGGGTCACAATCACCCACTTCCGGATCCGCTCCGGATCGCTCTGGACCGTATGGACGTCTTTCAGTGTGATGTCCACGTGACATTCCCGACAGGCTGTCAAGTCGCGCCGCAGGATTCTGCGGACCCGGTTTTCATCCCAGCCGTACCCGACCATGTCGCTCGGACTCGGACGGTAGCTCAGAACATAATCACGCCCGATTCTCTCGGCGCACACCGCGGCATTCGCACAGGGGGCCACGGCAATCCGCCGCAGGTTCGGGATTTGACGCAGCATGTCGATCTTGTGGGTCAGGTCTTCGCAGCATCCATAGGCGACCAGGCCGAATTCCTTGAGAATCGGCAACTGATAGCGGAGGAGGAATTCCTCGTGCATAGCAGGCGACACGCCCGTGAACTCCTGGGCCGCCATGTATCCCCAGAGTCGGCGCCGCTCGACCCCGTTCACGTTCGGTGCAGGGTCGTCGAGTTCCAAGGCATACGGCATCGACTGATTCTCGTGGGCGCCCAATCCCCAATCCCCCGCCCCCTCCGCTTCGACGTGCGTCTTGAGGACCCCGTCCGACATGAATCTCATCAAGCGGTGCAGCCACTCGGGGTGGTCGATCATATCCACCATGAAGTTCTCAATCCCGCGCAGGTGTCCGAGGTTCGTGGACAAATCCCCGTTCCAGACCCGATAGGCCGGCCCCCGGTCCACGTTCACCGTGATGATGTCGCCCAGGATATCCTGTAGGCGCGCCACGTTCTCACAGGTCTTTTCTTCGTCGATCTCGTGCCACGGCGTCCGCAGTTTGTCGATGTCCGCAAGTTGTTTGAGCGGATGGTCGATTTTGAACGAACCTCGCAGTTCGCCGCTGGTGATCCGCTTCCCCAAGACCCCCCAGCCGGTGCATTTTCTGACGGCCTGCACCGTGACCCAAGGCTCGAAGATCGAGTCATCGCCGAGAGTATTACGGAACAGATTGCGACGAAAGAAGTCTTCGAATCTCCGGAGAAACGGGTCCGTGCAACCACATTGGGAATCAGGCAATTCCTCCCATGCAAAAGCCCGCACGTGGACCAAGGGGCGAGTGGGCTTCAAGCTGTTGTGTCGCCGCCATAGGCCCCGGCGTTCCTCCTGGACCGGGGACGCACAAATTTCCAGGTATCGCCGAGCCAGATCGCGTAGAATGGTGGTGCAGGGTTTCATGGTCAGCGGGTGTCCGGTTTGATCAGGGCCCGAACGATTCTTCTCCCGCCAGAGAAGACATCGAACTCGCCCGAGCGTTGGAATATCGGGAGTGTAGCCCCAACAGCCGGACCGTCCCGGTCCGCGAGCGGGACGCCCGCACTGCATTTCACACCACAGCAGCCGGACCGTCCCGGTCCGGTCCGCGAGCGGGACGCTTGCCGTCGGCTTGACTGCCCGGCAGCCGTCACTCAGTACCCGAGTTCGAGGAAGTTGTCCACGTTTTCCCGGGTCACGGTGGTGGCGCGCAGTTTGATCTCGCGCGGGATTTCTTTTTCCCAGAGATCCTGCATCCCGCGGTGCAGGGCGACCAACCGGGCCAAGTCCACGGCACTGCCCGCCATGGACGGATTGTAGAGGAAGGTGGCCTGAATGGGCGAGTCGCCTTTCTTGATCTGTTCCATGGCCCAGCGGGAACCACCGGCCCCCGTAATGAACAGATCTTTGTCCCGTTTCGCCGCCTTGACCGCCTGCAGCACCCCCACGTTCATGTCGTCGTCATGAGAGTAAATGGCGTCGACTTTCGGGTGGGCCTGCAGGAGGTTTTCCGTGACGGTCAGGGCTTTCTCGGCCAAGAAGTCGGCGGGTTGCGAAGCGAGGACCCGGATTCCCGGGTATTCCTTTGCCAAGGTGTCGCGGAAACCTTTGGTGCGGTCGCGGGTCACGGAAATCCCGGCAAGGCCGGCGATTTCGATCACGTTGCCTTGGCCGTTCAATCGTTTTCCGATGTATCGCGCCGCAGCCACGCCGATTCCGTAATTGTCTCCGCCGATGTAGCAGTAGAAGTCTTCGGAGGCAATGCGCCGATCCAGGTTGATCAGCGGAACGCCGGCCTTTCGCACCTTGGCGGCCACCGGGGTGAGGGCCTCGCCCGAATGGGGAAGCATGACCAGGACGTCAATACCGCGCTGGAGCAGGTCTTCAACGTCCGCCATTTGCTTTGCGGAAGTATTCAGACCGTCGGTCAAAGACAGTTCGACGTCCGGGAACTTGGCCGCCGCCTTGCGCGCGTTCGTTGCGATTGCGGCAAGCCAACCGTGGTCTGCACCGGGCGAAGAGAAACCGATGCGGACTTTCCTGGTCGGAGCGGCGGGCGGTGATCCCGCCAGATTGCAGCTTTGGACCGGGGGTGGGGCCGTCGGCCCCGTCGGATTACCCCGACCCGACAATGCAAAATAGAAGACCAACCCACCCACCACAAAACCCAGCACGAAGCCCACCACGGTTTTCACGTCATCGTCTCCTTTCTTGCGTTCGTCCGGTGTCCGATCCCGCGACCCTCACCGGCGAAACGACGCGCTCAACGCCAAAGTCGGATGAAACGTCCCAGGGCATTGCGATACCCACCGGATTGGATCAGGACGGCCAGGGCGATCACCACGCCCTTGGCCACGTGTTGCGAATAGGCGGAAATCCCGAGCAGGTTCAAGATATTGTTGATTACTCCCAAAATCAACACGCCCCCGATCGTCCCGACCACCGAACCGCGACCGCCGAACAGGCTGGCGCCACCGATGATCACCGCCGCAATGGCGTCAAGTTCATACAACTCGCCCAGCTTCGGGCTGCCCGTATTCAGCCGGCCGGTGATGAGAATCGAAGCGATGCCGGCGAGAATGCCGGAAATCACGTACACGGAAAGCGTCACTCGCGGCACCTCGATCCCGGCCGCACGCGACGCCCGGGCGTTCGACCCCACCGCGTACACGTGCCGGCCGTAAACCGTAAACCGCAGAACCAGCCACGCCAGGACCGTCGCCCCCCCCAGGACCACCACGGGAAACGGCACCCCGAAGACGGTCCCGGAGCCCACGTACTGAAACACGTCCCCCGGCATCACTGTCTGCCGCCCGTCGGAATACCACAGGGCGCATCCCTTGGTCACCGCCATCATGGCCAGAGTGGCAATGAACGGCGACAACGTCCCCACGGTCACCAGAAGCCCGTTCACCAAGCCGACGGCGCAGCCCGTGATGACTCCTAACAACAAGGCGATGGCAGGCGAACGAAAGACTGCGCCGGCCATGACGACCGAAACCAACGCCACCGCGCCGCCGACCGACAGGTCGATGCCGCCGGTCAAGATGACGAACGTCATACCCACCGCCACCACACCGATGGAAGCCTGCTGCAAGAGAATGTTGAACAGGTTGTCCGGATGCAAAAACGAAGGGGAAAGCAGGGCGGCCACTCCCATCAAGGCAAACAACACCAGGAATATCTTGAGTTCGGCCAGGAACCGGAGTAGGCCGGGACCGATCTCCATCTTCGATGCGATTCTGTCCATGCGTCAGGTCGTCCTCGATTGTCGGTCGTCGCCCGTCTCGGGACCGCCATGAACAGCGGTAACGCGACCGCCGCCCCGCGCCGTCCCCGTCCCGGGCGACCCGAGAGCGCTTCCGGGTTGGACCGCGCCACGAAAAACGGCGTGCAGAATCTCCTCCTCGGAGCAGCCCCCCGGCAGCTCGCAGACCTTGCGTCCCTCGTGAAACACCAGCACGCGGTCGGAAACCCGGGCCACCTCTTCCAACTCGCTGCTGACGAAGACCAACGCTTTTCCCGCATCCGCCAAACCGCGCATCAGCAAAAAGACATCTTCCTTCGCGGCAACGTCGATACCCCGGGTCGGCTCGTCGAGCAGCAGTACATCGGCCCCGGCGAACAGGGCGCGGGCAAGCAGTAGTTTCTGTTGGTTGCCGCCCGACAAGCTCGACGCCGGACGGTCGGGATCCGGGGGCGTCACCCCGGCCTCTCCAAGAAACGGCCGGGCGGCACGCCGCTCGACGGCGTCGGTGACCCAAGCGCCCCGTGTCGCGATCTTCGCAAGTCTCGGGATGACGATGTTGCGGGCCAGGCTGAACTCCTGGAACAGCCCCTCGGTCTTGCGATCTTCGGGTGTCATGACCAATCCAGCTTCAAGTGCGGCGCCCGGGTTGTCCGGCGGCACTGCGGTCCCGCCGATCCGCACTTCACCCGTCTCCCGCGGATCGAGTCCGGCAATGGCGCGGAGCAATTCGGAGCGTCCGCTGCCCACGAGTCCGCCGACGCCCAGAATCTCACCGCCTCGGACCTGAAACGAGACGTCGCGGACCACCGTCGTGCTCACCCCCCGTACATCCAGCAACACCGGCGCCGCCGGCAGGTCGACACTCTGCTGACTGCGCAGACTCGAGTCTGTTCCGGCATAAGCCTTGCCACTCATCAGTCGAACGATCTGCCCGAGGCGGTCCGGATCCGGGTCCACGATTCCGGCAAGAATACCGTCCCGAAGCACGGCGATGCGGCCGCCCAATCGAAACAGTTCGTGGACGCGGTGAGAAATGTACATGACCGCCACCCCCCCAGCAGTCAGGCCGTCCAGTATGTTGAAGAGGCGGTCGATCTCCGGTTCCGTGAGCAAGGCGGTCGGCTCGTCCAGAATCAGCAACTTGCTGTCGTGGCAGACGGCCCGGGCCAGCATCACGAGTTGCTGCGAGGCCGGGGTCAGTCGGCCGCAGGGAGCATCGAGGGGCACCTCCGCTCCCACCCGAGCCAGGGCCGCGGCAGCCCGCTCCCGAGTCTCGCGCCGGGAAAAGGCGAATCCGGCCTCCTGCCCCACCACAATGTTCTCCGCCACGGAAACATCGGGCAGGACTTCGAGTTCCTGGTACATGAGCGTAACACCCCGGTCCAGGGCCTCCGCCGGACCGTGCGGACGGTGGGGCCGACCTTCGAACCGAATCTCGCCCGACCAATCCAACACATCCCCGGCGACAATCTTCACCAAGGTCGACTTCCCCGCCCCATTGCTCCCCAGCAGGGCCAGGCGTTCCCCGCGGGCCAAGGTCAGATTGACGCCTTTGAGGACTTCCTGCCGTCCGTAGGACTTGCGGAGTTCGCGAATGTCGAGAAGCGGTTCAGACACAATGTATTCCCAACCAGTTCTGCGGTCATCCCAATAGGCAGGCCCGCATGCGGCGGGCCGCG
>JAADHN010000123.1 GCA_013151865.1 Kiritimatiellota bacterium
GCTTAGGGACGAGGCGCTTAGGGACGTGCTTTTTTTGGCGCTTAGGGACGTGCTTTTTTTGGCTAGGGGATACTCGGATGGCTAGGGGATACTCGGAGGGGATACTCGGGGCTAGGGCATACTCGGAGGCACCGTGAAAGTCACCGCCGTCAAGATCGACCTCACTTTCCAGGATCTGCTCGAGTTCTCGAAAGCCCCCGACCCCAGCGAGGACGCCCCGGGCCGATTCGTCGGCGTCAACGACAACGACGACTGCCGGGGCCCGACTGACGTGCCCCGGCCCGGGTGCCCGGCGCAGTCCGCCTTTGCCCTGTATTTGTATCCTCGCCCCGAGACACGTCGGGTCAACATGGCGCAGTTGCGACGCGAACAGAAAGAGGACGTTGATAAAGGCGTACACGACCTGCGGGCTGCGCGCAAGGACGATCTGCGCGCTGGAGGACATAGGACATGGACGACAGGCAAGCCGGAAAGCTTACCCTACCGGTGGGTGCGACCTTTCCGGGTTGCACCTCCAAGCAGGCACGACGTTTCCACGTTATGCTTTTTTGTATGAGGACGTACGCACGGAACTTGCAGGAAAAGGTACCGGGCGCCTTTTCCCCGACGACTCTAAAACAGCCCCCTGGAGTCCGCCGTCTCCGCGATAAACTGCGACGGGGACCGCCGCCCCGGTCCGGCCGTGTATCTGGCGTGGTTCGTCTTTACCCCGTATTGTATCCCCACCACTGACGCCGGGGCAAGGTGGCCCAGTTGCGACGCATGCGCTGCTGGAGCGACAGTGACATCGGTGAGAACAGGCGCAAGAGAAAGATAAGCCGACCGCGGCCGGGATCCCGCACCCTTCCGAACGGTGCAATTCGACGCCCAAGCTGGATAAAACCGATGAAATCGGAGCCGGGACGCGTCACGCGACGCCCGTCGTCCGGATTTCGCTCTCACACGGGAATCTGTCCGAAACATTTTGAGATTACCTCGAAGGAGTACCCGCATGAGTCTTCAACCCAACATCCTGCTGATCATGCCGGACCAAATGCGAGGGGATTGCTTCGGGTTGGCGGGCCATCCGGCTGTGATCACACCGAATATCGATTCCATCGGAGGCGAGGGGTGCTTTTTCCAGCGCGCCTATTCAACTTGCCCTTCGTGCATTCCCGCCCGGCGGTCGCTACTGACCGGGCAATACCCTGCCACCAGTGGGTCGGTGGGGTTCGCGACGCCCGGCTACGACACTCCGACGCTTCCGGCTCTCTTGAGTGGAGCCGGATATCGCTCGATCCTCGTCGGGCGGAACATGCATCAGAACCCCAGACATGACGAGAACCCCGGCTACGACACTTGCATCCTGGGCTCCGTGTATGTGCCGAATGACGACTACAGCAGGATGCTGGACCGCGCCGTGCCCCTGCTGGGCGGAACTCGCGGCCTGGGGATTAGTTTCAACGGCTGGCAGGCAAAATCTTGGCCGCTGGCAGAGTATCTTCATCCCACGAACTGGGTCGTTCATGAATCACGACAAGTCATTGCCGGCCATGATGATAGCCGACCGTTATTCTTGACCGCTTCGTTTTACGCCCCGCATCCCCCGCTGATTCCCCCCGATTTCTACAATCGGCGGTACCTCGATATGGACCTGCCGGACAAGGCCCTCGGGGACTGGGTCGGCCAACTCCCGGTTCAATACGGAGTGGACAGTCCGCGCGTGAACCTGGAAGGCGAGCGTCTTCGTTTCGCCCGGGCTGCCTACTATGGCCTCATAAACCACCTAGACGATCAGCTCACTTGGTTGATGACCGACTTCGTTCGAAAATGCAAGGACCAAAAGCGGCCCTGGGTCATTGTTTTCACGTCCGACCACGGCGAAATGCTGGGCGATCATTACTACTTCAGAAAATGCGAGCCGTTTGAAGGGTCTTGCCGAATCCCCCTCCTGATTCGTTCCGGGGGTCTGGACCAAAAGGCGGGTCTCGGAATCAGCTCACCGGTCTGCCTGGAGGATATTCTGCCGACCCTGCTCGACCTGTCCGGCATCCCGATCCCGGACCACGTCGATGGGGTGAGTCTGGTCCCCCTTCTGCGAGGGGAATCACGATCTGTCCGCCGCTGGCTCCACTGCGAACACTCTCCCTGCTACAGCGACGCGCAAGCCTTTCAAATGGTGACCGACGGCGTGTGGAAGTATATCTGGCGGCCGATGACCGGCGAAGAACTGCTTTTCGACTTGAACAATGACCCGACGGAACTCGAAAACTTGGGCGTGCGGCCCGCGGCAAGAGAAAAGCTCGAGGAATGTCGAAAAACGCTGATCGACCGCCTCCGTTCACGCCCCGAGCAGTTTGTGGTCCGTGACAAGCTCTGCGTAGTATCGACGCGGTACCCACCCATAATGAAGGGAAAGAGGGTGTGACCCTGCCGCGAGGTTCCAACGGACGCCCACGGGGGGACGGCAAGCGGGTTACGTCCGCGACCGGGGGAGCCGCGGCGGCCGGTTTCCGTCAACGACGCGATGCCAGGGCCCGATGTGCCGCCGTGCGCCAACGCGCCAAGTCGTTCTTGGGGATGTACCAGAACAGGGGATGGATCGCCCGCTCGTAGGTTTCCTGCGTCATGGTACTCAGAGCGTCGAGCGTCAACAGAGGCGCAACTGCCTCGAGCCACGGAGCCGGCTCGGTCTCGGTCCAGCGCCCGAAATTGAGCGGACAGACCTCCTGGCACACGTCGCACCCGTAGACCCATGGCCCCATTTGGCTCCACAGCTCGTCCGAGACCGGCCAGGGCGCGGCGTAGCCGAGGTAGGCGATACATCGGTCCATGCGCATGGTGAAGTCGTCGATCAAAGCCCCGGTGGGACAGGCATCGAGGCAGGCCCGGCAACCCACCGGACACGGGCAATCGAGCCGAGGCAAATCGCACGGGACTTCGGCGTCGATCCGCCACGTGGCAATATTGATCCAGGATCCGGCGTCCGGCGTGAAGGCGAATCCGCTCCGACCGACGGCTGCCACACCGGCCCGGACTGCGGCGGAACGGTCCGGAACACCTCCCTTTTTGACCCGCAGCCCCAACGCCCGCAACCCGCGGATCATTTCCCTTGCCATGCCATAGTCCGGACAGGCAGGCGTACGACAGTCGACCAGGTAGTTCCTGCCGATATGCCCCACCGCTTGCGGCGGAAGGCGATATTTCCCATACTCCCGGATGCAGACCACGATCGTGCGCGCCCAAGGGGCTGTGCGCCGCGGGTCCGCCCGGCTACGCATGTTTTCGTAGAGTCGCGCGGCCTCCGGGAACCGTGCAATCCGCCGGTCCAGGGCGGTTGCGTAGTCCGCAAACGGCGCGGCGGGAGTGAAACCACACCGGGTATACCCGGCGCCGGCGGCCAAGTCCCGAATCTGTTCCGCGAGCGAACCCAAAATCTGTTAGTGTGCCTCGTTGTCTGTGAGTTAGGAAGCCCGGGGCTGGCCGGAACAAGCCGTTGGACTACCGCCCGGTCCGGGGTCTGGTTCCCCTCGAAAGCCGTCCCCCCGGGGGCTGCGCGCCGGTTGGATTCGACAAAGGTGGGTCACGTCAAACATTCAGTTTTTTCCTGACCAACCGAAGGAAAAGGAGAAACCGACGCGCCCCAAAAGAGCAAGAAGTTACCGCCGTGAACGAAGCTGTGCAACTGATGCTTGATGGTGGTTTGAACGGACTGGGGTCGTGCCTATGACGAATCCTGTGCTACTATTACTCTCTTCTCCGAGCACTCGGCCGACCGACCTCGCACATCAAGACGCGCAGGTCACGGCGGTCACAGTAGACTGTCTTAAGAGAGATCGGCCCTTCATCGCGAGAGGGCGCAGCTTACACGGATTCAAGTCATTGCGTTGAACGCCGGCCCAGGCCGTGTTGAAACACCGTCTCGGTCGGTGAGCGGCGGCAATGTTTTGAAATCGTGGGAGGATGCGTCATCGCAGCAGATGGCTCATGCAGTATTCAGGCTAAGGGAGCCAAGCACCAAATGCCCCCGAAACAGCCATGTTCGAGAGATTCTGAGATGATTGTGAAAGCGAGAGTCGGACGATGAAAACGAACTCCCCGAAAAAGCGGTTGGTAGCGGGCCTGGGAGAGATCCTTTGGGACTTGTTCCCGGAAGGCCGGCAATTAGGAGGGGCGCCTGCGAACTTCGCGTACCATGCCCGGCGCCTGGGACTCGATGCGTATATCGTGAGCGCCGTGGGCGCGGACGCATTGGGCGAAGACGCCGTTCGACGGCTCGACATTCTCGAGGTACGCCGAGACTATCTGGCGGTCTCTTCGAAGTATCCCACCGGGACGGTCACGGTCGAACTGGATCCGGCAGGACACCCCACGTTCAAGATCCACGAACACGTCGCTTGGGACCACATCCCCTGGACCCCGGCCCTGGGGCGGCTGGCTGCGCGCCTTGACGCAGTGTGTTTCGGGTCTCTATGCCAGCGCTGCGCGGAATCACGCCGGACCGTGCTGCGTTTCCTGGGGTCGGTCGGCCCCGGTTGCATCCGAGCTTTCGACATCAATCTACGCCAAAACTGGTACAGCCGGGAAGTGATCGAAACATCGCTGGCACTGGCCGACGTCCTCAAGCTGAACCATGAGGAATTACCTGTCGTGTCGGAGATGTTCGGGCTCCACGGCGCCGAAGACGACGTCCTCGAAGCCCTGCTGGAACAGTGGGACTTGGAACTGGTGGCCCTGACCCGGGGTGCGCAAGGCAGTGTGTTGCGGACCTCGCACGAGCGGGTCGACCACCCCGGTATCCCGGTCCGAGTCGTGGATACCGTGGGGGCCGGGGACGCATTCACGGCGACTCTGGTGGCCGGCCTGCTGGAAGGCCGGCCTCTCAAACAAATCAGCAAAGAAGCCAACCGACTGGGGGCATACGTGGCCGGTCAGCCCGGTGCAACCCCACCGCCCATCTCAGTCTCATCACCCGGGGCCGCCGGGACGCAGAATCTCTGAAAGGTCGCTTGGCGGGACCCCGCATCGCTCCAAGAGTGCGAGGTGCGGCCTGAATTCGCCCACTTCGTACAGGTTGTGGGAATCGGAGCCGAAAGCGAGGCGGACGCCGGCATCCAGGCAGAGGCGAACGAAAGCCTCGGGCGGCTCGTTCGTGTGATAATTGATCTCGGCGGCAACGCCGTGTTCCCGGAGGAGACGAACAGTTGGTGCGTACAGCTTTTCCGGGATGGGTTGTCGCGAGCGCCGGAAGACCCGAAATGGGTGCGCCAAAACGTCGACCCCCGCGGAGAGGGCCCGAGAAACAATGTGCAAAAACTCGTCCGCAGCTTTGTCGAGGTCGGGGTTTGGGGTCTGTAGTTCAGGGAGCCGGTGGACCGCGGCCAGCAGAAGCCGGCAACGGGCACGATCTTTGGGCCGCAAGACCAACTCCCCCGCGTAGGTGAGGTCCGCCTCGAGCCCGGGAACGACTTGCGGACCGAGGGCCGGCTCGATAGCCGCAAAATAGTCTTCCGCCCGAAGGTGTTTTCCCGCGGGGATGCGCACTCCGGGTTCGGCGTACGCGCCGCGCCCGCAATCCTGTCGGTTCCAGTACAGGTGGGCGGAATGTTCTGCAAACCCCAGTCCTGCCAAACCGAAGTCCCGCGCCAATGAAACTGCCCGGGAAACCACCATGTTTTCCCCGCAATAGGCGAACCGGGTATGCACATGCCCGTCGAAAAGCCGCAGCTCATCGGGCATACGCAACCGTTCGTCGTGCACGGACACATCTTTTCCGTCGTCGCCGATGGTAATCATCCAGAACCGAAACGGAACTTCGCAAAGCGCCGGCGTCGCGGCAAAAAAAAGACGATCCTGCCGAAACAACTGCATCCCCTTGTGTTCATGTCCCGAAAGTGTCAAAGAAATGCCCGGTCCGCGGAGGGCTCGGAGGACTTCGGGACTGTTGACCAGATTGTAAGGACACGTCGCACGCCCCGGCGGGAACAGGGGGACGTGTTGCAGGGACACCAGGGGACCGGCATGGGCCCGGCGTTCCCCCGCAAGACGCCGAATATCCTGCTCGGTGCGCCGCGCGTTCCAGCCGGGCTCTTCCGGGTCGAAGAACACGAGGAACCGGACGCCGTTGAGCGTAAAGGCCGAGGGCGGCCGCGGAAAGTCCCGATAGAAAGCATCGATGTCGCCGTCGTGGTTGCCGGGGAGGACCACGACCGGCGTGTCGAGCAGATCGAGGGTTTCGCGGATCGTCCGACGCCACCGGTCCGCCTCGGGGGCCTGGCCGTCGTCGAGCAGGTCGCCAAGCAGAACAGTGAGGTCCGGGTGCAGATAGCGGTTGATCCGGTGGATCGCCCGAAGCAGGAGGACGTCCGCGATCTCGGAGCGTCGTGCCTCAATCGGGCCGGGGTCGCCGACATGCAGGTCCGAGAGTACCGCAATCTTGAGACCAACCATAACCGACCCCTGCCTCCGAGTTGCACCTTTTGAAAAGATTGCCGGAACCTTTGCCTGAACCGAGGCGGTTTTCCACCGGCAGGCTGAAGCCCCCGACCGGGCGCCCACCCCGATTCGTCGCCGTCGGATGCGATCCGGGCCGAGGCGGAAAAAAGCAGGTTCGACAATAGTTCGGACACGCGATTCGTCAAGCTCGGTTTGTCGTACCGAAACCCGCGATAGAGGAAAGCAAACCGGTTTCTCGCACCCTGGAAGGAAATGTGCTGGAGACTGGCAATTCGGGCGGCCCCTTGTATATATTACCCTCTAGGAAAAAGGGAGGGCCCAGGCCGGAATTATCGCCCATAGTCGCTCGGGCCCCGGCCGGCTCTTGTCACAGTCATGCCGGACGATTTGCACGGGCCTGCCTCCTGTTGTGCGGGGCGGGTCCCGGAGCCGACGTCTCTCGGCTGGGTCCCGTCCATCCGGCGATCCCCGTGGTCTCATCCGACCGTCGTTGTGGACGCGGGCGTCTCTTGGAGTATGAGGAGAATTCGCAGTGAAACATGGATCCATTTCCCCACTTTTCCCATTGATCGCAGCATTCTTCCTTTCACTTGCCGCACACGGCGCCGTGTTTTTCGTCAGCCCGACCGGAAACGATGGTGCGGACGGCACCAGTTGGTCCACGGCGAAACAGACAATCCAAGCCGGAATCGATGCGGCTGCGGCAGTTGCGGGCGGCGAAGTGTGGGTCCGGCAAGGGACCTACCTGTTGACCGCACCGCTGGGGCTCGCCGACAACATCCAATTATACGGCGGATTTGACGGAACGGAGACGAATCGGGACCAGCGCGACTGGGTGTACCACGCGACCACGATCGACGCGCAGAACCAAGATTTTGGGATCATGGCAATTGTCCAGACCGTGGGCTTCGTCCTGGACGGCTTTATCTTGACGGGCGGGGGGGGCAACGGGGTCCAAGGCGGCGCCCTGATGGTGCAGGATGCGGATCCGACGATTTCAAACTGCGTGTTCGATTCGAATACGGCGGCATCTGACGGAGTCGCCGGTGGACTCGGTGGGGCTCTCTACCTGGAAAATGCGTCACCTCAAATCACAAATTGCAACTTTTTCGACAACGCGGCCGTGGGTTCCGGAATGGGGTCCGGGAACGGCGGTGCGGTCGCCATTTTCGGGGCCAGCACCCCTGTTTTCGAGCTTTGCTACTTCGACGGGAACGCGGCGGTTGGAGACGTCGACGGGGGGAATGGGGGGGCGGTCTTCGTGAGTACGTCCGTGCCCGTCGGCAGGGGAGACCGGAACGGTTTGGTTCCGGAGTTCACGTCGTGCTTTTTCCGCGGCGGCACGGCTCAGGGCGGAGTCGAGGGCGGCGGCGCAGGCGGCGCCGTTTTCATCGATTCAACGAGCGTGAGTTTTGCCAACTGCGGTTTTTTCCAAAACATTGCTTATGGCACGCCCTATGGCCAGGCGGGGGGCGGCGCTGTTTTGCTCTTTGCGTCCGATAGTCTACCGGTACTGGAGGTGATCAACTGCACTTTTTCCCAGAACCAGGCATCCGGCCCCGGCGGTCGGGGCGGGGCCATTGCGAGCACCGCGACCTTGACAGTGTCCAACAGCATCTTCTGGGATGACACGGCGGAGGTCGACCCCGAGATATCCGACCTCGGTCAAGGCGGAGTTCGGGCTTTGACGGTCACTTACAGCAACATTCAGGGCGGCCTTCCCGGAACCGGTAATATCGCTCTGGACCCGCTGTTCAAGGCCGCCGCAAGCGGCGATTTGAGCCTGCAATACAACTCCCCGTGTATTGACGCGGGAGATGGAACAGTGGCCCCGCCGACTGACATGTTCGGAACGACCCGCCCCGTGGGTGCGGCTGTGGATATGGGGTATGAAGAACACGTTGCAGTCTGGTATGTCCGCATCGGCGGTGCTGGGACCCGAGACGGGACCTCCTGGGACAATGCTTTTGCCGATCTTCAGTCCGCTCTTCAGCAGGCGACCGCCGGGGATGAGGTCTGGGTGACGACCGGAGTGTATTTACCCGATCCCGTGGATCCGTTGGCCACCTTCGACATTCCGGCAGGAGTGCGGTTGTACGGCGGCTTTCGGGGAGACGAGGAGAGCCGAAAGGACCGGGAATCGGGAGGGGAAGCGGAAACAGTCCTGAGCGGCGACGTCGGCGTGGCCGGCGATGCCACGGACAATTCGCTTCATGTGGTCACCGCCAATGATGGCGCAGTCCTGGACGGCGTGGTCATCGAAAACGGTTATGCGACGATCGCACGCTCACGCGGGGCCACTTCACCGGCCGGCATGGGGGCGGGACTGGTCGCCACGAGCGGGACCATCGAGGTTCGAAACTGCCGTTTCCGGAACAACTACGCGGAGATCAACGGGGCGGCCGTCCACATCTCCGGCACGGGGGCCCGGTTCATCTCCTGCTCGTTCGAGAACAATGTGGCCGGCAACGCAGGGGGCGCTGTTTATCTGTCCGGCACGACGGCGGCGGTCACCTCGCTGACCGCGTGCACGTTCACAGGCAATACGGGGGGAGCGGGGGGCGGTGGGGCGCTCGGAATCGAGAATGGCGCCGGTACGGTAGAACTCGTGAACTGTGTATTCAATCGGAACACGAGTCCCCCAGGCAACGGCGCCGCCATCGTCAATGTCGCCTCGACACTGCGAATAGTTAACAGCACTTTCTTCGACAATACGACATCGGGAAACGGAGTGATTGCCGACACCACAGGGACCGAAAGCACCGTGATACGAAACTCGATCATCTGGGAATCGGGGGCCGTCCGACCCCTGGCTCTCTGGGAAGCCGCCGCGGGCACTTTCGACGTTGCTGTCAGTGACGTCATGGGCGGTGCACCCGGACTCGGGAATATCGATCTTGATCCGCTTTTTGCAGATTTCGTGAACGGCGATTTCAACCTGCTGCCCGGGTCGCCATGTATTGACGCCGGTGACGAAACAGCGGCGGGGTTTCCAAGCCGAGACATGGATGGACGCGACCGGTTCGACGATCCCGCCACACCGAACACAGGCGTGGGCACGCCGCCGCCCGACATCGGCGCATACGAATACTCGAACATCTATGTTTCCACTTCCGGAAACGACGCGACCGGCGACGGCAGTTCGACCAGTCCGTACGCAACCATTCAAATGGGCATTGACACGGCGCCATGGATGGGGACGGTCTTGGTGGCGGACGGGGTTTACACGGGCCCCGGGAACGTAGGCATCGACTTCCGCGGCAAAGCGGTTGCCGTGATGGCCGAGAATACGGGAACGGTCCGGGGGCAGGTGGTAATCGACTGTGGAGGGGCCGGCACTGGAGTGTTTTTCCGTTCCGGAGAGCCGCGGGAAACCGTCCTGGAGGGAATCACGATTCGAAACGGCCTCGGGGACTTCGGCGGTGGTATTTCTTGCGCAAACGACGCAGCCCCCACGATTCGGCGATGTCGCATCGAAGACTCCAGCGCCAACTTCGGCGGCGGCGGCGTGGCCGTCGACGATGCAGTTCCGCTCTTCTCCGAATCCGTTATCATTAATAATGCAAGCGAGGGCGACGGGGGCGGTGTCTGGCTGAACCGGACGCAGCTTTCCGAAACCGGGGTCCGGGGCCGAGTCCGAGGACCTTCCACGCATCCCCCCCCTCCTTGGCAAGAGCCGCTGTACGAGAACCCGGAGTTTCAGAACGTGCAGATCCTCGCCAATACAGCAGCCGGAAACGGTGGCGGGATGTACGGTGGCGGCGTCCCCGCCGATCTCTTCGATTGTGTGGTCACTGGCAACAGTGCAGGCGCCGAAGGGGGCGGGTTGTATTTCGGCCCGGCTTCAGGGACGGCGACGCCGGAGTTGGAGCATTGCCTCATCGCCTCGAACGAAGCGGTTGGGTCCGGGGGAGGCATCAACGCGGTGAATGCCCGAATCGAGGATTGCATGATCCTTGGAAACCGCACGACCGGCGCCGGGCACGGCGGCGGCGGTGCTTTCATTCTCAGCAATGTGGCGGTCGTGAACACAGTGATCGCCGGAAATGTGTCAGTCGCTCGAGGCGGAGGACTTTACGCCGAAGGGGGAATTCCACAGTTTACGAACTGCTCGATCATCGGAAACGTCGGAACAACTGGTGACGGCGCCGCGTGTTACTCGGCAGCCGCGGCAACTTTTCGCAACAGTCTGTTCTGGAATGCGTCCTGGCGCGATGCCGCACTGCGGAAGGAACTTGTTGCCGACGGCAACGGCAGCACTCCCAACGTAAGCTTTTCGTTTATTGACGCCGTCTCGATCATCGAGCAGAACGGGGGGGCCGTGACCGTGGACACAGGGAGCGTGACCACGGGCGGAGATCCCGGGCTGGACTTGGACCCGAACGATACCGGACAATGGACGGCCGCGCCGGTGTATGACCCAACGACAGGACAAACGACCTTGACCGACAGTACCGCAAACTGGGCCCCGGATGAATTCAAGGACGGCGGCGTCTCTTTCAACAACGGTACCCGTGACCGCCCGATCCAATTTGCGATTGTCGGCAACACCGGCACCACTTTGACCGTTTGGGGGAATGCCACCGTCCTGGCTAACGGAGACACCTATCGAATATGGAACTATCATCTCGCGCCGGGTTCACCGTGCATCGATGCCGCCGACGGGACAGTGGCGCCATCCCGCGACTTCGAACAGGATCCTCGCTACGATGATCCGAACACCCCGAACACAGGACCGGCAAGCGGAAGTCCCGCCGACATCGGTGCGGACGAATTCCGGGGCATTCAAACCGCTGCCATTGCGGGACTGGTCTGGGACGATGCGGACTTCGACGGCGTTCAGGGTGCCGGCGAAGGCGGGTTGCAGGGCGTCTCCGTGGAGCTGCTCGATGGACAGGCAGCCACTGTCCTCGACTCAACCACGACTGACGCGCTCGGACAATACTGGTTCGACAACCTGACCTCCGGCGATTACGTCGTCCGATTCACCCCCCTGACCGATTACGTGTTCAGTCCGCAAGCCCGGGGGACCGACCCGACCAAAGACAGTGATGCGGATGCCGTGACCGGGCGAACGGACGTGATCACCCTCGTTGCGGGCACGGACCAAACCGACATCGATGCCGGCATGGTCGAAACCGGCAGTATCGGCGACTTGGTCTGGGACGACGCTGATTTCGACGGCATTCAGGATGCCGGCGAAGGCGGGCTGCAGGGCGTCTCGGTCGAGCTGCTCGATGGACAAGCGACCACTGTCCTCGGCTCGACCACCACCGATGCGTTCGGACAGTACCTGTTCGACAACCTGCCTCCCGGCGATTACGTCGTGCGCTTCACCCCCCTGCCTGGTTATGTTTTCAGCCCCGCCGGCCAGGGTGGCAGCACGAGCACCGACAGCGACCCGAACACTGGCACCGGACTGACCTCACCGGTTGCGGTCCTCGAACGTCAGGCAGTGGATGACGTGGACGCCGGCTTGGTCGAGACCGGCAGCATCGGCGACCTGGTCTGGGACGACGTAAACTTCGACGGCGTTCAGGGCACGGGCGAGAACGGGTTGGCCGGGGTCACAGTCAACCTGCTCGACGGTCAGGGCGCTCAAATCGATACCGCCACGACCGACGCGAACGGCCTTTACGCCTTTACCGACTTGCCCCCGGGCGATTACATCGTCGAATTCGTGGCGCCTGCCGG
>JAADHN010000068.1 GCA_013151865.1 Kiritimatiellota bacterium
GGGCGTCCTTCCTCCGTCCCGGCGGCGGTTGTGGTTACCTCCCAGGTAGCCACGTCACGCCACCGGGCCAAAGGCAGGTCGCCCTGCGCTCCCAACGCGGCTCACGCCCCCTTTGTGGCCGGGCTCTTTCTCGAACAGCCTTCAGAACGGAAGGATTTCGACCACCTGATACGGCCGTCCGCAGGCAGCCAGGAATGCAGTCGTGGATGTCCAGAACGCCATGGCAAAAACCTCTCCGAGGATCAGGCCGATGAAAGTTGCCTGGGCCCGGCGGTAGAGTCGGGCCCCACCGTAGCGGAGGATGAGGACTTTGGCGAGCCAGCCGAGGAAGACGCTCACCCAGACGCGGTGAGCGTACCAGTTTCCGGCGAAGAGCAGGGCGACCGGGTGCAGCGGCCATCTTGGACTGATTTGACACAAGATCTGGCAGACCGCCGCCAAGCCGGCCCCGAACGCGATGTGCCTCCAGTCGCTGTGTGTGGCGGCACGGTAGACGTACCCGGCGGCCGTGTCCCGAAGCAGCCGTTCGCCAGTGCGCGTAAAACCGCTGACGGCCCACGGAGAAATCGGGCTTTCCCGTCCGTCGAGTGTCGCGCTGTGATGATAGCTGCCATAGAGGTGAACGGCCCCGCAGACCACCAGGGAAACGGCCAACACAGCCAGCAGCAGGGCGGCGACCCGCACGTGTCTGCGGGGCGGAGCGGTGCGGTCGAGCCCCAGGGCGTGCGTGACGAACGTCGTCGTGCAGAGTCGGTTCCCGGAACAGATGAAAAAGCCGATAATGCCGGCGAAGTACATCGAGGCGGCGGTCCTGAGCGGCTTGGGGATGAGTCGAGCCAAGTGCACGACGTAGTAATTGTCGGGGGCGATCAGGGTGAGGCCGGTTTCGGCCACGACACGGGTCACGGCCAAGGCGTACAGGACGCTCAGCGCGATGAGCCCTGCGGCCCAGAGCGGATGGACGTGGACCCAGAGAAACCAGGCGAACATTCCCGCGCAACCGGCGCCGAAGGCCAGGCCGGCGAGGCGATAACGCCGCGCACTTTCGTCCCGACCGCCGCGGAGCACACAGTGAAAAACGCCGCGAAAATGGGCCCTGCCCAGCCACAGGACCCCGAGAGGGATGGCGAAAAAGGCCCCGATCCGCTGGTCGGCAATGACCTGGTAACTGAACGGCGGAAAATAGGCGAGCTTGATCATGATATAGAGCGCATACAGGACCTGGAAAGCCCAAATCGAAAACCCAACCCGCTTACGCATGAAGAACGCAATGCCCACAAAGACGAAATGGACCCGATTGAACTTGATGAACCCGGGCAGGTAGACGAGAGGTTCTTCGGCGAAACAACGGCTCAAATCCCAACTCAGGGGGATGGCGGGCACTCCGGCAGGGAAGTATTGCTTGGCGCCGGCGAGCAGGTGTAGAAAGAAGACAAGGCCGGCGGCAACCCAGAACGATCTGCGGCGGAACAGGGGCGGCAGGGCGGTCCCGGCCTCGGGCGTTTCGATCAATGCCTGCTGTACCCGCAACAGCGGGAAGGGCAGCCGTTCCCGGTCGCGCCACTGGGGCAGGACGATGACCGCCAGCGCGACCATCATCAGCCACCAGGGCAGCAGAAAACCGGCCCAGGAGAAGAGGGGCCCGAGCCAAGCGTGCCATGGGATGCGTTCGCCGGGGGCCAGTTGGGAGAGCAGGGCGTCGGACGCCGGTGTGGACCGCCCGTACCCCACCGGGTCCGGGAAGAGAGTTGGGCGCAGGCGCAGCAGTCGGTAGGCGTCGGCCAAGCGGCGGTCGCCTCTGACCCGGACGGCGGACCCGGCCAGCGAGTACGGCAAGTCCCTCAACAGGCCTTGGCCGGGGACGATCGAGGCAACCAGCACCATCCCGAAGACCAGTGCCAATTGCCTCGAATCCAAGGAGAAACGCGGCAGGCGCCAATGCAGAAACGCGTTGACGCCCAGCACAAGCACGAGCATGAAGAACATGGCCGCCGGCGCCAGAAAATCATCCGAGATATAGGCGTTGCCGAGGATGAGGTTGTTGTAAGGAGCGACGGTCCAGATGAAGACGCCGCCGACCAAACCGACGAGGATGGCTGTAAGCGTACGTTTCACTCGGGGCTCCGGCTTCGGATGGAGACTCCGGACGCGTACCATACCGCGTCCGAAGGGATGTCACAATGAAACGCGCCGGCCTTCCCCCGACCCTGCGCGTCCCCGCCGGGCTCGCTCCGGTGGGACGGTGATCGGGGAACCAAGAGAACCGGCGGTCGCCGAACTTCTCATGCACATCCCCGCCCCATCCCCCCCACTCGTCCCCGTTCGGCGGTGACGGGACAAAGTGCGAATGTAGTGAGCCCCGCGATTTCTCCGGACGAAGCGCATCCGGCGGAACACGGACAATACGGCATGGCGGGACACGGCCGAAGCGAGTGACTCTTGAGACAGCCCGGCGCTGCGCAAGGGCCGGATTTGTATTGCCCGGGACCGCGTCGTATCTTTACACGCGTCTTCGGCCCGCCCAGGCCGGTTCGGGTGAGACTTGATCCGGATTTCTGCAGGCGTTCTTGTGCGATTGCGTCCCCGAGCCTCGTCGAGCAACATCAAGGAGCGGTCCCCTTTGCCGAGCACGACAAACAAACCGGCACGGCTGCGCACGGCCGTGTGCCCCGGGTCGTTCGACCCGGTGACCAACGGCCATGTCGACGTGATCGAGCGGGCCTCGCGTCTCTTCGATCGTCTGATTGTGGCCGTGGGCCGCAACACGGCCAAGGCGCCCGTTTTCACGGTCGAGGAACGGCTCGAGCACCTGCGCTGCACGGTGGGGGACCTGCCGGGTGTCGAAGTGACCGCGTTTGCCGGGCTGCTGACGGACGCGGTTCGGCAGTTCGGGGCCCTGGCGGTGGTCCGGGGACTGCGCGCCGTTTCGGACTTCGAATGGGAATTCCAGATGGCGTTGATGAACCGGGAACTCGATCCCGGCTGCGAAACGGTCTTTCTGATGCCGAGCGCCCGATTTTCGTTTGTCAGTTCCACCATGATCCGCGAAATCGCCCGACTGCGTGGCGACATTTCAGCGTTCGTTCCCGAGCCTGTGGCGAGCGCCCTTCTGGAACGGGTCCGCGGGTAATGTCCGGCGTAACTCTGACAATTCCTGTGGTGGGCATCCCTCCCGAGGGCCGGGACGTTGCGGGCGCCGCATCGCTCCAGGGACTCTTGGGCGACTGGAGAGACGTCCGCATTCGCTGTCCGGAAGCGTTGACCTACCAATTGCACGTGTCCGAGGTTCGCGGAGGGGTATTGGTACAGGGCCGTGCCGTCTCGACGATCATCGCACAATGCGACCGCTGTCTGGGGACATTCCGCCGCGCGCTCGAGGTGGTCGACATCTGCCACTTTTACCCGACGCCTGAGGGCGAAGAGCTGGACTTGACGGTGGACATTCGAGAGGATACTTTACTGGCCTTTCCTGATCGACTGGTCTGTCGCGAAAACTGCCGCGGGCTCTGTCCGGACTGCGGACAGAACCTGAACGTCAAGGACTGCGGGTGTCAATCCCGAAAACGGACGGACGACCCGTGGTCGAGCCTTGACGAGCTGGAGATTTCCTGACGAATCGCGGCTTCCGGGGCGGGCGCTTTTTTTGCTCGGAGACAAAACATGGCTGTGCAGCAAAGACGTGTTTCAAAACAGAAGACACGGCAACGGAAGGCCGCGAACCGGTATCAGGGCGTGGAAGTGGGCCGGTGTCCAACGTGCGGCGCGCCACGGCTGCCGCATCGGGTCTGCCGGAGTTGCGGGAAATACGGGGGAAGACAGGTCGTGTCGATCAAGGGGGAGTAGACATCTCTCATGTCTTCCATTGCGGTTGATGCCATGGGGGGAGACTTCGCCCCCGGGGCGGTGGTCGAGGGAGTCGACCTCGCGCTGAGGTCGGTTTCGGGGATTCGCAAGCTGCTTCTGGTCGGAGACGAACGTGTCGTCCAGCGGGAGCTGGGCCGTATCCGCCGAAACGGCGACCCGCGGATTGAGGTCGTTCACGCGCCGGAAGTGGTGCAAATGGACGAGCCGGCCATCACGGCGCTACGCGGCAAGCGGCAGGCGTCGATCACGGTCGCTGTGAACTTGGTTCGGGAAGGCCGGGCCGACGCCGTGGTGAGCGCGGGCCACACCGGGGCCGCCGTAGCCGCCACCGTGGTGCGGCTGCGCACGTTGCCCGGGGTCGAGCGCCCCGGTATTGCGACGGTTTTTCCTTCGCCCAGCGGTCCGTTCGTGTTACTGGACGCCGGCGCCAATGTGGACGCCAAGCCGGAACACCTGGTGGATTACGCAATCATGGGCGATGTCTACGCCCGGCACATCCTGCGTTTCGAAGCCCCTCGGGTGGGTCTGTTGAGCGTGGGAACGGAAGACGCCAAAGGCAACGATCTCACCAAACAAGCGTTCAAGCAGCTTGCCGCACTGCCGGGCATCACCTTTGCCGGAAACGTGGAAGGCAGCGACCTGTTCGCCGGAAGCGTGGATGTCGTGGTATGCGACGGCTTCGTGGGAAACGTGGTTCTCAAATGCAGTGAGGGACTGGCCAAGGCGTTCGGGAAGTTTCTGAAAGTACTTTTGCAGAAAAACCCGGTACGCAAAGCGGGCGCACTGCTTTCGAAAAACGCGTTTCGGGAATTCAAGATCTTGTGCGATGCGGAGCAGTATGGCGGCGCCCCGCTGCTCGGCGTGAACGGGGTGTGCATCATCGGCCATGGCTCGTCCTCGCCGATGGCGATCTGCAATGCGTTGCGGGTGGCTGCGGAATCCGTGGACCATCGGCTCAACGACCGGATCGTGCGGCGCCTCGGTGAATTGGGCCCGAAACGCGGCCTCCAAATGGAAACGTCCCGGGAATGAATCACGTTCTCCGGCGCTGCCAGGGGTGAGCACATGTCTGCGTATGGCGTCAAAATCGCTTCGACCGGTTCGTACATTCCTGAGCGGGTGGTGACGAACCTGGATCTCGAACGCTTGGTCGATACGTCGGACGAGTGGATCCAGACGCGTACGGGCATTCGGGAGCGGCACGTGGCCGCTGAGGGCGAAACCACTTCGGACATGGCCGCCGCCGCGGGACGAACGGCGCTGGACCGGGCCGGAATCTCCCCGGCAGATCTCGATCTGATCATCGTGGCCACGCTGTCCCCGGATACTTTTTTCCCAAATACGGCTTGCTACGTCCAGAGGAAGATCGGGGCGGGCAAATGTGCCAGTTTCTCCATCGAGGCGGCCTGCTGCGGGTTCCTCTACAGCTTGGACGTGGCCGCGAGCATGCTTCGCGGCGGCGGGTTCAAGTATGCGTTGGTGATCGGGGCGGAGAAGATCTCAATGCACGTGGACTGGACCGACCGGACCACGTGCGTCCTTTTCGGCGACGGGGCGGGGGCCGTGCTGCTCGAACGGGTGCCCGCGGACCGGAACACTTTTCTGGCCAGCTCCCTCGGGGCGGACGGCAACTATACGCACCTGCTCCGTGTGCCGGCCGGCGGCAGTGCCATGCCCATCACGCATGAAGCCATCGACCAGCGGGAGAATACCATCAAGATGGCCGGCCGCGAAACGTTCAAGTTGGCCGTGAACGCCATGGCCGGTGCGGCCGAAGAAGCCATGCGCCGGGCCGGGGTGACGATCGATCAGGTGCGGTGGCTGGTTCCGCATCAGGCGAACAAGCGCATCATTTCCATGGTCGGTCAGCGCCTGCACATCCCCGAGGAACGGGTCTATATCAACCTGGATCGGTATGGCAATACGTCTGCGGCTTCGATCCCGATCGCTTTTGACGAGATCGTTCGGGCCGACCGGATTGCGCCGGGGGACACCGCATTGTTCGTGGCGTTCGGGGGCGGTCTCACCTGGGCCGCCGCCGTGGTGCGCTGGTAAAGCCGGCGGGTCGCAGGCCGGGGACGAGGCGGGCGTTTTCTTATGAACAAACGTATCGGATTCATGTTCGCGGGTCAGGGCGCCCAGTTTGTGGGAATGGGCAAAGACCTGGCCGAAGTCTCTTCCGCCGCACGGGAGGTATTCGCCGACGCCGACCGCACCCTCGGGCGGAGCATCTCCGACCTATGTTTCGAAGGACCGGCCGAGAAGCTGACCGAAAGCCGGAACTGCCAGCCGGCGATTTATACCGTGAGCCTCGCTGCCCTGGCCGCGCTTCGCGACAAGTTTTCCGTCCAACCGGTGATTGCGGGCGGCCTGAGCCTCGGCGAGTTCGCCGCGCTCACCGCCGCCGGAGTGCTCGACTTCGAAACGGGAATTCGCCTGGTCGCCGCCCGGGGAGAGCTTATGCAGGAAGCCTGCCGAAACGCGGACGGGGCCATGGCCGCCGTGCTGAACGCCGACCCGGCCCTGGTGGCCGAAGTGGCGGCACGGCACGACGTGGACGTGGCCAACGAGAACTGTCCCGGCCAGATCGTGATCAGCGGCGTGCGGGAGCGAGTGCGTGCGGCCGTGACAGCCTTGCACGAGGCCGGGGTGCAGCGAGTGGTGCCGCTGAAAGTGGACGGGGCGTTTCATTCACGGCTGATGCAACCCGCCGCAGACCGATTCCGGTCGGCCCTGGCCGACGTCTCCCTGCGGCCGCCGACCTGTCCGGTCGTACAGAATATCGAGGGCGGGCTTGTTCGGGACCCGGAACGGATTCGGGACAATCTCGCAGCCCAAGTGACCGGTACGGTCCATTGGGAACAGTGCGTGCGTGCAATGATCGCATCGGGAGTGGATGGGCTGATCGAGATCGGTCCGGGCAGAGTGTTGTCCGGATTCATGCGTCGCATCGACCGCAGTGTGCCGGTCTGGTGCCTGGGCACCGCCGCAGACTTGGACAAAGTGGTCCAGGCGCTGACGGCCTGAGCCGCCCCCCGTTCGTAGAAACCGCCCGAGTTGGCGCCGGCTGTTCGACAGGTGGTCACAGCACAAACGAGGAGAAACCCGATCATGGTGCTGAAAGGAAAGACGGCTCTCGTGACCGGGGGCGCCCGTGGCATCGGCAAATCCATCTGCGAGGAACTCGCCGCGGCAGGCGCCGAACTGGCGGTTGCCGACGTCCGTCGCGATCTGGCCGAGGATACGGCCGCGGAGTTTCGCGACCACGGCGTCCGGGCCGTCGCGGTTGCCGTGGATGTGTCGGACTCCGACTCGGTCGCTGAGATGGTTCGAACGGTTCTGGCCGAGTTCGGTAAGGTCGACGTCCTGGTCAACAACGCCGGTATAACCCGGGATTCCCTGCTGATTCGCATGAAAGAAGATGCTTGGGACCTGGTGCTCGCAGTGAACCTTAAGGGCACATTCAACTGCATCAAGGCAGTGGCCCGGCCCATGATGAAGGCCCGTTCCGGACGGATCGTCAACATTGCATCCGTGGTGGGAGTGATGGGCAATGCGGGCCAGGCGAATTACAGTGCGTCCAAAGCCGGGGTGATCGGCTTGACCAAGACCGCCGCCAAAGAATTGGCCCCGCGGGGAATCACGGTGAACGCCGTCGCCCCCGGCTACATCGATACTGAAATGACCCGGATGCTCTCCGACGAAGCACGCCGGGCCTTTTTGGACATCATTCCTCTTTCGCGGGCGGGACAGCCTGAGGACGTGGCCCGGGCCGTTCGCTTCCTGGCAGGCCCGGATGCGGCGTACATCACCGGCCAAGTGCTGCACGTGGATGGCGGTATGGTCATGTAAAGCCTGTGACGACCGGTCGTCTCCCCCGGTCTCGGGACCGAGAGGTCGCGATTGCGACGAGCAAGGCGTCGCCGACGTGCGGAGTTCGCCGAATCGGGGCCGGTTTGAATTCGGGCCTCTCAGCGGGCAGATTATGTCCGTACCGCTTTCGATGTCGTGGTCGTTCGTCCGGCTCCATACGAAACGTGCGGGACGTCGGCGTCCGAGGGCCGGCTTTCGGGGGCAATTGTCTGAACCGAGAAAATGACGGGGGCGCGTCCGCCGCCGGACGGTCCGGAGTGAGACTTCGGTCTTGAAAAGACGTTTGCAAGAGAACAAAGGAGCACTGTACAATGTCGTCAGTCAGAGAACGTGTGGTGGACATCATCGTTGAACAGCTCGGCGTAGACAAGGACCAGGTGGTGGACGACGCCAAGTTCGTCGAAGACCTCGGGGCGGACTCCCTGGACACGGTCGAGCTGGTGATGGCCCTCGAAGAAGAATTCGGGGCTGAAATCCCCGATGAGGAAGCCGAGAAGCTTACGACCGTGGGCGAAGCCGTCAAGTACATCGAGAACCTCAAAGAAGCCTGACCGGCTCGCGCATCGGCCAGGCTCCCGGATCGACAGCGGCTTCTCGATACTCCCGGACGACCGGCGGTCGTTCGGGGGTGTCTTTCTCGTACCGTCTGCCTAAGACGAAGGCCCGGGGGCGGAGTCGCATATGCCAACAAGACGGGACGGACCGCGTTATGCATGATGCACAAAGGATAGTGGTCACAGGCACGGGGGTGGTTTCTTCCGCCGGTCTCAACACGGCCGATTTTTGGGATTCCCTGGTCGAGGGACGGTCCGGTATCGGGCCGATCACCGCGTTCGATGCGTCGAAGTTCCGGTGCCGGATCGCAGGCGAGGTACGCGGGCTCGACGTCACTCGGTACATGACCCCGAAAGAGGCACGCCGGCTGGACCGCTTCAACCATCTCGCCGTGGCCGCCGGCGATGAGGCCGTCCGGCAATCGGGGCTCGATGCGGACCGTTGCGACCCGACCCGGATCGGCGCCTTGATCGGCTGTGGGATCGGCGGGATCGCCACGCTCGAGAGCCAGGCCGTCGTACTCCACACCCGGGGTCCGGCCAAGTGTTCCCCGCTTATGGTTCCCATGATGATCGGCGACATGGCCGCCGGCTATCTCTCGATCCGCTATGGGTTCATGGGCCCGAATATCGGACTGATGACGGCCTGCGCGTCGGCCTCGCACGCCATCGGCGAAGCGGCATGGATCATCAGGCGCGGGGATGCGGACGCCATGATTACCGGCGGCGTCGAGGCGCCGGTGACGCCCGTGAGCGTGGCGGGATTCTCCGCCATGCGCGCCCTGTCCGAACGAAACGACGAGCCGGAACGCGCCAGTCGCCCGTTCGACCGGGACCGGGACGGGTTCGTTCCTGCCGAGGGCGCCGGCATTGTGGTGCTCGAATCGCTCGAACACGCCAGGAAACGAGGGGCCCCCATCCTGGCGGAAGTGGCCGGGTATGGGGCCAGCGGCGACGCATACCACATCACGGCGCCTCAGCCCGACGGGGACGGAGCGGTGCGCGCCATTCGGGTCGCCTTGAAACACGCCGGCCTGGCGCCGGAAGATCTGCACTACATCAATGCCCACGGGACCTCGACACCGCTCAATGACAAGATGGAAACCGCCGCCCTCAAAACCGCTTTGGGCGAGCACGCCTATCATGTGGCGGTGAGCAGCACCAAAGCGGTGACCGGACACGCGCTCGGCGCCGCCGGGGGGATCGAGTCCATCGCTTGTATCATGGCCCTCCGGACCGGGGTGATCCCGGGAACAATGAATTACGAAACCCCGGACCCAGATTGCGACCTCGATTACGTCCCGAATGCGGCGCGAAAGACGAACCCACGGACCGCAATGAACATCAACTTGGGCTTCGGTGGACACAACGCGGCCCTTGTATTCACCAAGTGAGGATCCGCGGGCGCACCGCCGTCTCCCGGTCACGTGCAAGAACGGCGAGTGCTCGAAAACGGAGACCCGGAAAATGAAGCGCATGGGACTCACAGCGGTGGTCGGATTGTCGCTTGCCCTGCCGTTTGCAGGATGTACTCGGACACGACTGGCCAAGCGGCCTCTCGCACCCTACGAACGCGCCTGGAGCGAACTGATCCGGCACTCGTATCCGCGCTGGCATCCGCCGGCATATCCGGAGGTTGCCCGACCCGACAGGCCCACGTCTCAATCCGTCCCTGCGCCGCAGGCGCCGTCCGTGGATCGGGCCCCCGCCGCCACCCAGGACGTGGAGCTGGTTCCCCTGACCCCGGACGGCGGAAACGCCAAGCACTGATCCTCCTCGGGGCGGGCCCGCTCGGGGCCGGTCCGCGGACGTGCAGCGGTCCCGACCTCCACGAGGGCAGCGCGCCGTACGCCGACACACGCCGTCTTGACCCAAGACCGACCGGCGCCCGGCGGGCGGGCGGACAACGAGGCTGACGATGTTCAGTTTTCGCAAATTCCGAAGGCGACGTCGGCTCGCCAAGAAAGGGCTTGAAGCCCGGCGCAAACGCCGTAACGCCGCCACAGCTTCCACCGCGGTCCCGCGCACACCCGCCTCGAAAGTCCTGGTCCCCGCCCTGATCGCCGCCATCGTCTGGTTTGTCGCTTCGGCCACTGTCATTTACCGGCGAGGCTACACCAGCTACCAATACGTTGTTGGGCAGATCGCCGACCGCAACATCTACAGCGAAATCGACTTCCAGTACGAGGACATGGGCGAGACCCGCCGTCTTCGCGAACAGGCGGCCCGCAGGGTGCCTCCGGTCTACCGGATCGACCGGTATGTCGGCGACAACGTTCTCAAGGAGCTGGCCGCCCTCAAGACCAGGGCCGAACTCGCACACTCCGACAATGCCGCCGCGGAAAAACCGGACGAACCCCCGGTACGAGAGTCGCGCCTCGAACGACTGTTGACCGCGCTCCCCGAGGCCGATGTCGCGGCCCTCGAATACTTGGCCACGGCCAAGGACCGATGGAAATACCTGCGGCGTTTGATCGCCGACGGACTCGCCCGCGGTGTGGCGGGCGAACAGGACGTGATTTCCGATTTCGGAGGCACGGCCGTGAATGGTCGCATCTGCCTGATCGACCATGAGGGACGCAAATCCGAGGTCGTGGTCGTCAAGCTGGCAACCCCCACCACTTTGGCCCGGAGCGTGGCGCGGGACCTGGGGCATCAGTTCCCGGAAAACGCCAAGGCCCTGATCCATGCACTCGAAGCCGTCCTGCCCACCCTCATCCTGCCGAATCTCACGTATGACGCCAAGGCGACCGAGGCCGCACGCGACGAGGCCCGGAAAAAAGTCGCCCCGGTCCGGCGCGTGGTCCGCGCCGAAACCCTCCTGCTTCGGCGGGGAGCAAGAGTCACCGAGGAAGACCTGACGCGCCTGGCGGAGCATCAGAAGGCCCTGCGGGCACGGCTGGGGTTGGCCGAGGCGCCCCGGAACATGGTGGTCTTCGCCATCCTTTGCATGATGCTCGTGCTCGGGGCCGGGTACGCCCTCAAAGTCATCCGACCCGAAGCCGTCCGACGGCATTCCAGTCTCTGCATCCTGGCCACCGGCGTGGTCCTGCAAGTCGTTGCGGCCCGCGTCACCGCAGACGTCTACTACCACTACTGGAGTCTGTCCGTGGACCTGTTTCCGATCCTGCCTCTCTCCCTCGGCGCCATGTTGATCTCCCCGCTCGACGGCGTCCGTGTGGCCCTGGTGGCCGGGGCTTTCACAAGCACCATTGCCGGCATCCAAAACGACCGTTCGTTCGAAGTGTTGCTGATCGGGGTCTTCTCGTCTCTGGCTGCCGCAGTCTCCATCCGTCGCGCCCGGCGCCGAAACCACATCTTCCGCACCGGCTTGGCCGTCAGCGCCACGGTGTTTGCCGTATACACGCTCTTCGCCATCCACAACCGCCTGCCCCTGCCCCAGTTTCCGCGTATTCTCGGTCTCTCCCTGATCAACGGGGTGATTATGGCCACGGTCGTTTACACGGTCCTGCCGTTCTTCGAGCACGTTTTCGGACGGACCACCGACATGACCCTGATCGAACTCAGCGACCTGAACCACCCGTTGCTCAAGAAACTCCAGATGGAAGCCCCGGGCACCTATCATCACAGCCTCATGGTGGCCACCCTGGCCGAACAAGCCGCCGAGGCCATCGGCGCCAACGCGCTCCTGGCACGGGTATGCGCCTACTTCCACGACATCGGCAAGCTGGCCCATCCCGAGTATTTTGCCGAGAACCTCGCCGGCGAAAACCCTCACCAGGAACTCCAACCCCGAATGAGCGGCCGGGTCATCCTCAACCACGTGAAAGAGGGCATGGAACTGGCCCAGAAATACCGACTGCAGCGGGTGATTCGCGAAGCCATCGCCCAACACCACGGAACCAGCCTGGTCTATTATTTCTTCCGCCGCGCCCTGGATCAGGCCGGGACCAACTCGAGAAAGGAAAGTGTGGACGAAACCGATTACCGATACCCCGGCCCCCGGCCCATGCGCAAAGAAATCGCCCTGATCAGCATCGCCGATCCCTGCGAAGCCGCCGCTCGCACCTTGGAAAAACCCACTCCCCAAAAGATTTCCCAAATGGTGGACGAAATCGTGGATCGGCGCGTGAAGGACGGTCAACTCGCTTTGGCCGACCTCACGTTTCGCGAACTGACCCTTGCCAAGGAACAGATTGCCAAAACCCTTGTCACAATGCTCCACAGTCGGGTGCCGTACCCGACTGAAGAAGGCGGCGCCAATGACCGTCAACCTGATCAATCGAGCGCGAAGGGTGCGGCTCCGGGACCGGCGCGCCCTGGTGCAAGTGCTGCGGGAACTCCTGCGGGCAACGGGACTCCAAGCACCCGCACTTGACGGCGACCGGACCGGGGAAGACGGACGGATCGACGTTTACCTGGTGGGACCCCGACGCATGCGCCGACTGAACAGTATGTTCACCGGCCGGACCGGTCTTACCGATGTATTGGCCTTCGATTACCGGCGGTCGGGGCCTTCGCTCGACCTCGACACCGAAGACGCCATGCCGGTTGCCGAGGTTTTCGTCTGTCCGGATATGGCTCTTGCGGCCGCCGCACGCTATCGGACGACCGTTCACCGGGAAATCTTGCGGTACATCGTTCACGGCTTATTGCACTTGGCAGGACTCGATGACCATGTCCCCAACGCGCGGCGGCGAATGCGTCGTGCCGAACGGCGTCTCTTGGCCCTCGCGGAACGAATGCGGTTGCTGGAGGAGTTGTTTGAGGTACCCCCCCGGAGTTGAACCACTGAACTCCGGTCGGGGACGAACAGGAGGCCCGGCGGGTCTGCAATGATACCGTTTCCCTGGACTTTCTGGGCGGGGACCGGCGCAGCGCTGCTGCTGGCCGTGCTTTCCGCCGCCGGCATCGCCTTGTCGGAACTGAGCTGGGGCGCCGTCCACAAGCTCGAGGCCCTGGATTCCGGACTTGCGGAGCGCATCGAGCGTTACTTGGGCGCCCGGGAGGACCTCCTGGCAACCGTTCACGCCCTGCAAACGCTGACCGCGCTTTTCCTCTTCTTCTGCGGCGCCGCTTGGGGGGAGGCCGCCCAGACCGCCCGCTGCCCACTCTGGGCCTGGGCGAGCGTGCCGGTCGGCGTCGGCGTGGTCTACTTCGCACTGGCCGAATACCTCGGACGCGACCTCTCCGTTCAGGCCGCGGCCCGCTTCCTGCGAATGGTCATTCCGCCGGTCCGCATCATCGCCTGGACGCTTTTTCCCGTGGCCGCAGGAGGGCTCCTGCGCCGTTATCTCCGCAAACGGACCCGTACCGCGGCCGAAGATTTGGAAACAACGGCCGAGGACGAAATCCGCTCCCTGGTCGAACAGGACGCCCAACAGGAGGAAGAAGGCGAAAAACCCGACCTCGAAGACGATGAACGCCGGATGATCCGAGGCATATTCGACTTGGACGAAACACTGGTGCGGGAAATCATGACGCCCAGGGTCGACGTGGACGCTGTCGAGGAATCCGCCTCTTTCGATGCCGTCCGCGCCACCATCGTCGAGTCGGGACACAGCCGTATCCCCACCTATCGGGACAGCATCGATCACATCGTCGGCCTGATCCACGCCAAGGACTTGCTCGACGACGCCAAGCTTAGGGACGCTCCCACTCTCGCGGCCCTGCAGCACCAGCCGATCTTCATCCCCGAAACCAAGAACATCGGAGACTTGCTCGCGGAATTCCAGCAAAGCGGACACCAGTTCGCCGTCGTCCTCGACGAGTACGGCGGAACGGCCGGAATCGTCACGGTCGAGGACATCCTCGAAGAAATCGTCGGCGAAATCCGCGATGAATACGACGTGAACGAATCCGAACCCGAACCGCAGCGCCTGCCTGACGGGTGTATCCTCGCGGACGGACGCACCCCGGTCCACGACCTGGAACAGGAATTCGGACTGACGTTCCCCGACGATGAAGACTACGATACGCTGGGGGGCTACATTGCCGCCGTCATCGGCCGTATTCCGACTTCGGGAGAAACCGTCGAGACCCCCGTTCTCTCCGCCGAAATCCTGGACGCCGATATCCGCCGGGTCAAGAAAGTCCGAATCACTCCCACCGACTCGGTCTCCCCCCGAGACGATGACTGACCGCACCGCCCGCAACCCCGGGAACAGGGACTCGAATGGATCAAAAAGCGCTATTCATCTCCGGCGTCGTTCTTCTCCTGTTGGCCCTCGAACGCCTGTTCGTGCTGACCGTCACCACCAACCCCGCCGGCAGGGCCTGGGTCCGGAAACGACGGCTGCTCCACCCCAACGCCATCTCCATCGTGCGCATCCCGATGGGCCTGGTCACCATGTTCCTCTGGATGGCAGGGTGGCGGGAAATCGCCATTGTCTGGTTCGCATTCTGGATGATAACCGACCTGACCGACGGCGCCATCGCCCGCAATTGCGACCTCGGCACTCCGGCCGGCAAGTGGCTCGACCCGCTCAGCGACAAATGCATGTATTTCCCGACGCTCGCCTATTTCGCCTACCACGGCGTCCTGAACCCGCACTGGGTCATTTCCTTGTTGATCATCGACGCGGCCGGGCAGGCTTCGCGTCTTTTCGTGCGCAAAAAGGCAGCCAATCTTTTTGGTAAAGCCAAGACCGCCCTGATCACCATCCTCCTGGCCCTGACGGCGTTGGACCAGATCGGCAGCATTTCTTTCGTGACCGCTCGATTCCTCGAACTGTCTACGTTTTCCTGCGCCCTCTTGGCGTTTCTATCCTTTTACTGCAAAGTGGTGCCGGATACCTGGTACGCCAACACCCTCACGCTCGCCAACTTCACCTGCGGCGTGGCCGCCATTTGGAACGTGCTGACCGCACACCCGTTGCGGGCCTTCGTGTTGGTCTTTCTCGGCCAGTTCTTCGACCTGTTCGACGGACGTCTGGCCCGCAAGTTCGGTTCGACCCCGCGCGGGGCGGTCTACGACGACATCGCCGATGCGACCAATTTCGGTTTGGCCGTCGGCCTGCTGGTGTACTACCAGTTGGGCCGGGACGGACCCGCAGCCATCGTGGCCGTCGTCTTCCTGCTCTGCACCGTTTACCGCCTGCTCCGCTACCTGCGCCGGCCGCCGACCGCGGACGGCGGCACGTTCCTCGGTCTCCCGTCTCCCGCCGGGGCCATGTTGGCCGGCTCGGCCGTACTGCTCTTTCCCCGCGGTCACGTCGGCCACGTGCTGGTCGTGATGGCGTCCGGACTGATGGTCTCCCACATCCGCTATCGACATTTCGGCCGGCGGATCTGGCCAGCCCTGCCCACTTGGCTCAAACTGCTTGGCTTCATCGGCGTGCTGATCTTTATCAACAACAGTATCGCACATCGACAGAGCGACGCGTTTGCCACCCTGGCATTCGCGTTGGGAGTATTGTACGTGATGTACGGCGTGGCCCACGCTCCGCGGTCGCAAAAACCTGCGCAAACCGCCCCGGACGTCTCCACCCCGGATTGAGGCGCAAGAGTCGGGGGCCCGCCGCCTTCCCGACTGCCCCGAAAACATGCGGGGTGGCCCATAGGGAACGCGCCTCTCGCGGCTGCGCCGGGTTCGTGCGCGAGATGGGTTCGGGCTTCCTTGCCCGGCGGGAAGCGCCGCGATGCCTCGAAAGCCCGGATTGAGTACGCTGGGTGAGGAAGTCTGAGGTCGCCGCTCGCCCGGAAACCATCCCGAACACGGCGGAATCCGCACCCTCGGCACGAGCCATGCAATCGTTTCGAGGCGACCGGTGAGCCGTCACCCGCTCTTCGGGTGTGGGCGCCGATGCAGATACTCGACCATGGGCGGGGGCGCCGGATCGCACACCTCGTTCAACCGCGCCGGCAGCGGCTGCCCCACCACCGCTTCCACGCGCCTGCGGAGTTCGCACACCACGTCGGGGTGAGCGTCGGCGACGTTCTCGTTCTCTTCCGGGTCATTCCGCAGGTCGAACAACACCTCCGGCGCCTCGGTCCGGTGAACGGGAGTCACGTAGTTCCACCGGTCGGTGCGTACCGAAGCGAAAGCGGCGGCGTTCGGCGTCCCCGTCGGCTGCACAGCCCAGCCGATAACCACGTCGTCCCGGATTCTCTCGGCCTCCTCGCGGACCAGGGGCATTGCGCTCACGCCGTCGGTCCGGTCATAGGAAATGCCCAGCAGATCCAGCAGCGTGGGCATGACGTCATGGCTCTGCACAAAGGCCGGGACCCGGCGGCCCGGGCGGCCGGGTACGCGCATCTGCCAGACGATGCCCGTGTTGTAGGCCCGCATGTTGCCGCCGCCCTTGCCGAAACCGCCGTGGTCCCAGACCTGGGTGCCGTGGTCCGACAGGACCAGGACCACCGTGTCTTCGAGCAACCCCAGCTCCCGTGCTTTGTCAAGAAGACGGCCCACCCAAAAGTCCACGAATGTGACCTCCCCGAAGTACAGGGCCCTGGTCCGCTCGATTTCCGCTGCCGTGGGGTTCGGGCCGAGTCGCGGCATGATGAAGTCGATCCCGCTGTAGCCGGGGCAGTACCTGTCCGCGAATCGGCGGGGCGGGTCCCACGGTTCATGGGGGTCGAAGGCTTCGATCCACAGCAGGAAGGGTTTGTTGGCGGCGTTCTCGCCGAGCCAATCCATAGCGGTCCGAAACACCCGGGCGCACTGGTAATCCTCCTCGCCCTGCCGGAATCGCTGGTTTTGGAGGTATTGGTACAGCACCGCGTTGCGCACCAGGTCCTCGGGATCGCGCGTGTAGCGCTTCATCGCTTCGGCGACGAGTTCCGGGGCGCCGCACTTCCAGTTGTCCGACTCCTGGCCGCGGAGGAACTCGTAGGTGGTGAACCCCCGCCAGTAGTTCATGGTCGGCTTGAACATGTGGTACACGTCCGCCACCAGACCCGTGCAGTATCCCCGGGCCGAGAGCACTTCAGCCAGCGTGTCCTGCTCGGGAGGTATTTTGTGCCAGCCGGGCTGGTGATGCCAGTGGCCGCGCCGGTCGAAGTTGTATACGAACGGAAACGACCGCCGCCCCGTGAAAAACGCCCGGCGGACCTGGAGCGTCGGCTGTCCTTCGCCGAAGGCGCGCTCGAATACAATGCTCTCCCGAGCCAGGGCGTCGAGATTCGGCGTTTCCACGAAGTTCAGTTTTCCCGCTGCGCCGATGATGTCCGCACGGAAAGTGTCCAACACAATGGCGATCGCGTTCATGGGTTCTCTCCCCGTGTTGAGTCGGTCCCGGGCGTGCCCGTCAGAGCCGGAGCTGCTCGGGGTACAGGCAGCGCCCGGTCTCGAGGTCGATCCGTTCCACGTAGTACGCCGTGTCTTCGAAACGGTCGCCGGTGGCCTCCAGCCATTGATCCAGCGCGGTATCCAGTTCAGGCGGGACGGCGCCCGCACCGCGTTCCGCAATCAAGTTGCGCATCTGGTATGGATCGCGTTCGTTGTCGAACAGAAGCCAGGGGCCGCGTCGGTCCCGAATGTAAGTGTGGGTGCGGGTGCGGACCCCACGATACGGGCGAATGAAACCTTTTGGGCCGCCGTGCCCGGGAAAATCGTCGATGGCCGACCATTTCTTGCCCCAAGTGACGGCGGAACAGACCCAGAGCAGAAATGCGGCGCGGTCTTTCGGGTCGGGGGCCTCGGCACGCAGGATCGGGGCGAGGTCCTCGCCCTCGAGGTCCGCCGGCGCCGGAACATTCATCAAGCCGAGCAACGTCGGAAGAATGTCCGGCAGATTCACAGGCGCCTCGATCCGCATACCGGGGCGGATACACCGCGGGAAGCGCACCAACAAAGGCACACGGACGGACTCGTCCCAAGGCTGGCATTTGTACATCTGTGCATGGGAGCCCAGCAATTCCCCGTGGTCGGCGGTAAACACCACGAGCGTATCGTCGCCAATCCCTTCGGCGTCCAGCACGTCCAGGAGTCGGCCGAGATTGCGGTCGAGGCTGGAGATTGCCGCATAGTACCATGCCGTTCGGTCGCGCAACGTTTTTTCCCGTTCTTCGGCTGCGCCGAGTGCGGGGGCGGGGGGGAAGCCGGGCGGCGGTTCGAGAATGTTCGGGCGCAATTCGAGCCGGCCGGGGTCGTACAGGGACCGGAACTCCGGCGGTGCAGTGAACGGCGTATGCGGCGGCCCCCAGGACACAACCAGGGCGAACGGCTTGCGCTGTTCCGGTCCGCCCCCGGCGTGGTCGCGAATAAACTCGATGGCCAAACGAGTCTGGGCGTCCGGTTCCCACCCCTCGATCCGGACCGGCTCCGGCGCATCGCGGTAGTAAGTCGCGTTCCAGTACGCGTGCGAACAGTGGTGCGTGGCCCAGTAGTCGAACCCGTGGCGCATGGCGCCCGGCGGGATCCATCCGCTTCGACGCCGATTGAAACGCGTGCGGTCGATGAACGCTTCTCCGGCCAAATGCCACTTGCCGATATGCCCGGTGGCGTACCCGTGCTCTCTCAGAATGCGCCCCAGGCTCGGCACGTTCTCCGGCAGCATCGAGTTGTTCGTCAACACCGTATGCGTGAGCGGATACTGTCCGGTCAACAGGCAGGCCCGGGCCGGCGTGCATACCGGAGCATTGGAAACGGCGTGCCGAAACAAGGCGCCCTCGGCCGCCAGACGGTCCAAGTTCGGCGTGCGCACCTGGCCATTGCCGGCGCAGCCCATGGCCATGTACCGCATCTGGTCCACAAGCACGAAGACCAGGTTCGGCGATCTCCGGTTTTCAGGGCCGGGTCGTTTCACGGTTTGACTCACGGAAGCCCATTCCCAACCTCGCGGTGCGGCTCTGAGTTGCCCGATCCGAACAATGCTGCAGGACGTGCGAGTCTGCATCGCGTTCCGGACGATTCCGAGGCGGCCCGCGCCTCCGTTCGCCCGCCGAAGGACCGCCGCTCGGCAATCCTTCCGCAAGACTTCACCTGATACAGGTGACGGCCCCATCGAGAGTGCTGATGTACAGCGCGCCCGCCGCACCCGCCATGCCGTCCCAAACGGGAGGGGACGACAATTCGATCCGGTGCAGTTCGCGACCCGTGTCCGGGGCGATGGCGAGCAGGAGCGCACCGCGTTTCCCGCTCATGATCGCTTCCTGTTCCGCCAGCATCTGTTTCACGTCGGGATCGCGCAGGCGGCGATACGTGTCTTCTTCGTCGATCACGTCGCGCGGCCCGGCCACGAAAAGCGCTTTGGTGGTGTTGACCATGGCGCGAACGAATATGGGGGACGGGCGCGACCAGCGATAGGCGAACTTGACTTGTCGTCGCAATCGGACCCTGCCGCGGCGATCCACCGGCGGCGTACCGAGAGCCATGCCGCGGCCCCACTTTCCAGCGGCGGGAACGGCGCCCACTCCCCCGTGATTGCCGTTGCCGCTTTCGTCCAAAGCGTCGCCCGCGTTGAACGAGTAGTACAACACCAAGCCCTGCCTCGAAGCTGTGCTTGCGGATTTCGCCAGCGCGGCAACCTCGTTCTTCGCCAGGGCCCGGTGGTAGATGCGCACTTCGTCGATGAGACCTTTCAGGGGAGTGGATCGCTTGTAATCGCCCACCGGGGACCCGGCGTCGACGCCGATCTGCATGGCCTCGTTGGGAGTGGCGGCGATGAACCCGGCCGACTTGCCGGTCGCCGCTTCCGCGCCGTCGAGGTACAGGTGCATGCTCTTGTCAGTGCCGAGGACGCCGGCCACATGCTGCCACTGGCGGGGCCGGACCCTGCCGCCCTCGATCTGCTGGAGCTTGCCGTTGATCCGGAGGGCGAACGCGGCTCTGCCGTCTTTCAGCATCAGTCCGTAGCCGTGCGAAGCGCCGCCGCGGGCGATGATGACGCCGTTGCCCGAGTCGGGCCTGATCCAGGCGCTGACGGTCAAAGGCTTCCCTTTCGGGTCGAGGCTGGGGCCCCCCGCGACACCGATTCCGCCGGCCGGCGGCGGTGGACGATTCGGCTTGACCGGGGGGTTGCGGTCTGCGGCGAAAAGGTGGTACTCCAGCGGTACCGCCCAGGTGAAGTATTTGGGACCGCGGCCGAAACCGAACACGCGCCGGGCATCGAAAGTCAGGATGCGGCCCGCCGGGGTATTCTGGCCGGCGCGTGCCCACCAGTTGCAGCCGGAAGAGTAGCGTCGACCGAAAAGCCAATACGCCCGATGAAACCAAGTCCCGTCCAAGTATCCGGTCGGACAGAACAGGTGCCGGTCGTCGCCCTGCTGCGCATCCGCCAACGCGATGGGGTCGGTGGGTTGGGGGACCGGCAGTTCATACGTGCCGTCGAGCTTGAACGGCTGGGAGCGCATGTAAACGTACCGGCCGTCGGTCGACAGAACATCCGGCAGCGCCACGGGCATATTCAGCACCCGAGTGAGCGATTGGAGGTCCTCGTCGCCGCCCGGCACTTTGCCGTCGAGCACCGTTTCGGAAAGAACTTCGCCGGTGGTCGCTTTCACCCGGAACAACTTCATGCCGCCGTCCAGAAACGCGGCGCGACCGGCAACGAAGTACACCACCCCGTTCCGCACCATCACGCTGCCGTGGACCGGCCAGGGCGATTCGAGCTGCCCGAAAGCGGACAAGGCGCGGTCGACGGGGGCGGCGCGCAGTTGCCAGCAGAGCGCACCGTCCGTGGCCCGCAGTGCGGTGACGCGGCCGTCCGCACTGCCGAAGATGACGCGGCCGCCGACCACGGTCGGAGGGGAGTCGATCCGCCCGTTTACGGTAAAGCGCCAGCGCATCGAGCCGTCGTCTTGATTCAACGCATAGAGGGTGTGGGCATCGACGGCGGCGACAAAGACCGTTCCGCCGGCGACCACCGGGCTGGTCAAGCGACCGCCGAGTTCCGTTCGCCAGCCCGGTGCGACCGCGGGCTCGATCTCGGCGGAGGCACTCCCGCTGCGCGCCGCATCGTGCCGGTACGTCGGCCAGTCCGTGGATGCAACCGCCCTGTCCGCCACAGCGTCGAACGCCGGACCTTTGAGCAAGCGCGCCTGCCGGGTCAGTTCCCGATCGACTGGCCGGCGGGCTTTTCCCGCGGCCACTGCGTTGAAGCCGCGGAGTTTGCTCTCCAGGTAGCACGCGCAACTGTGGGGCGGGGCGTAGATCAACCCATTGCAGGGCATGATGCCGTAGATGCAGCCGCCGCGAATCCAGTGATTGATCTGCCAGTGCTGCTTGCGAAAATCGACAAACTCGATCCCGGTCCGCGAGGGAAGGAGGTAATTCATCGTGGCCTTGCTGCGATAGCAGCGGTGGTGGAACCAGTAGGTTTCCACGTCGGGTGCGAACTCGTTTTTCACCACGCCGGTCCGCGGGTCCCGCCCCTTCCAGACGCCGCTTCTCTTGCCGTCGGCAATGTCCCCGGCCCAAACCAACCCGCCGACCACCATCAAATCCTCCTGCGAGCAGTGACCGGAGGGCGGATGATGGGCGGTCCACAGGACCGTGCCGGCAGCGGCGTCCAGTCCCCACATTCTGCGATCGCCGCCCGTGAACAAGACCGTGTCTTTGTATATGATCAGGTTCGGCCCGAACCGCCGGGGGATGTATCTCTTGCGGGACACGGGCGTCGACCGCCAGAGGCGTTTGCCCGACTTCCGGTCCAGGGCCAGGACGCTCTTGCCGTCATGAAAATAGAGGCGCGCCCCGTCCGCTGCCGGCGTCATCGGAGCGACGGGCGTCTCGTATCGCCAGAGCACTTTCCCCGAGCGCAGGTCGATCGCCGTCAGCAGGCGAGGTTTTTCATCCCAGCCGCGCGTACGGCTAAGCGTTCTCGTGTCGTTCCAGACGCCGCTACGGTCGGGAACGAACGGGTCCGGATCGGGCCGGGCATTGGGATTGACCACCGCGAACAGCACCCCGTCGGACACGATCAATTCCTCTGCACCGCGGGTCTGCGCATAAACCGCCAGCGTCTTGCCGGTGGCGGCGTCCAGGACGCTGATCGGCGCACGAATTCCAAGCGTGACGTATACCCGGTCGTCGATGGCGACCAGGCGCCGGGTCAAGTCCGCCGGCCCGCTCTTCATGGCCCACAGGTGGAAATGCCACTCGGGAATGTCGCGCTTCCACAGCGTTGTGCCGTTGAACGCGTCTCTGGCAATCAGTTTCCACTTCGGGGGAAGTTGGATAATGGCGCGCGAGCCCTCGTCCATGATGTAAAAGATGCGGCCGCCGGTGGACACCAGCGCACTCATGCTGGCCATACGGTCGTGGTGCCTGGACCAGCGCGGGGCGCCGACCCACTGCAAATGTTCCGGAGGAGCCACCACGTCGTCCTGCGCAACGGGATTGCCGGTGGCGTCGTGCAGGTAATGCGTCCACTCGTCGATTGCGCCGGGCCGAGGTTTGACGATCGTTTCCCACTTGCGACCGCGCCGCACGCAGGCCTTGCCGTTCGGGGCGAGCACGCGCAGCAGTTCCGCTTTCGGCACGCTGTCCGGCCGTTCGACAATGAGCAGATTGACAAGGTTATCGATGTACGGGAGGTATGGAGGTTGCCAGAGGCGCAGGGAAACCCGGCCATACAACCCCTCGTCCAGCAACCGGGATCGAACCTTGCCCAACGCATCGGCATCTGTCATAAGTCCTTGGGCGAGCACACCGTTTCCTGTGGCGATCCGGCGCAGGACGTTGGCGTCTCCACAGCCGACATGCACCACCAGGCCGCCGCTGAACCCGCTCTGCTCGAGCACGGTTGCCGCATCCTGCTCCGCCCCCCCGACTGCGGCGCATTCCGTCCCGACCGGACAGGCGACGAGGAAGGCGACGAGCACGACGGTCTGCCGCCAACTGTTCCCGGGTTGGGTCCGCAGGTGAATCATATCGACTCTCTTGTTTTGCAGCCCGTTTTCACTGTCCGGGCGGCGAGCCGGACGTTCCGACGGTTCACAGTCGTGTGTCCGCGGCGGCGGCCCCTACCGGACGACCAGCCCCCGGGCTGCGGTGCGGGCGTGAGTGAGGGAAGGGAAAAATAGTGTCGGGTAACTGTGGATGCAAGAGTCCGGCGGCGGACGGTGTTGCGGCCGGAGGGCGACGGACAAGACCGGCGCCGAACCCCCGGTTACGTCGGGGACCCCGGTCTACGACCACGACCGGCCCCGATGCGCTCGCCCTTCGGTCCGCGGCCGCCGCATCAGACGGGCGCCCTCGAAAAAGTCAAGGACCGGTGCGGCCGGCGCTTTTCCCGGACGCGCGCGAGGGGCCCGCCACGGCAGAGGCGCGGAGCAGGCGCCCGAGGTTGAACTTCGCCGGGGGCCGAGTGTCCGCCGGTTCTCCCCGGACGCCGGCGTCGGCCACCCAGAAGTCCAACGTTTCCGGCATAAAGAGAGCCACGTGCAGGCACGAACGCATGGCCACTCCCTGGCGCATGATCTTCCAGGCGATCTCCGGCGTGATCTTTCCGTAATTGGCCGCGACTCGATCCACCAGAGTCTGGTAACGTTTCCCCGCCGACATGAGCACACAGTCCTTCAAAGGACGCTGCAACATCGGGTGCGAAGCGCCGGCCTCGATCACCTGCAGGTCGGGAACGCCCTTCTTTTCGGCCAACTTCGCGGCCCAAGACGCGATTCCCACCATATCTTTTCCCTTGGCGCTCGAGAGCACGTAGAAGTACTCGCACGTTCGCGGGACCGATCGAATCCAGGCCAAAGCGTCCCGCACATTGTCGTAGTTCTCCATGACCTGCCGCACCAGGAACATCATCGGAATCCCGTCCACATACCCTTCGCCTCCACCCCCCATTTCCCCCATGGCCAACCCCTTGGCGTTCATGGCGGTCACGCTGCCCACGCAGCCGGCGTACCCGATATTGACCCAGGCGTTCCGGCCTTTCGGCGCCATGACAAGCACGACGGCGTTCAACTGCAGTCCGCCCTCGGTCATATAATCCAGGACCCGGCCGTGGATCAGCCGTCCGTCGCTGGTGGCCGCGCCCCGCAGTGCCAGGCCCGAGCAGTGGAACATCTCCGGGTAGACATTCGCCCACCGCGCCCAATCCCGGGGGACCCCTGCGGCGTCCGCCATCGCATCGATCTCGACGACCAAATCGTCGGGAATCCATTTCCGCTGCCGGTCCCAAATCTCCTTGAGCTGGCCGGGAAGCCACTCACCGCTCTGCACGGTCCGGACGAACCCGACCCCGTGCAGAATACGGTCTATGTTGTCTCGAACCGCCGTGCGCATCAGGGTACCCTGCTGCCGGCCCATCTCCTCGGGCGTCCCGCGCACCACCACCACGGTCTTGCCTTGCTGCGGGGTGAGCCCCGGGAAATGCGACGGCAACGCCTTCGGCTGGATCGCGGCGACGGCTTTTTCGCAGAGCATGTCGACGAAAGTTCGGAGCATGGCCCGCAGTTCGGTATCGTCCACTCGGCGCTCGCGGCCCGGGGCGGCGGGCGGGGCCGTCAAGCCGTCCAGGATCTTGGCATCGCCCCGGTCCCAGCGGGAGAGCGTGAGTTCCGCTTCGAACGGTTTCGTCACCGTCACCCGGACCGGACCGGCGCCCGGCTTGCCCTCGATCCGGACATGCCATTTGCCGTCGCCGGGTTCGAGCACCCAGCCGCCGCTCTCGGTGCGTTCGAGCACAAAATCGTCCGGCAACGGGGCCAGGGCCGCCCCCATGACGGCCGCAGCCGCCTGGGCCCGGAGCAGGGGCCACACGCGGCACAAGGCCGTCGGCTTTTTGGCAGCGGGACCTTGGGGCGCCCCCGAAAAAAGCACGTTCTTGGGCGGCACGAACAACCAACTCGAAGTGGGCGTGAAACCCAGGTTTGCCGTGCCGTACTCGGGCAAGGCGATCCGAACTGCCTGGCGACCCGCCCCGTCCCAGGCCAGCAGGAACCGACCGTTGTGTTTGCCCACGCGCACCGTCCCTTGGCACACCCAGGCCTGTCCGGCCGGCAGCGGCTGCGCCATGGGCTGCAGCAGACGCATAAGCAATCGCAGCAGGTCTGCCCGCGCCGCGGCACGAGCGTCGGCGGCCGGTCGGACCAATTTGCCTTCGGCGGGCCGAGCCGGGACTTTGTCCGCAGCATGAACTCCGCAGAATCCTAAGAAGGACCCGACGATCAGGAGTAAACCGGCTATGACTCGTTTCATTTTCGCCATCCCGTTTTCCGACGCGACAACAATTGCGGGCAAGCTGCAGAGATCGAGTTTCCGACATTAGCCCCCGACCCGACGATTTCAAGCCGCTTCCGGCTCGAGACGGGTCCCCTTGCAGAGTCGGCCGGGGACGGTACGTTTCGAGGAGGCGGCGACACGAACACGACGCGACGAGAGGACAAAGCGACAAAGAGAAAACCGGGAGCCGCGGTTCGGGGCGCCCGACCGCTTGACCCGAACGGGTATGGCTGCAGGACGTCTTGGAGGTTTGGCTTTGCCCCGGGTTCGACGATCTCCCGTGACCTCGACCCCGGATTCCCTGCGACCCGCGCAACGTCGTGCCGAGAATGGGCAGGCGAGAATTCGGAGAACTGCCATGCGTATTCCGCATCGAACCATGCGGCGCGCAATACTGTTCCTTTGCTTGGCGGCCATGGCGGCGGACCCGACTTCGCGCGGCGCTCCGCCGACAACCCCGCCCGGGCGAACGGTACGCGTCGGTCTCTACGAAAACCCTCCCAAGATCTTTGTCGATGAGCACGGAGATCCTGACGGCTTCTGGGCAGTCCTGGTGCAGCACATCGCCCGGCAAGCCGGGTGGCGCGTGCAGTGGGTGCACGGGACATGGAAACAATGTCTGACTCGCCTGGCAAACAAGGAGATAGACGTGCTGCCGGATACCGGCTGGACACCGGAACGCGCGCGACAATTCGCGTTTTGTACGGAAACGCCCGTGGTCAGTTGGTGCCGGCTCTACACGTCTCGCGAGGCAAACGTCGAGTCTATTCTGGACCTGAACGGCAAAACGATTGCAGGCTTGGCCAACAGCTTTGATCTGGAGGGACCGCAAGGGCTCAAAGACTTGGCCCGCAGTTTCGGACTCACGTGCCGCTTCCTGGAAATGCCCAGCTACGATGCGATTTTCAGGGCGGTGCGAAAAAAAACGGCGGACGCCGGTTTGGCAGACGGCGATTTCGGCCGGTTGAATGCACGCCGATACGGACTGAAAAGCACGCCTGTGATCATTCAACCGACGCGAATGCTTTTCGCTTTCCCCAAAGACGCTCCCATGACGCCTCGACTGATTGCCGAGGTGGACTCCAATCTGGCCCGACTCAAGCGTGACAAGCGGTCCATCTACTATCAGGCCAAGAAGACGTTTCTCGGACCCCGGGGAATCTCCATCGTCAAAGAAGTGGTTCCTCATTGGGCGAAGACGTTGCTCGCCGTCCTCGGGGGCGCCCTCTTTTTCGTCGGCGCGGTCGCGTTCGTCTCCCGGACTCAGGTGCGTCGCCGGACCGCGGCGCTGCGCCTGAGTGAGGAACGCTTCCGTCTGGCCTTCATGACCAATCCGGACGCCATCAATCTGAATCGCTTGGCTGACGGTCTCTTCGTCGACGTCAATGACGGTTTCACAAACATAACAGGTTACACACGGGAGGAGGTCATCGGCAAGACCTCCCGGGAGATCTCCATTTGGGCGAACATCGAAGACCGAGAGAGAATGATGCAAGGCCTGCAGAATTCCGGGAAGGTCGCCAATCTCGAGGCGCCCTTTCGACTGAAAGACGGCCGAATCGCCACGGGGCTCTTGTCCGCGAGCCTGATCACTTTGAACGGCGAGACGCATATTATCTCCATCACGCGTGATATCAGCGAATTGAAGCGGACGCAACAGGCCCTGCGCGCCAGCGAGGCCCGCTTCCGTCGCCTGTTCGAAGAATCGCCTGTCGCGCTTTGGGAAGAAGACTGCACCGTGTTGCTGGCTCATCTCGACGAACTCTACCGGTCCGGGGTCCCGAAAACGGATTTGAACGCCTGGCTCGAAGCGCATCCGGAGGCGCTGGCCGCGTGCACCCGCCACGTTCGGATCGTGAATGTGAACGCGGCGGCGGTTGCACAGTTCCAGGCAAAGAACAAGGAAGAGTTGCGACGGTCCTGGGAACGCACGTTTTCGGAAAACTCGTTCGAGGCGTTCCGGGAAGCAGTCGTCGCCGTGGCCGAGGGGCGCACGAGTTTCGGCATGGAAGCGGAGATGCAGACCTTGCGCGGAAGAAGAATCGATGTGTCTGTCCACTTCTCGCTCGCGCCGAAGCGCGGCAGCGATTTGGATTCAACCCACACCATCATCGTCGCCACGGTGGATGTGACGCCGATCAAACGTGCCGAACGCGCCTTGAAGCAGAGCCTGTACGAACTGCGCGAACTCCATGAATTGAGCGCGCGAATTCGCGCCAATCTCTCGCCCGAAGTCGTGGCGAAAGAAACCATCGCCCTGGCCGGCAAAGCCGTCGGCGCGGACATCGCCCTGTTCTTTGCTTGCCGGGACGATCGTCTGGAACTGCTCGCGTCCGAGACCGGAACGGTCCCGCTCGGACCCGAGGCCATGCGCCACCGCGAAGTCGTTCGGTGTCTCTGCGGTCCCGTGGCTTCAGCCCGGGAGCCGGTGTATTCCAAGGACATCCGCACCGATCCGCGCTGCCGGCTCGACGAATGCAATCCGGAGGGCATCCGCTCTTTCGCCGGTCTGCCTCTGATTGCGGGTGACCGGGTCCTGGGACTGGTGGCGTTGGCGTCCGTCGCCGAGCGCGATTTCGAGCGAGAGCGGGTGTTCCTCGAGACCCTGGGAAACGAGGTGGCTATCGGCTTCCAAAACGCCCAGATCCTCGAACGCTTACGCAAACACCAGGCAGAACTCGAACGACGAGTCCGGGAGCGCACCGCTGAACTCGAGGCCGTCAATCGCGAACTCGAAGCCTTCTCCTACTCCGTATCCCATGACCTGCGCGGACCCCTGCGCGCCATCGACGGGTTTTCGCGCATCCTCGCCGAGGAGTATGAGCAAAAACTGGACGACGAAGCCCATCGATTGATCGACGTCGTGCGGGACAACACCCGCCGCATGGCCCAACTCATCGACGACCTGCTCGCCTTCTCCCGGGTCAGTCGACACCCCATCGAACGCCGCGTCATCGACATGTCCGCGCTGGCTCGCGCCGTCTACGCCGAACTGATCGACGATGTACAACGCACCCGAGTCCGTCTCACCGTGCAAGAAATGCCGCCGGCCCGGGCGGATTCGTCTCTGATGCGCCAAGTCTTTGCCAACCTGATCGCCAATGCCCTCAAGTTTACCGCTCGCGAAGAAACAGCGAGAATCGAGATCGGTTCCAAGATTGAAAACGGGGAGACCGTTTACTACATTAGCGATAACGGGGTCGGCTTCGATATGCAATACAGCGACAAACTGTTCCAGGTTTTCCAACGCTTGCATCCGCAGGAAGAATTCGGAGGGACCGGGATCGGGCTGTCCATTGTCGAACGGATCGTCGTCCGCCACGGCGGTCGAGTCTGGGCCGAGAGTGAATTGGGTCGGGGCGCCACATTCTATCTTGCGCTGCCGAATGCGTAGAACACGGGAACCGACCGCCGGGGCGGACAGGAAACATGAACGCGCAACCAACGCAGATCGTCCTGATCGAGGACAGCCCCGCGGACGCGGAATTGACCGTCCGCGCTCTGAAAAAGCACCGTGTCGCCAATGAGATTCTCCTGCTCAAGGACGGCGAGGAAGCTCTGGAGTACTTCTTCGCCACCGGATCATACGCCGGTCGCCCCCCCCTGCCGTTGCCCAAACTGGTCCTGCTCGATCTGAAATTGCCCAAAGTGGATGGGCTCGAAGTCCTGCGCCGACTCAAAACCGACCCCGGAACGCGACGGATTCCGGTCGTTATCCTCACGGCCTCGCGAGAAGAACGGGATTTGGCTGAGAGCTACGAACTCGGGGTCAACAGCTACTTGGTCAAGCCCGTCAATTCCGGTCAATTCGCGGAGACCGCACGGACCCTCGGCTTGTACTGGTTGTTGCTCAATCAAATCGCGGACAAAGAAGTATGACCATGGTTTGTCGAGAAAAAGGCTCGCTGCGTATTTTGATGGTGGAAGACGTGGCCGCCGACGTGGAGTTGATCCGGCGGGAACTGAAGAAATTGGACCATCCGATTGCGCTGAAAGTCGTGATGGAGGAAGACGAGCTGCGCCGGGAGCTGGCGGCTTTTCGTCCGAGCCTGGTGCTCTCCGATTTCATGTTGCCGAGGTTCGATGGACTCCGGGCACTGAGGATCGTCCAGGAGTTCGATCCCGACCTGCCGTTCATCATCGTCACAGGGTCGTTGAACGAACTGACCGCGGTCGAGTGCATGAAAGCAGGGGCCTGGGATTACGTTATCAAGGAGAAATTGGCAAAGCTGGTCCCGGCCGTCGAGGGCGCCCTGAACAGGCGGAAACTTGTCCTGGAGAACCGCCGCACAATTCAGGCCCTGAAAGAAAGCGAAAAACGCTTTCGCACTTTCACCGAACACGCGCCCCTGGCCATCGTCGTCTACGTGGACGGCAAAGTGGACTATGCCAACGCAAAAGCCGCGGAAATCGTCGGCGTGGACGCTGCGGAACTCATCGGGAGAAGTATGCTCGATTTCATCCACCCGGATCACCACGCGCAAGTTAAGAGGCGGTATGCACGGGCGCTGAACAACGAGAAACTCGAGACCGTCGAAGAACAACTGCTCCTGCCCGGCAACCGAGTGATCGACGTGGAAGTGAACGCCATGCCGATCGAGATCGCCGGCAAGCGCGGCGTGATGGCTATCCTGAACGACATCACCCGGCGCAAACAGGCGGAAGCCGAGGTGAGAAAACTCTCCCAGGCAGTCGAGCAAAGTCCGATTTCCGTGGTCATCACCGATGCTCTCGCCGACATCGAATACGTCAACGCCACGTTCTCGAAAATCACGGGGTATGCCCCGGAGGAAGTCATCGGCCGGAACCCGCGCATCCTCCAGTCCGGACAGACGCCGCCGGAGACCTACGAAGAACTTTGGAGCACGGTCACCGTCGGCAAAGTTTGGAGCGGCGAATTCATCAACAAAAAAAAGGACGGCGCAATATTCTGGGAAAAAGCGGTCGTCAGCCCCATGTTCGGGGCAAACGGACAGATATCCCATTACCTGGGGATGAAAGAGGATGTCACGGAACTGCATCGGCTCGAAGAGCGCATCCGCCAAGCCCAAAAGATGGAAGCGCTCGGCAACTTGGCGGGGGGGATCGCCCACGACCTCAACAACATCCTGACTCCCATCGTCGGTTACACGGACATGTCACGCGACATGGTCCCCCCGAACAGCGAACTTCACGACCAACTCAACCAGGTGATTCTGGCCTCCAAACGCGCCAAGGAACTGATCCAACAATTGCTCTCGTTCAGCCGGCAGTCGGCCAAGGAGCGGAAACCCGTCGACCTGACGACCATTGCAAGAGAAGTCCTGAAGCTCCTGCGTGCCGGCGTCCCCAGCACAATCCGAATCGTATCGAAAATCGAACCGGTCAAGGAACGGGTGTTGGCCGACCCGACCGAAATTCACCAGGCCCTGTTGAACCTGGGGACAAACGCCGCCCATGCCATGCCGGACGGCGGCAAGCTGACGGTCGGGCTGCACACCGAGACAATCGACGAGGATGCGGCCGAAAAACACCCGGACCTGTCGCCCGGAATTTACTTGAGACTTTGGGTCGAAGACACGGGTACGGGCATTCCCGCGGAGATCCGCGACCGGATCTTCGAGCCGTATTTCACCACCAAGCCCAAAGGCCGCGGCACCGGCTTCGGGCTGGCCCAGGTCCATGCCGTCGTCACCGATTGCGGCGGCGCAATTACCGTGTACAGCGAACCCGACCGGGGCGCTGTGTTCAATCTTTACTTCCCCACCGTCGGCCGAGACCGGTCCGAGGACACCACGGTGGTCCGCGAGAAACCGAAGCCCGGGAACGAGAAAATCCTGTTTGTCGACGACGAATCGGCCATCGCCCGACTCGCCGTGAGAATGCTCGGCGCATTCGGCTATCGCGTCACCAGTCGCACCGACCCGGCGAGTGCCCTCGAATTGGTGCGCAACGACCCCGACGCTTTCGATCTCGTCGTCACGGACATGACCATGCCCGGCATGACCGGGGACCGGTTGGCACAGGCAATCCTGGAAATCAGACCCGATATGCCCATTGTCCTCTGCACCGGCTTCAGCGAGAAAATCGACGCCGAGATAGCTCGGAAACTCGGTATCGGACGCTTCCTGTTCAAACCCCTCACTGCCGACGACCTTGCCCGCACCGTGCGTGAATTGTTGGACGAGCGCGGGAAGGCGCCGCCGGTTCACTGATGAGCACACGCTCCGGACGATGCTTTCGGGAGTGTATCGTGTTCCGGCCGACAGGTCTCCGGGGCCGTATGCGCCTTCAAAAGCCGGGAGAACTCCCGCCCGATTCCATCGGACGTGCACGTACCCTTCGTGGAATCGGGGGAGCGGCGGTCCCGGCAATCCTCCGACGCACTTCAAGAAACGCCTCTCGGAGACGCGCCATGCAAATTGCACCTCGAACATTGACGGCCGCTGTAATTGTCGCCGCGACATGGGCCCCGACAAGGGCGTCGTCTGCGGCCGCTGCGGGCGATCTGCTGGCGGGGCTGTATTGGAAAGCCCCGTTGGATCGGCCCAAGGTTTGGAGGCCGCAACCCGGTTGGCTCGGCAATGCGGACCCGGAAGCACAAGTGCTCCCCGGGATAACCGGGCTGGTTTTTCGTGTGCCCCGGGCGGGACGCGGCATGAAATGGTCCCGCCGCATCACGCGGCCCGTCTGGCTCCCCGAAAGTCCGTTCCTGGTTCTGCGCTATCGAGCACGGCGCGTGGACACCCGTCAACAGGGGTATGCCGTCTACCTCGACGATGGCGGAGGACCGCGAGAGTTGCACGCCGTCCGATTGAATCAGCTCGAAACGGACGGAAAATGGCGGCGCGTGGCCGCAAATGTCCGTGCCCTGACCTCGGCCGATTCCATCGTGGCCGTGGCCGTCCAAGTGCAAGCCGCGGCCACGAACGCCGTGTTTGAAATCGCCGAACTGGCTTTTACCGATGCCGTGCCCCCGGATTGCACGCTGCTCGATTCCGCAGAACGCGAAACAATCGCGCCGCGCCCGGATTATCGCGTTCCGCTGGCGCAACTTTCCTGGGTGCAGCGGCCGGGATGGCTCGGGGACCCGGCGACGGATACGTCGGACGTACCCCCTGCCCCGCACCCCAGGTTCACGGTCCCCAGCCCCGGAAAAGGCATGAAATGGCACGCCCTTCTCGACGAGACCGTGCCCTTGGCGGCCTACGGCCATGCGACGCTCCGGTACCGCGCCCGAGGCCTGAAGCCGAACCGCGATTATGCCGTCTGCGTCCTCGGCGACCGCGATGCGGGCGGCGAAGGGTACACAGATCTGATCGCCCTGAACGCCTTGATTGCAGACGGGCGGCCCCACACTCTGGTTGCCGCCATCGCCGGGGCGGCCCACCGGATCCCGGCCGTCCGCGCCCTGGGCGTACAAGTGCAGGCCGCCGCCCCCGGGGCGTTTCTCGAAGTGCTCGGGCTGCGATTTTCGCAACGCCGACCGTCGTTTCCTTTGTCGGACCTCGTCGCCGTCCAGCGAAATGCGGAGTTCGCACCGGGCGAACTCGAGCCGATGTCCGTGCGCAATCCGGTCATGTACGACCTGGGGCCGGTCCTGGCGCACCTGGGCATCGCCGGTTGGCCCGGTCCCGGGACCGTCGCGGTCGACGGCGTCCCGTTCCGACTCGGCCCCGCACCGCCGCAGGCCCCCGGGATCTCGTTGCGCGGCGCAGGGCAAATGCAGGTGGCGGCCCATGGGCGGGCGCGCGAGCTGTATCTGTTCGTCGTCGCCGTATTTGCCGGGGCGGAAGAACCGGTCTACGGCCGCGGCCGGCTCGAGACGATTTCGGATCGAGATCGCTTCCTGGCGCGGGTCGCGTACGCCGACGGGCCGAACGTCGAAGCCCTGCCCCTGAACCTGGGCAGCGGCAAGTGGGAACTCCGCAACGGCCCGCAGGTGTTGTGCGTGCCTGCCGATCCGACCCGGGAACTGACCGGTGTTCAGCTCGATCTGCGCTCGACTCAGGCCGCCGTGGCCCTGGTCGCGGTAACGGCCCGACGTTCCGGGCCGGTCAAATGGCCCGCACCGCCGCCGTCGCTCATCCTGCCCCCCGCCCGCCCGCTGCCCCCGGCGCAATCCGTCCGAGTCGCCGCGGCCGCGGACCGGGTTCGATTCTCCTGCGCCGCCTTTGCAGCGGAACTGGAGTTGAGACCCGCGGTGCGCCTCGTTCGGTTTCGGGACGTGGTGTCGAAGCGCGATCTCATTTCAGCACACGACGCGCCTCCACTCGCGGAACTGATCGCCCCCGGACAGGGGAAAATCGCGATGGGACTGACCCTCGCCGGACGCCCCGAGGCCGTGGACGGAGGCGTACGGCTCACATGCACCGACAAAGCGTTCCCCGGCATCCGTGTCGTCCTCACCGTTCGCGGTGCGGCGCGCGACGGCGTGCGCCCGGACCGGCTCGAGTTCGGGGCGGAGGTGGTGCGCACGGCCGGAACGGCCCCGCTGCCCGGGCTCCGCTTCCCGCGCCTCGGGCCCTTCATGCTCGGGACCGTTCCCGAAGACGTGTGGGTGATGTTCCCGTCGCGGGGCAGCGTTTTCACCAACCGAGACGGCGGCTTTTCCGGGTACTATTCCGGTCTGTTCCCTCTCCAGTTCATGGCCGCCGCCGCGCCGAGAACGAACCAGGGCGTTTACCTGCTGACCGAAGACCTCGCGGGGATCGAACGCCGGTATAACCTGCAGAAAAAGGGCGCAACGGTCCGACTGGCACTCGACTATCCCCCCTTCGCCGATCCGGCTCGGGCCCGCCGCTCGACGCCGACCGCCTGGGTCGCCCCGGCCGGAGGCGACTGGCGGACGGGCTTCGATTCGTACCGAAAATGGGTGCGAACCTGGTACCGACCCGCCGCGCCGCGCCGGAAATGGTTTCGAGAAGTTTTCAATTTCCGCCAACGTTTCCTCCACACGCTCGATCCGCTCTACGACGCGAAAACCAAGAGAATCGACCTGACACGGGCACTTGAGGAAGGAAAGGCCTTCGGCGGCATCGAATACCTGCATCTGTTCGATTGGGGAACATGCGGCAAGTACGGGCGCATCTACGGCCGGATCGGGGATTATTCACCCTACGACTTCATCGAGGGAGGACGGGAGGCCCTCCACGGAGCGATTGCCGCGGTCCAGGAGCGCGGCGTACCCGTCGGCTTGTACATTGAAGGCTACCTGCTTCAGGAAAAAGGCAAGCTGGGCCGCGCGCATGGCAAGGAGTGGCAGCTCTACGGACCGGACGGTAAAGGCCGGTTTTGGCCCGGCAGCACCGAAATGTTTATCTGCCCGGGGGTCCGGGCCTGGCAACGGGTACAGGCGGACACCTACGCGGCCAAAGTCCGCGAACTGGACGTTTCCGGCATGTACATGGACGAGTTCGGCTTCTGCAACCCCGCAAAGCGCTGTTGGGCCCCGAACCACGACCACCCGGTCCCCAGCTTCCCCGTGCGCACCGAACGGCGGTGCACGCGCGAAATCCGCAAGGCCGTGGATGCCGCCAAACCGGGAATCGCGCTATACTCGGAAGAAACACCGTGCGACGTAAACACTCAGTTCCAGGACGGCAGCTTCAGTTACGCGATCCGCCAGGCGTTTCTCCACCGCAACCTCGTGCCGCTTAACCTGACGCGGTTCGCCCTTCCCTCGTTCAAGGTCTTTCAGATCCTGGTCTGCGACAAACCCACCGCATCCTTCGCAAACGGCGTGGCCGCCACCTTCTTCAACGGCGACGGGCTCTGGCTCGAAGGGCCGGCCGAGGAATGGTTCCGGCCGCGGACCCTGGCCATGATTCGACGCTGCCATCGCATTTTGCGCAGGCACCGCGGCGCGTTCGCGTGCGACCGGCCCCAACCCCTCGTTCCCACGGTGGCGCCCGGCGTGTTCGCCAACCGGTTCGACGGACCGAGCGAGACGGTGTTTACTCTGTTCAACAGCGCACCCGTATCCTACTCCGGCCCGGTATTGCGCCTGCGTCCCTTAAAGGGCGCGACCTACACGGACGCTTGGCATGGGCGGGTGCTCGCGCCGAGCGTCGCGGGGGACCGGATCGTCCTTTCGACAAGGATCGAACCCCGGTCGGTCGGATGCATCGTCCGCCGAACAGCCCGGGCCGGACAGTGAACTTCATCGGCGCCCGGCCGGCGCAAAGTCCGCGTCGAACAGCGTGTCGATCAGGGCTCACGGCACTGTCGAATTCAGTCCCGACTCTCTCCATTGCGATCCCCACCTGCGGCGCCGGGGCGCCATGGCGCAGTTGCGACGCTCGCCCGTTGCGGCATCGTTTCCCCGCACCGATCCCCAGCCCGACCCCCCTTTTCCGGCGCGCGCTCGACTCGCAGCCCGTTCCGTGCATTCCGAGCTTCCCGTGATTGCGGCACTTCGCATCTCTTGTTCGCTCAGGCAGGTCCCGGGAAGCGGCCGCCGGCCCACCGGGTCGGGTGCGCGGTGAATGCGTCTGCCGGAGGAGAGGTCGCCGGCGTAAGAACTGCCCGGATGCACGAAGTCGTTGAGACCCCCGAAATTCAGCGGCCGAGGATCTCCCGGTACAGCTCGCGGTAGGCCCGACAGACGGCTTCCCACGTGTGGTTCGCCAGCAGGCGTTCGATGCGCTCGGCCCGGTTTTCGATGAACCGCCGGTCGTCAAAGACGCGGACCACGGCCGCGGCGAGCGCCGCAGCGTCTTCGAGCGGGGTCAGTTCGAAGCACCCGGGCGCCTCGCGGTCCAGGTCTCGCGTGCCGTCCACTGCGGAAGCGACCGCCGGGAGGCGCCAGGCCAGGGCCTCCAGCAGGGCGTTGGGCTGGCCCTCCCAGCGCGAGGGCAGCACGAACAGGTTGGCCTCCGCATACATTGCCGCCAAGTGCTCACGCGGCACCGCCCCGAGCCACTCGATGCGTTCGGCGATTCCCGCGGACTCCGCAACCCGCTGCAGACGCCGTGCATACGCCGGGTCGGGCACGGCGCCTGCGACGCGCCAGCGCCATTCGAGGTCCGCAGGCAAACGCGCCAGGGCCGCCACAAGTATGTCCAGACCTTTCTGAGGCGTCACCCGGGCCACGGTCAGGCCGCGAAGCTCGTTCCGGTCTCGGACCGGGAGGGGAGGAGGAGGAGGCCGAACGCCGTTGCCGATCACCCGCACCCGATCCCGGGGAAGGCCGAGCCGCTCGATTGCGAACTCCGCAACCGCGTTGCTGACGCAAACGGTGCAAGCCGCGCGCCGCCGCATCAGCCGGTCGAGCCGGATGTGAAGCCGGCGGGGTTCGACCACACGCAAGCCGCAGACGAGCGGGACGGATCTCGGCGCCATCAGGCGGGCCGCGAAGTTCGCATGAAACAGCCAGGAATGGACCAAGTCCGGCCGAAAACGCCGGACGACGTTCCGCAGCCGGATCAGCGCCGCGGGACCGGACCAGGCACGGAAGTGCAGGTCGGTGACCGGAATGCGCGAAGCCCGCAACCGCTCCGCCGGCGGGGTCTCGCCATGAAACAGCGCGACCACCTCGACCGCATCGCCGGCGGCCTGCAGGCCCCGAGCCACCTCGACCAGCGCGTTTTCAGCGCCGCCTTCGTCGAGTTCGGTAATGACCAGCAGGATTCTCACGGACTTCTCTTCGCCGGGCGCAAGCCGGCCTCGATCCGCAGCAACGGCGGCAGTTTCGTATGCCAGCGCCAGCCCCACTGTTCCAGTTTCGGGCGTTCGCCGTCGTGGACCGTGACGATCAAGACACCACTGCCGGGATGGGTCTCCACGAAACGCCGGGCCAAGGAAGCGCCGGCCACGAAGATCGCGGTCGAAAACACGTCCGAATCCACGCCGCGCGGCGTCAGGACCGACACTGCGGCAACATCTTGGACCGGTCGGCCGGTGGTCGGGTCGACGATGTGGGTGAACCGTCGGCCGTCAAGCACGACGAACTGCTCGTAGTTCCCGCTCGTGGCAACGGCCGCACCGGTGACCGCCACGGTCCCGATCATGCGCTTGACGTCGAACGGGTCCCGCACGCCGATCTCGTAGGCGTCCCGGCCCGGGGGCGGTTCGGACAGGCAGCGGATATTGCCGCCCAGATCGATCAACCCCCGACGGATGCCGTTCTCGACAGCCAGGCGCACCGCGACATCCAGGGCGTAGCCTTTGGCGATGCCGCCCATATCGAGGAACATGCCGGGCACGGTAAACGCCACGGTTCGGGCCCGGTCGTCGAAAAGGACTTTGGTCAGCCCCACTTTTTCCCGGGCTTGGCGGATTTCGGCTTCGCTGGGAAGAGACCGGCGTTTGCGATGAAAGCCCCACAGATCCATGAGCGGTCCGACCGATACGTCGAAGGCACCGCCCGTTTCACGCCAAGCGCGCCGGGCCGCCTCGATCACGAGCCACAGTCGTTCACTGCAGGCAACCGGCCGCTCGGCCGCCGCGGCGTTCAGCCGGGAAAGCTCGCTCTTCGGGTCGTAGACGTTTATGGCCCGCTGCAAGGCGAAAAGCTCGGTCTCGACCGCTTCGGCCGCTCGAGCAGCCTGTTCCTCGGGCGCCCAAAACTTAACCCGACCGACGGTCCCGAAGACCGGGAAAGCAACCGTGAAAGGACGGGGTTCGCCGCGACGGTTGCGCTCGCCGCGGCCGGCGTTCCGGAACAATACGGCGACAAGACCGAGCACGACCACGACGAGGACCGCGGCCCGAATTCGGGCCGGGCGTCTCGCGGCCTGTCCCCGGACCGGTTGCGGATTTGTCTGAGAAGGGAAAGGCATGTTTTGAATGGACCGTGAATCAAAAGCTGCCGGGAGGCTTGGCGGACCGACCGCGCAAAAGCGGAATCGGAGCACACGCCAATGCGTCCCGATCGACGGCAGGCGGCGACTTCGACAGGCCGGTGATCGCGCGGCAACGTCTCGCCCCAACGGTCACTGCCCCGACGAAGCGGTCGGACGGTATATGACGGGGCCGGCGGCGCCGACGGCGGCACGAAATGACTCGGAAGCTGCGTTCCAGTCGACCACGTCCACACGAAACGGCAGGTCCGATTCCTCGAAGGCGTCCAACAAACGCCAAATCCGCCGCGGATCCAGGCGCTCGGGCCCCATGACCAAAAGGTCGAGATCGGACCAGGAGCGGGCTTCGCCGGTGGTCCGTGAACCGAAAGCGCGAACCTCGCACTCGGGGACGTGTTCGGCAAGGATACGACGCACTTTTTCGCTGTGCCGTGCGTCCAAATCGAGCATCACCGTTGATCCAATACTTCGAGCAGGGCCTCGGCGTCGACCAGGAAGTCGCGGGCGGCGGCCAACACAGCCTCGGCCCGGGCTTCGTCGTACAGGCGCGATGTCTCATTCCGCGCTCGATGGACCGTCATCCACCGCTCGACATCCTCGATGAGCCGTTGCTCCGCTGCCATCCGAAAGAGTTCTCGTCGCGTGACTCCGTCCACGTATACCCGGCCGACATTCTCCGACAGCCAGCGCCTTATCGTTTTCCAGCACAGCTCGTAGGTAAACTCGAAGTTTTGGATTGCCCCGGCTTTCACAGCCTCCACCACATCGGGATCGAGGCCGGCCAGACGGTCCGGTTGCCCCAGTAGATTCATTGCTCGTCGAAAACTCTCGACAGCTCTCCGGAGGTGGGTGAGGCTAAGCATGAAGTTCTCTTCCTGATCGCCAACCGACGGGCGCCGCGAGTCGGGCGTCGGACGGACCCGCGCGAGGGCCCGCCTCTCCGATTCACGAATGATTCGGGTGAGGCGAACCGCAGTGTCCGGCATTCCCCACCGACAGGTCTCGTCGAGCCGTTACATTAGCCCTTGATCGTCCCAATGCCACGCGGAGTTCACAACCACGCAAGTCGCTTTAGACAAGAGCCCGTCCGAAAAGGGTTCGCGAGCCGCGGGAGTTGTCGCTCTTCGCCAGGGGTGAATCGCTGTCCGCCTGAGGCGGACCCGTCTCTCCCGCCAAGCGGGATCGGCTGGGAACGCAGGGCGGCGGGATTCACGGCTCCCGGGTCGCCCGGACCAAGCGCCGAATCTGGTCGAGATAATCCCGGACATCGGGGTCGGACTTGCTTTCCAGGGCCTGTTCGAGCAGGCGCTCCGCCACCGGATACTGCGACCGCTCGACGGCGATTCGGGCTTGCCGGACCAGGGCTTTGGCTCGGTTGTCCGGCAGGCGCCCGGCTCGTTCGTAAAGCATTAGGGCACGGTCCAGGTTCCCGGCACGGTATTCGAGGTCGCCCAGGGCGAACAACGCCGGGGCGTGAAGCGGATCGTGGTCGAGCACGGCGGAGTAGGCCTCACGGGCGCCCTGCTCGTCGCCCCGGGCCTCGGCGAGTCGGCCTTCGAGAAAACGCAGTTTGACGCCGTTCTCGGAATCGGGCGCCGGCTTTTGCGAACTCCGCACTTGGTCAAGGAGGGCCGCGGCCCGGTCGGCGTCGTTCAAAAGAAGGAACCCATCCGCGGCGCGGAGGAGTCGACCCACGGGCGCGTTTTCGAGGGCCGCGGCCCGGGTGAAAGTCCGCGCGGCATCGGCGGCCAGCCCGTGTTCCAGCATGAGATCGCCGAGCGTGGCCAGTTCCTCGGGCTTGAGTTTTCCGACCCGGCGGGCGCACTCGAGGTGGATCAAGGCGTCCCGGTCGCGGCCCTCTGCGAGGTCCGCAGACGCGAGAAGGGTCCACAGATCGACACGGCGGGGTGTGCGGTCCAGCTCTTCGCGCAAGACGGTGCGCGCCGCTGCGAAGCGTTTCTGGGCCAGGAGCGTTTTGATCAGGCCGAGTCGCACCGCCGCGCTGTCCGGGCGGAAAACCAGGGCGTTGCGGTAGGCGGTCTCGGCCGCCGTATTGTTTCCGGCGCTCAGCAGGGCGAACCCGAGCAGGCCCCAGACGGTCCCGCGATCCACACCCCGCACAACCGTCAACCGGGCCAACTCCCGGGCGGCGGCCTTGTGGCGGCCAAGATCGAGCAATGCCCTGGCGAGATTCAGCCGGGCACGCGAAAAGTCCGGAAGTTTCTTCAGGGCGCGGCGGAAGGCCGCGGCGGCTTCTTCGGGGCGACGTTCGCGCAACCGGAACACTCCCACGGCGAACCACAGGGCCGGGCTGGATTCGGGCGTCATCGCCGCCTCGACCAACCGGGCCGCTTCGGCCGGACTTCGGGCCGCGACCGCCTCCGCCTTCTTGAGCAGCGCGGCTTCCTGTTCCGAAACCGTGGGGTCCTCGGCGCGACACGGGGCGGCCTGAAGCGCGTCTCGGGGTCCGGGCGGGGCGGCGGCGGGCGGCGCCCCG
>JAADHN010000025.1:0-43057 GCA_013151865.1 Kiritimatiellota bacterium
TTTTGTCCTCCTCCGCTCCTGGCGGAGCTACGGAGGACACCATCCTTCGTGCTGCGCTGCGCTCCGCGCGAAGGATGGTGGAGGCGGGGGGAGTCGAACCCCCGTCCTGATTGGACGCCACGCCGGCATCTACATGCTTAGTACACCATTTGAATCTCGCGCTCCGGCCGGCGATGTACGGCCTGCCGGTTTGCCAGCGTCCGGAAAAGTCTCGCCGTCGGACCCGGGCGCCCGGTCCTTCGGCCAGTCCGAAGTCGTCGTCTTTGTCCCCTATCGGACGTCAGAGCAAAGACGTCGCCGCATTAAGCAGCGAGTGCGAGCGGTTCGTTCGCAGTTACTAGGTTGACCGGTGATTAAGGAGGCCAACGGTCATCCTCCGCATGCAGCCGGCGCTTTCACCCAACCAGTCGAGACCGGTTTCGCCCCCAGATGGTCGTGAGGCAGAGCGTCATGTGACGCGCAGAGAAAACGCTGCCGGACATCACTCCAGCTCGCACACTTTACACCCACCGGGCCCGGCTGTCACCGAAGGCCGGAAATCTTGAACTCCGACCTCCTAACATTTGCCGTGCCGAGCCCCACATTCCGAATTATTTCGGTTCAGTCAATATATCGTCTGGGGTGGGGGAATCAAGTGCCTGGAAGGCGGGACAGGGCCAGCGGGACCCGTTGGACCGTACAATTGGAACACAAGCAGCGGTCGACGCGCGATCATCGCTTCAGTCTGCTTGCCGGAAGGCACGGCTCTCCCGCTCGGGGTGGTCGCCCGCCACGGGAGATGGTCCCGAGAGTGCATTCGTTCAATTTGCGCACCCCCGACTTTGCGCGGAGAGCACTGGACGACGCACAGTCGTGTCGCCGGAAACCGCGTTTTCGCCCGCGTCGTGGTGTGGATGCGCCCCATCGTCCGTTCGCTTCGGCCAGGGCTTCGGGGCAAAAGCAAGGGGACGACGGCGGGAGCGGGACAACGAGCACGACACGGCAGGCAGGTCGGCGCCCCGGCCGCCTCCGTCGCCGTCCCGTCACTCGAGTTCGACGGTCCAGTAGGCGTTGTCGAGGAACGCCTGCCAGCAGGCGTACTTGTCCTGACTCAACCGTACAGTCAACACCGGGCTGCGCCGAGGACGCACGGGCGGACGGATCAGTCGCATATGGGCCTGGGCCGGCGTTTTGCCCCCCTTTTTCCCGTTGCAACGGACGCAGCAACAAACCAGGTTCTCCCAACTGCTCGCTCCGCCCATATGTCGCGGCACCACGTGGTCCAGGGTCAATTCGCTGGTGGCGAACCGACGGCCGCAATACTGGCAGGTGCTGCGGTCCCGCGCATAGACGTTGGCGCGGTTCAACTTGATGCGTCGCACCGGAAAACGGTCGTATCCGAGCAACCGGATGATCTTGGGCACGGCGATCGTCCGTCGGACGGTATGGACCCAGTCCGTGTGCGGACTGAACATTTCCCGAAACGCACTGACCTCGGTCCAGCTTTCGAAACTGTAGCTGCTGAAGCGCCCGCCCTCGGCGTTGATGACCTCGGCCCGCTCGCCACACAAAAGGCCGAAAGCCCGGCGCGCGGTCGTAACGCGAATCGCCATGTAGACCCGGTTCAAGACCAGGACGCTGGCGTCGAGTGCTGTTGCCTGGGCAATCATCTCTTCATCTGCTGCGGCTTGGGCCCGAGGGGCCCCATGAAAAACTCGGCTTCTCGCGTGAGGCGGCGGACAAACGCTACCATAACGCGATCCGGACGGTCCTGCCAATCCGACCGTCAAGAGGTGCGGTGCGCCGCGCGGGCAAACACCGGTTCGAGGGCCGGATAGAGTCGATCATAAACCGCAAACGCCCGGTCGTACGCCTCGATCCACTCGGGGACAGGTTCGACCGTGTGCGAACTCCGCAACGGCGCCGTGGCGTCTCGGGCGGCTTCGGCGTTTTCGAACACGCCGCCTGCCAGCCCGGCAGTCATGGCCGCGCCCAGGCTCGCGGTCTCCGCGAATTCGAGGACCCGCAATGGCGCCTTCAGGACAGAAGCCTTGATTCGGTTCCAGAGCGGATTGGCCGTACCGCCGCCGACGGCAATGACTTCGGACGGCTCGAAGTCGTATTCGCGCTGGAGCAGCCCCAGTACCTGACGCCAGGAGAAGGCCACGCCCTCGAACACGGCCCGACACAGATCGCGCCCGTCTGTTGTGAGCGCCAGCCCGAAGAACACCCCGCGGGCCCCGGGATCCCACCACGGCGTGCGCTCCCCCTGCAGGTACGGCAGATAAACCACCCCTCCGGCGCCGGGGGCCGCGGCTGCGGCCCGAGCGGTCATTTCGTCGATGCCGCAGGAAAGGATCTGATCGCACATCCATTTGATCGAAGCGCCGGCCGTGCTGGTGGCCCCGATCGACACCCACAACTCGGGCAGAGGATAACGGCAATTGGCGAACGCCGGATTCCGAGGGGCGGACGCCGCAGTGAACATGGGGCAATCGGTCGTGCCGGTACAAACGAAGAGTCGTTCACCGCAAACGACCCCGCCGCCCAGGGCGGCCAGAGGTGCGTCTCCCGCTCCGGCGCGGCACCCCCGGACACAACCCGCACGCTCGGGCGGCAGCGGGCGTCAACACTCCCGCCGCCGCTGTGGCAGGCAAAAGTCGAGGCAGGCGCCCAGGGGTCAAACCCGCGAGTTCGAGCAGGTCGGGGGCCCAAGCGTCTTCCCGGCCTGCATGCACCATACCGGAGAGGCCGGCGTGACTGTAGTCGACCACGAACCGGCCGGTCAGCCGACGAATCAAGAACGTTGTGGCTTGGCCGAAGATGTGCGCCCGGTTGAAGACATCCGGCGCGTTCCGCCGCAGCCAAAGCACTCCGGGCAAGGTGCACGTGCCCGGCGTGAGGCGGTTTCCGGTAAGTGTCTCAAACCGTTCAACTCCGAATTCCCGGCCGATGATCTCCACCTCATCGCGACTACGACGATCGCAGTACAGCAGCGCGTTGCAGAGCGGGCTCCCGTGTGCATCCATCGGGACCAATGCCGGAAAGATCGTACTCAATCCGATGCCCCGGACCTCGCGCATGGCCTCGGGCCGCCGGTCCGCCAACCGGTGCAGGACGCGGGTCAGAGTCCGCCACCAGACCTCGGGGTCGGCCTCGGCACGGTCCGGGGTCGGATTCAAGACCTCGAGCGGCTCGCGTTCGAAACCCGCGACGCGTCCGTTCGCCTCGTCCAGCAACATTACTTTCAGGGCCGACGTGCCCAAGTCGATTCCGATCAGCATAATGCACCTCGTGGAAAGACGCTCGCCGGCGTCGGGGCCTGGTTCGTCTCATGCCAGGGACAATACTGTGTCGATCCGCTCTGGGCCGAAAACGGTTGCGGACGATGCTGCACCAGGACTCGATTCCCGGCGCTCGCGTCGGAAGAGGGGCAATGCGCTTCACTTTCCGGGCGATGCGTGAACAATTCAGGCCAGGTTGCGCGGCCGCGTGGAATTTTCAAAGCGCCTCGGTACTATAGAACATGAATCCGTGAAGACTCGGGGGCGCAGCAGTGCGAGAGCGATAGGCTGGGGGGATACCGCTCCGTCTGCAACGTTTGCAGCCGGCGCCATTGCCGGACGCCGCCAGCGGGACACTCTGCGGACGGACGGGCAAGTCTCCGCGGCTGCAAAGAAACACGAATTCGCGCCGCGGGAAGGAGTCGAATATGGTTGCAGAATCGAATGTCCGGCCCGAGGCCGTTTTTCGAACCTTACAGACAACCCGCGGCATGGCCGTGCTCCTCTTGGGCGCACTATCGGCGGCGGCTCTCCGGGCCGGGACGGCGGACCCGACGGAATTCACCGTGCCGCAATCCGGGGCGGCATCAATGCGTGTGGACGCGCGCGCCGTAATCGAACCCGTGAATCGACGGGTGTTGGGGGTGTGCGCCATCTATCCCCCTTTCGACAGTGCATTCACCGCATTGTGGAAAGGGTGTTTCGACGGCAGCAGTATCCGCATCTGGGCGAACACCCGGTTTTTCGACGGGGGGAAGAAGGACTTGGAAGTCTGTGAAAACGCCTGGGAGACCGCGAGCGCGTTCGCCCGGGTCATGGGGTTCGTCGAGCGCATCGCTTTCTGTCCGTTTACCCGCATCGGACGCAAGGCGCACTATACCTCGGAAGCGAAGAACAACCTGGATCCGCGTCACCGGCCTTCGGCCTTGGCCGCCTACATCCGCTGGCTGAACGAGACGCCCCACCCCGGGGCCCCGGAGGGGTTCGGGGTGACCGGTTGGGAAGTTTGGAACGAGCCCCAGTTCCCGGCCAGCGGCGCTTGGGACGCCGATGATTACGCCCGTTACGTTCTGGATTGCGCCGCCGCGGTCCGCCGGGTCGCTCCTTCTGTGGAAATCGGGGCTTCCCTCCATGAAGCGGACCGCAACTGGAACCGGCGGATGCTCGGCGCCGTGGCGGCACGGGCGCCAAACGCAATCTCGTTCGTCGTCTCTCACCCCTACGACTTTTCCTGGATTCAGGCCCGTCGCCGGATGGGAGATTACTACGCCCGGGTCTCTGGGGCCGAGGTCTTGCGTCTCGAGCGCATTCGCCCAAAAGTCGAGGACGTTTTCGCCCTCGGCCACGGCCGCTGGCGCTTGGTGTGCAGCGAATGGAACACCCACCCACCCGGCTACACAAAGCCGTACAATGTCAGTACGGACATTGCCACGGCCGTGCATATTGCGGCCATGTTCGGGGTTTTCTGGGACGAACATGTGGACAGCGCGCAGTTTTTTCAGTTGTACGGTCGTGGGGCGGAAGGACACTTCAGTCTGGTTCGTCGCACGTCAAAAGGCCCGGTGCTCAACCCGACCGGTGCGGTGTTTCGCCTGTACACAAGACTGTTCCGTGGCGACCGCCTCGCCGCGGAAGTGACGTGCCCCTCCTGGCCGTATCCCGGTCGCGAGAATGTACGGGTGCCCATGCTGTTCGGCCAGGCCGCCCGGGACGGCGACAAGGAACGCCTGGTCCTCATGATCGGCAACCGCCATCGCGACCGAGCCGCGGCCGTAAGCGTCACGGTCACCCATTTCGCCCCGCGCGTACGTTATGCGCAATTGCGGTGCGTCACGGCTGACGCGCCAAATTCCGATAAACCGCGCTTGATCGAGCGTCGCGTACTCCTGCCTCCGGGACCGGACCCCTCATTCCGGCTCGAAGTCCCGGCCCACAGCGTTTCAGCCCTGACGCTGGGGGGCATAGTGCCGCCGACTGAGGACGAACTGTTCTCGCAGCGGCTGTGTTTCATCCAAGAGTGGCGGGTGAGCCGGGTGCTCGACCCCGGAGACGCCCCGGACCACGGCCTGGGCATGCCCCTGCCCAAAACCGCGGAGCAACCGGTACAGACGTTGACCGCCGATTCCACCGGTTTCGTGAACCTGGGCTCACTGTTGGCGGCGAGCGGTAGGGCCGCGGCACTGCGCGAGGGGTTTCAGGCTCGGGCGCTGACGTGGATCTTCTCCCCCGTCGCCCGCACCGTCGGCGTGAGCCTGGGCCTGGACTACTGGGGGACCGTCCGCGTGAATGGGGAGCTGGTGCTGGACGTGCGGGAAGCGAAAGGGCCGCCCCGAGCCGACCAGTACCGGGGCAAGGCCCGCCTGAATGCGGGCTGGACACAGCTGGCGGTGCGGGTGGCAAGCGGTTCGAAAGGGTTCGGGTTCTGGCCGGCCGTCGAGCAGACCGGCGACCTCCGCTTCCAGGCTGCGGACTCCGCCCCCCCCTGGCCGCGGGCGTGGTGGATCTGTGCCGACCGCGGCGCCGACGTCAACTCATGGAAAGGACAGCGCGACCGGGCGAACCCCGACCGGCCCGTGCTCCAAGTTTCCCCCAAACGCCCCAACCTTCGCCGGGCCTATGTCCGGTGGCCGCGGATCGCGTTGCCGCCCGGTGCGAACTCCGCAGACATTCAGGCGCGAATCATCCTGACGTCCGCCTATCGTCGCGGCAAGGGGCGCGTCTGGCTCCGGCCGGTCCGGGCGAAATGGGACCCCCGGACGCTGACGTTCTCGACCCAACCCAAGCTGGGGCCTCCCCTGCCCCGGCGGGTGGATGCGGCAGACCGGACCTGGGTGTTCCAAGGCCCGGAAATCGACGCTCTGGTCCGAAACTGGATCGCTCACGGCGAAGCGAACTTCGGCATTGCCGTGGAAAGCGACATCGAGTTCTATGCCGCCTTCGCCTCCGACGACGACCCTTTGCGCGCGCCGCGCCTCGAACTGCGTCTTCCCGAAGAGTGATTCGATCCCCCGGCACGCGCCTTTTTGCAACCCGAAACAATTGGCCTATACTTCTTGCCGGCCGCTGATCTTCTCCGTAAGCGTTCCGATCCAGCCCCGCTCGACTTTGTCGGGACCGATCAGTCCGTCCAGGGACAAAACGTCCATCGAATCGGCGGCGAACAGGCCGGAACGTCATTCGAGAACGACTGACACGGGCTTGCGGCGGAACGCGAGCAATGCTCAGTGCGCAAGATCGCAACTGCGGAAATGACGCAGGCATATCGGATGTTCAGGTGCGGCGGCGTCCGCACGCCGATGACGCCGCGTCGGTTCCGGCCGGCGGCGGGTCTGAGGGACGCCGGCCGACCGCACACACCTCGGGTGGAGTCGGGCATCATGGCAATTTCACGCCGGTTGTTTTTGGGAAAAATGACCAAGGCCGGCGCCGCAGTCGTCACGCCGGCCGCGGTGCTGGGCGCGGGTCGGGACCGCCGTCCTCCGAACATCATTTACATCATGGCGGACGAGATCGGCTATTACGAACTGTCGTGCATGGGGCATCCGCACATGCGAACGCCCAATCTCGACCGTTTGGCCGCCGAAGGCGTACGCTTCACCCAAGCTCTGGCCGGCGCACCGGTCTGCGCGCCGACCCGCTGCTGCTTTCTCACCGGCAAACACATGGGGCACACGTCGGTCCGCACCAACTGGGGCGGCGATCCCATGCGCGCCGGGGAACCCACGGTGGGGACCGTTCTGCGACGGGCAGGGTACGCCGTGGGCGGTTTCGGCAAATGGGGCTGCGGCGGTCGCGGCTCGACCGGAGTTCCGGAAAAAAACGGGTTTGACGTCTTCTTCGGGTACTACGACCAAGTACACGCCCACTCATACTACCCCCCGTACCTGATCCGGAACAGCCGCGAGGCGCCGCTGCCGGGCAATCGCGGCGGGCACGCCGGCAGGACATATTCCCATTATGCGATCATGGAGGAAGCCAAGAAATTCATTCGGGACAATCGGGAGCGACCGTTTTTCTGCTACCTGCCCGTGACGCCGCCCCACGGCTGGTTCGACATACCCGATACGGAGCCGTCCTGGCGCCTTTACAAAGACAAGCCCTGGCCGCGCGCCGCCAGGGTGTATGCGGCCATGGTCCACATGTTGGACCGGAATGTCGGTGAGATCGTCGGTCTTCTGCGCGACCTCGGCATTGCCGGGAACACCGTGGTGTTTTTCTCCGGCGACAACGGCGGCATGGACTACTTTCGCGACGAGCAACATCCCCGGGGCTTCCATGCGCCCAACGTGAATCCCCGTACCGGGGTCGCATTCCGCGGTCATAAAGGGAATCTCTACGAAGGCGGCCTGCGCATTCCCATGATCGCCTGGTGGCCCGGCAGGATCCGGCCGGGACGCGTGAGTGATTCTCTCTGGTACTTCCCCGATTTCCTGCCTACTGCGGCCGAGCTGGCCGGCGTGCGCCCGCCGCGGGAGACCGACGGGGTCTCGATCGTGCCTGAATTGCTGGCTGCGAACTCCGCAAATCGATTCCGACAACCCCGGCACGAGTTTCTCTATTGGGAGATGGGCATGTCCCGCGCCGTCCGTTTGGGCCACTGGAAGGCCGTGTATACGCCCGCCGGCGGCTGGGAACTCTTCGACCTGAACACGGACATCGAAGAGAAGCACAACGTGGCCGGGGCGCACCCGCAAATCGTCGAACGCGTGAAAGAGATCGCGGCGCGGGCCCACGAACCGGCGCGGCCCGGCCGATACTTCGATTTCACCCTCGAGAAGAAAGACCGGATGGCCTCGGGCGAGCGGTACTGGGGGCCGCCGGCCGCTGCGCAACAGTTGCCGGAAGACGGTCTGATCCCGCGGGCCGAGTACCGCATCGCCCGAGTCAGCAGCGAATCCCGGTTCAACGGCAAACTGGCCGTCAACGCCATCGACGGCGCTCCCCGGTCGATTTGGCACACGCGGTGGAAGGGACAGCCGGCCAAACCGCCGCACGAGATCGTCCTCGATCTCGGGGGCGAACATACCGTATCCGGCATTCGTTATCTGGCCCGACAGGACAGCGGCTGGAACGGCGGATTCAAGGACGTTGAAATCCACGTCGGGAACGATCCGGACCGCTTTCCGGCGCGGCCTGCGGCGGTCTGCACTTTCCGCAAGACCAAAAAACCACAAGAAGTGCGGTTCGCACCGACACGTGGTCGGTACGTGGGCATCCGCATTCTCTCGGAGATCAACGGCGGCATCTGGGCGTCCGCCGCCGAGATCGGGGTCGTGGGGGAGTAGCGATGGCCTCGGTCGGGCCGGCACGCCCTCGAATCGGCCTGAAACCCGCGGCCGGACCGGCGATATCGAGGTTTTGATTCAATCACGGAAACAATCACCATGCTCATCCGCTCCCGGACAGGAATTCGCCCCCGCTGCCCGGACCGACGGCGCCGCGCGTTGTTCTTCACCGCCCGTTTCCTCCGGGCCGCGGCAGCGGCGGCGTTGTGGGGGGCGTCCCCCCCCGGCACGGGGGCCGAACCTTCAGCACCCGCCGTGTTCTACGTGTCGCCGCGCGGGCGGGACACATGGAGCGGCCGAACGCCTGCGGCAAACGCAAACGGCACCGACGGTCCGTTTGCGTCCCTGGAACGGGCGCGGGACGTCATCCGTGCACTCAAGAAGCGGACCTCGGGCGCCATGCCGCCGGTAACGGTATTCGTGCGCGGCGGCGTATATGCTCTGCCGCGGACCTTCCAATTGCGCCGCGAGGATTCCGGCCGGCCGGGGGCGCCGGTGCTCTATGCCGCGTACCGCGACGAAAAGCCCGTGTTGTCGGGGGGACGCCGGATCACCGGATTCACGCCGTATCGGGACGGCATTCTCAAAGCCGACCTGCGCGCCCAGGGATTCCCGAAGTACCGCTTCAAGCAACTCTTCTTCAACGGGAAACGTCAGCACTTGGCCCGCTATCCGAACTTCGATCCCACAGCCCCCATCTGCGGCGGATGGTTGTTCGTGCCGGGCGACTACGTCCCGCTGACCCGCAGGAAGACCGTGGAAACGTTGGAACAACGGCGGACCTTTCGCGTTCGCCCCCGGGACTTGCACCGATGGACCCGCCCGACGGAAGGGACCGTCATGGTCTTCCCACACCACAACTGGTGGAACCACATCGTACCGATCGCCGGCGTGGACTACGAACGCGGGACCGTCCGGCTTGGCGCCGACCGTGGGTTCGACGCACGTCTCGGCGACCGGCGCTTCGGCATGAAAGGCGGAGACCGTTTCTACTTTCGCGGCCTTTTCGAAGAACTGGATGCCCCCGGAGAATGGTATCTCGACCCCCGAACCTGGACCCTCTATTTCATCCCGCCCGGCCCCATGAGCGATGCAACGGTAACCGTGCCCGCGATGAATCGAGTCCTCGATCTCCAGGAGGGGGTGCGATACGTCACCTTTCGCGGGTTCACCATCGAGTGCAGCGACAAAGAGGCGGTGTCGATGTACAAGACCGACCATTGCCGTCTGGAAAAATGCGTGGTCCGCAATGTCATGGAATACAACAGTTGGTCTGCGGCGGTGCGAATCTCCGGGACCAACAATTCCGTGACGGGTTGCGACGTGTACAGCGTCGGCTCCACCGGCATCTTTTTGGGCGGCGGCGACTTCGACACCCTGGAAGCGGGCAACAACACGGCCGACAACAACTACATTCATCACACGGGCGTGTTCTACAAAGCAGGCAGCGGCATCTCGTGCACCGGGGTCGGCAACCGGGTCTCGCACAATTTGATTCACGACACACCGCGCCAAGGCATCCGTTGGAACGGAAACGACCACGTAATCGAGTACAACCACCTGCGTCACACCAACACGGAGATTTCGGACACGGCCGCCATCAATGCCTGCAATACCAGTTGGACCAAACGCGGCACCATCATCCAATACAACTACATCCACGACCCTGTCGGCTTTGGCTGGGACCGCACTCGCGGCTGGGTGGCGCCCTACTACTGCTGGGGCATCTATCTGGACAACATCACCTGCGGTGTGACGATCCGCGGCAACATCATGGTCCGGGTCGTGCGCGGTGGTCCGTTCATTCACGGCGGTCGCGACAACCTCATCGAAAACAACATCATCGTTGACGGCGGCACGACACAGATGACCTACAGCAGTTGGAAACCGGACCCGGGCAAAGGCACCGAGAGCATGAAGGCCGCATTCGCCCGAACCGCCGCTTTGCCCGCTTATCGGAAGTATCCGCAAATCCGTGCTCTCGAGAACATGCCGTTCGAGGAACGCCTGAAAATGGCAGGCAATCGCTTCGTGCGAAACATCATCTGCTACCGGGGCGATGCCGCGGCGCTCTACTCGGTCCGCAACCTGGACACCGCGACGACGGAGTCGGACTCCAACGTGATTTGGCACTTCGACAACCCGCTGCTGGTCCGTGGGTTGCGCGGCGTGCCCCCGGAGAGGCAGTGGTCTGCGTGGAAAGCGCTTGGTTTCGAGCGGCGTACCGTCGTGGCGGACCCCCGGTTCGTGGATGCGGAGCACGGCGACTACCGGCTGCGGCCGGATTCTCCTGCGAGAAGGATTGGGTTTCGGCCCATTCCGGTAGATAAGATCGGACCGTACAAGTCACCGTTGCGCGCCACTTGGCCCATCGTCGAGGCGCAAGGCGTGCGGGAGCATCCTTTGCAACTCGACCGCATGCCGGGACCGCCGCCGAAACCGGCCCGCCCCCGCCCGACGTTCCGCGTTCCCCGCCTCACGGGCCCCATCACGGTCGACGGCGCCGTACTCCCGGCGGAATGGAACCAAGTGAACATGCAACGCGGGATCACACTCAAGGAGGACCCGCGCGGCGCGGCGTCCAAGCCGGTCAGCTTCGCGCACTTGGGGTTCGACGACGAGGCGTTGTACGTGGCGTTCGTAAACCGGGTCAGCGAGGCGGCGCCGCTCAAGACCGACGCGGTGTGGAACCGAAACGACGCGGTCGAGGTGGCCTTCCGGACCCCCTCGGGGACGGTTTTCGTGTTGCGCGGGTATCCCAAAGGCCAGTTCGAGAGCAGCACCGAGGCGGGCGCCCCCATCGAGGCGGCCCGCCGTCTTCAGACCGCGACGCGCTACGGTGCGCGGATCGTGAACCGCCGGCAGTGGACGGCCGAGTGGCGTATCCCGTTTGCCGCACTCGGGATCGACCCGAAATCCCGCGGTCCTTTCGACTGCAACCTGACCGTGCGCAAGACGGCGACGGACCAGTGGCTCATGTGGCATGGGACCGGCGGCGCGTCCTGGCAGGTCTCGCATGCGGGTCGCATCGTTTTCGGCCGGGAGCAGTGACCGCGTCGTCGCCCCGCCCTCCTTCGCAGATTCTTTCCCGCTTCGCAGGCCTTCCGGGGCCTTTCCCCGGGACAGCTGCTCGCGGTCAATCGCGGCGCGGGGTTGCGGGGACGGCCACCGGCCGTATGCCCCAAATCTTCTCTGCGTACTCTCGGATCGAACGGTCGCTCGAAAACCGACCCATGTTGGCGATGTTGCAGACCACGCGCCGGTCCCACTCTTCCGGATTCGCGTACACACGGTCCACCTCTTCCTGGACACGGCAATAATCCTCGAAATCCGCCAAGACCATGAACGGATCGCCCTCATCGAGCGTGCGGCGCAACAACGGTTCGAAAACACCCGGTTCCCGCTTCGAGAACAAGTCGGCGCGGACCGCATCGAGAACACGGGCCAGACGGGGACTGTTCGCCACCACGTCGCCCGGGCTGTAGCCCCGCTCTTGGAGCGCCTGGACCTCGTCCACCGTCATGCCGAACAGAAAGAAATTCTCGGCGCCGACCGCGTCGCGGATCTCGATATTAGCGCCGTCGAGCGTGCCGACGGTCAGGGCGCCGTTGAGGGCGAATTTCATGTTGCCGGTGCCGGATGCCTCGCAACCGGCCAGAGAAATCTGCTCGCTGACGTCGGCGGCCGGAATGAGGGCCTCGGCCAGGGTCACGCGATAGTCGGGCAGGAAGAAGACCTGGAGTGAATCGCGTGTGCGCCGGTCCCGATTGACCACGACGGCAATGTTGTTGATCAACTTGATGATGAGTTTGGCAAGCAGGTAGCCGGGGGCCGCTTTGGCGGCGAACAGAAAGGTCCGCGGCGGTCCGTTCGGACCCGCCCCTTCCCGAAGGGCCAGGTACCGGTCGATGATGTGCAGGGCATCGAGGAGTTGCCGCTTGTACTCATGGAGGCGCTTGGCCTGGACGTCGAAAAGCGTAGCCGGATTCAAACGCGGCCCGCCGGCGGCCCGCAGAAAAGCCGCCAAGCGTTGTTTGTTGGCGTTTTTCACGGCGCGCAGTTCCGCGTGGAACTCGGGGTCCCGTTCCCATTGCATGAGTTGTTTGAGGGCGTCGAGGTCCGCCGCCCACTCGTCGCCGATCCGGCGCCGGATACAGTCGGCCAAGCCGGAGTTGCAGCACAACAGCCAACGCCGGGGAGTGATGCCGTTGGTGACATTTCCGATCTTTCCCGGCTGAATACGCTCGAAATCCGCCAGAACGGTCTGCCGCAGCAACCGGGAATGGAGTTCGGCCACGCCGTTGACGGCGTGACTGCCCACCACGGCGAGATGGGCCATGCGGACCCGGCGCTCCGGCTCTTCCTCGATCAGCGAGACGCGCCGGACCAAGTCCGCGTCGCCGGGAAACTCGGCCCGGACGCGGTCGAGGAAACGTTGGTTGATGCCGTAAATGATCTCGAGGTGTCGCGGCAACAGCCGCTCGACCAAGTCGACAGGCCATTTTTCGAGCGCTTCGGCCATGAGAGTGTGGTTCGTGTAGCCCAAGGTGCGAGTGACCAAGTCCCAAGCTCGGTCCCAATCGAGCCCGGCTTCGTCCACGAAAAACCGCTGCAGCTCCGCCACGGCCAAAGCGGGGTGGGTATCGTTCATCTGAATGGCGACTTTGTCGGGAAAGGCACTCCAGTCCCGGTGGCGCTTCCGATAGCGGCGGACGATGTCCCGAATACTGCAGGCCACCAGGAAGTACTCCTGCCGCAGGCGAAGTTCGCGCCCCGCCTCGACCAGGTCCATGGGGTAGAGGACCTTCGAGATGTTCTCGGAACTCACTTTCTGCTGGACGGCCCGGACGAAATCGCCGTTATTGAAGATCTCCATGTCGAAGTCGTTCGAGGCCCGGGCCTTGAACAAACGCAACAGGTTGACCGTCTTGCCGCCGTAGCCCACCATGGGCAGGTCATGGGGTTCCCCCAGTACCGCGGCCCAATCGAGCCACATGGGATTGTCGGCGCCGGTCCGGTCGGGGGCGTGCTCGATCCGTCCGCACATGGGCACCAGGACAGTATGCTCGGGCCGCACCAGCAACCATGGGTTGCCGACGGCGAGCCAGGGGTCGGGGCGCTCGCGCTGCCAGCCGTTGCCGATCTCCTGCCGGAACAGGCCGTACTCGTAGAGAATGCCGTACCCGTAGGCGGGATACCCCAAGGTCGCCAGCGAATCCATGAAACAGGCCGCGAGCCGGCCGAGCCCGCCGTTCCCGAGAGCGGCGTCCCGCTCGACTTGAGCCAGTTCGTCCAAGTCGCAGTCGAGTCGCGCCAATGCGTGCCGGACCAAGTCGAGTATCCCCAGGTTCACCAGGTTCTTGCTGAGCAGTCGGCCGACCAGATATTCCATGGAAATGTAATAGACTCGCTTGACGTCCTGATCGTGATAGGCCTGCTGGGTCGCCACCATGTGCTGCGTCACCCGATCGCGGACGGCCAGCGCCAAGCTCACGTACTTGTCCTCGAGCGTTGCGGTGGCCCGGTCCTTACCGCAGGAGTAGCGGAGGTGATGCAGAAACGACAGGCGGAAGTTTTCTTCGCCGGTCAGGGAACGAAAGCGTTCAAGAACAGCTTCCAGACGCTTGGTCATCGTTCTCTCCTTTTTTTCCTTTTTCACACCGAATTCGCCCTTGACGCTACCATTTATTCGTCATGGTGTTTTCATTCCGAACTTGACAATACCTTCAAGCGTCCACCCCACGGCAACACGACCGCGTCGGCGGCATTCACTCGTCGTTCTTTTTCCATACCGAAGCTCGCCCCTCCCCCGCAATCATGGAACAGGCTTCGGACGGACGGTTCGACCGGCAACGCACGCCCGGCCGGGCACGGTCGTGCATTTCGCGAACCCCCGGAGTGGGGCGTCACGGACCTCCGGCGTCTGACACGGCGGAACTTGACGGTTACTGTTGGGCGGGACCCGCCGAGGCATCGAACCATGCTCTGAGCGGGGCAAGCAGTCGTCTAGTGGCGCGCGGCTTGTAGCAGAACCCGCAAAAGCCCGCGGCGCCGGCCTTCCGGGCCAGGATGACGTGAAGGGCGACCTGCGCGGGATCTTCCATTGTGCCGGAACTGCTGGCAATGCCGATCCCCTCGACGATGGGGAAGCCCGGCGGGACCGCGGCACGATGACTCTCGACCAACGACTCGTAGAGGACGGGATCGAGCGTATATGTCATGGGACAAACGAAATCGAGCCAGCCTTCCCTACACCAACGCACCCAGTCCTGCCCCACGTTTTCCCGGCAGTCGGGCCAGTCCCGGAAGACCGCGGCACTGATTTTCACTTTCGGGTTTGCGCGTCGCACGGCGGCCGACACGTGGCGGACGATGGCGGAAATCCGCTCGCAACGGAATTCGACGTAGGCGGCAGCCCGCGGCCCACCCTCGAGCACGTCGGCCGGCCAACTCTTCACGGGCGCGCCGCTTTCTTTCTCGAACAGGGCCCGACACTTGGCGCAATAGCACCCCTGGCGATTGGGGTAGCGGATGAAGTCGTACTGCACGCCGTCCACGTCGTAATTGGCCGCGATCTCCACCATCGGCCGGGTAATCGCCTCAACGTTCTCGGGTTGCGACGGGCAGAACCAGTCGATCGGCTGCCCGTCCGGTCCCTCCTGCAGCCGGCCTTGGGCGCGAAGACGGCGCAGCGACGCCGGCGAAGTCCGCCCCTCGACCACGCAATTGTTCACGTAAGCGTGCAACTCGATCCCGTTGGCGTGGGCGTACTTCACGGCGGCCGCGAGCCAATCGCCCCCCTCCGCCGCCATCGGGTCCTGCACATCCGGCTGGACCTTCGAACCGTAGAAGGCTGCGGTCCCGCCCGCAATCCGCAAGACGGCCATGTTGATACCCAGCTTGCGGAGTTCCGGCATGACCACGGCCGGGCGGCGATCCTTGCCCACGTGAAGCCACACACCGCGGCGCTCCTCGGGCGGCGGCGGCGCAAAAAGCCCGCGCAACTTCAGTTCTTTTTTCAACACGGTGTTCCCCAATTTGACCGTAAGTTCATGTCCGGCCTCGGAATCCCGGCCCGGCGGCGCGGTCAGGCGGAAGTCGGCCTGGCGCAGAATCGAGCCCGGCGCGACGGGCCGCGGGGTGAGAGACCGCCCGTCCAGTCGCATCTCGACGGTCTGCCCGGGTTCGACCGGTCCCGTCACCAGGCGAAAGGCGGTCGGCAAACCGGCCGGCGCCGTGGTTGTTTCCGGAAAAACCATCAACTCCGGGCCCGAGAGGACGCGCATTCGCTCCTGCCGGGGCACATCCGGGGCGAGCCACCGGAAGAAAGCTTCGGTAAGTTTCAGTTCCACCGGGTTCACCCGTGGCAGATCGAGGGACAGACCGGTGCTGACCACTTTGCCTTTGCCGATGGTCCCGACAACCGCGACCGGTTGTCCGTCTCCATTCCGGATGACGACCGTGCCCTGCGACCCGACCTTCTCGATGATGTGGTCGCGGAACGCGGCCTTGAAGTCCGTGATGCCCGCCACTGCCGGATGCCCCGGGACAACTTTCATGCTCCGCTTGCCGTACACCCGCCGAACGCCGATGGAGATCCGGGACAGAATGTGATGATGCCAGGTCTGAAGCACGCTGCCGCCCGCGGCCAGGTAAGCTGCGATGTTGCGAGGCCCGTCTTTCGGACTGTTCCCCGGACGGTGCATGTCGGAGAGGTAGACGATATCGTACTGAAGCAGCGTGATAAGGTGGAGGTCGACAAAACTCTCGACCTGCCAGCCGCGTTTCGCAAGGCCCCGGACGATTTCCCGGACGGGCGCGCCCTGACCCCGCGCACGGGTGACGTCGTACACGCCGATTTTCAGGGCTTTCGCACGGGTGTCCGGGGCACGTGCGGCGGCGTGCGCGGCTCCTGCGACCGCGACCATCGTACCGGCCAAGAACAGCATGGCGCTTCCGCGGGGAGGTGGTGCGGATGGCGGGAGCGGCATCTTCACAGGCGATCTCCTGTTTTTTCCGTATCACGCAATTGGAGCATGACGCTGACATTCATTCGTTATTCCGTCTTCATGCCGAACTTGACACTACCTTTCGGGCCGATTTCCCCCCCGTCCGCGCCCTCACGCTCATCCTGGACAATCCGGCTCCCGGGGGCACGGTCCATTTCGGCAGAATCGTGCGAACGGTTTTGCCAAGCTCCGAATGTCGGGCGGCAGCGGGGCGGTAAAACGGACACGCCGGCCTGTAAGCGGATGCAGAAAAGCCAATTCCGCGGCGTGCAGGGCTTGGCGCGGCAAGCGCAGTCGGGCCAAGTCTGTCCGATCCAGTCCCCCCTCGACGAACCGGAGGAACAGGGATTCGTCCACGCCGTACAGTTTATCGCCGACCACGGGGAATCCAAGCGCCTCGAGGGTGGCGCGGACCTGGTGCAATCGGCCCGTGACGGGTAGGGCCCGGACCAGCGACAATCCGGCGGCACGGCACACCGGCTCGAAGAAGGTGAGCGCGGGCCGGACCCGCTCGGGATCCGGCTCTTTTCGGGAAGGCAACTCCGTAACAAAACGTTGCTTTTTGCGAATAAGGCCTGCCGGGACACGGACCATCCAACCCTCGGCCCGTACGGGTTCGTCGAAGCTTCCCTCGACCACCGCCAAGTAGACCTTTTCCACAGTGCGGCGCTCGATCTGACGGCGACAATGCCGGGCCGCTGCCGGTGTGCGCGCCAAAAGGACGATCCCGGACGTCTCGCGGTCCAGGCGGTTGACGAACTCGAAACGGTCGTACCCAGTCTCGTGCAGCAAGCCCCACAACGTGTTCCGGAAGAAGCGTCCACCCGGATGCACCGGCAGATTGCCGGGCTTGTCCACCACCAAGAGGGAGGCGTCTTCGTAGACGATACGGAAGCGTCGGTCCACGGGCGGCTCCCACAGATCGGCCGGTCGATACTCGAGGCGTTCGCCTCCGTTCAGAATCAACGCCGGATCGGGCGGGCGGCCTTCCACCAAAACCTGACCGGAACGGACCCGCTCCCGCCATTCGCTCTCAGTGTGATACGTGAAACGCTCGACCAGATAGGCCAGCAGCGGACGACCGGCAGCCGTTGCCGGGACCGCCACGGACGCTCGACGCCGCATTCTTCCGGCCGGAAGCGGTCCATCCGGCTGCGGGTTTTTCGAAAGTCCAGGCATTGGTTCGTCCTGCAAAATCACCGCGACGGGGGGCGGTTGTCCGTATCGGCATCGACTGCCGCGGTCGACCCGCCGGCTGAGCCGCAAGTCATCGTTCGCGTCTTGCGAAAGCCAGGAGTTCGCCGGCCATGGCGGCGGCCGCACAGAGGAGGGCCGCCGTCCTGAATCCGGCCCACCAGGGCAGGAGAACACCGCCGGCGCACAGTCCGCCGGCGGCCCCCAACAGGTCCAGACCGAAAGCGGCCGCCGGGGCTGCGGCGTGTGTCCGCCCCCACCGCACAGTGCGCCGAAAGAGTCCCCCCATCCGTGCGCCGAGAACCGCGTTGACAAAGGCCAGGACCATAAAAAGCAGTCCCTCGGGGAGCCGCTCGAAGATCGGCAGCGCCGGGAACAGGCCGGGCAGGATCAGCACGACCAGCACGGTCCGGCGGTCCTCAATCCAGGGCCGAGTCCGGTGGGCCCCCAGAAAGATGCCGACCATGCCGGCGGCGGTCAACAGCGCCACGAGCCAGTATGCCTGTCCGGCCACGCTCTGGCTCAGGTACAAGCTGTAAACCAGGGCCATGGTGGTGACCCAACTTCCCCAGAACAAAGCGGACGCCCCGCGGAGTCCCGGCTCGAGTGCTCCGGTAAGGACCAACAGCAGCCCGACGAGGACCACCGCGGCCCACGGCATGGGGTGGAACACCCGGTCCCAAAAAGTCTCCGCGGTTTCGATCATGGCGCCGCGAAAGAGTAGGTACGCGTAGTACGCGGCCGGGAATACTACGGAGTTCACCGGCGGCGGCGTTTCGGACACGGCGGCCGGACCCAACGAACGTCGCATGGCGGCATCGAAAAAGACTGCGGCGGCCTGGGCCTCGGCTCCCGCATCCACGGCGGCCGTGAGACGCTCCCGGGTCCGTTTCTGAACAAAGCGAGTCGACAGCGGCTTGCGGCTTCCCACAAAGACGATGCCCCCCAAGTCGGTCCGGTACTCGGCCGTATGAGGCAGACATTGGCCGAGAGCGGCGCGAACGGTCCGGAGGTAGCGGACCTGACGCGGATGCAGGTAGCCGGGCGCGGTCGGCAGTACCACGGCAAGCACCCCGCCGGGAGCCAAATGTCCGGCGGCCGACGCCAGGAATTCCCGGGTCAGACAACGATTGGCCAACAAGGACGCCGGCTCGGCGCCGAGCACCACGATCAGGTCGCTCGACCGTCCGGAAAGCGCCCGCCACGGCGAGGCGCTCACGTGCAGACCGGGGGGCAGGTCGAACTTCTGCCACCGCGCGAGGAAACGCATCTTGGCGCGATCCGTTTCCCAAAGATCGAGGCGGCAGTCACGCAGATACCGGGCTGTCCCGGCGAATCCGGCGGAAACCGGGCGCAACAAGAAAACATGGCCCCATCGTTCCGGAAACTGGGCCAGAAAAGTCAGGAGCGCCGCCTTGCTTCGGGTCGGTCGATTCTCGGGCGTCGGCAAGCCGTTCTCGAACACGAAGACTGCGCCATTTCGTTCGGCGGCAGTCATGGCGCTGAATGGTGTGTTGACGTGGGCGAGAATCCGATATCCGGGGAGCCGCAGCTCAAGGGAGTGACGAGACAATCCCTCGAGCCAGCTCGTGCGCGCGACCGTCAGGCAGGCCAGGCCCAGGCCGGCGACCAACAACCAGCCCCGGGCGCGCCGGCCCGCGAGCCGCGGAGCGATCAGGATCAGGACCGGCAGCAACAACAATGCGGGCAAAGAAAGACCGCCCGAGTAGACGTACCCGGCCATGCAAAGACCGGCCCACAATCCCCCCAATGTCTCGAATGCGTACGCACGGGATGTCTCCACCTCGTTGCGGACGGCACAGCGCGCCAAACGCCATGGAAACAGGGCCCCGCCCAGCACGCAGGGCACGAGGAGGAAAACCGGGACCCGCAGATAATCCCGGAAGCCCAGAACGTCCTTGGCCCCCCAGGCGCGCGCCCAAAGGAAAACCCCCAGGGACGCCACCGTGAAAAGCACCAACCCCCACTCGGCCCGGATGCGCTTCAACCGGCCCGCAAGCGGCGCCGCGAAAAAGGCGCCCAGCCCCCCGAGCAGCGTCCAAGCGGCCAACGCGAACGCCATGGCCGCATCGCTGCCGTACAAGGCCGTAAAAATCTCGCGGATCAGCAGAACTTGGCTGGTGATGGTGGTGAAACCGGCAAGGAACATGAACGCGGGCAGGGCCGGGTCCGCCCCTATTGCGGGGCCGGGGGAGGACGCATTCGAGCCGCTTGTTTGCATGACCACCGACCTTCGGAACACAGTGACAGCGAGTGCTGAAGCGAACCGCCGAACTGCCGGCGGTCCTCGGGGAACGCGACCTGCGCAGAAGTGTCACGTCAACGGTTTGCTGACAGGTTCAGCACGCGAATGCTCACAATTGCGGCCCCCACGCCCCCCGCAATTCGACTCGCCGCGACTTGCCGGCAGTCGACCTTGCCGTTTGTTCGGCATTCGGCTTACGGGGCAGCGATCCTCCCGCGGTTCGGCCCGAATCTCACATGAGGCCGTACAAGCGCGCGTCCGCGGTTTTCCGGCGCCAAAGCGCGACGTCCACGGCGCAAACACGGGCCACGTCTTCCGGGATTGCGGCGGGGGCGCGATCGATCAGCTCCCTCACGGCCGGACCGCCGGCGAGGATATCGATGGGCGGGCGTTCGGTCTCGTATTCGTACGGCGGCGGCCGCCATCGGACCTGTCGCGGCCAAAGGCGTTTTGCGCAGAGCAACAGGACCAACGTGGTCCGAACCGGTTCGAAATCCTCCGGATCCGTCACATGTAGAAACAGGCCGCCGCAGGATTGACCGGCCCACTTGCCGAAGGTCGGTTCGAATCGGACCGGACGGAACCGGACCCCGGGCAGGGCGAACTCCGCAACCGCGTCACGCCAGCGGAAAGGCTCGATGAACGGGGCGCCGCAGATCTCGAACGGCGTTGTGGTCCCCCGTCCTTCGGAGAGATTCGTCCCTTCGAGCAGCACTTGGCCGGGATATGCGAATACCCCATCGATCCGCGGCAGATTGGGGGAAGGCGGCACCCATGGCAGCCCCGTGTCCCGGAAGCGCATTTCCCGAGACCAGTTCTGCAGGGGGCATACGTGCACGTCGGCGCCGATGCCCAGGGCGCGGTTCACAAATCGAGTCGCTTCCCCGAGCGTGAGGTCGTGACGCAACGGCAGAGAGGCCATCCCAACGAAACTGCGGAAGGCAGATCCCAGGCGCGGACCCTCGATCCGCGTTCCGCCAAGCGGGTTCGGACGGTCCAGAACCAGGACCCCGATCCCGCGCTGCGCGCACACCTCGAGGCAAGCGGTCACAGTCCAAAGAAAAGTGTAAACCCGGCAACCCACGTCCTGAAGATCGACCAGGAGCCAGTCGAGTCCATCGAGCATCCGCGGCGCCGGGCGCCGGGTTTCCGAGTAAAGACTGTACACCGGCACATCCAGGACAGGGTGTCGGGAATGGGGGGTCTCGATCATGTTGTCCTGCTGCTCGCCCCACAAACCGTGCTGGGGCGAAAACAGGACCGCGAGCTGTCCGGGCCACCGTGCCGCAAGCACCTCCGGCGCGGGCCGAAACTCGCGGTCCACGGCGGCCTGATTCGTCAACAGCCCGAAACGCGCGCCCTGTTCCAGGAAACCCGGCGGCGATGCGATGCACACCTCCAAGCCCGGCGTCACGTTTCTGTCGGGGCCGGCGCGCATGATTCTTCCTTTCCGCTTAAGGGCCCTTCGCCGCCTGACCTCATGTGCGGTGCGGCCCTGTCCAAGGGCCGAAACTCCTCACCTGCCGCGTGGCCGGTAAGATAGCGTATCTACCCACCTCTGCGATGCGAAGGACCTTCCCCCAGCTTGATTCCAGCCCGACCCGGCATCATTGTGTGTTGTGTTCACCGAACCCCGCCGGGAGGCGCAAATGGAGCATGCGTATTGGCCGGCTCGCGAGCGACGTTTCGGTCCGCTCACCGGGAGGCACGGCTCTGCCGCCCGGCGGGATCGTCCTCCACAGCGGTTGGGTCCGGACTGTGGGGTCCTTCGGTTTGTGCGTCACCGGATTTGCGCAGGGAAATACGGGGTTGCAGCGCGACCGCAGCCGTTGTGAAAAGGTCCGAGCCGCGATTCGAAAACGGAACAAGAGGAATTGGTCATGGGCAAAAAGATCAGGGTTGGGATCATCGGCGCCGGACAGATCGGCACGGCGCACATGCGCAGGTACAGCCAGCACCCGGATGTGGAGATGGCGGCCGTATCGGACCTCTTCCCCGAGAAGATTGAGACCGCGCAGAAAAACTTCGGCATTCCGGACGGCTATGCGGACTTCGCCGACCTGCTCGAGCGGGACGATATCGAAGCCGTGGACGTGTGTGTCCACAACAACAAGCACGCACCGATCACTGTCGCCGCACTCGAGGCGGGCAAGCATGTTTTCTGCGAAAAGCCCATGGCCGGCACTTATCGGGACGCTTTGGCCATGCATGAGGCGGCCTCGAGGCACGGGCGGAAACTCAGTATTCAGCTCGGCACCTTGTTCAATATGCAGACGCGGGCCGCGGAACGCCTCATCCGGGACGGCTGCCTCGGTCGCATTTATTACGCGCGCTCGGTGGGGTTCCGGCGGCGCGGACGCCCTTTCGTCGACGGCTACGGCACGGCCAATTTCGTCAACAAACCCATCTGTGCCGGGGGCGCCCTGTTCGACATGGGCGTTTATCACATCGCCAATATCCTGTACCTGCTGGACAATCCGGAAGTGATTTCCATCACAGGCGCCACTCACCAGGCCTTGGACATGTACGAAGACCGACGCAAGTTCTCGGAGTTCGGCGTGGAGGAGTTGGGCCTGGGCTGGGTCCGGCTGGCCGGCGGCATTTCATTCGATATCGAGGAAGCTTGGGCCGTCCACTACGACAACTCCGAATCAAGCAAGCTCCTGGGGGCCAAAGGCGGTATCAAGCTCAGCCCGTTCGCCTTTTTCTCGAGTCGGAGCGACATGCCCATGACCTCCACATTCGACCTGGACGGCAGCAACACCCGCTGGCATTCCTGTTTCCCGGACACGGACGCCTACGACAGCCCCCAGCAGCATTGGATCGCGGCGCTCCAGGGGCGTGTCCCCCTGCTACCCACGGCAGAAGTGGCCCTGAACACAATGCTGATCAGCAGCGGCATCTATTTGTCTGCCGAACTGGGCCGTGAAGTCACGGCCGACGAGGTCCGCAAGAAGACCGTGAGCACGGCCATCGACCCGTACACCCCTGAAAAGGTTTGGCATTAACCCGAAGGATGCATGCGTCGGGGTCCGGCCGCAAAGAAAGAAAGAGTGTGTGGCCGCGCGCGAGTGCGATTCTGGGTGAGGTTTCGTTCCCGCCGTGGGGACCGCTGGCACGGCGCGCCTTGGGCAGGCGCAATTGCCCGTACCGCATGTCGTGGTTCTGGGGCTCTGCGCTCTGTGGCCGAGTTGAATCTGCAGGATGCCTTGTTAAACCAAAAACAGCGAAGTATTATAGGAAGAAACGCCGGAGGATTGTGGATTGCGGGACCGCAGGGAAGATCCGGTATGCGGAGTGACGGCGATGCGCTCCGTGAGCCGAAGCCGGTGCGAGACGAGGCTTTTCCCAAGTGCCACGTATTGCTTTTGCTCATAGGCCGAATCTCCTGCCGGCGAACGTGCCTCGCGGGAGGAGGGATGGTACGCCATGAATACACGGTCGTTCTTCGTGGTAGATCCCATCGCCAGGCGGTGGCCTGCCCTCGCCAGGGTCATGGTTGGACGCATAACCGTCCTGGGCGTTCTTTTTATTGCGCTTGCAGCCTTGGGGCCGCGAGACGAAATCTCCTTCTACTCCTTCATTTCTCTCGCTTTCGTCATTAACATCCCCTACGCACTCTGGCTGCGAAAGGAGCAAACCGCTCGACAGAGCACGCCGCTTCAGTTTCTGGTAGACACGCTTCTGGTGACGGGCCTTGTGCATTTTACCGGCGGCCTCCAGAGCGAATTGGTTTTGCTGTATCCGTTGGTGATCCTTTCAGCCGGACTGGTGGTCTCCGGCGAGTTTTCCATGAAGGTCACGGTCCTGTGCATCAGTCTTTACGCGACGTTGATCGTTCTCGAAATGCAAGGCTTGGTGCGGTATTACGGCCCGGGCCCTTTCCCGTACACGAACGGACAGCACGTGGTTCAGGCCTTGATGCTGCGGATTTTCGTGTTCACGTTTTTCACCGCGGCAAGCAGTTTCCTTTCCGACAGACTCGGGAGAGGCAGGGACGGAGTGGGACCGACCGGCATGGTTTCTTCGCTGATCTGCAACTTTATGGCCCCGATCGCACTGTGTGCAAACCGGCAGGGCAAGATCCTTTTTGCGAACAAAGCCGCGGCGGATTTCATCGGCCATCCCTCCGATTTCATCAGGGGACGAGACATCGGCGACTTTATTGTTGACGCCCCGCCCGCCGCGGGAGCGAAACCTTTTGAGGCACGGATGTGTACGCTGACCTTTCAAAAAACCGACGGTATGGTCGTTCACATTCCGTGTTCTATCGTGATGGTCCCTGCGGAAGTGCTGGCGGAGCACGTCGACGACTTGAACCAATTCTCTCCCACAGATGCGCCCTTGCTCTTGATCGTGGGATGGCCGCCGGATGCCGGTGAAGGATTACCGGGACAGACGCGCCGAGAGAATGATCGAATGCCCGGTGAAATTCTTGCCGGGTACCGACATTCTCTGCTCAATGCCCTGAGTCCCGTCAAGACCGCGGCAGGTGCTTTTTGCGAGGTACTCGAGCGTGTGGGAGCGGACAGCACGGCGTGGAGCCCCGAGGACCGTGAACTGTCGAAGGGACTCTTGGACGCGCTGTGCACCGGCACCGGCCGCTTGCACAAGAGAATCATGGAGCTGTTTCCCGTGCCGGAGCAAGAACCGCCGGCCAGAGAGAAAAACGAAGAGGCAACCGGTGCCGGGCCTACGGGCTGAGAGCCGGAACTGCCTGCATCTGTCGGGCGGGGCGCCCTTTTCCTGCGTTGCCACGCACTTGAAACGAACCGGCCCCCCGGACCGGATCGTTCGAGCGCCGACTTTCCTGCGGGCAGAGAACGAGTACGGCGGTGAGAATGGGCGTTCGACTTTCAGCTTTCCGAACTGAAACTGCCGGGTTCGAGGGGGCATGTTCCGGGTATGGGGCCGGAGATCGCAGAGACCGAGGCCGACGTGGTCCATCTGCGGGCCCCACGAGGCCTTTTCGGGCGCCCTTTTTACCAGAACCCACCTGCGTCCGGACACTTGCACCGCCCGCTGGGGGGGCACGATGATTCGCACCAGGAAAACCGTATTCTTCGTCTTCGCGGCGTTCATGGGGATCCTGATAATCGCCCTCTATGAAACGACGACCCTTCTCTGGTCGCAGAGGATGGTCGAGGCCGAAGCGAAGAACATGGAATGGCTCCGCCGGCACCTGACTTTATCCCTGGGGCTGGAAGTGACCCGGATTCGCCGTGCTTTGGCGCTCTTGGTTGCGAATCCGCAGAATCTGACCCGGCAATTCCTGCGTACTATCGAAGTTGACTACGGCATGGTGGTCGAGCCCGCCGACACCGGCGCACGCGTCACGACCGTTGTGCAGTTGGGAGATGACCCGCCGGGCGCGACAAAGTCTCTGGCCCGGGAAGCGGTGGCCAAATTCGGGAAGCTCCCCGCCGCCAGCGGATCAAGCGTTTGCCGGTTTCTCAAAACCGATGACGGAAAACTCTTTCTGCTCGCCGCCGCCAAACTGCCGAGCAGCCCGGACCGATACGTGATCGTCGCCGAGCAGTGGGACATCGGGACCCTGGGACGTTTGGCCGGCAGACCGCTTTCCTCAGCGGTGTTCCAACTCAGCCATCGAAGGCGCGGACCGACCGGCGATTTCAAAGCGCCGCGGTTCATCGAAGATGCCGGTTTGCGGGTTGCGGACGACTGCTACTCTTGGACGGTCCTGCTGCTGCTTCCGGACGCACCGACCGCCCTGAAGGCGGACGTCAGCTTCCGCAGTGCATTGGCTCTTTCCATCGACCGCGCCAAGATGTGGTCGGCGTTTCTGTTTCTCGCATTTGCCGCGTTGGCTCTGGTCGTGTTTACGGGGACGCTGGACCGCTGGGTTTTCAATCCCCTGCAGCGCCTCAGTGGCGCGGTCACGGCAATCTATTCCTCCGGCGATTTCGACCGCCGCCTCCCCGAGCCAGACAAGAGCGAATTGGCTCAGATATCTCGCGAGCTGAATACGCTGTTGGATACAATCTCCGAGTCGCGTGCCGCACTGATCGAGGGCGAAGTCAGATACCGGTCCCTGGTGGAAACGGCTGGAGACGGTATTTTGGTGGTTCAAAAAGGCCGGATCTGTTACGTAAACCCAGCCTTCTGCCGATTGGTCGGCGAGGACACGAGTCGGGTCTTCAGCAAACCCGCGCGGGATTACTTCGAGTTGCCCCGTGAAGCACTCCAGGAAGAGCAGGGCCTGAAATCGGCGCCCGAACGATTCATTTTGTACGAGGCTACGGTCAGGGCCGAAAAGTCGCAGCGGATCTCGGTCGAGATCAACCAGGGCACATTCAAGTTCAAGGACCAAGCCGCCTTCTTGCTTGTGGTGCGTGATCTTTCCATCCGGAAACAGCTCGAAACGACACTCCGCATCGAACGAGAACGACTGCGTCTGATTATGGACTCCGTGTCTGAGAGTATCATCGCTGCCGACGCATCCGACCGGATCGTTTTCGTGAACCCTGCCGCATGCCGATTCTTTTCCTTGGGACCCAACGAATTGATCGGACATTCGCTCCCAGACGTTTTCCGCGCGGTCCACGGTGACGATATCCCTGCCGAGTTCACGGGCACAATGAACGTGGCGCTCCGGACCGGTCGGCCCGTCGCTTTACGCCAAGTGCACATCTCCCCGAAGGGTGGAGAAAAACGTGTGGTTGACGGCGCGCTGCTCCCCCTCAAGCGGGACGACGGCAGTGTGGCGGGTGCAATGGTGATTCTGCGTGATATTACAGAGGAACTATTCATCCAGAAACGGTTGCAGGATTTCGAGAAAATGGAGTCGCTGAATTACCTCGCCAGCGGCATTGCTCATGATTTCAACAACATCATTACAGCCATCGTCAACAACATCGGCCTGGCCATGCTCTGTGGAGGCAATACAGCCCAAGCCGTAGATCCTCTCAAGAAGGCGGAGGAGGCGTGCCAGCAGGGCCGACGCCTGGCCCGTCAACTCCTGGATTTTCTGAAACAGCGCCCTTCCACCAGGGAGCGGTTGCGAATCGACAGGGTCGTCAGAGAGTGTGCGGACTACATCCTGCACGGTTCGAACGTTCAATACCGGATATCGGTTGCCGGAGAAATCGAACCGGTGGAGGCAGACCTCGGCCGGATCAGTCAAGTCTTCAGCAACCTGATCATCAACGCCCGACAGGCAATGGGAGACGGGGGCCGACTGCTGTTGGAACTGACATGCATCGAATCGACCGACCCCACGGAAAACCAGACGATTCCGAAGCGGTTCGTTCGCGTCCGGGTGACAGACTCCGGGCCCGGAATCCCGAACGACCGGCTGCCCCGAGTGTTCCAGCCGTATTTCACCACGAAGACAGACGGCACCGGGCTCGGCTTGGCCATTACCAAATCCATTGTCGAGGAACACGGCGGCCGGATCCTGGTGGATTCCGAAGTCGGCCGGGGCACGACCTTCAGCGTCTTCCTGCCCGTTGCCGAGGCCAGCGGTAAGGAAGACGGCGCCGCGGGGGCGCCCCTCCCGCACCTTATGTCCGTACGGGGAAAGAAAGTCCTTTTTGTCGACGATAATCCCGCCATCGGCCAAGTGGTCACGCAAGTCCTCGAAGCCTTCGGATGCGATGTGGCATGGGCCGAGGACGCAGCCACTGCCTTGGGGCTGTTCCGAAGACGAAAGGACGAGGGCGCGCCGTTCGACGTGATTGTCACAGACCTGAACCTGGGGGGGGGAGTTCCGGCGCGGCCCTTGCCCGAGGGATCATCAAAGAGATGCCGAACATGCAGATTATTGCCGCCAGCGGCGATCATACCCATCCAGTCATCAAAGACTACCGGAGTTTCGGCTTTGCCGGTGTTATCCTTAAACCGTTCACAGTTAATGAGTTCATTGATATGTTACACCGGCTTTGAGCCGCCGCACTCCTTTCTTGCCGCCGCCATGGGGACGACATCGTTCGCACACATCCTCTCCACTGAGCGCGCCGAACGCTCCCGCGCCCCCAGGGCCCCTGGTGAAGAATGAGACGGGAGACGAGCCATGATGCAACGCGAACGCCTGTTGACTGCGCTTCGGGGCGGAACGCCGGATCAGGTCCCGGTCACCTGGGAGTTGGAGACGCGTGCCGCACACGCGTTCACCGGAAAGACAGGCTGGCGAGCGGTCTGTGACGCGCACCGAATGATCGGCTCGGCTATCTTCAATCTCCAAGGCGTGGGTCCGCACGTGACGTGCCGTCTGGGGCCCGGCTACGGCGAGACGTGCAAGGAGCGACGCCGGGAAGACGGCACGACGGAACGGACCCACACGCTGATCACGCCGCGCGGCAGTCTGGTCGAACGCTGGCGCGTCGGGCACTTGCCGCACGACCCCATGCTCGGGGTCCGGATCGAACACTTCGTCAAGGCCCCCGCCGACTACGAGATCCTGGCCGACTTCGTTGCCGAACAGGCTCGAACCGCCGTCCCGGATACGAGCGTCAGCCGCGAAGCGCGCGAGTACGTCGGTCACGACGGTGTGGTCGGGTTCTGGATGGGCGAGGCCAATTACCTGCTCGGCGACGCCCGGTCCGCCGAGCGTTTCGTGCTGGACCTGATCGACCGACCTGAAGTCATCCACCGCACCTTGGAAGCCGTCGACCGGCTGAAGGAGAAGGAGTTGGCTGCGTTCAATGAATCGAACGCCGAGGTGCTCCTTCTCGACCTCTGCTGGGCCTCGACGAGCCTGCTTAACCCGGCGCTGGTACAGGAGTTCGTGCTGCCGCGCGTACGCCGTCTGATGGAAAACATCCGCCGGGACAGGATCGTGGGCTTCTTCACCACGGGCAGAATCCGTGCCGTGCTCGACCAACTTGTCGACTTGCGGCCGGACTTCATCCAGCATTTCGACGTGCTCGGGGATTGCGACCTTGCCGAAGTCAAAAGGACTTACGGCGACCGGATTTGCATCATGGGCAATTACAACCCGGTCGTATTGGCACACGGAACACTCGAACAAGCACGAATCGAGGCCCGGCGCTGTCTGGACGCCGCCATGGCCGGAGGCGGCTACATTCTGACCACCTCCGACGAAGTCCCCGCCGACGCCGGACTCGACAACATGAAAGCCGTGGTCGAGTATGTGGCCGAGCACGGGCGATACTGACGGCAGTATCTTACGCAGGGCAACCACCGCAAGACAAGCGACGAAACAGATCCATGCCGACGTACCGCCGGAAGGATGTTTGGGACGTTCAAGTCGGACGCGTCCGGACGCCGGCACGGATTTCGGCGAGCCGGGCCGCCATTCGCTCGGCCCGGCTCGTTTCTTCCGCGGCCAAGCTCCGAATCTGACCAATGTCCATGCCGAGGTCGTAGAGCTGCGGTTCGTTCGAGTTGCCGAGTTCGATGTGTGTGGTCGGACTCACCGACGGTCCCTCGTGCGGTGGGATGAACGTCCAGTCCCCCGACCGGAGCAAGGTCTTGGCGTTGATCCCTTCCACCACCAACTCCTCGCGCCCTTCGCGACTCTCTCCCAGTAACGCGGGCAGGATGTTGAAGCTGTCCGGGGCCGCTTCGGAAGGCAGGGCCTGACCGAGCAGCTCGGCAAGGGACGCAAAAAAATCCACGTGACAGACCAGTGCGTCGGTGTCCCCGGGAGCTACTTTCCCGGGCCACCGCAAGATGAAGGGCACCCGCGTGCCGCCGTCGTACAGGCTGTACTTGCCGCCCCGCAACGGTCCCGCCGGACGATGATCGCCGCAGAGTTCTTCCGCGAGGTCTTCGTACCCGTCGTCGAGCACCGGACCGTTGTCGCTGGAAAAGATCACGAGTGTGTTCGCGGCCAAACCCAGCCGGTCGAGCTCATCGAGGAACCTGCCGACGCACCAGTCCATTTCCGCAATCACGTCGCCCCGGGGACCGAGCCCCGTTTTCCCCGCAAAACGCGGGCCGGGCAGGCGCGGCACGTGCGGCTGATGAAAGGCGTAATAGAGGAAAAACGGCGCGGTGCAGTGTTCGTTGACAAACGCCAGGGCCTTGTCCAGGAAGACCTCGGCCATCTCCTCGTCGACCCACAGCGCCGACGTCCCTCCACGCATGAACCCGATTCGGCTGACCCCGTTCACGATACTCATGTCGTGCCCGTGGCTGTACCCCATACGCAGTAATTCCGGGTTGTCCCGCCCCGTGGGGATGCCTGGAAACGCCTGGGCCGGATCGTATGTAACCTCAATGGGGTCCGCCGGGTCCAACCCGTCCACGCTGCGCCCGTCGAGATACACGCATGGGACCCGGTCGTTGGTGGCCGCCATGATGTAGGACGAGTCGAAACCCACGTCCAGCGGCCCCCGGGGCAGAGGCTTGTTCCAGTCCGGGTTTCCCGCGCCGATCCCGAGGTGCCATTTGCCCACCACGCCTGTGGCATACCCGGCCTCCCGCAGCATGGACGGCAGGGTCGGCGTCCCCGGGGGAATGATCAACGGAGCGTCTCCGGCAAGAATGTGGGCCTGCGGGTTCCGCCACGGGTATGCCCCGGTCAGAAGACTGTAGCGTGACGGCGTGCAAGTGGCCGCTGTAGCGTAGCCCTGTCGGAACCTCAATCCCTGGGCCGCCAAACGGTCGATGTTCGGCGTCGGGATCCGGGCGGCGCCGTAACAGCCCACGTCGCCAAACCCCAGATCGTCGGCGTACAGAATGACAATATTGGGTCGGTCGCGTCCGGCGCTCATGAGAGACCTCCTTTGCATCTCCGATTCGAATATCGGCAAAGCCGCCTTCGTATGGCAAAACGGCAATCAGCTTACCAATTCAAGATCCAAAGTCCAATTCGGGCGCACATGTCGGTTGCGTAAGTGGTGGCTGTGTTGTGGGAAATGGGGACCGCGCATTCGCCCGGTCGAACACGGATCAATACGACAACCCAATTCGTCCGCCTGAGGCGGGCTTCCCAATCCTGCCGAAGGACCCATCCCTTGATCCGAAACGGCGTCCCAAACCAGATTTGTGAGATTGCGGCATCATGGCCGGCCCATGGCGCCGTCCCTTTCATGGACCAACGATTAGGGCTCAATCAAACGGCGTCTCGAGAGTTCGGACAAAAGAAGGGCGCCGGGTGCGAGCCCGTTCCCGGGGGAGGGGGGGCCGCTCCCGCCGAACGGGCCCCGGCCGGCTTGTCTGCGTGCCCCGCAAGGGCAGGCGATGCTGTCATCTGGAGTAATCCCGCCCAGCGGGAGAGCGCCGACTTCCGTGCCGCGCGCATCCTTTTCGAACCGCCGCGCTGCCGAGTCCCGTTCGTGGCGCAAACACCGTATTCAACCCGACAGCAATTTGCGGAGTTCGCACACCAGGTTATCGAGCCCCTCACCGCGGATCGCGGCGCCGGCGAGCAGAGGCAGGTCCACCGCGCCACGGAGGCGTTCGAGGTTCTCCGCCGCCGCAGGAAGGTCCATCTTGTTGGCCAGGACAAGGGCGGGGCGCTCGAGCAATTCGGCCCGATACAGGCCAAGCTCCCGCCGAAGTGCGTGGAAATCGTCCCAGGGCTTTCGATCGTCCACCCCGGCCGCGTCGATAACATAGAGCAGGATCCGGGCGCGCTCGATATGGCGGAGAAATGCGTGTCCCAGGCCCACGTTGCGGTGGGCGCCGTCGATCAATCCCGGAATGTCGGCCACGGTAAAACGGAAGAAATCGGGAAACTCGACAACGCCCACGACGGGGTTCAAGGTGGTAAAGGGATACGCGGCTGTCTTGGGATGAGCGTCCGAGATCGCCGCCAGCAGCGACGACTTGCCCGCGTTGGGATATCCGACGAGCCCCACGTCGGCCAACGTCTTGAGTTCGAGACGAATCTCCCGTTCCTCGCCCGGCCCGCCGGGATCCGAAAGCCGCGGTGCGCGTCGCGTCGAGGTAACGAACCGCATGTTGCCGCGGCCGCCCCGCCCCCCCCGGGCCACCACGACTTCCCGGCCTTCCTCGCACAAATCGGCAATCAACTCACCCGTGTTCGCGTCCTCGACACGTGTCCCCACCGGTACGGCGACGATCCGGGTCGCACCCCGGGCCCCGTGACGCCCCTTGCCTTTGCCGTGGCCGCCGTTCCCGCCTTCGTAATGCGGCATGTAATATAGGGCCACCAGGCTCTGCTCGCTGGACGATGCGCGCAGCACCACTGCCCCGCCGTCGCCGCCGTCGCCGCCGTCCGGGCCGCCGCGGGGTACATACTTCTCCCGCCGGAAACTGACGCAGCCGCTGCCGCCGTTCCCGCCCCGAACCTTAATCTTGACGCGGTCGATGAACATGCCGGTTCCGTTCGAGGGCAAAACAACGTGTGGAAAGGCGTCTCACCGGGATGGACCCGACAGAGGCGGCGGACGCCAGGACCGGGGCGGACGCCTGTCGACAAAAAGGCCCCTGCAGCCGTCCTTGTCACGGCTGGCAGCGGCCTCGTGAATACCTGCCCCGGGCAACAGTGACCCGCGCCCGAAGACTTCGGACCTCAGGCTTCGCTCGGAATCACATGAACACGTCGGACCTTCTTCTGGAATTCAACCACGCCATCCTTGAGCGCGAACAGAGTGTAATCGCGTCCCAAGCCGACGTTGCGGCCCGGGCGAAACCGTGTCCCGCACTGGCGCACGATAATGCTGCCGGCAGTCACGTGCTGGCCGCCCCAGACCTTGAGACCGCGATACTGAGGATTGCTGTCCCGGCCGTTCCGACTACTGGACTGGCCCTTCTTGTGTGCCATGACAAGCTCTCCAAAAAAGCTCGACCCGCGCGCAGGAAAGCGGCCGGCGGGCCTCCGTCGTTGTTGGATCGCACGTTCGGCCGGACCAAACCCCATCGAACGCCGGGTCCGCACCTTATCTTCAAACGCGAACACGTAATTTAGCTCGCGAAACCGACGGGTCAACCCCGGCCGCACAATTCGACCGGAAACCGCGGACCGCCTCAGGCCCGGGGCCCGATTTCGAGAGACAGATCGTCGAGATAGAACTCCGCCTTCCCGGTGGCGTAGGAAATGATGCCCAGCCAAGTGGGCGCGAGAAACGCGGCGTCGGGCAGGCGGAACAGCCCCGAGGCCGTCTGTCCCGACGGCACCCGGACGGTCACCTCGAACGTGCGGGGCGTACCCGGTCCGAACCCGAAGGACATGCGGACTTCGCACCAGACGCCGTTGGGAATGCGCCCCAGTGGCTTGCGGCCGACCCGCACCGTGCCGTCCGGCCCGAACTGCATCCTCGGACCACTCAGGAACTCGCGGTCGCCACGATTGGCGTAGTCGCGGAACTCGATATTGACCAAACCGGGATCTTCGGGACCGTTCCGGAAGGCGAAGGCAAACACGACCCGCCCTTTCTTCCTGTCTCCAAGGCGAATCGAGCGGATGAGGTACGGGTAGAATGGCTGGGACAGGCCGCCTTTTTCAAAGCCTTTCAGGCTGCGCTTTCCGCGGAAAGCCGCTTCCTCGGTGACCACGAACTCTCCCTTGTCGGGGGTTCGCCCCGCGCAGGCGAACTCACGAGGACAAACCCCTATGGGGACTTGTTCGAGGTCGAGCTTGAACCCCGGCTTCAACGGCGGCAGCACCCGGCGCGCCATCTTGTAGACCGGTGGGTCGAACACGGGCGCCTCGGGGTCGTCCACATCGCGAAACGCCGCCTCGAGTCCGGCCGCGGCCGGGTCCGGCGGACGAATGCCGAGTTCGAACGCCGGCGATCCCTTCCGCAGGCGGAAATCCCGTTGGACTGCGTCGACGAAAAGCGGGTCCGCCACGCGCGAATGGACGTCCCGGCCCGTGGCCCGCCACTGCCCGAGCGTGCGCCCGGCAAACAACGGCGGTTTCCCGGACGCGCTCCAGTAGAGGTTCCAGTCGAAAACGGTGTCCGCCTTGCCCGGATCGTGACGACGACTGAGCATGTCCTCTTGTTCGAGATAGACGATGTTGCGCTCGAACGTGTACGCCGGCGAATGACTGCGCGCGCTGGTGACCGGGTCCTGACGAACAAAGGCGATGATATTGTTCCGGACCGTGTTCCCGCGCGCCCGATGCTGATTGTAGCCGCCGAACTGCACGTCGTAGACAAGGTTCTGCTCGACCAGAAACGGACCGCTGCCTTCGTCGAGATAGATGCCAAGTTGGCCCTCGCTGCAGGCAAAAGGCCCTTCGAAGATGTCGTGGATCACGTTTCCCCGAATGACCGTGCCCGGTTGCCGGCCGAGCGTGTAGATGCCGCCGCCGTCCTCGATGAGCCGCATCACGCGATGGATGTGATTGTACTCGATGGCGTTGTCCGCCGCGGAAGTCTCGGCCAACCCCCAGGACCAACCGACCGCAACCCCGGTATACGGGAAATTGCGGACCTCGTTATGGCAAACCCGCAACCCACGCACAATCCCGGCCCAAACCGCATTCGCAGAGAAATTCTCGATGCCGCCGTCCGCGATCACATTGTTCTCGACCGTGTTGTCCACGGGCAGTTCGGGCGGGCCGGCCGTCCGCGACATGCGACTGTCGCCCACTTTCACCCCGCCGCCGCCCAAGTCGTGCAGCAGGCAACCGGCGATCCGATCGTTCGCACAACCGCGCCCGAACGAGACCGCGTAGGCTCCGGTATGTGCCACGCTGCAACGTTCCATGACGCAATGCCGGGCCCAGGTCCACTCGATGGCGGCGGGTAGAGTGGGCTGTCCCTGCGAGACGTCGTAACCGGACCGCGGCGGCGCCCATGCTGTATGACAGAATGTCAGCCCCTCGAAACGCAACCTCTCGACAAGCCGGCCCGTCTTTTCGTCGCCCGCAACAACGACAAGTCGCTCCAGAAACGGTGCGATCACTTCGGTGTTCTCGGGCGTCTCGCCGGGCAGAGGCAGGTAGTAAAGTGTCCCCTCCGAACGGTCGAGATACCACTGGCCGGGCTGTCTGAGTTCTTCCCGGATGTTCTCGATCCAATACGGATTGCGCCCGCCGCGATACCAATGGCCGATCCGGAAAGTCGGCATTGAAGTGAACCGCACGACATTCCGCTTGAAATCGAGTTTCTCGATGTACAGGCGCGATGCGCTCCAGGCGTGCAGCGCGACCACCTCGATGTCGGACAGGTTGCGCCATTCCCGAAAATCACCCTCGAAGAATATGAAATCCCGCTGCGCGGCACGGTGGGCGGCCGCCTTACGGGCCGGCGAGTAGGTGAGCCCGGCCACGGTGAGCATCCCCTTCGTCGGCCGGTACCGGCGCTCGAAGTGCTTCGCTCCACGGCGGCGAACGTACAATTGGTGAAAATACCACCCCTGCCGCACGCCGGGGACCGGGGCGCGCCAGCACGCCGCGCCGTTGATCCGGCCCGGCCGAAATCCGGTGATCCGCCGTCCGCCGCTGATGACCGGACGCTCGCCGCGGAAAGCGCGGAAGACTGTCCGGCCGGTCTCGTCCCCCGAATCCTCCGGGCCGAAGGCGAGCGGGCGCGGCAGCAGGTAGGTCCCGCCGCGCATTTCGACCACGAACGGGCCCTGCCCACCCGCGGCGCGAGCGGCACGCAAGGCGTCGCGAGCCCGCTCCAGAGATGCGAACGGACCGTCCGTGCCGGCTGCCGTCGCGGTCGCCAAACGCCCCGACCACGCATCGTCGCCCCCCGGTGCGACATAAACCGTGACGCCTGCATCGAGCGCACCCGACGCAAAACAGAGGGCCGAGATCAAGAGCTGTACGAACGTTTTGAGCTGCATGGTGAAGTGCCCTGCTCTGCTGCCCTGCGCCGAGCGCTCGGCTTTTCTCGTCAATTCCTGCGCACGAAGCCTTCTCCGATTCCTCCACCAAAGTCCCGGTGGGTCCCATGGTTCTCCCCCGGCACAGGGACCCCATCCCGATTCCTGCCTTGCCGCGGGACTTCGGGTCCGTTGGTGCGTTTCGTCACTTCCTGCGCCGAGCGCCTTCCTCGCTTCCTCAACAGACTCCTCCGTGGCGCCTCTCCACGCTCACCGCCGGTGTTTGGTCCGGGCAATGACATGTTCCTGCAATTCGGGAGAGAGCAATCGGAAGACCTGCGAGTATCCGGCCACGCGGACAGGAATGTTCCCGTATCTCTCCGGATCCTGCCGCGCCTGCCGCAAACGTTCCGCCGTGGTCACATTGAACTGCATTTGCCCGACCCCCATTCGGACTGCGGCGCGCAGCAGCGAAACCAGTCGCTCCACACCGCGTTCTCCGGCGACCATGGCGGGATCGAGATCGATGATGGCGGCCGTTCCGCCGCCGGCGCGGTCGTGCGGGAGACGGGCAAGGCTGCACAGCAGCGCGCTCACACCCTTTTCGTCGCGTCCCTGTTGGGCCGACAGTGAATAGGCGATCGGCTGCCCGGCGCGACGTCCGTCCGGGGTCGCCCCCAATCCTTTGCCGAATCCGATGTTGGCGATGAACGAAAACAAGTGAACCACGAAACGCCCGCCCAACGGACTTCGGGCGGCATCCATCAGATCTATGAAATGCGCGGCCGTCTCGGCCGCGAAGGCATCGACTTCGGGACAGCCGTTGCCGTATTTCGGCGCCCCGCGGAGCAGCATCTGCCGCAGGGACTCGTGCCCCTGGAAGTCTTCCTCGAGGGCGGTGAGCAGGGCCGACGGGGAAATCTTTCCCTGCTCGAACACGAGCGTCCTCACCGCCTCGAGACAGTCCGCCGTATTGGGAATGCCGAGTACGCAGATGCTGTGATACAGATACCGCGCCCCGCCGTCGGTAATGTCGCGCCCGCGACGGATGCATTCATCGGTGAGGACCGACCAGCAGGGCAGAGGCCCCCCTTCCCGCTGCGCCAGTTCGCCGCGATTCACATGGTACACCATCCGTTGCGCGAAAAACTCGACCTGCCTGCGGTAGGCCGCGTAGAAATCGTCGAACGAAGCACACCGAACGAATTCGCCGGTGGCCGGCCCGAGCCGCTGGCCCGTGCGGGGGTCAACCCCATCGAACAAGGCCAGTTCCAAACATTTGGCGAGGTGGAACCAGCCGGACACCGCGTGCGGGTTCGCCTTGCCCGGAATCGTCAACTCCACGCACCCGATGGGCGCGTAATCCCCGACGTCGTCCGCACTGATCCCATGGCCGACAAGGGCCGGGATGAAACAGTCGTCGTTGAAGACGAAAGGAATACCGCCCCCGCGGGCGATCATACGCGCACATTGCGATAACAGTCCGGACGGACTCCGGGCGTGAAGACGGACGGACAGGTCGCGGACGAACCCGACGCTCTCGGTCGCTTCGAGAATGATGCCGGTCATGTCGTTGGCAAGGTCTTCGCCGGCGGCGTCGCGTCCCGCCAAAGTGATAGCCTGCACGTCGTAATCCTGGTACAATTTGCAGGCGAGTTCCTGCATGAGTTCGACGGCTTGGTCGCGCGTGATGCGGCCGGCGGCAAGGTCGGCCTCGTACCAGGGCTGCAACATTTGGTCGAGCCGCCCGATCGAGTTGGCATTGATGCCGTCTTCGCCGCAACTGAGCACGTGCCCGAGCCAGAGACTTTGCACCGCCTCGAACAAGTTCCGCGCTCCGTGCGCGGGCACTCGAGCGCACACATCCGCCATACGCCGCAGTCGGCGCCGTTCTTCCGTCGAGGAAGCCGAAGCAGCCAGCCGCCGGGCTTCCTCGGCATAGCGTTGTCCCAATAGACAACCGGCTTCGCAAACCCTCAGTCCGGCATTCCAGAAGGCCTCGCTGCGGGCGTATTGCGGGTCGCTCAATTCCAGTGCGGACTTGGCCGCAACGAGTTCCTCGCGCAGTCCGACAAACCCGACACGCAGGAGTTTCGGATAATCCCGGATGGAATGGTTCTCCATCCAACCGATGGCGGTGTACACCTGCTGTCCGTGCTCGCCCGCCTGCTCCGGACCGCGGTCGTACGCCGGGAGGCCGATGTCCGAACACGTCCGCCCACGGGTGGCGTCGTGCCACCGTCGCAGCAGATCGCGGACCGCGGGAAAGTCCGCCGACGTGATCCCGAACTCGCTCCAACGCTCCTGTCGATCCACAAATGCAGGATCGTCCGGCGACACCAGTCGATGCCCGGTGAAATGCTCGCCCGCCAAATGCCAATCGGGGTAAATGCGGACTTCGCTGAGCCGAACAAGCTCGAGGAGCGTCGCCGCGCGCACCTCGCCCACACTCATGCCGGGACGCCAGGCGCGAAAAAGCGCCACGGTACGGGTGAAGGGGTTGGCGTCCGGGACCCACGAGCCACACCGGTTGTTGTGGGCCTGGGCCAACACACCCGTGCGAGTCGTTACATCGTCGCGCAGGCGCTGCAGTCGCGGCCCCAAGCCCGTGGCCGAACGTTTGGCCTCTGCAATAGCCGACATGGCAACGTCTCCCCTGCCCTCGCAACAGCACACACCGGGCGTCGAGTTGTCGCCCGACGCTTTTGTTCAGACGCGCCCGAGCAAAACGGCCCGAAGAGGCAATCGACGGGAATCTTCCATTACACCAGCGTCTTCCGTCGATTTCGTGGTAAAATAGCGTGTCGTCTTCAAACCGGCGGGTGCTCCTGCAGGGATTGACGTGAGAACAATGAATCGACTCGAAGTCGAGACGTGGACCTTTCCGGGCGCGGACCTCGGTCCGGAAAACCCATTGCCGCCCCTTGCCTGCCCAGGCGACGTGCACCGGGTCGCGGGGGGCCCCGGTGTGCCGCGGAGTATGCTGCGCCGTATGCGGTACGGCCGTGTCCCCGGGCCGCTGCCGTATACCCTCCAGGATGGATACAGGCGCGATCTCACTCCCCGGGAGTTTCGGGTCGCAGTGCTCGAGAACGAATTTCTCCGTGCCGCGTTCCTGCTCGATTACGGCGGACGTCTCTGGTCCCTGCTTCACAAACCCACCGGACGCGAGTTGCTCGAACGAAACCCGGTGTTCCAACCTGCGAACCTCGCCATTCGAAACGCTTGGTTCAGCGGCGGCGTCGAGTGGAACATCGGCACGACCGGCCATTGCCCCTTCACCTGCTCGCCCCTGTTCGCCGCCGCCCTCGAACGGCGCGACGGCACCAAAGTCCTGCGGCTTTGGGAATGGGAACGGATTCGCGGCATTCCGTTCCAGATCGACGCCCTGTTGCCGGACGGCTCGCCGGTGTTGTACGTGTACGTCCGCCTGCGAAACCCGCACGAACGGACGGTCCCCATGTATTGGTGGTCGAATATCGCGGTCCCGGAAACGGACGACACTCGGGTACTGGTCCCTGCGGAGTCCGCATTTCGATTCAAGTACGCAGCGGGGCCGCGCCTGGACCTGGTCCCTCTGCCGACCGTCGCCGGAACGGACGTCACATATCCGGTCCACAGTCCACGGTCCATGGACTATTTCTTCTTTCTGCCCAACGGCGCACGGCCGTGGATCACGGCCCTGGACGGCACGGGCCGAGGACTGGTGCAAACCTCGACCGCCCGCCTGCGGGGGCGAAAACTGTTCGTCTGGGGCCGGGGCGCCGGCGGACGCCGCTGGCAGCAATTCCTCTCGCGGCCCGACCGGGCCTACATCGAAATCCAGGCCGGCTTGGCGCGCACCCAGGCCGAGCATGTGCCCATGCCGGCCCGTGCGCAGTGGTCCTGGATCGAAGCGTACGGTCTGCTCGAGGCCCCGGCCGAAGTCGTGCACGACGCCGATTGGAGCGCCGCCCGGCAGGCAGCGGCAAGCGCACTGGAACAACTCGTTCCGCGGGAAACGCTCCTGAAGCAGGCGGCACGGTGCCGCCGGTTTGCGGACCGAACGCCCCGGAGTCTCCTGCATTTGGGGTCGGGCTGGGGCGCGCTCGAGGCCATGCGCCGGCGGTATCGGGGCGAACCGCCGATCCGTGCTCCCGGAGTGTGCTTTCCCGAGAATTCGCTCGGAGCGGCCCAAGCGTCGTGGGAAATGCTGCTGCGGACCGGGATATATCCTGCCGGACCGCCGGAGCACGCGCCGGTTTCGTTCCAAATCGAGCCGGAGTGGCGAGCGTTGCTCGAGGCGTCGGTGCACACCCCTCACGGCCGGAACTGGGCGGCATGGTATCAGCTCGGCATCATGCGTTGGGCCGCAGGTGAATACGACGCCGCGAGGGAGGCTTGGGAAAACTCTTTGCAGGGCGCGAACACGCCGTGGAGTTCACGCAACCTTGCCATACTCGACCGCCGGGACGGCAATCTTGAAGGCGCCGCGAGGCGAATGCTCGAGGCAGTGCGTAAAGCGCCGAGCTGTCTGCCGCTGGCACTCGAATGCGGCCGCATGGCCGTCGACGCCGGCCTGTACGATGCCTGGCTCGATCTGCTCGAGACGCTCCCGGAGACCGTGCGGGAAAACGGGCGGGTCCGCATCCTCGAAGGTCAGGCCGCCCTCGAACTCGGCGACCTCGAACGAGTCCGACGCATCCTCCATCGCGGCTTTGTTCTCGTGGACCTGCGCGAAGGCGAACGCACGCTCTCCGAACTATGGTTTGCCTACCACGAACGCCGCCTAAGTGCGGAGGAAAACGTCCCGGTGGACAATGCCCTCCGCGACCGGGTCCGACGCGAGTTTCCCGTCCCGCCGGAACTGGATTTCCGCATGTCCTGACACCAACCCGGCGCGACGCCGTGTCTACTTCCGCCGACCCGACCCCTCTTCCCATCCGCGTTCATTCGCGTCCATCCACGGTTCTCTTCATACCCGTCAGCAGGAGCGACGACACGCCGCGCAGCTCCCCTCCGAAAAAACGGCGAGACGCCGTTTCCACTTCGCCGGCCCGACCCCTCTTCCCATCCGCGTTCATCCGCGGCCATCCGCGGTTCTTTTCGGACTTTTCAGCAAACGCGGCGGCACACCGCGCCGCGGTCCCCGAAAAAAAAAGACGAGACGCCGTGTCCACTTCCGCCGACCCGACCCCTCTTCCCATCCGCGTTCATTCGCGTCCATCCGCGGTTCTCTTCATACCCGTCAGCAGGAGCGACGACACGCCACGCAGCCCCGAAAAAAGGACGGGACGCCGAGTCCACCTTGCCGGCTCTGATCAGTTGTTCAGGCTGTGGATCGGCGCCGGAATACGCCCGGCAAAACCGATGAATCGGGCCGATTTCCCCGGATTCGGTACCGGGATCACCACGCTTTCCCCGAAAAGCCCGCCAAACACGGCATGGTCCCCCGCCTTCTTGCCGGGCACCGGAATAATCCGGACCGCCGTGGTCTTGCGATTCACCACACCGATGGCCATTTCATCGGCGATCAGAGCCGAAAGCGTCTCCGGCGGCGTATCCCCCGGCACCGCCACCATATCCAGGCCGACGGAACATACGCACGTCATTGCCTCGAGCTTCTCGATGCTCAATTCTCCCCGAGCGGCGGCCGCAGCCAGTTCGGCGTCCTCGCAGACCGGAATGAAGGCCCCACTCAACCCGCCCACGGTCCGGGACGCGAACGCGCCGCCTTTTTTCACTGCGTCGTTCAGCAGTGCGACACAAGCCGTCGAACCCGGCGCCCCGATGGCGTCCACGCCCAGAATGCGGATGATTTCGCCGATGCTGTCCCCCACCTTCGGCGTCGGGGCCAGCGACAGGTCCACCACACCGAACGCAATACCCATGCGCCGAGCCACTTCCCGGCCGAGCAATTCGCCGCATCGGGTCACCCGGAAACTGGTCTGTTTGATCTCCTCGGCCAGGTCGTCCAGGCCGAGCCGCTCCGAACCTTCTTGTCGAATCAGGCGTTCAAGGGCGCGAGCCACGACCCCCGGTCCGCTGACCCCGACGTTGATCACCGCTTCCGGCTCGCCATGGCCGTGGACCGCGCCCGCCATGAACGGATTGTCCTGGGGTTGATTGGCAAATACGACAAACTTCGCACAGGCAAACCCATCCCGGTCCGCACTGCCCTCGGCCATTTCCCGAATCACACCGCCGAGACGGGCGATCACGTCCATGTTGATCCCCGCCCTCGTGCTCGCCACGTTCAGGGACGCACACACCTTCTCCGTCTCGAGCAGGGCGGCCGGCAACGCCTCGAGCAGCACCAGGTCGGCCCGGCTGGCGCCCTTCTCAACCTGCGCGGAAAAACCGCCCACGAAATCAACCCCCACCGAGCGCGCCGCCTGATCGAGCGCTTTGGCCAGGCGCACGAACCCGTCCCGGTCCAGGCCGGCGCCCACGTCGGCCATTGGACTCACCGCCAACCGCTTGTTCACCACAGGCACGCCGTACCGCTCGCTCACCTCGTTGCACACGTCCACCAAGTTGCCCGCCACGGTCTCGATCTTGTTGACGATCTTTCTGCAAAAAATACGCAGGTCATCATGCCGACAATCCAGCAGATTGATGCCCAGCGTCACGGCCCGGACATCCAAGTTCTCGTGTTGGATCATGGCCACCGTATTCAGAATCTGATCGGATCGGATCATGAGTCGGATACTCCGGTACAAGTTTTCTGCAACAACAGACAGTCCGCCAGGACCAATGCCGCCATGGCCTCGACCACGGGTACGACGCGCGGCACAATGCACGGATCATGGCGCCCCCCCACAGAAATCTCGGCCGGCGCACCGTCGAGCGTCACAGTCTCCTGGAGTTTGCTGATCGAGGCGGGCGGACGAATCGCGGCCCGCAGCACGATATCCGCGCCGTTGGAAATCCCGCCCAGGATTCCCCCGCAACGATTGGTTCGCGTCCGCACACGGTCGCCGTCCATGGCAAAAGCGTCATTGAATTCCGAGCCGCGGAGACCGGCGCACTCGAACCCCACACCGATTTCGACCCCCTTGACCGCACCAATGGACATGATCCCAAATGCAAGACGCGCATCCAGTTTCTCGAACACCGGGTCCCCAAGCCCCGCCGGACACCCCCGGATGCGCAGCTCCACCACGCCGCCGACCGAATCGCCCTCCGCCCGGGCCGCCTCGAGCACCGCGATCATCTGCGCCGCGGCTTCGGGGTCCGGACAGCGGACCGGGTTGGCTTCCACCGTCCCGAGGTCGACCCGAGCGGCAAGAACCGGGCCGATCTGCAAGGCATAGGCCGTCAGCCGAACGCCATGCGTTTCGAGGAACTTCCGCGCCACGGCCCCGGCCGCCACACGACCCGCCG
>JAADHN010000025.1:43075-53998 GCA_013151865.1 Kiritimatiellota bacterium
GTCCGCTCCCCCGCCAATCCCGAATGCCGTACTTGGCCTGAAACGTGTAATCGGCGTGACCGGGCCGGAACAGATGCTTGAAGGATGCGTAGGCGCTCGGGTCGCTGTCCCGATTCCGGATGAGCATGGCGATCGGTGTGCCCGTGGTCAGCCCCTCGAAAACGCCGGAAAGGATTTCGACACGGTCGGCCTCGGCTCTCGGGGTCGTGACACGGCTCTGCCCCGGCCGCCGCCGGTCCAGGTCTCTCTGAACGTCCGCCTCGGTCAACGGCAGGCGCGGCGGCACACCGTCCACCACCGCCCCCACGCCGGCACCGTGACTCTCGCCGAACGTGGTCACGCGAAAAACCTGGCCAAACGTATTTCCCGGCACGATGTCTACTCCTCGGTTCCATTCCGGACGACCGTCCGGATGCTTGACGGTGGAAGGTGGATGCCGGAGGAAAGAAGGGCCCCGTCACCTCCGCGCCAATCCCGGCGATCCCCCCCCGTTCGTCGGCCGCTCCCCCCGGATGGCGCTTCGCAGGATGGCCTCAACGATCTCCACGACTGTGTGCGCCCCGGCATCGACCCAAATGTCCGCAACACGGGCGTACGCCGCATCCCGTTCCGCCCATAGCCGTTCGGCAGTAGCTCGGTCCCTCAAGAAGACCGGCCGCCCCTTGCCCGCATCCATGCGCCGCAGACACGTTTCGAGGGGTGCAAACAAATACACGATCCGGCCCAGGGCTGCCAAGACCGGCACGTTTTCCGCTTGGAGCGGCGCACCGCCGCCGGTGGCCACCACCGCACCGGCGTGGTCCCGGGCCAGTTCCTTCAGCGCCTCGGTTTCAAGCCGGCGAAACTCAGATTCACCCACATTCCGGAAGATTTCGCGGACCGACAGGGTCCGTCCGAGCCGCCGGGCGAACAACGCCGCCAGCGCCTGGTCCGAGTCCACGAATGCCCGTCCGAGCCGCCGGGCCAGGTCGCGACCCACCGTGCTTTTCCCACAGGACGGGAACCCGATCAGGACAATTCCTGTGCCGATTGTGCCCACGTGCGATCATCCCGCTCGGTTCATTGCCCGTTCCCGGGGCCCCTCGGCCCGTGCGGTGCCCCATTCGGCATGGGACGTGCATGTCCATTCCGGGGTCCGAAAGATGAAAACGCTTCGGTTGCGGTCCGCCCGGAAACCTACATTCGGGAAGCCCCCGCCGCCAGTCAGACCGAGGCCTTCCAACGGGCGCTCCACTCGCACAGAACCAACACGGCCCAAAGTTCCCGCCAGCGGTTGCGCCGTCCGGCCAGGTGCTCGGCCCACAGATCCTGGATCACGTCCGTGGCCAAACCCAGGTCGGCGGCGCGCGGCAACAGCCCCGCCGCCCAGTCGCGCATCTCCCCGCGCAACCACTCCCCCACCGGTACCGCAAAGCCTTGTTTCTTCCGATCCGCCGCGAACGGGACCGCCGTGTGCCGCAACAAACGCCGGAGCAGAGTCTTCTCCCGTGTCAGGGCAGGCGGCAGGCCGTTGGCGAACTGGACCACCCGGTGATCCAGGAACGGAGTGCGCACCTCGAGCGAACAGCCCATCGAGGCCCGGTCCCCTTTCACCAGGATATCGTCCGCCAGGTACAAACGCTGATCCAGCAAGTGTGAGGCTGTCTCAGGCGCGAGTCCGGCCAACTCTTCGAAAAGCTCGGTAAGCGCCACGGGCCATGCGGAGAAGCCCGGCCCCACTCGGGTCAGCAGCTCCGGAGACAGGTACGATGTCCACGCGAGTTGTCGCGGTGCAGGGGACTGTTCGAAACCGGCGGCGAACCGGCGCAGGACATACCCGAATGGATAGTATCCCGTCCCGTCCGGCAGACAATGCGCCGTGGCCCGCAGCAGGGGCCCGCTCCCGGGGAGTCGCGCCAGGATCGTTGCCCAGCGCTGGGCACGCAACGTCGGATACCCGCCGAAAAGTTCGTCCGCACCGTCGCCGCCCAAAACCACTTTCACATGCTCGGCCGTCATCCGCGCCAGCACGTACGTGGGCACGGCCGAAGCGTCCGCGAACGGTTCATCGAAAACCGACAGGACGCGCGGCAGCACCTCGAGCAGGACAGCGGGGGTCACCGTCTCGCAGATGTGCTCGACGCCCGTGGCCGCCGCCACGCGACATGCGTGTGCCGTCTCGTCGAACGCCGCGTCGCTGAACCCGATGCTGAACGCCTTGATCCGCTCCCGCTCGCCGGCCGCCAACGCCGTGATCAGGCTCGAATCCACGCCGCCCGACAGCAGCACTCCTACCTCGACATCCGCCGCCAGCAGGCGACGGCGCACCGCTTCCCCGAGTAAGTGCGACAATTCCGCGCACGCCTCCACCGGGTCGCACGGGGCCCCCGCCGCAACCTCGATCCGCGGCGTATAAAACCGCCGCGTGCGGAGTTCGCAATCCGGGGCAAAAACCGCTGTCGTGCCGGGCGTCAACCGGGAGACGCCGCGAATGATCGAGAGCGCGCCGGGAACGTATCCCAGCAGGAGATAAGCGTGCATGGCCGCGGGATCCACCGTCCGGGGCGTTTCCGCCAGGGCGAAAAGTGCTTTCAGCTCGGACCCGAACACCAGGCGGCGGCCGGCAACGCGATAGTACAGCGGTTTCTTGCCCATCCGGTCCCGGGCCAGCAGCAGGCGGCGGCGGTCCCGGTCCCAAAGGGCGAAGGCGAACATGCCGTCGATGTGTTCGACCAATTCGTCCCCGTACTCTTCGTACAAGTGCAGGACCACTTCCGCATCCGTGGTCGACGAGAACCGATGTCCGCGCCGCTCGAGTTCGCGCCGGACGGCGCGGTACTCGTACAGCTCGCCGTTGAAGACCAGTTGCAGGCGCCCGTCTTCATTGGCGAGGGGCTCTCGTCCGGTCGGGGTGAGGTCGATGATTGCCAGGCGTCGATGCCCGAGACAGGCCGTTTCGTCCCGGTACGTACCGGCATCGTCCGGTCCGCGGGGGACCAGCGCCTCGAGCATAGACCCCAATTGCACCGGGTCAGGCCCGTCGAAATCGATAATGCCGGCTATTCCGCACACGTCCCTGGCCCCCTTGTGCTGGGCACGGCCTTCACTGCGAACACCGCGCACTCAAAACGTACCGTGAGGATCGCAGACTCCAAGCGCCCGCAGGTTACCGGGGAGGTGGGACGCCGAAGGATGGACAGACCTCAATCGCGTCGAAAGACGGCACTCCCGGCCGTTTTTCCCACGAGACTGCCCCAATCATTACCCCCAGGATGCTCTGCAGGGCGAACTCGCGGCGCCATTCGGGCGGAGTGAGGGGCAACTCATGGAGTATCCGACAGGCGTCGAAGGCGTCTTTCAGGCACTCGTAGACAATGACATTCGGCACGATGGTCAGGAAGTTGGCGACAAGCGCACTCCCGGCCTCCCGCCGGCGACAAATTCCGCGATGTCCGCTTCCAATTCCTGGAAAGCGGGCAGTACGCGCAGGGGCGAGTAGTCCGCCAGTATTTCGGCCAACCTGTGCTTAGCACGCATGGCCTTGAACCGCGACAGCCGTCTTCCGGACAAACCGCTCGCAGTACGCAGAGCCTCATGGAGAATCCGCTTGGGGTCGGGCAAGGTTTCGAGCTTTGCGACAGCCGGCAAATCCAGGGAAACACGTCCGTCCGGTACACCGGCCGCTCGACGAATGGCCGCTTCATCGAAGAGGAACCATGCTTCGGTCATACGCACCGGGACCACGTACACGTACGCATTCCCAGCCGGCGCCGCCCTCGCAGCCTCACGAATTTCCTCGTGTCTCTCCCGCGGCGGCTGGCGTTCCGCATCACGGTGAACAAAAATCACGTCGCAAGGAAACATCTCGAGGGCCCGGCAAATCCTGTCCGCCAGTGTCCGGGGAGGATCCACAAAGGGACGCGGCTCAAACCACTCCCCTTGCGGACAACACCCCATCTGGCCAAGCAACCAGTCCAACACGGGCAAGAGCATCCTGTCCGAAGGTCCGTCCGTGACCAATGTATATCGAATCGGCCTCAATCCTGATCCTCCGCAACCCAGCGTTCCGCGCCCGGGATGAATGGCGTCAGATCGGGCCTGTCCATGACTCGACGGGGCCGCTTTCGCTTCCCCTCCCCCGACACACCGTAGGTCACCCCCTCGTCGGCATCCGCGGCCGCGGCCCGGGCAATCCCCTGAGGGTTCAGGTAGGCGAGCAAATCTCCCTTGGCGACAACGGCGGGCGCTGGAGCATGCTCCGCTCGCCAGGTATCGCTGAGGCAGGCGAACGTCACGCCTCCGCGTCCATCGGGCCTGGCCAGGAGCAACGAGTCGTCGGGAACGAGGGCAACAACGGACGGTGAGTGCGTATTGACGATCACTTGGCGTAAAGGATTGTCGTGATCCACGGCGTACTCCGGGTCGGTGCAGATATCCTGCAATAAACGCAACATGGCTTCGATGCGTTTCGGATGGATGCCGTTTTCGGGCTCTTCGAGACAAAGCACGCCGGAATGCCCGGTATCCATTTCGAGAATCGTCAAGGCCAGAAAACGCAACGTGCCGTCGGAGAGCGCACGCGCCGGGCATGGCGTGCCGTGGGCGTCCCGGAGTATCAGCGTCAGCATCTCCCGTTTCGGATCGTCTTCCACGTAAACGGCGTCCACGCCCCCGATCAATTCGCTCAACCGGTTGGCCGCCTGACAGTAAATGGCGTCGGGCGCAAGGCCCCGCGGATTGTGCCGGGCGAGCCGATTCAGCGTCGAAGCGAGATGGGCCCCGTCGGGCCCCAGGTGGATTGGGTCGCGGTACTCGCTTGGACGTCGCAGGGACGTGGGTTCGAGCTGGAGAAGCGCCCAAGACGCCATCTCGCGCCGTACGCACAACGCGGTCGGGCTTTCGCCGGCGCTCGCCCGTGAGAGAATCGTGCGGGGCAGGCGCGCCGCCGCGTGCCGACTTGTGCGTCCGGCCGTACCGTCTTGGTGGAGACGAATCAACCGCTTTCCATCCTCCACAACCGTAGAGATCAACGGACTCCGACAGGCGCCGTGGACCGCGCTTTTCCGCCAGTCGTTCGAGGCCCTGAAAAGGACGTGCTTTGGAAAGCTTTTGAGGGGGATGTAGGTAAGTTCCTCGGTTTGCACCTGCATCGGGGCGGCGCCCGGGTCTCGCAATGGGACCGTGTTTGTCCGCTTCAATTCCAGGGTGTACCGGAGGAAGGTGGTTTTCGCTCTGCCTTCCTGGCCCAGGTCGTCCACGGCCGTGCCGGGCACGATCATTTCGGCCTCGAAACGCATGGTGTCCGCCACGGTGTCGCCGAAACGATGGAACAGTCCGTCGAGACCGTTGCCGCTCGTCGAGGCCCGACGGGTGTCCGCGCGCTGTTCGTTCCGTACCGAGAATGCCGCTTCGAGGATGGTATGGTCAGCCAGCAGGGCAAGAAAGCGGATCGCGTCGAACAGGTTCGATTTGCCCACGCCGTTGGCCCCGGCAATGCAGGTGAACGGGCCGAAGTGGACGTCCACATCCACCAGGTTCTTGAAGCCATTGACCTTCAAGCGGGTGAGCATGATTCAGCCCTCCGATATGCGGTTTTCGTCCGGCAAACCAACCATACCGGAATCGCTGTCCTCAAGCGATTCGTCGGAATGACGGCGGTCGGAATAACGCCAGAGCGCCAGCAGCGGGCCTTGGGCGAGGCTCCCGTCGAACTCCGGAGACCAGTGGTGATACAGGTCCCAGACAAACTGCAGCGCGATTTCCTGTCGATCCACGATGCCCAACAGCAGACACAGGGTCGAGAGACCGTAGGCATGAGTGACCGTGCGTGCCGCCGTCAAGAGACGTGCGGCGTAATCCCCTTTGGCGGCGGCAAAGAACAGCAGGGAAAACTCGAACATCCCGGCGTTCTTCATCCGGGGGAATTCGTCGAGCAGCAGGTCGGCCAAGTCGGCTTCGCAAAGGCGCGCGCGTTTCAGAAGAGCATGCTGAACCAGGACATCCGGGCCGCTTCGAAGCCAAGTGCGAATCTCCGGCGCCGAGGATATGGACTCCACACGCTGTAGCGCGGCCCGGCGTTCGGGCTCAATGTGCGGGATCGCGATGTCGTGGGCCATGTCCGCAATCCTCTGTCCATACTGAACCTCGGCATCGAGGATGGCGGCGGCCGAACGCGACGGGCTGAGACGCGTCTCCAGATAGGCCGGCTCCACATTCGGCGGACCTGCGTCCGGCACGGGAAGTTGCACGTACCCGGGATAACGTGCGACGCTCAGGCGTTTCGTCGCTCCGGCGCCCCGCGGCTTCGCCTGTCTCGCCGACGAAACAATGCTGTCCGAACGGGCGTTACGGCGCTTCTTCTTTTTCTTTGGTCTCTTTTTTCCTGCCATGCGGCTGCCTTCCTCAAACCGGTCCTCGTCCTGGCCGTCGCTTTGCTGCTCGTCACTGTCTTTGTGCGAAGATCGCAATTGGGCTGAAGCGCGGAAGCCGGGCTACCGCACTTTGCACTCGAGCATTCGGCTGGTGTCGTTGCCGAAGATGTCGACGACTTTGATGAAGACCTTGCGGGCGCCGGGATTGTCGCCTGCCGTCCGCTCACAAGCCATGCTGATTACAGGCTGCACAAATCCGACACGTGCACATCGGAGACATGGCATTGGCGCGCAAGCATCCACGGCCGAATAGGGTGTCCCCGATGGAAGCAGGTTTTCACTGTCGGTGAAGACATGAGAGGGGCCTTCCGAGGTTCAACGCAGGCCCATGGAAAGTGCCTCTCCGTACAGGGCGCGCCAATCCACAAGCGCCTGGAAGCGCCGGGTGTCTCCGCCTTTGCGGTATTCCCAAAAGATGTGCTGCCGTACCTTCAGGTAGCGCCAAGTCTGACCGGTTTCTTTCGAAACTTCAGCACACCACCTGGTCATGTGTGCGGCTTTCGCATCGGTTTCTTCGAATTCGCGCCCCTTGGTCTCCAAGATCCAGAAGACAGGCCCGTCGTCGGTCTGCTGCACGGCGATGAAGTCCGGGTAGTACAGTCGGATCGATCCGGCCTTCGAGAGATACTGCACGTGGAAGCTCGTGAACCACTCCGCCAGGGCGGCAAAGCGTTCGATGTCGTCGCAGGAATCCAGGTATTCAGCGAACTTGGTTTCCAACTGGTTGTAACAGGCCACTCTGTTGAAGATCGTCTTTTGGCACACCACGGACATGCGTCGCCACAGGAACGGCGGCGTTTCGGACAGCTTGTATGCCGCGCCCTGGAGCTTCACCGGTTGTGACGTTGCCGTCAGTTCGCCGATCTTGCGGCCAAGCAATGTGGCGATGGCATCCATCAACCCGAGATGGTTCAGGGCCCGCCGCAGGCCGACGTCGTCCAAGGGAACGGTGCCTCCAAAACAACGTCGATGCACGTATTCGCGGACTTTCGGGTAGAGGACGGCAAAGTGTCCGGGGAGTTTGGCCGCGCGTTCCACGCGACGGGTCAGGGCCGACAGCAGGTTCTCAACGGGGGGAACGTTTTCTGCGTTGAATTCGATTTCGTCGGAACCCACTTTGATGTCCACAATGCCATGGACGAGGTCGATCTGGTTCTTGACAGCCACATCAAGGGCCGATTCATCGGCCAAAGGCGGCAGGCCGAGTGGGTCGAGGTCTTCGATCCGCTTGACCTGCCGCTGGTACAGAGCACTCGTACGAGGAATCTCGATGTCGAGCTGGATTCTGTCTTCCAGGGGGAAGACGCGCTCCCCCGGACGAGGTGGCGCCACCGTGGTCTTGACGCCCACGCCCTCTTTTTCGAGTTCACGGATGAACTGCTCGAAGGCATTCGTGCCGATCAGCTCCACGATCTGATTGCAGCCCGGGGGAATGCCGCGGATCAACCGCAGTCCGCGGCCAACCGCCTGTTCGGGCAGGATGTGGGCCTTCGAGGTGAAAGGGCGCAGGCCCAAGATGACGGTGACATTGCGGACGTCCCAGCCTTCCCGGAGCATCATCACGGAAACAATGGCGCGGACTTTCGACTTGCCTTTGTCAACGCTCTTGGCCTGTTTCCGAGCAATGTCCAGGTCCTTCTTGGTGATCTCGCCGTTGCGCTTCGTGTGGATGACCAACAGTCGCCCGTCGGGTTTGAATTCCGGCTCCCGCCTCAAACGCTCGGCAATGGAATCGGCGTCTTTCGTGTTCTCCGCCATGACGAAGAGGATCGGCTTTTCGTCAATCGGTTCGTAGTCCCTGACGTGCTGACGCCAACGCTCGACGGCGATGGCGATCCACTCGTTGTAAGCTTCGCCTGCCTCCTCGTGGGCGTACTTGCCCGGGTCTTGCTTGTCGGTCTGATGGACAATCAGAGGAGTCTTTACGATCCGGTCTTCAACGGCCTGGGCCAGGGGATAATCCACAACGATCCAGGGAAAGTAGGTGCCATTCTGGTTTTTCGGTGTTGCCGAAAAGTCCAACCAGGCGGTCAAGCCGCCGCCTTGGGCGCATAGGTTCTCGTGCAGGGACATCAGTGTTTTCGACCAAGCCAGGTCTTCATCGTGCACGTGGTGGGCTTCGTCGTTGAGGACCATCAGGTTGGGCACGCGCTTGATGCGCTCGAGCATGGGTTCCGCACTCGTCAGGTTGCCGGTCGGGGCATTCCCCAGGATTGCGGCCACGGGATTGATCGGTGCGGGCACAGGACCACTGTCTTCGTAGATCTGCTGGATGTTCGTGAGGAACAGGTTGCCGCTTGGCGACGGGCTTCGCGCGTCCCCCCGCAGGATGCTCTGCAAGGCAAACTCGTGCCGCCATTCGGGCGGGATGATGGGCAGCTCGTGGAATATCCGGCAGGAATCGAAATCGTCCTTCAGGCGTTCGTAGACGATGACGTTCGGCGCGACGATCAGGAAGTTGGCGGCCAGCGTGCTCCCGGCCTCCCGCCGGCGGTGCAGGTAGCTCCAAGCGACCAGCACGGCCATGACCACCGTTTTGCCGCTGCCCGTGGCCATCTTGACGGCGTAGCGCGGCAACCCCGGCGGCGGGAGTTCCTGCTCGGCGTCCTTGTTGATTTCCGGGATGTAGCGCCGGAAGAACCGCGTGCCCTGAGTCGTGGTCATGATCTGCAGCCCCAGAAGGTCCTGCTGCCGAAAGAATGCTTGCAGCAGGTCGGCGGCATCCAGGAGACGGCGCACTTCGTACAGGTAGATCACGGTCTCCACTGCCTCACGCTGGCAGTAGTAGTAGCGGAACAGCCTCCCGTCGCTCATGACATGGTCTTCGTCGAACCAGTAGCGGAGCAGTCGCAACGAGGTGTCGCTGATGCCCGGATAGCCATCCGTTCGCCAAGTGTCGACCGCCTCTCGAATTCCGGGCGGCAGCAGCAGCTTGCTGGCGCGACGGCCCGCCTCCACTTTCCAGGAATTCGCGCCCGACTTCACCAAATGCCGGTTCGGGGGCGAATAGGGATCGCGATCCGGGACCTCCGGCAGTTCGAGGTACAGCACACTTTCATGTTCATCGTGCTCGTTCACAATGACGAGGGCAGCCTTTCTTGACGCCAAGTTCCCATGAGCACTATTGTTCTTCCTGATTCAGGGCGCCTCTTGGCAGCAGCGCCCTCACGGCCTCTCGCGCATTCCTGGCCATGCGCACCGCTTCGGCGGCTTCCTGCATATCGATCAGCTCCCAATCTCCTGGATAGCGGGATTCCACAGAATACCGGTTCAGGGGCTGCACGTTCTCCACCGCAAGGACCAACCCGCATTCACGTTTCGCCAGATTGAGCAGCAAAACGATGTCGTGCGTCCGGGGGAAGGCAACGCCGCGAGAAACAAGCAGGGCCTTCAAGTACTTCTCGGCGCACTGCTGACAGTGAAAACACACGGTATCGGTGGGACAATTCTCCTTCAGGGTCAAAACGTATTCGGCGTTGCGCAGGTCGTGTTCCGCTTTCTCGACCCAGGCACGGACCGCGGCGGCGATGTCAGGCTGCCCCTTCATGGATAACTCTCCCTTCTCGCACGGCTTCCCGCACAACGGTGCCGATCATTTCCTTTTGTTGATCGAACTGTTCCGGTGTCAGGACAAGAAGGTCCACCGGCACCGTGCGGTCGGCCAAAGCAATATCTATTTCGTTGGCTTTCTTGCGCCGGGAGCCTTCGACGGGCATCACGATCAAGATATCGATATCGCTGTCATCCGAGAGTTCGCCTCTGGCGCAGGACCCGAACAGAATGATCTTCTCGGGATGAAATCGTTCCACAATCCGCCGGACCATTCCATCCAGGGCATCTTGAATCTTCGTCTTCATCATCTCACTCATTTTGGCACCTCCCACTCGAGCATTCGGCTGGTGTCGTTGCCGAAAATGTCGACCACCTTGATGAGGATCCTGTAGACGCCGGGCTCCTCATACTTGTGCTCTTCGCTGACCAATTCAAGCTTGCGATTCTTGCGGGTGCGGTAGGTCTGCCACTGGTTCATGAAGGTGTCGTGCCGGAAATCCCAGTCCACGGCCCAGTAGTCGACGTAGTCGGACCATTTGGTGATCTTGGCGCGCACATCCTCGGGGATCAACTCCGTGTCCGGGATCACAAAGTCGGTCAATTCTATCGTGATCTTGTTCATCTTCTTGCCGACCGGCTTCACTTCCGCCTCCAGAAAGGCGAGGTCGAAGAACCGGATGTCGCCGCATTCGACCGCGCGCTTCTCCATCACCTCGCGGGGAATGTTCAGCAGGCGCAGGCGGACGCCGTCGGTGCGGGCCTGCTTGATGATGGGGTCGTTCATGCCCATCTCCCACTCCCAGCCGAGCACGTGCAGTTCCTCCCGCTCCATCAGGGCGCACTCGGCCAGGCCGTCGTTGATCTGGCTGATGGTCACCGGCGCATCCACCGCGCCGACCATCACCAGGGCGCCGCCCTTCTTGCCGTGGACGTACTCGCCCTGGATCGGCTGGGCCTGGTA
>JAADHN010000029.1 GCA_013151865.1 Kiritimatiellota bacterium
GCTCCGGTGTCGTGCAATTCGGTGCAACGAGCCGTCCCTTGGCGGCGCTCGAGGCGATCCGCGGAGCGGCCGTCGAGTGGAGAGAGCCCCGGGAGGTGCTGGGGCTGGGAGATGTGAAACTGCTCGGGACGATCGGGGCTTTCCTGGGGCCGGAGGCGGCCATGTTCGTGTTGCTGTTGTCCTCCCTGGCAGGTACGCTGGCGGGAGTGACAGTGCTCCTGCGGCGGCGAGTGCGAACCGAGACGGTCTTGCCGTATGGGCCGTTTCTCGCCGCCGCGGCACTGATCTGGATGCTCGCCGGTTCCGAAATCGTGACCGCCTACGGTCGCTTTCTGCTCGCACACGCAGGATGATCTCGTTTTTCGGACGGGCGCGGGAACACCGCTTGGGCAGACCTGGACGCAGAGACGGGCCGTCGCCGTTCACCGTCGGAACGGACCGAGTACTTTCCGCCTCCGCGCCCACTTGCAAAACCTAAATCCGCCTTGTACTTTTTGCAGAGAACGTCAAGTTATTGGTGGAATACGGCCGGTACGGACGCGGGCCTTGCAGTTGACGCAGGGCGCCGCGCCGTTCTGGGTGTGTGTCTTTCAGGGACAACCGGGGGTTCATCATGGCCAAGCTGAACCGGATCCTTCTGATCTGCATCGCGGTGCTTGCGGTTGCGGTTGCGGTGTTGAGCGTTCTGCTCTCCCAGCGGCGAAAAGAGTTCCGGGATCGTGCCGACAAGCTGGCCCTGACCGTGAGTTCGATGGTCGAGTCGTTGGACAAGGACAGTCAGACCAATGCGGCCGATGCGGTGAACTTCAAACCGGCCGATCCGGAGTCCGGCACCCCGGAAAGCGGCACACTGGGCTGGAAGGCCTATCACGATGCCAAAGGCGAGGACGGCACCTACCAGGAGTTTTCCGACAGGCTCGGGAAAGCGGAGAAACTGGCCGAGGACATTGTGACACAGCGAAATCTCTTGGCGGACCAGCTGGCGCAGGTCGGCGTCAGCCTGGGAATGCCTGAGGACCAGGTGGATCCCGCCGGCCTGAAAAACGCGGCCGATACCGAAGTGTATACCAATACGGCTGAGGGGGTCTCCAGTTGGGCCGCCGCAGTCGCCAAACGGGATGCCGCCATGATTCAGGCTGTGGTCACGGCCAGCCGCAGCATCGGCCATCCCATTGACGAACAGTCGCTCAAGGAGCGTCCCGCCAAAACCGATGCCGACGGAAACAAAACCTTGGGTGATTTCGATAACTCGGCCGTGGCCGCGTTTGCCAAGAATGTGGTCGATCTGAACAGTCGTTGCACAGATTACGCCAATGCGTTGGCCGGGGCTGTTTCCACGATTTCCAAGTTCAGTTGGGAGACGGACCCCGGCGCGCTGAAAGACGAAGCCCGATACAGCGCCGCCTTGACCCGGATGGCGAACGATTTCAGTCAGATTAATGAGCGCTTGGGGCAGTTGGAACAGGTCAAACAGCAGTTGGCTCAAAAGCAGGTCGAATTGGACAACAAGGTCCAAGAATTGCAGACGATTCGAGACGAGCGGGACAAATTCCAGGACAAAGCGGTCAACCTTGCATTGGAGAACAAGCGTCTCAAGGATATGCTGGGCATCACTCAAGGCACGACCGTGACCCAGGGCGAATTGGACCCGAACCTGGAAGGGAAGGTCCTGGAAGTGAACCCGGACTGGAACTACGTGGTCCTCAACCTCGGTCGCAAGAAAGTCCACGAGAATGTGCAATTGCTGGTCGCACGCGACGGTCGTTTCGTGGCCAAGCTCCGCGTTTCCAAGGTACTCCGCAATATCAGCATTGCCGAAGTGTTGTCCGAGCCGCGTATGGTGGGCGACATCCGCAAGAGCGATCGAGTCATCCTGCCGCGGCAGCAGGGATCGTCAGGAACGCAATAAATCCCCCCGGGCGATGCTTTGCCGACCGTCCCGGAAGTGCCGAGGCGATTCGGCAGCGGCAGGGAGTCGACGCGGGGACTGCAGGAGTTCCGTGCACCCCCTGAGAATCTGCCAGGATGCCCGATCGGCGCTCGGACGCTGATCGGGACGAGAACGGTCGACGGTCTTGGCGGGATGTGTTCTCATTCGGAGGGTTCGAACCCATGTTGAACAGCAAATTCTTTACGGCTATCACGGCCGTTACTGTCCTGTCTTTGGTGGCTGTTCTGGTGATGCAGCTTTTGGACTGCAAGGCGCTCGCGATTTTCTGATGTCCACCGACCTCTGTCCTTTACGATTGCCGGCGCCGTCCATCGCCCGAAGGACGGCGCCTTTTCGTTCCAGAAAACAGTCGAACTGTCTCCAAACGAAACCTGCCGTGGTGATCCGCGGGCAGCCAATCCGGAGGGCGGCGGTCTCCGGACTCTTTCATCGACGTGCCGCTGGTCCGGTGTTTCAGACGAGTCCCTGCACAGTACCGTTTTTCAGGAGAAAACGATCCATGCGAACCGATTGGCGCTGCGTGTGCCGGGTGGGGCTCCTCGTTTGTGCGATCCTGTTCCTCACCGGGTGTGCCGCCATGTCCGTCGGAGACGAAAACGGCGACGACCCCCTGCCGTGGAACGCGCCTGCAGGGTGGGAGAACAGCATCATCGGCGTGCCGTTCTGACGCGTCCCGGCGCCCTGACTGCCACCCGCGCTTTCGCCGTTCTTGACCCGTCCATCCTCGCTCGCCCGGGCGTTTCGGCCGTTCGTTTCCAGGACCGTCATCCACCACTCACTCGCGCAAACCCGGGGGCGTGCAATCGAACGAACGCATCGTTCGGGCGATAACCCGCAGGGTCGATCCCGCCGGGCGGGAGAGCCGTGCCTCGCGGCGACGAACGGACCGAGACACCGATAACCGGTCGGTCGATGCGCAAGTTCCGCTTGCACGCTCCGACGAGCGTTGGTCAGGACTGCGGGGCCGTTGCCTACGGAAAAGGACTTCGCCATGAAGAAGCGACTTTTTCTTGTGCTGGGCGGACTTTGTGCGGCGTTCATTGCGGCGCTCGTGGGCGGATACCTGGTCGTGTCGAGTCCGGCGTTTGTGCGCAGTCAGGTTTTGGGCCGTGTTGCGCAAATCCTCGGAACACCGGTCACCGCAGGAGACATCCGGTTCAGGCCGTTCTCGAGTATCGAACTCAGCGATGTCGCCATTGGCACGGGGGAAGGCCGCTTCTTCACCGCCGGCCGAGTTCGCTGCCGATATCGCCTGGGCGGGCTTTTTCGGCGCCGGCTGACGATCGACGAGATACGGATCGACAAACCCGTGGTGCAGTTGGTCCGGGACGCCGCCGGGCGTCTGAACCTGCCCGCCGTGTCGCGACCTCGGAGCACTTCAGGCGGGGTCGGGCCGGCAAAGGAGACGACAGGCGCCGAGAACGGCGACTTGCCCGTGATCGTCCGGGTGAGCGGCTTTCGAATCTCGCAGGGCCAGGTCCGCTACACAGACGCTGCCGGGAAAGGAGCGGGTGGCCGGGCTGCGTTTGTGCTTTCGGCCCTGGACTTCGAGGCGCCGGCGTTCGTTCTCGGCGAGAAAAGTAAACTGTCGGCCGCCGGCACGGCCCAGGTGAGCGGACGGCGTGGTGCGGACTTCGCACTTCGGACCGGCAGAATCAAGGTCCGTTTCGACTGCGAGTTGCGCCCGGACCTGCGCCCGGAACGTGTCGAATGCAGCGTCGACCTGGATGGATTGACCGGAACGGCCGGGAGTATCGACCTCGCCGATCGGAAGCTGACCCTCCGTTTTCGGGTGACGGCGAAAGGCGACGTCGGCGACCGCCTGCAGATCGAACAGTTTACGGTGACCGAGTCGCGCCGGGACGTGCCTGAAGCGGAATTGCGAGTCACCGGCACGGTGACGCCTTCGAGACCTACCGGGGCCTTGTCGGTCGAACTGGGGCCCGTGGCCCCGGCGGTCCTCAACCTCGTGGGGCGGATTGCCGGCGATTACGATTTCGGACAAACCCGCGTCGCCTACCGGGGCAAACTTGGGCTGGCGCCCGGACCGGAGTTGACCGCCGCGGGTGTGTTCGAGGCGCGAGACGCCTCGCTGACCTCCGCCGGGTTCGGGACCGGCGGCGGGCCCCCGCTGAATGTGCGCATCGCGCACGACGTCGACCTGAATTTGGCGCGAGGTGCGGTGCGGGTTTCCCGGTTCGAGACGACGGTTGCGGCCGGCGCACATGAATTCCTTCGCACTTCGCTCACGGCCCCGGTGTTTTTTGCGTGGAAAGCCGACGGGGAAGGGGGGCCTGCGGACCCGGGACCGGCTCAGCTCAAATTGGTCCTGGACCGGTTCCCGTTGTCTCGGTTCGGCAGGCCGTTTCTGGAAAAAACGAAGACCGCAATCGACGCAGGGACGCTCGACCTGACCGCCAAGGTCGACATACGCGAAAAGGGCAAGCAGCTCAAGCTTTCCGGACAAGCCGTACTCAGGGACCTGGCGCTGCGAACTCCGCAATTCGCGTGTAAAGGAGTGACCGTCCGCCAGTCTTTCGAACTGGGTGTTCGGGATCTCGCGAAGTTCCGACTGGCAACGGCGCAGACTCGGCTGTCCGTGGGGGGAAAGGAGGCTGCGGACTTGGCGCTCACTGGCAAGTTCGATCGCGGGACGGGCACGGGCACGGTCGATTTGACGATTGCGGACCTCAACCGGCGTTGTCTGGATCTCGTGCCCGCCGCTCTTCTGGGGGGCGTGGCGGTGGATCGTTTCGGGCTGACGGGCCGGGCGCGGCTCTCAGTTGCGAACGCGGGCAGGGATTTGGGGGTGGACGTTGCATTGCGGCTCCCGGAAGTGTCGGCCGATCTTCCGGGCGGGCGCCGGCTTTCCTCCGTGGGCGTGGATGTGAGGTTGCGCGGGGGCGTTGCCCGGGGGAAACCGGTCGACATCGAGGAGTTGGCCCTCCAGGTCGACAGCCAGGGGCGGACCGTGGCGCGTCTGGGCGTGCGAGGGACCCTGGCGCTCCCTCTCGGTACCGGTCGCTCGGTGCTTGAAGTGACCACGGACGGCATCGATGCCGGAGCGGCGGCCGGGCTGATCCGCGCGGTCCGTCCGGAAACGACTCCGAAGGGGGCGTCGGCCAAGGGGAAGAGCGCGGCAGAGGCGCCGGCAAAAGCGCCGGTTCCCGCTGCGGTGTCTGCGACGGTGAATCTCGACTTGAAGAACATCCGCTACGGTGAAATCAACGTGGAAAGCTGTCGGGGACGCGTGGTGTTGGACAACGCCGTGGTGACGGTGGGCCCGCTGGACTTGGTGGTCAATGGCGCTCCGGTGCAATGGCGCGGGCGTGTCGATTTGGGTCGACCGGGTCTCGCGTATAGGATGAAGGGACACATTGAGAGACTGCCCATCCAGCCATTCGCCAAAACGTTCGCTCCCGATCTCGGCGACGGCTTGCGCGGCATGGTCCAGATGTTCGATCTCGATCTGGCCGGGCGCGGCCTTGAGCCGGCCGCCATTCTGAAGACCCTCACAGTGCGGGCCGGGCTGAAGCTCAAATCGCTGGTGATCCCCGCCGATCCCCAGCGGTTGACGCGGCGGCCGGGTGTTCGACTTCTGCTGTTGCCCTTTCAGGTGCTGGGCCAAGTGACGGCGCTCGTCCCAGCCAACCGGTTGCCGGGGACGGCCCGGGATCTGAGTGCCAAGAGCAAGCGGTTGCTGGGCAAGGCCGGCGAGATCACCTTTGACGCGACTGAGATGCTGGTGGCGGGCGAGGGGGGCCGGATCAACTTGCCGAAGTGCGAACTTCGCAACCCGATTATACCGGACCTCACCTTTCAGGGGACACTGGACTTCAGGCCCATCCCGGCAACAGCCGCGCTCGGCGAGATCGATCCTGCCCTCAATCTGCGGATCGGGATGCGGGTGGGGGGCGTGGCGCTGACGATCCCGGTGGGAGGGACGTTGAGGCACCCCAAACCGGACACGCAAGCCCTGATCCGCGGCTTGGTGAGAGGGGTGGGAGAGACGCTGTTGAAAAGCGCGGCGGAAACCCTGAAACAAGGCGGGAAACTGCGGGGACGTGACTTGCTGAAGCAACTGTTGCGGGGAACGGGCGAGGGCGGGGCGGGGAAGCAAAGCGAAGAACTCGCACCCGAAAAGGCGCAGTCCGCCGGCGCCGAGAAAGGAAAGGCCGCGCAACAGAACGAAAAAGCGCCGGAAAAACAGCAACGGGATGTTCTGCTCGATGTCCTGGGCGACGTACTGGGGCAACCTCGGCAGAAGACCGAGCCGGCTTCTGCCGGAGCGCAGAGGACAGAGCAGGAGCCGGAGAATGCGAAACCGGCCGCACCCACCAAAGCCGAGCGCCGTAAAGCGCGACGCAGGGCGCTGGAACAGCTCGGGGGGCAACTGCTGCAGAACCTCCTGGAGCGGAATAAACCGGAATAGCCCACTGAAGAGGTTGGCCGTTCATTACACGGGGGTGGACCCATGAGTAGGTCTTGGCGAATAGGGCGTTTGGCGTGCATGGCGTTCTTGAGCGCAGGCTCGGTTTTGGGGGTGCCTGCGGCCTTCCTGCAAATGCGGGAGGCAGGCCGGAAGACTCCGGGCGGGCGCATTGTCGAGCAGCACATTCAGATGGACAGCGAGTCTGCGTCTTTCGGCATGGTTTATGACATCACCCTTTCGAATGACATGCCGGAAGGCCGCTGCCGCTCGCGCCAGTGGGTATTTCAGATCGGGTTCGTGCCGCTGGGTATGCCGCAGCCGGTGCTCTGCAACTGGTATTCTCAGGGGTTCTTCACAGTCCGGCTGGACGGCGAAAACCTGTACGACCGCCCGCTTGAGTTTCGCGCAATCCGTGACGGCGGCGCGGACGCCCTGCTCCAAGGCCGTTGGACCACAGAGAAAGGCCCGGTGTTCGTGCGTCTGCTGCTCCGTGGCGCTGACGACAAGCTCTTGATGCAGGTTTGGCTGCCGCCGGAGAACCGGGGAAAAAAACTCGAACTGGAACTATTGGCATACCCGCAGGGATTTTCGAAGCCGCGGCGTCGCCGCATGGTTACACCCGTGCGGGAAGTCGCCGGTCCCGCGCCCAAGGTGGAACTCGATCCCGAGACCGAGCCCTGGGCCCTGTTCTACGATGCAGGCATGGCGGGGACCACACGCGCCATGGGCGGGCCTTGCGGCATGGTGTACGCGCCCGCTCAAGCGCGCGTGCGCGTCGACGTTGGGCCGTACAGCGTGCAGCCCGTGCTCGTCGCACAGCCCGGAAGCCGCCGGATTACGGTCGGGATTTGGGACTTCAGCGCCGATCCGGACCTCGAGGCCTGCCGGGCGTACCTGAAGACCGCCGGTGCGAAGATCGCTGCGGACGTGGCCGAAATCGCGGATAAAGACTGGGTGGCACAGCCCCTGCCGCCGGCGCGTCTGCCGGAAATGCGACTCCGCCGCGTCCGGGAAATGCAGAAGCGCCGCAGGCAGCCCACGCCGTACGATACGATGACCGATACGGTGCGTTCCCCGCACGTGCCTTTCGCCCGTCCGCTCGCGGGTGGTCCGATTTCGGCTCTGATTGTGGCTCCGCGCTGGGGGCAACGTGAAACGGTCGAACTGGGGCAACGCCTGGATCTGCGGGCGGACACAGTCAGTTTTTCAAAATCGGACGCCGTACTGGACGGCCGGTGGCTCTATCTCTACGGATCGTACGACCTCTACGGCTATGCGCGCAAGACCACGGTCAGCGTGCTCGGCGAACTCCGCACCAAACTCCAACGTCCGCATAACGTCATTGTGCTTTCGAACTTCAAAGCCGGGATTGTTCCAACCAGTGTCCGTGCGGAGATCGCGACCAAGGTCCGGGCCGGGACCGGCCTGCTCCTGATCGGCGGAAGCGCCGCACGTTTCCTGGACGACGTGCAAAAGGAACTGAAGGCCGCAACCTGGGCCCCGGAGGCCGTTGCCGTGGCGGGCCTGCCGGTCTTTCGCGAGAAAATCGCGCCGAAGCAAGTGCTTTGGACGGCATATACTCTCGGGAAAGGACGTGTGCTTGTTTTCAACTTCGGAGTGGGCGGCAGTCATGGGCGCCATTGTCTGACGCCGCGCCTGCCGGCGGATGCACCGGATGCCCGCTTCCTCTATGACCTGTATCACAGTTTCGTGGCCAAGGGAATGATGTGGGCGGCGCGGCGGACGCCTCCCGTTCGCGTCACGTTTGCCCGAGGACCGGTTCGCGTCGTGTTCGAGACCCGGCAATCGGTGAAACAGGCGGTCATCGAGTCTTCCGTGTTCGACCCGTCCCGCCAATACAGTCGGAGTCGTATTTTGCGCCGAGACTTGCCCGCGGGCCGCAGCGAGATCGAGATTTCACGGCCGTTGTTCGGTCCCGGGGACGGCCCGCGTTTCGTGTTGTTAAGCGTCCGCGCCCCGGCGGAAACACCGGGGGCCGCCGGCCCGGTCCTGGGCTGGGGCGCGACGTCGGTCGACGCGCCCGCACCGGTCCGGAGCATTCGGGTGCTCCGTTTGGATCGAACGGCGGCGGCGCCGGGCGACGTCCTGCGCATCCATGTCGAATTGAGCCGACCCGTCTCGACGAAGAACCGGGCAACCGTGCAGGTCCGGGATGCACGGGACCGCCTCTTATTCCTCGGCGCCATCGCCGCGGGGGCCGGAGCGGGGGATTTCACGGTCCCGCTGGAGCGCTCCATCACCCCGTTGCATCGGGTAGTGTGCGAAGTGCTCGATGACAAAGGCACGGCATTGATCGACCGCCGGGTGATCGAGTTCACCGTGCGCACTCCCATCGACCTCGAAGACGTGCATTTCCTGGTCTGGACCGACGGGGCCAACGACCCCATGGGGCACTTGATTCTCGAACAATTGGCTGCGAACGGCGTGGACTGGATCGATAACGTCGGGCTCACGCAGGCCGACGCCCGCCAAGCGCAAGTCTGGTGTCGAAACGCGGCGTTGTACGGATTGCGGAGCATCCCCTACATCACCCGGATTTCCTGTGAAACGCCTGCGGGGCGCGTGCGCCGGCCGTGCCTGACGGATCCCGGTCACCTCGAACCGTGGTTGCGCGGTCTTCGACAACGGGCCCGGGCGGCGGCGCCGTACGCCCCTGCCGCGTACACGCTGGGCGACGAGAACTACCTCGTGCGCCCCAAACACGATGTCTGCACCTCGCCCACCTGTCTGGCCGGCTTCCGGGCTTTTTTGCAGCGCGAATACGGGGACTACCGAAGTCTGAACAAAGCCTGGAAAACGAATTACACCGGCTTCGACGCGGCCGTCCCGGCCACATTTCCGGAAGTTAAAGACGCCCCATCGCTGTGGCCGCGCTGGGCCGATCATCGGCGGTTCATGGACACGGTCTTCACCCGCGCTCACGTCCTGGCGCGGCAGGCCATACGCGAGGTCGACCCCGGTGCACGGGTGGGGTGGGACGGAGTGTTCAGTCTCGACAGTTGGCACGGCTACGACTACTATCAGCTCTGCCGGCAGTGCGATCTGAACCAAGTTTACGCCAGTCGGCTGCACCAGATTGAATACGTGCGCTCCTGGCATCGACCGGGCAGTGTGCGGGGGGCTTGGTACAATACCATCGGGAACCGCAGTGAAACCGCCGCCAAGGCGTTGGGATGGCATTTGCTCTTCCATGACTTCAACAGCCTGTGGTACTGGATGGCGTACAGCACCGGTCCGGCCCTGCTGTTTCCCGACATGCGCCCGACGCCGCAGTTCGAGTGGATGGCCGAGAATGCGCGCGAACTTCGCGGCGGCATCGGTAAAGCCTTGCTGCACGCCCGGAGGCTCGACGACGGCATCGCGGTGTACTACAGCCAGGCGAGCGTTCACGCCGGCACGCTCATGGGCCGCACGCACGCCAAAGCACAATGGGGTTTCATGCGCGCGGTGGAAGACCTCGGCCTGCAATACCGGTTGCTCTCGTACGCGCAGGTGACGGGCGCCGGCCTCGCCGGAATAAAGGTGTTGTTCCTGCCGTTTTGTGCCGCCTTGAGTCCCGAAGAACGTGCCGCCATCCGGCGGTTTGTCGAGAATGGCGGGCTGGTAGTTGCGGACTCCGCGCCCGGCGTGCTGGATCAGCACTGCCGTGTACTCGATGCCGCGCCTCTCGACGCGCTTTTCGGTGTCCGTCGTAAAGGCCTGGCCAAAGCGGGCGCCGCGACGCTGGAGTTCGTCGGGGGCGGCTTGCATGGCGTGTCTCCCCTCGTTGTGGCCGACACCGGGATCGTTGCAGCGGGCGCCGAAGCCTGGGCGCGTGCCGGCGAGACGCCGTGTGTGTTGGTCCACCGTGCCGGGAAAGGCCGGACCGTGCTTCTCAACACGGCTGCGGAGCAGTTTGAAGAACTGCACATGAACGGGGCGTCGGAGAGCGTACGTCCACTCATGGAGCGCGTGCTTGCTCTTGCCGGTGTGACGCCGCCGGTGCGTGTGGTCCGCAAACGGGACGGGCAGTCCGTTGGCATTTGCGAGGTTGTCCGGTTTCGCGACAGGGGTATCGAATACGTCTGCATTCTGCGGGACCACCGTGTGGCGGGAGTGAAAACCGAGCGCGTCGTGATTGGACTGCCGCAGGAGGCCGAAGTGGTGGACGTCCGCGCCGCGAAGTCCCTGGGGCGCCGCGCGAGTGTCGAGACCGACCTGGTTCCGGGCGATCCAAAAATCTATGCACTGCTGCCCGAGGCGGTTACCGGCCTGCGGGTGACGCCCATCGGCGGCGGCGAATCCCCGGCGAAGTTCGGGCCGGTTCGTTTCCGCGTGCGTATCGAAGGCACATCGGATCGCTTGGCGGGCCCGCACGTCCTCCACGTGGAGGCTTTTGTTCGGCGGAACGGCAAGGACGTGCGCGTGCCGTGGTATTCGCGGAATATTTTGACGCAGACCCCGGCCACAGAGTTCACGGTCCCCTTTGCCTTGAGCGACCGCGGTCGGACGTGGCGCGTCCGCGTCCGCGATGTTACTGTCGGTCGTACCGCCTGGAGCACCCCCGTGGTCCTGCGCTGATTCCGGAGTTGGGGCGGCGGTCCCATAACGGTCACCATGGTGTCTGCACCAACCGTGAAGGTGGATGCGGTTGCCGACATCCCGGCGGTGCTCCGCGACGACGGTCATGGCGACGTTCTGCCCAAGCCGTCGCTGATTGACCTGACGCTGCAGAACAATAAACTCCCCGCAGTTTTCATCGTGGCGGTCCAAGACCGCGGCGGCGGCAGCGGGGGGCGCATCCGGGTGCCGTCCTGACACGGAGCGCCTTTGGAATGTAGTGGAGCGAGTCCCCGAGCGACCGCGCTCGAATCGGATGAGCGGGGGACAGTCAGGCCGCCGGACGGGAGCGGCTGGGTGCTCCCGCGCCGCTTTCTTTTTCCTTTCCGTACGTGCCGCCCCGATCACGAGGTCGGGTTCAATCGCCGCCAGGAATAGATTCCGGCCGCAACGTCGCCCCGGCGCGCTACCGCCAACCGCTTCTTCTCTGCCCGTTCCGGATCGATCACCGCCGCGGCAATGTTCCGCACGAACAACTTCGACCCGATGATCGCACCGTCCGACCAGTACCGGACCCGACGTTGCGCCGTCAGCACGAACCCGTCGCCACGTCGTGCCGCCGACTGCGCAGCAAAAACCGCTTCAGACGTCTCGCCCCGTTCCGCCGCCGCCACCCGCGCCATGTCCGCATTCAATTCCGCCAAAATCCGTGTCCCGCTCCATGTCCTGGCCTGTTCGCCCAAATATCGACGCAAATGCCGCACCACGTTCGCCTGGAACGGGTGCCGACCGCTTCCCTTGTACCGACCCCATGTCCCGAACCGATACTCCGCGGGGTCCG
>JAADHN010000140.1:0-4780 GCA_013151865.1 Kiritimatiellota bacterium
GTGCGCAGGATGGGATCGGAGCCCGAGGCGTTTGCCGAAGTCGAACATGTCCAGGGTCGTTTTCAACTCTGTCGGAGAGGTGATCCCCGTCCACAACAGGGAACGGACGTAGTCTTCTGGGTGCCCCAAGACGTTTTCTTCGACCACCCTCTGAAGTTCCCCCGTAGGAATGTCCGGGCGGATCATCTCCCGGAGTTCGTTTGTCATGAAAAGAATCCGGAACACGCCGCGGCGTCCGTGGTAGCCGCTTTCTTCGCAGAGACGACACCCGACCGGGCGGTAAAAAAACTTGCCGGCGCCTTCTTCCTCGGAGATTCCCCAGAACCTCAGCTCGCCCGCATCCGGGCTATACGGTTCCCGGCAGCTCGGGCACAGCAATCGCACCAAGCGTTGGCAGACAATGGTTTTGAGACCGGTATTGATCATGTAAGGGCTCAATCCCATTTCATGGAGGCGGCCGATGGTGGCCAGGACCGAACTGGCGTGAAGAGTCGTGAAGACCAAATGGCCGGTGAGACCGGCCTGGAAAGCGACTTCCATGGTTTGCGCGTCGCGGATTTCCCCCACCAAGATGACATCCGGGTCGTGCCGCATGGAGGCTTTGAGGGCAGATGCAAACGTGGCGCCGGTGCGAGCGTTCAATGAAATCTGCGTGGCGCCGTCCAGGCGGTACTCGACCGGGTCTTCGATGGTGAGGATGTTTCGGCCCGTACCGACGATGCGCCGCAAGAGTGCATAAATGGTGCTGGTTTTTCCCGATCCCGTCGGGCCGGTCAGCATGATGATGCCCGCCGTCTGTTGGATCACTTCCTCGAGCTGTTTTGCCATGACCTTGCTCATGCCCAGGTCGGTCAGCTCGCCGCGGCCCATGCCACCGGTGCGGAGCAGGCGGACGGTCAGAGTTTCTCCGTTGACGGCCCAGGCCCGGGCCACACGGAGGTCGAACCAGACGTCGTTCACCGCCAAGTGACACGCGCCGTCCTGGGCCTCTTGGCGCCGGGCCACGTCGATGCCCGCCGCCATTTTGATGGCCGCCATGGTCCGTTTCCCAACTTCGGCGTCCAGGGACTCGGGTTGTCGCAGTACGCCGTCGACGCGGAACTTGACGTCCACACCATAAGGCGTGGCGTCGAAGTGAACGTCGCTGGCGTTCATCTGCACGGCCCGAGCCAAAACAGCCTGCGCAGAAACCAGACCCGATGATCGGCTGCGTCCTCGCTTGGGTTTCACCGGCTGGCCGTCCCACGTAAACAGACAGCTCTCGGCGGCTGCCCCCTTGGCGGGCAACATCCCGTCCCCGCCGCGACGCCGGAACCGAAACAGACCGCGCAATCCTCTATGCTGCAGCAAAAAGAAAATTGCCACCGGTGGGCCGAACAATAAAGCCGCCACGTTCCATGCCTGGTATCGACTCCCGCCCTCGAGGTTTTCCCGACTTACCAGCCACACGCTCAGGATGTTTAGCCAGAACCAGATGAAGGTCACAGCCATGAATACGATGAAAGGATCCACACCCACCGGCATGTCGATTTCGCCGGCCTGGGGGACGACGCGGGGTGTGCGCCTGCCGCGTCGCTGCCGAGTCGTGGAGCTTGCCGAAGCGTTCCCTCCCGCCGTGCCGTTGTTCGTTTCGGGTTTGGGCGCGACATAATCCGGGTGCAACGGGAACGAAGGTGAAACCTGGGCCCAGGGGATTCTCAGGGCGCCGTATCGACCTCGGACAGTGATTCCCCATTGATCGTAGCCGAGCACCTGGACGTTCAGCGTGCGGCCGCTCCGGAGCGGGATCTTATCGGCCAGTGCCGACAGTGCGCAGAAAACCAGCGCCGCTGCGGCAAGTCCACGCCAATAATGATGAGCGGTTCGGTGTTGCACGGGGCCCTCAGCCTGGACGATCCACAAACCGGTCATATCAGCGCCCGGCCCCGACTCGTACAAATGAGCCTGCGGCCCGGCACACGCAAAGGGTCGGAGATCCTGGGGGGCGACCTTCGACCGTCGCGGGGTTGCTTCGGTTTCGAGGAATTCGGCGCGGCAGCCCCGTGACAACGCATAGCATGACACGTGGAAGCGCTCTTTTCCAGCTGCCCTGACCGTCGGCGCGAACTCGTGGCACACGAACGAGGCGGCGGGCTCCGCCGCCGGGCCGCAGCCGGATACGCACGGGACTGGGTTTGTACTTTTACGGAAAGTGAGTTATAATCACTGACATTCAACGACAACATTCCCGGGCCGGCTTCCTGGCGTGGACAGTTCGGACGGGATGTTTTTGGCCCGGACCCCGCCGCCTCGGTGCACTGCAAGGGCAAGCGCCAGGTGCGTCACGGGCCGTTTCGAACCGAACTGAAGCACAGGCGGGCTTGCAGGCCCTGCAGCGTTCCCTCTCGGAGGACCGACCTTGGGCCACGCCGTGAGAACCGAGAAAGGGCGGAGCATGATTCTCACTCTCAAAGAATTGGCGGGATACCTGCGCGTCAACGAACGTACCATTCAACGCATGTTGAAAACCGGGCAGATTCAGGGGGCCAAGATCGGCGGCCAATGGCGTTTCAACGGCAGCCAGATCGAACGCATGTTTTTTCCGGAAACGGAACTGGACGACCCGGACGCGGTGCAGCTCCATGAGTTGCTCCGCAGTCACCTTTCGATTCCGGTAAGTCGCATTGTTTCGGAAAGTCGGATGCTTCTGGATCTGCGGGCGCGGGACGTGGAGGGTGTGTTGGACGAAATGATCATTCCGTTTCGGCGGGAAGGGCTGTTGCTGGACATTCAGGATCTCAAAGCGCGGCTTCTGGCCCGCGAGAAACTGTTGAGCACCGGCGTGGGCAATGGCGTGGCCATACCGCATCCCCGGGACCCGATTCCCACGCTTCGGGAGCCCGCGGTTCTGGTGATCGGGCGCAGCCTGCGCGGGGTCGAGTTTGCAGCGGTGGACAATCTGCCGGTCCATCTCTTCTTTCTGTGCTGTTGCCAGAACATTGAGCTGCACTTGCACATGATGGGACAACTGGCTCGTCTCCTCCGGGAGAACGACTTCCGGGAATTCTGCCAGAATTGTGCTGAACCGCGGGACGTGCTGCGGGCGATCCTGGAAGCTGAACGGCGGCACTTTCTGGATGCACCCTGATTCCTCCAGCAGCCCGACTCGATCGGCTTCCGGCCCGGCCTTTTCCGTGCGCCACGGACTCTCGTCCGGCGGCCGCTTGGCAGAGGTCGTTTTGACGGCGGACCGTACGCTGACTGCCGACTACGGCGCGCTGTTCGACGGCATGGCCGCCGCCAGCCAGACGACGTTCACCCCCGACTGTGTGATGAGGTACCTCGTCGCGCCCGCGGGGCGTGTCCGGCAGGGCCGGTCGCCGATGCCGCTGGGGCTGCGGCGGGTCGAAGCCGCCATCGTTCGGAGCGGCTTTTCTCCCGACGCGGTCCATGCGGTCCCGAGTTTGCGGCTGAGGGAAGCGGTGGGCCCCGAGACACGCGTCGTCGGCGTTTCGTCCGGCGACCCCCTGGGGGTGGCCATGAACAGCACTACGATGACCGCGATTCTTCCGGGGCGGATTCACACTGCGGTCTCGTTTCAGAGGATCATGCGCACACTGCAGCGCCTTCGGACCCGGTATGCGTTCCGCGTCGTCGTGGGAGGACCCGGCGCCTGGCAGTTGGCGGCCTTTCCCGATCGGGCCCGTCAGTTGGGGGTGGACCACGTCGTCCAAGGCTATTGCGAAGGCAATGTGGGGGCCGTGTTTGCCCGGGCGGCGTCCGGCGTCCGTCTTCCGTTTGTGATCCAGGGGAGGGATGTCTCTCCGGACGAGATCCCGGCCATTCTCGGGCCGACCACCATGGGCATCGTGGAGCTGAGCCGGGGCTGCGGGCTCGGTTGCGACTTCTGCGTCCTCAAGGACCGACCCATGGCGCACCTGCCGGTGCGGACCGTGCTCGAGGACGTTCGGACGAACATAGAGTGGGGCGCCCGGTCGCTGGCGGTTGCCACCGAAGATGTGCTTCGCTACGGGGCCAAGGGGGTCCGGCCCGAAGTCGGGGTCGTTATCGAACTGCTCGAACGGTTGCGAGCCCGAGCTGGCCACCGCTTGGTCCAGGTGGACCACGTGAACGTGTGCTCCGTGGCGGCCATAAGCGACCGGGACCTGCAGCGGATCCGCGAATTGCTCGCGGTGCCCGGACAGCGCTTCGTTTGGGCTAACATCGGTGTGGAAACAGTGAACGGCCAACTGCTTGCGGCCAACGGCGGTCGCGCCAAGCTCCGCCCGTATGCGCCCGACGAGTGGGCCGCCGGCGCCCGCGATCAGGTCCTGCGCCTTGTGAAAGCAGGTTTTTTCCCCCTTGTGAGCCTGGTGACGGGGCTCCCGGGAGAGACCCCTGGGGATGTGCGCCGCACGCGCGAATGGGTCCGCGAACTCCGCAAAGAGCGCTTGGCCGTTTTTCCGCTCGTGTATGCCCCTTTGTCGGGCCCGGACGTCACGCCCCGCGGCAAACTTTCGCGGGAGCAGTGGCGACTGCTCGAAGACTGTTACCGTCTCAACTTTCGTTGGGTCCTGGCGTTGGTGGCCGAGCACGAGCGTCTCGGCGGGGCCCCGCTTGTGCGGCGCCTGCTGATCCAAGCGCTGGGGCGCGGGCAGGTTCTGTTCTGGAAGAGCGTGTTTCGGCTCCATCGGTGAGTGCCGCGGTTGCGGGCCTGTCGCTTTATTCAGAATTCCGCTAAAAACGCCCCAACGGGGCAATGTCACCGTAGCCTGGGGCGCCGCCCCAGGCCGTGTTGGGT
>JAADHN010000140.1:4864-16574 GCA_013151865.1 Kiritimatiellota bacterium
CGCCGGCCAACCTTGGGCGTTGCCCCGGGCTACGGTAAAGTCGGCCCTTCAGGCCGTCTGGGGACACGCACAATAATAAAGCGACAGGCCCGTTGCGCCGGGAGGGAAGTGCGGGAACACTCAGATACTGCGGCGAAAGAGGGGAGCGAGTGAATCGACCAGACCCACCACATGGGCGATCGCCTCGGGCTGTCGTGCCCGAGGGCAGAAGACCACACAGCCGCGGTAACTGTGTCTCGTGAGGGCGTCGGCCCATTGCCGCTGCCGGTCCGGATCGAGTTCTTCGCCGAGCGCCGGCTGCCAATGGAAACGGAATACGGCCGTTTGCAGGTAGTACTCCCGCAGAAATGCGCCGATGTCCATTTCCGGCGACAGTTCGGCGGGAAACACCCCGACGGCAAGACGGCAAGCAGGGTCCATGACCTCGAAAAGGAGGTTCGCCGCCGCGTCCCGAGTTCGAGCGCCGGGGAAGGGCGGTGGGTGTCGGACCGGGACGCACAGGTCGATCCCCGGTGGATTGACAGGTTTGAGCAGGGCCCTGAGAAAATCGATTCGCCGGCGCAGCGCCTCCTCGGAGTCGTGTCCGTCGATTCGATCCAGGCCGAACTCGAGGTCCGCACTGCGCGCTCCCGCGGCTTCGGACCGACGCAGCAACTCGTCCACGTGTTTTCGCAGGTCGTCCCGTGTCTTCTGGGGGGCCTCGAACAGGTGGCGGGCCGTTTCATCCGGGAGAAGTTCGCGCACGTGTACCAACTCCAGGTCGAGCGCGGCCAGGCGCGGCAGGAACGCCGGGTTCTCGGCCAAGAGCGCGGCGGAAGCTTCAACGGTGTGCACGTGAAGCGTCTGGGCGACGGCATCGAGCCATTTTCGCCAGTTGCGGTCCGGGATACGAATTGCGACGATGCAGCTCATATTGACGGTCCCAAGAGCCAGCCCAGCAGGGCCGTGACGGCGGTGTCGACACGCAACGTCCAATACCCGAGTGTCACGGGGGTCAAACCCCGCCCCAGGAGTTGGCTGTGTTCCTCCGGCGCGAACCCGCCTTCCGGACCGATCCACACTGCTATCGGGCCGGTCCGGGCGCGGTGTCGCACCGGTGCCGGCCCGGTTTGGTCCGGGGCAGTGCCAAAGTAGCCCGGCTCGGCGGCCTGCGCAATAGCCCGGCCGAAAGTTTGTACCGGATCGAACTTGGGCAGGCGTGGGTTCCCCGACTGCTTGAGGGCCGCGACGGCTTCCGCGCGAGCCCGTACGAAAAACGCCGGGGACGGGCGGTCCACTGTGTACCGGGTCTGAACGAGGCTGAGCCGCGACACACCCAGCTCGACAGTCTGGCGAACGATGCGCAACAACGCTTTGCTCCGGGGCGGTGCCAGGTATACGCGAATGTTCAACGCCGGTGCGGGCGCCGTTTCTCGTTCGAGGACTCGACAAATCGTCCGAACCTGTCGCCGGTTCGCGCTCGCCTCGACGACCTCGGCCCGGGCGCGGGCGCCGACGCCGTCCAGCAATTCCACGTTCGTCCCGGGCCTGATCCGCAGCACCCGAACGGCATGAGCGGCTTCCGCCGGGGCCAGTTCAACCCGCTCGCCCGAGTCGGGAAGCGTGGGGACGAAGAATCGGTCCGGCATGTTGACTCCGTTGTTTTTTGGGCGACTGGCGGGTACTGTATACGGTTTTGCCGAGGGCCGACAGCCTGCAAGGAACTTCCGGGATTCGGTCGCGTTCGTATGCAGGCCCCGAAATCTCGAGCCTTCCAGAAGGCCGACCCGCGGCCGGGCTCCGCTGCGATAGAGGTCGTTCCATGCGCGCTCCGTCAAAGTTCGAACGTCTGCCGCCGCCGTTGCCCCCCCCCCGGACTCCGGCCGCGCCTCGCGGCACAGCAGAGCGCGTTTCGCGCGTTGGATCAACCTGTTCTGTCCGGGCCTGGGGCAAATCCTCATCGGACGCTGGAAAACCGGCCTCGTTCAGCTCATGCTTTTTCTGACGTCCGCCGCCGTCAGTCTGGGCCTCGGTCTCCTGGAGATCATTCGGATTTATATGAGCGTGATTCACGCGGCCAACCACCCGCGCGCGCAAATCGTGCAACCGGATTATGCCCGGCTGGGTTGGGCCATGCTCGCCCTGGTGGTGGCAATGTCAACATTGTTCTGGAGTGTCTGGGACGCAGGCAAAGAGTCCGGACCGAAGCGCTTTCCGTAGGGCGTCCGCCCGATGGCTGATTCGATTCTTCTCCGTTTCGGACAACTCGGCGAAACTGTGTGTGCGGCCTTCGGGCTGAAAAATGGGATCGTACCCGAATCCGTTCGAGCCGCACGGGGCGCGCCTGAGTGTGCCCCGCACCTCGCCTTCCATGGTTTCGACCCGGCCGTCCGGCAAGGCCAGGGCCATAACACATACGAACTTGGCGCGCCGGTCGTCCACGGTCCGCATTTCGTCCAGGAGTTTTTCGAGGTTGCGCCGGTCGGTGGCGTCGATGCCTGCGTATCGCGCGGAGCGGACCCCGGGACGGCCGTTCAAGGCATGAACCACGAGACCTGAATCGTCGGCCAGAGTCGGCAGTCCGGTGGCGCGGCAACCGCTCACGGCTTTGGCGACGGCATTTTCGCGGAACGTTTCCCCGGTTTCATCTACCTCGGGCAGTCCACCCACGTCTCGCGCGCCCGCCACCGCGATACCGGCGGGTGCGAGGATGGCGCGGACTTCGCACAGTTTATGCGGGTTTCCGGTGGCAAACAGCACTCGTTTGGGCATGACGTATCCTTTTTCTCGGTTCGTGCGGTCTCGTCGAGCGCTTCCGGACCGCTTTCACGGGTCGTGCCGGCCAGTGCGGCGAACGGCTAGAACGATCACAACAGGTTGGCCGCAGCTTCCGCCAGTTCGCTGCGTTCCCCTTTCCAAAGGGCGACGTGGGCCGCCAGGGGACTGGTCTGAAAATGACCGACGAGGTACGTGAGGCCATTGGACTGGGCGTCCACGTACGGGTTGTCGATCTGGTGGGGGTCCCCGGTGAGCACGACCTTGGTGCCCCGCCCGACACGTGTGATGACCGTCTTGACTTCCAACGGCGTGAGGTTCTGCGCTTCATCGATGATGATATACTGGTGCGGAATGCTCCTCCCGCGGATGTATGTGAGCGGCTCGATCCGGATTTCCTCGCATTCCATGATGTCCGGCGGCAGAGCGCGCACCGGGTTTCGGCGGTCCTGTTCCCGGATCAGTTCAAGGGCGTCGTAGACCGGTTGCATCCAGGGACGCATTTTTTCGTCCACACTTCCGGGGAGATAGCCCAAGTCCTTGCCCACGGGAAGAGTTGGACGAAAGATGAGGACCCGGTTGTAACGGTCTTCCGTAAAAACTTTCTGCAGACCCGCGGCCACGGCCAGCAGCGTCTTGCCGGTCCCGGCTTTCCCGGTCAGCGTGACCAGGCGGAAATCGTCGATCAGCAGGGCGGCCAGGGCAAAAGTCTGTTCGAGATTGAGCGGCCGAACTCCCACTGCGCTGAGGCCCGCGGCTTCGAGAGGCAAGATCAGCCCGCCGGCGGCGTCGGGGGGCGGCGCCGGAGCGAATCGGCCGAGGGCGGGCTTGGTCGCGCCATCGGGCGATTCGAGCAGAACGAATTCGTTGGGCGGTCCGCAGACGCCCGGAATGCGAATTTCCCGGCCGGTCCCCAGACCCCGCACTTGGGCGGTGTCCGCTTCGATCCGGCGCCAGCCCGGAAAAACGTCCGGCTCGGTCGTTCGGTCCACGGCGTAATCTTGCGCCGGAATGCCCAGCGCGTCCGCTTTGAGCCTCAGATTGACGTTCTTGGTGACGACCACGGTTTGTTCGTCCGGACGCCGCGCCTGAAAGTGCACTGCCAACCCCAGGATGCTGTTGTCCACACGGTTCAGAGCGTTGTCCGTCGGAAAAGGAAGTTCCGCTTCGACCGACTCGCAGATCACGCGCAACAGACTGCCGTTGTCCAGGGCCACGCCTTCTCCGAGCCGGCCCCGTTCCCGTAAGCCGTCCAGTATACGGGCTGCCGTACGCGAGTTCCGGCCCCGCTCATCCATATCTCGCTTGAACCCGTCGATTTCCTCGATGACTTCGATCGGGATGAGCAGGTTGCTCTCCGGAAAAGTGAAGACCGCATGGGGATCGTGCAGCAGGACAGTCGTGTCCAGAATGATGTTTTTCGGCATACCCTTTTTGTCTCCGGGCCTCTTGGACTGTATGTTGTGGGCGGAACACGCTCCGCACCGGGGAGCTTTGGCGGGCCTCGAAGAAACCCGATTGTCCGTCGTTCGAGGACATGCAACAATGTCGACCGAACAATTCTGCGAGGCACTGTATCATGACGATACCCCGGCGGCAAGTGCCGTGTCTCGGACGTCCGTCGTCCGTCGGTCCAGCGGCCGAGCATGGAAAACGTGCGGGCCCCGGAACCGGGCCCGAATACGCCTCGCCTCAGGAGGCTCGGCTTCGCGGGGGGCGTGGCCGGCGGAAGGCGGAAAGCAATAGGATGGCCGTGCGCGTGGAAAAACTTCTGTTTCGGTTCCGTGGCGGGGAACGGCGTTTCGGTGGTCGTCCCGTCGTGATGGGGATTCTGAACGTCACCCCCGATTCGTTCTCGGACGGGGGGGACCACTTCGCGCCGGAGCGGGCCTTGGCGCATGCCCGCGATATGATTGGCGCCGGAGCCGAAATCATCGATGTGGGAGGTGAATCTTCCCGGCCGGGGGCTGCACCGGTGTCCGCCCGAGAAGAGGCGCAGCGGGTCGTTCCAGTGATTCGGGCTTTGACCGCGGAGAGCAACGTCTTGGTGAGCGTCGATACCGTCAAGGCGGCCGTGGCGGAGCAGGCCGTGGCCGCCGGCGCGGCGATCATCAACGATATCAGCGGGTTGCATGCGGACCCGCGCATGCTTGATGTGGTGCGCGATACCGGTGCCGGCTGTGTCCTGATGCACATGCGGGGGACCCCGCAGACCATGCAACAATACACCGGGTATGACGATCTGATCGAGGAAATCTGCAGGTATTTCCGGAAGACGCTGCGCGCGGCCGAAGCAGCCGGCGTGGAACGGGATCGGTTCATCCTGGACCCGGGCATCGGATTCAGTAAAACGGCGGAGCAGAACTTGGTCCTGCTGGCCCGTTGCGATGAATTCCGGTCCCTGGGGCGACCGATCCTGGTCGGTCCCAGTCGAAAATCTTTCATTGGCGCAGTGCTTTCTGAACCGGACCCGCGCAGGCGGATCTTCGGGACGGCTGCCGCCACGGCCTGCGCCGTTCTCCACGGTGCCGATATCGTACGCGTGCACGACGTGGCGGAGATGCGTCACGCGGCGCTGGTGGCCGCGGCTATCCGGAATTGGCTGCCGCCTTCCCACCTTTATGCAGACGGCGCACACGCGACAACCGAGGCGGCGGCCGGCAGCGTGAGTCCACCGGACTCGGGCGGCCGCAAGGCCTGAATCGGTCGCGCAACGCCGTTGTCCAGGTGTGGGTTTCTTCGGCAGTGTCGGACGGCTGGGGCTGTCGTGCCCGCCCGTCCGCACGGACGTCTTCCGGGGCCGCGGTCGGCCGGACCTGCCAACAGAATCCACGAAAACCGACGGGATCGAACCATGGGAACCGCGCACCTGCTGCTGGAATACGGACTCCAGGCTCTGCGGACGACCACGGAGATCGGGATACTCGCTTTCCTGATTTATTCGGTGCTCCTCTTCCTCCGGGGGACACGTGCGGCGACTGTCTTGGCCGGTATTACCGTGATGGGCTTGGTGCTCAGCGTCGTGGCCCGTTACCTCGGGTTGCAGGTCATCGACTGGCTGCTGATGAAGATGTGGGCCGTTCTCGCTATTTCCGTGCTGGTGATCTTTCAGCCGGAGATTCGCCGGGCTTTCGCGGAATTCGGCAGTCGGCAGGGGCAGCTGTTCGCCGGGGCGCACCGGCGGCGGGAGATCATTGAAGAACTCCTCGATGCGGTGTTCGCGCTTGCCAGCCGCAAGACCGGGGCCCTGATCGCCATCGAGGGCGACATCGGTATGCGGGCCATCGCGGAAACGGGGACATTGCTCGACGCCCGGATCAGCCGGGAACTGCTGGCAGCGATTTTCCACCCCAACGCCCCCCTTCACGACGGCGCCGTTGTGGTGCGTGGGGACCGCGTCTTGGCGGCGGGCTGCATCTTCCCTCTCACCCAGAACCCCCAGTTCAGCCGACACCTCGGGACGCGGCATCGCGCCGGTGTCGGCGTCACGGAGGAAACTGACGCAGTTGCGATCATTGTTTCCGAGGAAACAGGGAACGTGAGCATTGCTTACCTGGGGCGACTGGCCCAACGGGTGGACCGACCCCGGCTCGAACGACACTTGAGCAACTACCTGGGGCGGAACAAACCCGCCACCGTTCGCACCCGCTTGGAAGGTCTGCGCGACCAGATTTCTCGGGCCGCCGAGTCCGGCGACGAACAGACGGAATCGTGACATGCGCTTGCTCCGATGGCTCCGAAAAGACACCGCGCGTAAGGCGGTAGCCCTTTTTTTCGCCGTGCTTATCTGGCTGGCGGTGACACACCAGTTGCGGGACTTCGAGGTGTTTCACGGCGTGCCGGTCAAGATCGAGGCAGGCCCGGGTATCCTTGTGACCGACCGAACACCCACCGTAGATTTGATGTTGCGCGGAAGTCGGGGCCGACTCCGAAAACTCAAGCTGTCCGATATCGTGGTTCTGGGCCGGATCGATTCGGTGCCAACCGGCATGTATTTCTATAATTTGCGACTGTCGGTCGATAATGTGCGGACCCCACCGGGCGTGTCCGTTGCGGAGGTCACGCCCTCGAGCATGAGCATCGGGGTGGATCGCATCATCGAAAAGCCCAGTGTGCCGGTGCGGGTACGGTACATAGGGGAGCCCCGGGAAGGATATCAGGTCGTCAAACGCACCGTGACGCCCGCCATCGTGGCGTTGCAGGGAGCCAGCCGGATACTCGAGGGTATCCGCGAGGTCGTCACCCAAACCGTGCCCCTCACCGACGCCGTGCAGGATTTCCAGATGGACGGTGTGAAACTGTTGCTCGAAGAGGGCGTCCGCGCCCATCCCGACAGCGTGACGGTCAAGGTCGAAATCGGCCGTCGTAGCGGCGAGAAGGCTTTTAACGCCGTACCCGTGTTCCTGATGACGGCCCCCGGTTGCGGGCTGCAGCCGGTGCAACCCCTGCCGGCGGTTTCGGTGACCCTCCAGGGCCCGCAGGCGGCTTTGAGCGCGCTGGACGCTTCGTCGGTCCATCCTTTCGTGGACATCAGCGGCATTACCGCGCCCGGCAAATACCGTCGTCCTGTGCAGGTCTGGGTGGGCGGGGCGGCTCGGGTCACGGCGGAGTATGTGCACCCCAGCCTGGTGGACATCGAGTTGGCGCCCGTCCTTCCCGGTCCACGGGAATCCGACGGGCAAGCGCCCGAGCAGTGATCGTTTTTCCCCGAAGGGGTTGGGTAAGCTGTTTTCCGTGAGACGGGGCTGTCGTAAGACTCCCCGAAAGGCCTGGATCCCGCAGTCGCGTTCGTCGTCGATTCCTTTGCTCCTCATTCGCGTACCGGCTCACCCACCTTTCGGGTTGCCCTTCTGACCGAAGCCCCACCCGAACGCGTTCGCTACCGCTAGCGATCCTGACCCCGATGGGAGGCCGCGCGCCATCCGGGCCCTGGAACGGGCGCTCCAGTATTCATCCGCGACTATCGTGCAGATCGATTCCGAATCACACGCGCACACACCATTTGATTACGAGCGCGACGACCGGCGCGATCACGATTCTGGACTGCTCAGATCAGTCCGGTCCCTTCTTGCCGGGGGAATCCCGGGATGCCCTGCGGTGTGCATAATGCGCCGGGCGACGCGGTCGTCTTTAGCGGACGCAGACGGCGGCGCGTCAGCCGGGGTATTCGTGAAAATCGCCGCGAGAGGTGTCTGTATGTGAGATCGGCGTCGGATGACCTCCAACCCGATGTGCTCCGCCATCTGGTCTCAGAGGTCAATTGCGGACATACACCTCGTACGTGTACGACAGCGTTTGCTTCTTGCCGGGCTCCAATTCAATCTCCCACACGAGCAGATGACGTGGATTCACCCGCTTCAGTCCTTTGGCAGTGGGTGTGTCCTTGGCTTGAGGAACGGTCTCCAGGACTTCGCCGGACAGATTCTTCGTCACCTCCACATTCGCACTCTTGTCCAGCCGGTTCTGCAACTTCAGTTCCCCCTTCACCTTGACCAGATCATATCTGTACCCATGAAATGTGGCAGCGTTGCGTTTGCGCTCCAGTTCCAGTTCGGCCGCCTCCGCCAGGACGTTCATTGCCCGATTGATCCGTATCGTCGTCTCTGTTCCCGGTGCTGTATAGTAGCAGATGTCCTGACCCGTGATCTGGCCATCCTTGACAAATTCGGCGGCTGCCGTAGTCCAAGGCATTTTCATGTTGTTGACTAAACGGCAGGAATGCCACACCTCTTCCGCGAACAGTTGTTCGTCCCTCTCCCGCTGGCGCCGATACCGCTCGTCTTTGTCCAGCATATCCGGAATCTTCCAAGTGTATATGTGCTTGTACGGCACTTCTGCCGTAAAGAGCGGAATGCATGCTGTCTCCCCGCGGCGGAGCGAGAACCTGTCCACCGGGTAAAGGAACAGATCCTCCGAAACCGCCCCCTCCCGAGCCGTTGAATACCCAGGCACGGGTGCGGCTCCGCGTTCTCGGTATGTGGCCACGTTCACTGACATCCCCTGCTGTCGCATCATATATCCTCGCTCGTGCGATTCGCTGCGGCGGGTCGTCAGCGCCTTCAGAAAGCCCTCAAGATTCTGGGTCATTGCCACCGGACTGTTGACCTCGCCGAACTGGATATTCGGGAAGCCTGTGACCAACTCAAGCTGGACTTCCTGCAGGTTGGCCACCTCGTTGATGACAAGCGCCTTCGCACTCAGCTTGGCCGTCTTAGGGTCCGAGACGTCAATCAAGTAGCTCGGCGACCACGTGATCCCCCGAGCAAGATAGCTCACCCCGATAGCTTGGCCTCTCGCCGCTTGTTGCAACTCCATTCGGATGCTGGGCCGCTCCAACTTCACGGATACGGAAATGTTGACGTCGTCATCTTCAAAGTCCGCACGGGTGATCGAAGCGGCGTTAAGCGCCACGGTTCCATCTTCCGTCTTGATGACCACCAGCGAGGGGACTCCATAAGGCCGACGCCAGCGTCCCGGAGCTGGACGGCGGGTGTCCATTATGTACGGGCTCGGCGGCTCAGTCGGTTTGTTCTCCGGTGTGACCTTGACAATTGTGCCGCTGATTGCGGGCGTTTCCTTTGAACCAGTGCTGACTGTGACTCTTCGCCCTAGGTTCGCCTGGAGCAGTTCAACAACACTGCGTGCAGGCATAGTCTCTTCAACATCCTCCATGCTCGTGAATAGCGCGCGCACCTTCACATCCTTCGGATAGCTCACCCAGAACGTACCGTGTGAAGGCACTGGAAGCTGCCCCAGCTTGATGCTGGTTTTCCCCTTGGGCAACGTCGCCGAGGACGTGAAGTATCCCAGTCCATTCTTGAATAGAGCCACCCGTTCAATCTTCACGTCTACATCCGCCGCCTCATCTGCGCGGATCCTGACCGCTGTCAGCACCAGCACCGTGGCGCATGTTTTTCCGATCCATTTCCGCCATCGGTTCCCACCGAATCTTGTTCTCATGGTGGTGCCTTCCTCCCGTTCCTACAGACCGGGTAGGGCGAGGGCGTCTCCGCCCTCTTCCCCCCTAAGAACCGTGCGTGACAGTTTCCCGTCATCCGGCTCAAGCATTTCTGAAAGGACGCCCTTGGGGAGCGCCCCGGCTGTTGCACCTCTACGTAAACATAGCCCGAGCCCGGCCACACACCCTTTGTGGCCGGGCTCCAGGCGGCACCCGTGGCGCCAGAGATGCCTGAGAAGAGCCTGGCGCTTCATCCCACGGTCACCATTTCCCGGATCGCGCCCCCGGGGGCACGCCCCGCAAGCCATCGTCCCGGCGGTCTTCAAGGATGAGATCAATGGCTTCCGAGAGACTCGACAGACACTCCTCTTTCGTCCGCCCTTGCCCGTTCGCACCCGGGATCTCGGGACAATAACCGACCCACCATTCGCCATCCTGCTCCACGATCGCGGTGAACTCGTTGTGCGTGTTGTCGACTCCATCAATGATACTGAAAGAATGTAGCGCGATTCGGCCGTGCCGGCAATCTTGCCTGTCGCTTCCCATGCATGTCGCGGCGCTCCCCTGTGAAGCGGACGGCAAGCCAAAGGCTTGACGACCGAGCCGTCAGGTGAAGTGCCTTGTTCCGAGGCGCGCACAGCGTGTCGCGGGACAAGGTGCGAACGCAGTGAGCGCCGCGATTCCGCCGGCCAAGCGCAGCGCGGCCGGCGGAACGCCACAAATCAGGCGCGCCTTCAGGCGTCGCCTGGATTTGATTGTTGGCCCGTATTGTCTGCCAGATATGCCATGTTCATCGCTTCTCTTGTCTCGGTAAGGGTCTGTTGCGCAACTTCCCGTGCATGCTCAATGCCGGTTCTGAGCACCTGACGGATGAACTCCGGCTCTTTCTCCAATTCTCGCCTGCGCTTGCGAAGAGGACGCAGGTACTCGTTCATCGCTTCGGTTAGACGGGTCTTGAGCTGAGAAGCACCGCCCTCCCCAATTTCCATAGCGAGTGTTTCAGGTGGCGTATCGGTGCACAGCGAAAGGAGCAGAAGCAGATTGGCCACCTCTGGTCTGTTGGCCGGGTCGTAAGTTATCAGGCGGTCCACGTCGGTTTTGGCCCGCTTGATCCCCTGCGCCGTTTCGTCCTCGGAAGAGGAGAGCATGATCGTATTGTTACGGCTCTTGCTCATCTTCTGCGAACCATCCAAGCCCAAAATGACCGGCGCACTGCTGAGGAGAGGCTGCGGTTCTGGAAAGATGGGCTTACCGCCACCATACCGGGAGTTGAAGCGACGCGCTATTGTACGCGTCAATTCGAGATGCGGAAGCTGATCCTTGCCTACCGGCACTACTGATGCCTTGCAGAACAGAATGTCAGCGGCCTGGTGGACCGGGTACGTGTACATTCCCGCGTTGATCTGCTGCTGGCCCGATGCCTGGATTTCCTCTTTGACGGTGGGATTCCGATTGAGTTCCGCATTGGTTACGAGCGTGAGGAATGGAAGCAGCAGCTGGTTAAGCTCCGGGACTTGGCTGTGCGGGAATATGAAGGTCCTGCCGCTTTCCGGGTCGAGACCCACGGCCATATAGTCGAGCACCAGTTGATGGACATTGTCCGCTATGTCGGGCGCGGACTCTCGATCTGTGAGCACCTGATAGTCGGCAATCACCACAAAGATGGGTACTCCCATATCCTGAAGGCGAACCCGGTTCTGGAGAGAGCCGAAAAGATGGCCGACATGTAGTCTTCCGGTGGGGCGATCGCCCGTGAGTACACGGTAGCGCGCGGGATTCTTTTGGAGGTCGCGTTCGAGGCGAACACTTCGCTCGAGACTGGCTTCAAACGTTCCGTAATCCATCGTATCCATCAGGTCATCTAACTCCCGTTCTCATTGTCGGTGTCTGGTGGCCGTCCCCGTCAGAGTTCCGCGTTTAGGGCCTGTCGCAAAATCGCCCAATGGTCATCTTCTCGTAATTACAGGAACTGCCCTCTGTCATACGCCAGGGTTCAAC
>JAADHN010000175.1 GCA_013151865.1 Kiritimatiellota bacterium
TAGCCGTAGGGGAACCTGCGGCTGGATCACCTCCTTTCTAAGGAGCAGCCCGAAGCGCCGCAAGGCGCCAAAGGCGAGACCGGAAGCTCCGCCGGCCCACCGGCCGAACGGAGAACCAAGACCCTGTACATCGCACAATTCAGCGTTCAAAGGGCGCCCCGCGGCGCACTGTCTCGGGGCTGTAGCTCAGTCGGCTAGAGCACCTGCTTTGCAAGCAGGACGTCAGGGGTTCGAATCCCCTCAGCTCCACCAACCTTCACCCTCGCGGCGAAGGTTGCCGCGGCGAAGTCCCGCCGAGCGGGACGAGGCCGAGCCACCCGGCCCTTATGAACGACGGTCCATCGCTGAAGGATGGAGACCCCGGTTCCGAGCATCGTTTAAGTTGCGCCTGCGGATCACTCCGTAGAGAGATGTCTGCGGGGATCCAACGCAACCCGCCAAGCCGGGCGTATAGCTCAGTTGGTTAGAGCGCGTCCCTGATAAGGACGAGGTCCCTGGTTCGAGTCCAGGTACGCCCACCATCCCCCTCCACGGCCTGCCGGGCAGACCGTGGGTCCGCCTGTCTTTGCCGAACGCCCCCCTCCCTTGCCCGACAAAATCGGACGCCGCGGCGTCTTTTCCCCGGACGCTAATCGCAGGATCGAGCGGGCCTGTCTCTTTTTCCGCTTTTTCCAGCCCGCAGTGAATGGCGAATGTCGCTCGGGGCTCGCTCTTGCGCGGCGAATCGCAACGGTTCGTTCGCGTGCGTCTTTTCTGCGAACTCGATTCGGCCGGCGCCGCGGGCGCCTTGTTGCGAAAACCCACCCAAATGGGATCGATCGTCCGAATCGCGATGCCCCGAGTCGGACCTGAGCACGGTTTGCTGCAGGCTGGTTTTCTCTCGGACAAACGCATTCCGATCCGGCGAGCGCCACGCGCGCGACTTCTTCATCTTCATCGCGCGCGACTTCTACGGATGCAGAATGCCGGAATGTTTGCCCGGGCCGAGGCGCAGCACGGCATACCGCCCCGACAGGCTCGCGGACCGCGTTTTCGGACGACCGGCGGCAATCCATACCTTGCCGTCGACCGTCAAAGTCGGTTCGGTCGCCCCCCGGGGAACGAAAACTGTCCCTTGGACGCCGCCGGGAACTTCAAGAGTGAATTCCAGCGCACCGGTCGGGCCGGGGCGTTTCCAGGACACGGGCACGGGGCCGAACTCGGTCACCACCACCCCGGCCGCTTCCTGCAAATCACCCAAATGCGGCTCGATGATGAGACGTCGTTTCCAAACCGGCAGATCGACGCGCACGCCCAGCACCCGGATGCTCAGGAAATATGCGGGCGCGGCACCGGCCTCGTGGCACCATTCCCCCCCGCCGAACCCCTCGGAAACGGTCCCGGTCTCGCGCTCGAGCATCGGCCCCCAGCGCGTCCGGATCAGGTTGAGAGCTTCGTTGTCGCTTTCGGGGGTGTCCGCCCTGTAGAAAACGTCGAGAAGGAAATAATGGGTATAAGGGAAAAGCCCCTCCCGGCGATAGTTCTTCAATACCCACCGGGTCAGTGGTCCGCGTCGGCCCCCGGGCACGATACCGTGGAACAGAGCGCACACGGCAGCGTGCACTGTCGGCGGGCTCTTCCCGCCGTCCAAGAGCGCTCCGCGATAGGCGCCTGCATCTTCGTCCCACAAGAGACGATCAAAATCCAGCATCAGGGCGCGCGCGTCTTCGTTGTATCGGGCCTGTTCTTCTTTTCTATCGAGCACTCCCGCCAGGTACGCCGCATCCCGCAAGGCGTGGTACAGAAACGCGTTCAACGTGGCCCCTTCGCATGTCTTGTAGAGCAGCGGGTTGCCGAAATAGACGAATTCACGCGCCCGAATTAGGCCGTTCTCGGTTCGACGATCCATGAACCAGCGCAATTGTGCGGTCATGGCGGGCAGGCACTCTCGCACCAGCTCGATGTCACCGGTGTGGTCGTAATACTCGCGTACCGCCTGCACCCAAAGGCAAGAATAATCCTCAATGTAACCATGAATGTCCCAGCGGTCGGAAGGATGATGAGCTTTCAGGCGACCGTCGGGTTGGAGACTCCGGGCGATGTGACGAATCAGGTTGCGCAGCAATCCGGCGTCGCTGCGGTGCAGCCCCGGGCCGGCAAATGCCGTGGACGACACCCGCCAGGCCACCACATATCCGTCCGCCATCCACTCCGCCCGCTCCCGGAGGATGCAATCGATGTAAGCGTCCTCGCTGCAAAGCGCAATCGTGTGCACACAGGCCCGCCAGATGGCGTTCAGAACAGGATCGTTCGAGGTGAAACTCCCTATAAGGTCGAACGGGTAAACGCGTTGGACCACTTTCACCGTTCGCAGGCGCAACTTGCCGGAGACCACGCGAATCACCAGGTATTTGAACCCGAAACTGTCGCCGCTGGCGTAGGTCTGCCGCCCTGACCTGGCCGTGTAGCGGTTGGTCAGGTTGCGCGTGTACGCGGGCTCTCCCCGCACGTAGCGCTGCGCATACTGAAGTTCGAGTCGGTCCCCGGCGTCCGCGTCGAAATCCAAGACCGAGTATCCGAGCACCATTCGCCCCACGTCAACAACCAATTCGCAAGGGCCCTCCAGATCGACGGGAAGGGCCTCGCTCAGCGGTTTCGGCCCATCTTCCTCGACCGCCCGGTAAGCCGTGGGAGCCGGCCTGACTCCATCCCGCCAGGGGGCGCATCCGTAGCGGCCAAGGTCAAGAGCGGCCTCCCAGCTCGAATCGTCGAAATCGATTCCGGTCCAGCCCGGCACGAGCGCGGCACTGCTTTTCCAGCTCCCGTCGGAAACGAGCACTCCCTTCTGCTTGCCCTTGCCCATACTCCAGGTGACGAGCACGACGAGACCCGCCGGATCGGATGCGCCCGCGTATTCTCTGTTGACAGCACGGAAGGCAACAACGTTTCTTCCGGAATGCGCCCATCGGGAGGCGTCCATCTTCCGGAGGCGGCGCCAGGATTCCATGTTCCCGTGGTTGTCGCCGATCTTCTCGCCGTTGAAATAGGCGTCGAACTCATTGTCCGCCGTGGCCCGCACAAGCACGTCGGTCGCGTCGGGAGGCAACGCAAACGTCCGGCGGAAGAAGCGCACTCCCCCGGGAGCCGACCACCGCGGGCCCTTCTGCTGCGGGAACTCTCTTTCTCGATGCCAAATCCAGTGCGGCTGCGCGGCGGCGCTCCAGGTTCTCCGCTCAAGCACCGCCACGGGAGTGATTTCGGTTTCGTGGAGCAAGGGAATGGAGCGTGGGCACAGCCTTCCCCATCGGCCGCCGTCGATGGGCACGGCGTGCGCCCAAGACGTGTCGTCGAATGCCGCAGTAGTCCAGTCGCCGCTGTCGCGGCGCGCGTCGATCACGTCGGGAATGCAGCCCCAAGACGACGGGGAAGGCAGAAATCGGGTCTTTACGCTTGCCCGCCAGCCGGCGTCCGAAGTCACCGTCCGTATCTGCCCGCTCTTTGCCGCCAGATCCAAACGCACGGTCACTCCCGGAACGTGTTCCATGATGCGCCCGCTTCGACCCCCGGCGTAGTGATGCACCAGAATGGCCAAAACGTTGGGCCCGCGACGCAGCCGGCTTCGCACGTCAACGGTGTCGTATTCGGGACGGCCCGGGTCGAAGCGGCCCGGGCCGCGCAAAACGTATTCCCCGTTGATCCAAAGGATGTAGCGCGAATCGGCAAAGATGTGAAGCACCGCTCCTTCCGGGAGGGTTGCGCACTCGAACCGCTTGCGAAAGGCGGCATACACCTGAGTGCCGGGCACAGGTGCGGCCAGCCAGATCATGGACTGCTGCAGCGAGCGCCCAACGGCGTCCGCGGTCCCGCTTCCCGAAACCGGGGGCCCTCCCGGATCACGGGCCTGCGGGTTGCCGTCGCACACCGCGCCGAAAAGAAACGGACCGACCATGAGGGCCGAAGCGATGCCCCGTGGTGCGTATGCAAAATGCATGACTCACTTCCTTGTCGGCAATCTGCTGGCCCCTGTCGCGTACGACACCGGCACCGTTGTCACCGCTGGAACTTCACCTCGGCCGTCTCCCCGGCCGCGACCCGAACTCGACGCGAAAGATCGCCGTAGCGCACCAGGGTCGTACCACCGGACCGCGAGCGAAGCCGGGCCGAAACCAGCTTCCCGTCGGCCCACTCCAGGTCCGCCTCGAACCCGCCCCGGGCCCGCAGCCCCCGAACGGATCCGCTCGCCCATGCCTTGGGAAGAGCCGGCAGCAGATCGATTCCCCCGTCATGACTCTGAAGCAGCATTTCCGCAATCCCGGCCGTGCCCCCGAAGTTGCCGTCGATCTGGAACGGCGGATGGTTGTCGAACAGGTTTGTCAACGTCGACTTGCGCAGCAACGCCACCACGTTCTCCCACGCTTTTTCGCCGTCGTGCAACCGCGCCCAGAAATTGATGATCCAAGCCCGACTCCAACCCGTGTGCCCCCCGCCATGCGACAACCGATACTCGATGGACTTGCGGACCGCTTCCATCATCGCCGGAGTCCGACTCCAGGTGAACTCGTGACCAGGGTGCATCCCGAACAAGTGCGACATGTGCCGGTGCCCCGGCTCCGCTTCACGAAACGGCTCCGCCCATTCGAGCAAGCGCCCGTCCGGCCCCACTCCCGGCCGAGCCAAACGCGCCAGTGCACTGCGCACCGTCCGGACAAAGTCGTCGTCGACGCCAAGGTCGGCGGCCGCTTCGAGGCAGTCGCTGAATACTTCCCAGACGATCTCCTGATCCATGCTGCACCCCATGGAAATGGAACAGCGGTTCCCGTCCGGGGCAATAAACGTATTCTCCGGCGACGTGTCCGGACCGGCCACAAGTTTTCCGGACCGCGCATCCTCCACCAGCCAGTCCAGCAGAAACAATGCACTTTCTTTAAGGATGGGAAACGCCCGGCCCCGCAGGAACTTCCTGTCGCCCGTAAACCGGTAGTGGTCCATGAACAGTCGCGTGCACCACGCGCCGCCCATAACCCACATCCCCCACACCGGACGTCCTTGCGGTGTGGTCCACAGCCAGGCGTCGGTCGTGTGTCCCGAGCAGAACCCCCTGCAACCGAACATCGTTTTCGCTGTGCGACGACCGCTGGGAACAAGATGCTCGATCAGGTCGAAATACGGTTCGAGGCACTCCCCGAGGTTCGCAACATCCGCGGGCCAGTAGTTCATCTGCAGGTTGATGTTGATGTGGTAATCCGCGTTCCACGGAGCGACCGGATGTTCGTTCCACACCCCCTGAAGGTTGGCCGGCATGTCTCCCGGACGCGAAGAACACAGCAGCAAGTAACGCCCGTACTGGAAATACAGGGCCGTCAACCCGGGGTCCACGCCCCCTCTACGGACCTCCTGCAGCCGAACGTCCGTGGGAACGCCGCCACGATCCATGCCGCCCAAATCCAGACGGACACGGCCGAAAAGCCGGTTGTGGGCGGCGACGGAACGCTCGCGCAGTTCTTGAAACGACCGGTGCATCGCCGTATCGAGTGTCCGGGAACACTCGCGGCCCAAGTCTCCCGTCCGCGGCCGGAACGGGTCCGTCGGGTTGTAGTCCGTGGCCGCAGCAAGCAACACGGTTGCGGAGTCCGCGCCGGTAACGCGCAACAGCCTTCCGTCGACGTCAAGTCGTCCGCCCCGGTGTTGTACAGCGAGCCGGGCCTCGAACCGGACCCCGAGGTGTCTTCCCCCGTGCTGGGCCCGACCTCGCAGTCCGAGACGCTGCCCCGAAGCAGGAAAAACTTCGAAGTCGGCGGGACGCGTCAAACCCGCCTCGAACGTGACGCCGCCGGGTGCATCCGACTCGATTCGCACCACCACGACCTGGTCCGCCGGGCTGACGAACACCTGCCGCCGGTGCACAACCCCGCCGGACTCGAACCGGGTCGAGGCGATGCCCGTGTCCAAATCCAAGTCCCGCCGGTAATCGCGGACCTCTCCCGCCAAATCGAAACTGAGCAGCAAATCGCCGAGCGGCTGATAACTCCGAGGCGAAATACGCGCTGCCAGGACCCGTTCCGCAACAATCTTCTCCGCTTCCCGATACTGGCCGTTGAAAAGCAGTCGCCGGGCTTCCGCAATCGCCTCGGCAGCCCCTTCCCGGGGCTCCGGAAAAGGCGGACCGGCCCAGATCGTGTCCTCATTGAGCTGCAGCCGTTCCTGCCATACCCGGCCGAAAACCATGGCCCCGAGGCGACCGTTGCCCACGGGCAAGGCCTCCACCCATCGACTTGCCGGAGAGCGGTACCAAAGGCTGAGTTCCGACTCGGGCGGCGACGCCTCGCCGCGAAACCGCACCGGACCGCTCCGGCGCAGAACCAGGACTCCTTGTTCCGGCTTCACTTCCGCGCCCGCCTCGGCCGACAGCACCCAATCGCCAAGCACGCCCGACAGCTCGACCGGAGCCGTGGACCGCCGCGCGATTTCCTCGGCGCCGAGAGCACGGCCGTACACGGCAATACGGCGGACCCTGCCCAGAAACCGGTTGCCCCCCCGCGGGTCCGCCCCAACGCAGAGAGGGACCCCCGTTTCGGTCATGGCGGGGAACGCCCCCTCGGTCCGTGCGGCCACTTCACGACCGTCCATATACAGTTTCATGATCCGGCGCGACGAACTGTAGACACCCACCACGTGCGTCCAACGGTCCGCCGGCAGACGGGCGTCGAAACGGCAGTGTCCGTTGGCGGTGACCAATCGAAGAGAATTGCCCGGGTAGGTATCGAGCATGTACCCGTCGTTCGTGCCCGGCACCGATTTGTCCAGGATCCGGCCGCCGCGGCGCGGCATCTTCCGGGGTTTGATCCATGCCTCGAGGGTGACTTCGTCCCGCAAAGCCAGCGCCCGGCACGGACCGACACTGTAAACCGGCGAATCTTCGTCCATCTTCAAACCCTCCTGAGCCGCTGCGGAAAACCCGGCGTAACATGAGGCGCCGATCAGTCCTGTCAAAAGTGTTCGTTTCACAGTGTTGCCTCGGACGATTTCGGTTCCGGGGCAGGCCGGAGAGGCCGGCCGCCTCCATCGGGATTGCATGGTGCCCGGAAGGAAGGCGCAGATTTCCCCCGGTTACGCCAACTCGTACACGTCGCCCTCCACCCCGAGAACGGTCTCCGGAAAAACTTCCCGGGCGGCGGCCAGGCTTTCCTCGGCTCGATCCCGGGGGTAATGCACCAGAACCAGCCGCTTCACCTCCGCCGCCGCGGCGATCCGCGCGGCGTCCACGGCGCCCGAATGACCGCCGTACGCCAGCGGGCTCACGGCCACAGGGCCGTGACTGGCCTCGTGAATCAACAGGTCCGCTCCCGCCACATGCCGGGCCAGAGGCTCATGATACGCCGTGTCCCCGGTCAGGGCCACACTCGCGCCCGTGGTCGGCTCCGTGAACCGGTAACAAAGCCCCACCACCGGGTGAACGGTCGGCGCCGTACGGACCCGCAGGCCGCCCGCCTCGTACTCCGCCCCGGCCTGCAAAGGGACGACCGCCGGCAAGACACCTGGAACGTCGGGAAACCGGTCGTGCTGGAGAAAGTCCACCGCGCGCTCGACGGTCAGGGCAATGTCCGGTTTGGGGCCGATGATCGTCAACGGAGGCTTGTCGGCCCTGCGGCGCCGGCGCATGGCGTGGTAGAACAGCAACTGCGGCAGGCCGAGGTAATGGTCATGGTGACAGTGCGTAATGAACAGCCAGTCCACCTGCATCGGATCCTCACCGTAGTGGAGCATGTTCACTGCCGAATTCCAACCGGTATCGACCAGAATGCGGCCGTCCAGCAAGACACACGCAGTGTCCTGGTCCGCCCCCGGGACCACGGTCGCGGCCCCGAGTATCCGAACCCGTATTCCACTTGAACGTCTGTTCATCCCGGGATCTCCTTGTCTGACGGTATCCACTCGGCGGAGAATGGCGGGAAAAAGGTGGACGCCGCATTGACGCCCTCGTCTCGCCAAACGGATCGCCCTGCCCCCACAGTGACCGGTCAGTTACGAGAGGGGGAAACGACTCGAAATCGACCGTAACTACGATTGCCACCACGACAACGATAGCGATTCAGCCCCCGTGAGACTGAGGCATTGTCCTCCACACCGTCCATCGTCCACTCTCCATCTTTCGCCGGAAACCCGAGCAGTCGCGTCGGGTTCATGGCGTACGTCCCGCCGGCGCATAAAGGTTGCGGCCGGCGCCGCGCCTCCACCGGCCATCTGTTTCTTCACTCGGCAAAGGGCGCTCGCAACGCCTCACGCCGAAAAACGTACACCTTCCCGTCTTCGGCGCCGGTTATCAAATCGAGCGAACCGTTTCCGTCCACGTCGCAAGCCCACGGCGAGGCTACATGCACCCGGAGATTGATGAAATCGCCGTTTTTCAGGCGAATCACCCGGGGCTTGGCAAAAACGGGTTGCCGATTCGTGCCGGTGTTCTCGATCCATAACGGCGTGGCGCAGGGCGGCGGATCGTCGAGAAACGAGGCGTGACACCCGACATTCGTACCGAACAGCACGTCCCAATCGCCGTCGCCGTCCCAGTCGGCGATGCTCAATTTCGTTCGCCCGGACACCGTGCCCCAGCCGCTGAGTCGCACGGGGGCGCCGCCCCGCCATGTCAGACGCACACTCCGAACGATTCGAGTGCTGCCGGGACGCCCTGGGATACCGGCGCAGAGCAGACTCTCGTCATCGAGGTAGAGCAGACACGGCCACGCGACCCCCTTAAACCGGAACCGCGCCGGAATCACTGCCGGCCGCGAACGCCACGCAACAGGCAACGCCTTATCTTGCAGACGAAATGGTTGCGGACTCCGCAGATCCCAAGGATCCTTGTCCCGCCGGTAAAGAACCAAGCGTGCGGTTATGTCGTTGACGACCACATCCAAATCGCCGTCCAAGTCCCAGTCCGCCACCGTCGGTTGCAGATACCCCCACCCGGCCTCGCCGGGACCTTGGAGTGAACCGGAATATCCGGCCCGGTGGCGGATGCGGCGTCCGTTTGCCCGCAGGTAAACGGGACGTCCGAAAACCGTCGGACGCTCCGTACCGGGCCAAAACGAGAGCAGACCGGAGGCGTCCCCGACGATGAGGTCGCGGCGGCCGTCGCCGTCCCAGTCCACGCAACAGGGCACGGACAGCGTATCGGTCGCCACCCACCCCCCGCGCACGCTCAAACTCCCTGCCTCTCGGAATGCGCCCGGCCGGCCGCCTTCGAGCACCACAATCCGGCCGGGGTTGCCGCCTATCAGGATTTCAGGCGCGCCGTCATGATCGATGTCGCCGATCTCGATCTGGTTCTGAAAGTACGTGCCGCGAAGTCGTCCGTCCCCGGCCAGCAGGTCGGCGGCCTGCGCGCAACGCAAGACGCCGCGAGCGTCGACACGCACGGGCAGGGCCAGGATCCGCTCAACGTCGCCGAACAACAGGACCCATCGCTGTCCGTTCATCGACAGGACCGCCGGAGTCATGGCGCCGTATGGGGTCCGCCACTCGACCTGCCGGTCCGCGGGACGCTCCCCGTAATAGACCGGTCGCACCGGGCCGAACACCGGCGCCCCTGCCCCCGGCCGCTTTAAACCGCGGGCCCAGAAAAGCAGGCCGTTGCGATAGGCGCCGAGCCACCGCCCGGAGATGTCGTACCCGCGCCCCAAACCCACATGCGGGTTCCGGGCCCCAAGCCGTCGCTCGCGATGCGGCCACACGTCTCGTGGATCGCCCCAGCGCCCGGTAATCAACATGTCCGGCACGCCGTCGCCGTCCACATCTCCGGGGCGCCACTCGTAGACGGGAACGCCCTCGGGCATGGCAGCCTGCAACGCCTTACCGCCGAATAGCACCGGACCCGCGACGGCGAACTCCGGACCCTGACGTGAGCCGCCACTGCACCAGAAGAAAATGCCTCCCTCGCGGCGCCCGAGAAAGGTGGGGCCCCGGTCGTCTGTCGCCCAAGAAACGAAATGCCGTCCGTTCAGGCCGACGGTCCGCTCTCCCAGCTCGAGCGTCTTTCCGGGGTCGTAGACCGGCCAATCGGCACGCCCCCACGCCGTGCCGGGATCGCGCCCGACCGGACGATGCAGGGACAAACGCGCACCAAACAGTCGCGGGTCGGCGCCGATGAGAATCTCCGGAGGTCCCCCGGTCGAAACCTGCACCAGACAAAACTCGATGCCGCAACCTTCGGCGAGCGGATGCAACACCTCCGGACCGACCCGCGCGGCAGGGTAATACGGAAACCCGTCCGGCTGCGTGAACAGTACCCCGGCACGCAGCCATCTGTCGTCCACCTGCGGAGTCCGCAACGCAGTATAGCCCGAGACTGCGGCGAGAGCACGCCGGAGTTCCTGCCTCGTGAGGGCGCGATACGCGAGCCGCGGGGCGCCCATGCGTCCGATGAACCGGCGCTTTTCCCCGGAGCGCCCCAATTCGAGCCTCTCGTATGCGCCCCCGGCACGAGCCCCGGCGCGACGTCCGTCGGGCTGTCCGTCCACGTAGAGCGCGAACACATCTCCACGCCGCATCATCGCCAAATGCATCCAACGCTTCGGCGGGAGCCAGGTACGCCCCATCACCGATTGCCACCCGCCCGCGGTGAGCCAGGCGAACTCGAGGAAGTGCCGCCGAACGCGCAAGATCCCGGTCGGACTGAATCCGCCGTCCGAACCCGACCCTTTGAATCGAACGAGGGTGACCGGGCCGTCGTCGCTGAATCCGCCCGGACCATCGCTGGGGAACGCCGCGGGCTCCACCCATACCGAAAACGCGAAATCCGCATCAAGCCGCTTGGTTGGAACGACCGGATCGAGGCGCGTGGCTGGGGACAGCACCATGCATCGTCCGGGCAGTCCTTTTTCAAAGCGACACTGCACGCCCCGAATCTCCGGACCGGGTTTCGCTTCGATCCACAACAGCACGCCGTCCTGTCCGGATGAACCCACCGTGCCGCCACCCGAAACGGCAAGGCAAACCGCCCCCAAGACCAGACCCATGGCCCCGATACAACCTCTGGCGAAGAGTTGATTCACGTGCACAGTCGTCCCTGTTGCTGCAGGCCATCCCCCGGGCATCGAGGACGCCGGACGGGCCCGCACCCTCACGACGACCCGCGCCCGCAGAGTGCGGACCGCGATTGTCCCGACGATATTGCCGGACCCGCCGGTTCGCCACCGCTCCGGAACTGTTTCAGGGCAGCAAACAATAAATAATAATACGACCCGTATCCTGGCGGCGATCCGCCTCGGGGATGGGTCATTTTGGGACGGGCTTTTTCTGGTTGACTTCGGCGGC
>JAADHN010000071.1 GCA_013151865.1 Kiritimatiellota bacterium
TGGTGGGAGAAGACCGGGCGCAGGGAATTTGCCGAACACCTGCCTTTTGATCAAAGCAAAGTCCCGAATCCGGATGGAATTCCTCCCAGATGGCGGTCACGAGATATTGTTATCATCAGAAGCAAAGCCTCCAGCCGAAAGCACGCGCGGGAAAGGGGCGAGTAGATCGGGATTCGGCATCACCTGGGTTTATCACCGGGTGTGAACGCCACCCTTGAATTGTACCAAAATCGGCAGTGGTTTGGCCCCGGGGCGTCCGCCCGGAAGAAGAAGCAGCAACCCATTCGGTTGGGGAAGATTAAGAAACTTTTTCTCCGCTGTTTGACCTGGGCCCGGGGGGCACCGGTATTGGTACACTTTAAAGTTGGCCGTGAGACCAGTTGCAGGTGATGCTGCAACAGAACTCGATTCTTGGCGCTTGCGTCGGAAAAAACGGCAATGCGCTTCACCCTTCGGGCGCGCCGCCTGCCTGTCGGGCCGTAGCCTTGGCGAAGGCCGGCACGGCATCCGGCTTCACGGCTGCAACCTGGGGTGGTCGCACACCGGCGTCTTGCCGCGAAACCATCTGCGGCACAGGCGACGCGTGAATAGTTCAGGGTAGAAAGAACCGAACGGGCCGAATTGTTTTCCCCGCCTCCGCGCGGTGGGACGCCCCGTGCAACCTTCCCGAAAAAACTCCCGTATCTGCACCCCGTCTGCTTGTATGCTATTATTTACTCGCTATCTTATGTGCGACTGCGAATTGTGCGAGCCGGGCCCCAGTGACATCGAGGACAAGCGGGCGACCGGCACGAGCAAGGGACCGGACACCCTGTATGGGACGAAAGCGAATGCTTGCGATCTGCCGTACTTTTTATTCGCTGCAAACCGGTGTCCGCGGTCCGAAGGAGTGGGCCCGGGGCGCCGCCGAACGGGGCTACACGGCGTTGGCCGTGGCCGACGCCAACGGCTTATACGGTGCGGTCCATTTCTATCGCGAGGTCGCGGCGGCCGGCTTGCAGCCCATTGTCGGCGCCTCGCTGACTTGGGGCGTCGCCGCGGAGTGTATTGCCCTGGCAACGTCGGACCGGGGGTACCGTCAGTTGTGCCGGTTGCTCAGTGAGCGACACTTGGCGGCGGCCGGGTTCGACCTGCTCGCCCGGGAACGCGACAAGGTGAGCGATCTTTTACTCCTCACCCATTCGCCCGCCCTGTTCCGGCGACTTGCGGAGTTCGCAGATCCGGCGAACGTCTTCCTGCTGGTACAGGAGTGCACCGGCGACGGCCCGGACTCCATCGGACTGTGGGACGCCTTTTCAACGGGGGCGGAGGAAATCCCGCTCCCGGACGCTTGGTTTCTGGAGGCGACCGACCGAGAAGTCTTCGACTGGCTGTACCGCCTGCGGCGGCTGTCGGGCCGTGGCGGAGCCGGGGTCCCGGAACATGCGGGCAGTATTCTTCCCGAAGCCGGTGAGTGGTTGCGTCGGTTCCCGCAGGCGGAAGCGGTCTCTCGACGGATCGCGGAGCGGTGTCGCTTCCGGTTCCGGTTCGGGCGCCCGCTCTTTCCCCGAATCCACTTGCCGGCGGGTGCGTGCCCGGGCGATCATCTGCGGGGACTCTGTCGGACCGCGGTGTCGGAGCGATACGGTCCGAAACGCCGGAAGGCCGCCGCCGCCCGCCTCGAGACGGAACTGACCGCCATCTGCGACGGGGGCTTTGCGGATTACTTCCTGTTCGTATACGAAATCATCCGGTTTGCCCAGACCCGGGGCATTCCGGTCGAGGTCCGCGGGTCGGCGGCTTCGAGCATCGTCTCCCTTCACGCATTGCTGCCCACTCGAACACGACCTGTGCTTCGAGCGGTTTCTGAACCCGGGCCGCCGGGATTGCCCGGACATCGACGTGGACATTGCGGATGTGCGCCGGGACGAAGTCATCGCTTTCTGTTATCGCCGCTGGGGCCCTGAGCACGTGGCCATGATTGCGACGGTGTCGACCTACCGGCCCCGGAGTGCACTCCGGGATGCCGGTCGGCTCCTCGGAGTGCCGCGGGCCGAGATTTCCCGATTCATCGAAGACGGCCGTGCAATCTGCCACGGGGCCGAACTCGCCCGGATCGCGGCGCGCCTGACCGGTCTGCCCCGGCACCTCGGCCTTCATTGCGGCGGCCTGGTCATCACGCCCTGCCCGCTCACCGATATCGCGCCCCTGACCCGGGCGCCGAAAGGAGTGGTCATGACGCAGTATGAGAAAGACCAGGCCGAGATGCTCGGTTTGATTAAAATGGACCTGTTGGGAAACTCCGCCCTGACGGTCATCGCCGAGGCCCGGGACTGGCTCGGAAAACGCGGTGTCGAATTCAGCGAACCGGGGCCACGGTTCGATTACAAGGTGAATCGGCTGTTCGCCAACGGAGACACGCTCGGGGTGTATCAATGCGAATCCCCGGGCATGCGCCAGCTCTGCCGAGCGTTGCGCCCCACCAACCGCAAAGAAACGGCCGCGGCCCTGTCCCTGATCCGGCCGGGACCGGCGGCCGCCGGGATGAAAGAGACGTTCATTCGACGTCGGCGCGGCCTTGCATCGGTAGACTATGGACACCCGGGCATGGCGGAATTCCTCGCAGACACCTACGGAGTCATGCTGTTCCAGGAAGACGTCATGAAGGTCGCCGTCAATCTGGCCGGGTATTCTTTTGCCGAGGCGGACACCCTGCGCCGCACGGTGAGCAAGAAACGGACCGGCGAAGCATTTGCCGCGGAACGCCACCGGTTCGTCTTCAAGCGAGCTGCCGGCGCCGGCGTGACGCCGGCCGTTGCGGAGGCAATCTGGGCCCGGGTCGCTCGGTTCGCTTCGTACGCGTTCTGCAAGGCACACGCCAGCGTGTACGGCCGCCTTGCGTGGCTGACGGCGCGGTTGAAGGCCCACTATCCACGGGAATTCTATACGGCGGTATTGAACGGGCACAAGTCCATGTACCCCAAACGGGTGTTTGTCTGGGACGCCCTTCGGCACGGGATTCCCGTTCTGCCGCCGGACATTTTCGAGTCCGAGCTGTGCTGGACCCCGGGCCCCCGGGGCATTCGGGCCGGATTGGGTATCGTGCACGGCCTGCGCCGGGCGGTACTCGGGGAAGTCCTCCGGGAACGGCGCGTCCGGCCGTTTCGGGACTTGGACGACCTGCGCCGGCGCGTCCGGTTCCAAACCGGCGAACTCGAACGCCTGATCCTTGTCGGGGCCTGCCGTGCCTGGGGCCGGCGCGAAGCATTGCTGACCCGGCTTTGGACCGGGACGCCGGGAGAATCCGTGTTATTGCCGCAACCGACATCCCAGGCCGCCCTGCCTTCTTTGGCAACGGCTGAACTGAGCCTGACGGGCATTCCGTTCACATCGCACCCGACGCAGACCGCGATGTCCGCAGCAATCTGCCGGGCCGTTCAAATGAGGGCATGGATCAACCGGGAAGTCGTCATGGTCGGGATCTTGGATGCCTGCAAGCACACCCGAGCGAAGACGGATAACGGCAAACCGGGACGTGAAATGAGTTTTGTCACTCTCGAGGACGCCACGGGGCTCTTCGAGGTGGTTCTCTTTCCCGAGGCGCATCAGCGCTGGGGCAAGCTCTTCCGCCAACTCGGGCCCTATCGGGTGCGCGGCACCGTAACGGCCTCGTGGGACTCACTGGTGCTCGAACTGAGAGAGGCGGAATGTATCGCCTGACCCCTGAGCATACGCGGATAAGCGATCGCCTCGCCAAAGAGGAAACAGGCGGCATGACGGTAATCGGAACGGAGGCTCAGGGAGCGAGATAGATCCAGTATCCGCGCAGGATGAAGAGAGTGTCCTCGTCGGCCCCTGGAACCGCGACATAGCGTCGGCCGTCCCAACCGTAAAGCGGGCCGAGCCGGGGTCCCGTCGATGGCGTGCCGGTGCTCTGTGGTGAAACCAGGTTCCAACCGGACTGCGTCGGCGTGAAAGCGTCGGAAGAAAGCGGCGCCACCGGGACGGTCATCCCGCCGACTGGTGAGTAGATCCAGATTCCCCGGCCTGCCGGCGGCGGTTGGTCGAGCGGAATGACCTCATAGCGCTGCGTTTCCGCATCCCAGACCCAGGCGAAGCCGTCGATGAGGGAGGTGCGCGCCGAATTAAAGACATCGCTGAGCGGACTGCTGAAGCTTTTGGGAAACCCGACCAGGTTCCAACCGGCATTCAGCTCCAGAATCAAATCCGTAGCGATCCCCAGGGTAATGGGGGCGGATGTGACCATGCCGTTCCGGTCGATCAGCACGGCCCGGTAAACTCCGGCGTCAAGGGCGCCGGCGTTTCGGATATCCAGTCGCGACGCCGTCCGGCCGTCAAGCGGTTCATCGTCTTTCAGCCATTGAAGTTCCACCGGAGCGACGCCGTCCGCCTGCACGACAAGACTGGTGAACGCTCCCTCGGTCACGGTTTTATCCGGGCTGAGATCGCGTACAGTCGGACCGGCCGGGAGCTGAACCCCAGTATCGATCACCAACTCAAACGCCGAGGCGGCACCGCCGATGCCGCCGGCACGGAGACCGAAAACAACCGCCGTGTCCGCTTGATCGCCGGGCGCCGCCTGGATGCGGGTCACGGCGCCGGAATCGATTTCCGAACCGCGCTGCGGTCCGGCCAGAGTCTGTCCATCTGTCGCAACCAGGACGTAGTGCAGGGCGGTCTCCGTGCCGCCGGTTCCCCAGACCGCAAGGTAGGCATAGGGGTCGGCGCCATGGTTCACCGTGGTCAGCGCGAGTGCGGTAATCCCATCGCCCGCGCCGGGAATGCCGGCGCCGAGCTGCTGCCAAGCGGAGCCCGCGGAGTTGAAGGTCCACAGCTGCAACGCGCCGTCCGGTGTATCAAAGGCCGCGACCGGCACGCCGTCGGGATTGAAGGTGACCGCGGCATTGGCCACGGCGGTATCAGCCAGGTCCATCGGGGCTGACCAACCGTCAACGCTGTTGTAGGTCCAAGTGCGGACCGTGCCGTCTTCGAGCACGGCCGCTACCACGGCCTGCGGCTCATTGCCGGGCGTTGCGATCCCGGCCGGTGTCCAGGAGGCCAGCGGGGCGGCCGGCCCGAATGATGCCGGAGCGGCATCCCATTGACCGGTGGGGGGATCATAAAAGGCGTGATGCAGTTCAAACAGGTTGCTCATCGGCCCGCTGGATGCGGTGGCCAGGGTCAGCAGAATTCGGCTTCCGGCCGGAACAAGGTTCAACTCAATCGCGGCCGCGGCCGGGAAGGAGCCCAATTGTGTCGGCCCCGAAACCGTGGCGCCGGCGGCATCGGCCACGGCGTAACGGACGGTGGTGTCCGGAAATGGATTGCCGATCTCTGAAGCGTCCAACTCCGACCAGATCAGCAGGTATCCGCCGCCCGGCAGTCTGATCACGGCAAGGTCGAGAATGACCGCGGCGCGGGCGATTTCCTGTGAGGCATTCCAGGAAGCGCCGTTGCGAACGGCGAAGCGCAGAGTCATTTCGCCGTTTTCCGAACTCAGGAATGCCAGTCCGTTGTCGCTGAGGCCGGCAGCGCCCGCGCCGTTTTCCAGGCCGTCCACCACCGTGCCTGCGGGCAGGGAATCGCCGTCGCCGGAAAAGGTTGCGGGCGGGCTCTGTCCCGGCAGGATACGGGTTTCCACACTGTCCAGCGGCACGATGTCGTACCAGTACGTTATGGCCCGGGTCCCACCGGGGTCCGGACGCCAGTCGATCCGCGTTTCATGCAGGTTGAAGGAGCGGGAGAGATGCACCCCCCACAGGTTCACGCCGAGTTCGCCATTCACTTGAAACGCGCCTTCAACCCGGGTAATGAGCGGCCATTCCGGAGTGGTGTTCAGGGTGAATTTCAGACCCTTCTGCCCCACAATATCCTTGGGCGGCCCCAATTGCGCAATGATCGAGCCCGAAACGCGCTTGGAAGCCGCGGTGACGTTCAAGCCGATGCCTGCCAGCACCTGGATGTTGAATCTTGTCACCGTTTCATTGGCCGCGTCGCCGCCCCCGCCCATGATATTCCAGTTTGGCGGTTCCTGTCCGGGGATCATGGAGCCGAAATGCGCCGGGCTGGGAAAGATCGTTGAACTGGTTCGGGTCACCCCGCCGCCGACGCCGAGATCAATCAGTCCGTTGAACACCAGGACGCCGGAACGTCCCAATGCGCCCAGGACCGCGCCGGCGGCGGGAAATTTTTCGATCATCGGGGTCAGGTCGCGCAGCAGCCGGACTTTGACGAACGCGCCGGCTTTGGTGGTATAGCGGTAGTCCGGCGAGCGGTCGTGATCAAGAAAATTCGGGTCCAGGTTCTGTTCCACGGTTTTGGTGATATTGCCGCTGATCGAGGCGGAATCAATGGTGAAGACGCCCTTGAGAAACGCCGGCGTGTAGAGGTCAAAACCTTCTTTGGCGTTTTTCGAGACCGTTCCCGAAGCGAGCAGTTCCACCTTGCTGGTTTCGCCGCTGACCTTGAACCCGATTTCGCCCTTGAAGCCGAGTCCCAGGGTTTTCGGTCCCAGCGCCAGCGGCCCGGCAGCCGGCGCTTTTTCGCCTTCAATCAACTGGACCCCGAGCCGGTATTCATAGGTTAAATACCCGGTGACCGGATTGAGATCCAGTCCGGATGAAAAAGTCGGCAGGGGGATGAAGCGCCCCAGCGGCACGACTTTGCTCGGATCCACGTCAGGGGTGAAGGTGGCAGCCACGCCGATGGCCTCCAGTACGCCGGCCGCCCATTTGGGGAATTTCAGCCCTTGCAAGACCTTTTTTCCGCCGGGGACCTGGTAGTCCACCGCCACCGCCGCGCCACCGCGGGTAAGCAGCACAGCCATGGGCAGGAACTTCCCGGACGGCAAGTCAGAAAGCTTGATCGATCCGCTGAAAACCTGCTGCCCGTTTCTTGCGGAATCCTGGAGTTTTCCTGCGCTGTAGATAACGAAGAAGTCCGCATTGTTCCGTCGGGCGGCAGTGATATCGGAGAACAGCGCCCGGATGGTTTTCGCATTCAGCGGCGACGGCGCGGACAGGGCGTTTTCGACTTGCACTTCATTGGCCACCGCCGGTGCTTCGAACCAGCGTTTGTCAATCAGCCAGACCGATTCCACCGGGTCCTGGAAGGAAACCGAGGTTGTCTGCGGCGTGCCGTTGGCATCATCGAGGCCGGCCAGGGAATAGGAGACCGTCGCAGGGGTCACCCGGACTGTCCAGGTGGCGGTGAGCCCGGACAGGGCATTGTTCACGTCGTACCCGCCGGCATCGCCGCTCTTCAGGACGCCGGGTACGAAAAGGCCGAAACGATCCAGGGTGAATCCGCCGGAAGGCACGCTCGGCGACGGCAGAGGCTGGAGGGTGATGGCGCTGGCATTGAAATCGGCCTGATCCGGGGTGGTGGGCAGAATGCGCTGCCGATGTGGAATGAAACCGGAGGCGCGAATTTCCAGATACACCGCCTGAATATTGAAATTTCCCAGGACAAACGCGCCGTTGGCATCACTGGTTTTGGTGTCCAACGGGTTGCCGCTGCGCCGTTGCAGGGCCCGGACGTCCGCGCCCTCGATGGGTTGTCCGTCATCGTCCTTCAGGATTCCCGACACGGTCATGCCGCGCCGCAGCCGAAGGTCAAGGCGGAATCGCATCGGCAACGGCTCGAGGCGCAGCCGGGTTTTGCGTGCCGACACGTAGACCCATTGCAGCGGCGGCTGAACATTGAACACGCCCACATCTCCAGTGGAGACCACGGTCACCGGATTGGTTGGATCGCCGGAAGTGGTGAAAGAGGTGACATTGTCCAGCATTCTTCCGGTTACGCCGGCGATTTCCTGGGCCGGGAAGTCGGCGTTTATGGCGTGGATCTCCACTTCATAATTGCCATTGACAAAAGCCGGGGCGTTTGCCGGAAGCATATTGTTCTCGGGGCCGCCGTCCCGCACCGGAACACTTGCGCCGACCATGACCCCGCTCGAGTGAAACCACTTTGTGGGCAACGTTCCGTCATTCACCCACAACTCAACGGTTCCGCCGGCCGGCGCCCAGATTTCGCTGTCCCCCTGGAAGGTGGCCGCGGCGTGATAGGTCAGCGAACTGAATGTCGGGCTGAAAAAGACCCGGATTCGCAGATTCCAATCCGAGAGCGTCCGAGTCCGGTAGTCGTAGATGTCGTTGCCATGATCATCGACTCCCACCTGTTGCCAAGCCTGGTAGTCAATCCGTATTTTGCCCGGAGAACTGTATTCCGGCTGCAACGGCATCGACCAGCTGGTGCCGTGGGTGACGCCGGGAAAGAAATACGCGGGGTCCGCCCAAGTCGGGCTGCTCAGCGGCGGTTCGCCGGGCGCGGTCCAGGGGCCGATGGTCAATTGCACCGGCTGCATCGTATAGCGCGGATGGGCAACCGTGAAAGTGTAAGTCCCCGCCGGCAGGCTCATCAACAGAAAAGCCGGGTAACCATAGGGATCTTCCACAATCTGTGCGGTTCGGGTGACCGGACCGGTGGCGGTCACCTCGCCATTGCCGTATTGGAAAAGGTCGTAGATTGACGCATCCACATACGCGCCGTTGCTTTTCTGCACGATCGGGACGTTGAGGAGCGGGTCATTGTCCGCCGGCGTGACCGAACCCGTGATGTTGATCGCCTGGTGGTGAGTAAACAACTCCACCGAGAATTCCTGCTCGGAATCAAGCTGCAGCCAGCCAAGATGGTGTTCCTCTTCCCAGTCCGGCCAGGGCCATTCCACCGTGTACGGCCAGCCGGTCCTTGTCTGGGTCGCCGGATTATCCGGATCGGGATGGATAATCATATGATGCCCCGCATACTCGGTCATCGCCGGGACCCGAATGCCGTAGCGCCCCGGGGGAAGCAGCGCGGCAAACCGTCCGTCCGAGTCCGAATCGACACTGACGCTCAGCGGGCCGTCGGTGAAAAGGTCCGCCCCAAGCTGGGATTCGATCAGTATCCCCTGCTGGGCCACAGGCGAAAAAATGCGCGGATCAATCATGGCGGTCGGGTCAAAATCATAGAGCATCCAGGGGTCAATCCGTTCAGTCTCGCTGGTTGCCATCAAACGTCCTCGAATCACGGCGGGAACCGGATCCAGGGTTACCGTGACCTCGAGCCCCTCGCTGTACAAAAGCTGCGCAGACTTTTCCACTGGTTGGAATTTCACCGCAATCCCCGTGTCGCCGGGCGGATAGCCCGGAACGCCCGGGCTGCCGTCCCACATAAGGGCATTGCCGGAAAACTCCGCCAGTCCTTCAAGCTGACCGGTGTGTTTGATCCGAATCCAGTAGCGACCCGGCAGCAGTTGGTCAAAAACCGCCACCGGCCGACTGTCCAGGTCGGGCGCCGCCGTAACGGTCCGGCTGATTCCCGCGGTTGAAGACTCCGCATACCCGGTCAATGTCACCGTGGCGCCGTTCAGCACCGTCTTGTCCTTGTAAATCGAGTTCAGAACGACGATGATTCGCTGGCCGGCCAGAGTCAGGTTGACCGTAACCGCGTCGTATCCGCCCACGGCGTTGGGCTGAATGACCGTCTCATAAGGAACATATCCCAGGCGCGTTACCCGTAACCGCCGGGGAATCGGGGGGATGCGCTTGAAAGTGAACGTGCCGTCACTGTCGGACATCGCGGTGCGGGCACTGGTCAGTTCATCGGTGTCATCCCCGAAATCCACCCCGGCAATGCTGACTTGAACGTCCGGCAGAAGCTGATTCGCTTCCGGCGGGTCCCGGTCGGTGCGAACGCCGCGAACCGTGACGGTCAGGTCCGCCGGCGTAGGCTCCAGGGCCGCCGCCACCAGGTGATCCTGCCCCAGATACTGCGCCCCGGACGCGGGAACGATCAACGGATTCCAGCCGATTCTGGTGATCCTGAAAATGAAATACCCCGGCTCCAGACCGGACAATGTCGCCGCTCCGACAGCCGAGGCCTTGAGGTTGAACGTCTGCTCGGCAGGGCCCGACGTATCCGCGCCGGGCCACCGCTGAACCACAATCGCGGCATCCTTGAGCCGGGCATAACTCTGCACGTCGCCGATATCGAAAAACAACGTCAGAAAGGTTTCGCTCAGTACACGGACAAGCGTAATCGAGACATGCGTCGAGTCGTTGTCCTCCAGTGTGATCGGGGTAATGGAAGGGGCGTAGGCCGGATGCGTCGCTGTCAGCGAATAACTGCCCGCCAGAATGTCCGTCAGGGAGAAAAAACCGAAAGTGTCGGCCTGGATGCTGTATTCCGGATTGCCGTCCGGCGGGATGGCATCCAAGGTAACACGGGCAAACGGTATCGAGGCATACGACGCAACTTGGCTGACCCGTCCATCCAACGCCGCCGCGTGGGCCATGGTTCCGGCAAACAGCATGACCATGCCAAGCGCCCCCGGCGAAGAACATAGGGACCGTTCTTTTCGCGTCTGATTCACATCAACCTCCTTGACTCGCGGCAATCCGTTTTACACATGAACAGCACTACAACCTCCTGAATCCGTGGTCGATTCGATGGAAAGTAGCGCCGGTGCATTCGCAATTGGTCCCGCTTGGTCACGCTGGCGTGCATGGGGGTGCAGAACCGGGCGCCCGTGCAGACCGCCGCGACCAGAGTGATCAAGAAGAATCAGAACCCTGCGCGACTCCGACCAACTCACGTGTCGGGCGAGCGGCCGACAGCAAGATTTGGGATGCCCGAAGCGACGGCAGTCCGCCTGTGTCGGCGGGCTGCGCACAGTTTTTGTTGACCGGCCCGATCCCGGCAGCATACCATAAATATACTAAATAATCCGGAATAGTCTACTTTTTTACGGATGGAAGGTCGGAGAAAGGGATGAAAACATGCGACAAACGATTGTTATTCAGTTGGTCGGCAAGCTGTTCCGGCAGTCTCTCAATACCTGCGGAAACCACCCGACAGAGAAAGAGTAATGAAACAGGACACAACACCGACCCGCGCCCGCATCAAGCGCGAATATGCGTCTGCAGGCAGCCCCCTTCCTCCAAGAATCCGTCCGGAAGCAAGACCCTTTTGACGCATTACACGTTACGAGCACATCAACAACAGGATCCTTGACAGAATCCGCGCGCGTCGCAGGGGCCTGCCGCTGCAAGACCAAGGGATGCCTGTGATCCCGGAATGCTGATTGCCCCCCTCCCCCCCGGCTCACTGCCGGTCACGGAGCAGGACGGTGCAGAGACTGGAGGCTCTCACGGGCACGCGCAGCACACCGGTCTTGCTCGGCGCCGGCAGTTTTTCGAGCGGCTGCTCGTGCACGTCGGCGCTCCATGCTTCGAGGGTCTCAGGTCCGAGCCGGGGATCGAGCATCACCAGGGCCTCGGTGTCCCGGCCCTCGGTCTCGTACAACCGGAGAACCAGGCCGTCGCCGTCCTCGGGTTTCTTGACCGCGGCCACCAGGATGTTCTGCGGCCCGACCGCCATGTAGCCGCCCCGAACCTCGCCCTCGCCGCTGTAGTTCTCAACCGCACTGAGCGGGTGTACGAAATCGAACGCGGCCCGTTGTACAGCCCCCTCGGCCAAACCCGCGGCGTGCGGGCGCAGGCCGATATCGACGTGATGCACCCCGAGATCGGGGTACGGGTCAGGATCGTAAGAGCCACGGATAATCGATGTCTCAAGCACACTGTCGACAAAACGGAAGCCGTACTTCGAATCGCTCAGCACGGTGAGGCCCTGCCGCTCTCCGAACGACTCGGCCAGTGTGACCCGACCGATGGACGGAGTCTCTTGGTCCCGGGCCGGATGCCGCACGCTGCCGAAGGGCGTCGTATAGACCGCCTGCGCTTTTTCCAGCGTCATGGGCAGCCGCAGTTTGAGGAACGGCACGCCGGTCTGCGGGCTGCCGTGTTCGAGCCAGTGCAGTTCCAGGTGGATGCGCACTTCGTTCGAGTTGTTTTCGAGCGAGAATGTCAGGCTCCCGTGGGAACGCCCGAACGAGAACGGACAGCGGATCGCGGCCCGGTACGGCCCGCGTTCAGTGACCACCGCGTTTTCCCACGCGATCTCGTCCCGGGCCACGAACGTCCCGATGCGCCATGCCGTCATGCCGTGGGGGGCTTCACGGTAAAGGACCAGCAGACTGGACAGGTCGGCGGCCGAGATCAATTCCCGGCCCGAGCGCTTGTCCACCAGGCTCGATATCCGCGCACGGATCGGATCCAGAGCGAGGCGGACACGACGGTTCTCGATTCCGATGCCGCCCCCGGTCCGGCGAAAGTTGTGGTCTTCATAGCCGGTCGTGCCGGAAACCCGCACCGGGTCCTCGGGCGCTTCGAGTTCGGCGCCGACCGGTCGCGGCCCGACCCGACAGGTGGCGTAGCCGCACCCCGGAACGCGGCACGCCGGAAACAGCACTTCCCGGTAGTGGTGCCCCCAGTAGTGTCCCTCGCCCACGGCCTGGACCGGTCGCAGACACCGGCCCGGATGCCCGGCCGTCAGCTCCGTCCCCGGCGGCAGGTCCAGGTCCCAGAGACGGACGGACACCAGGCCACCACGCTCCCAGGGGGAGGGATTGAATGCCGTGAAATGCCGCACCGGTCCCCGACCACGACAGACCAGGGAGACACGGCCCGAGTCCGATTGCAGGCCGACCCCCGCCCCCTCGCTCCGGCTGAAGGCCTCGCCGGTCTTGCTCTGCGGTTCGGCCAGTCGGCCGGCGTCCGGCGGCAACTCCCGCAGAGCGTGATCGAGTACGCGCAGGGCGCGCCCTGTCGCGCTGTGCGCCACGGCCTGGACTTCCTGGAAAAGACCCTGGGAGTACTCGACCGTCGCGGGTACGCCCGAGCCGGGCAGGATATCATGGAACTGGTTGAAACAGACAGCTTCCCAAGCCCGATTGAAGTTCGCCCCGGGATACTCGGGATCAAGCCCCATTCGGGCCGCGAGCGCGGCCCAAAGCTCCGCCTCGTACAGCAGGACCGGCCCCAGCCGGTTCGCCCGCTTGATCCGGCACTGGGTGGTGTAGCATCCCTGGAAGATGTAGTTCAGTTCTTCACGGATCACTGGCAGATCCGCGGCCTGGGCCTCCACGGTCT
>JAADHN010000160.1 GCA_013151865.1 Kiritimatiellota bacterium
CCGCATGAGTCGCGTGGATTGCTTCCGCACTGCAGGCATCCGGCGGAGTGTCTGTGGCGGGGCGTGCATTTTTGAGGTAAATCGGGTATAATTGTAATGAAAGGCCCCGGAGTGCGGGCGAGTTCCCAGCCTCTGCAGGATCATCCGGACAAATGAAAGACGGTCTGTGATAATGAGGCGTCCGGGGAAGCTCCCCCGCCGGTGCGGTCGTGAAGTGTTTGTCTCCCGCCGATGGGGCGACGCGTACTGAAAAGTGTTTTTCGAGAGGTCGGGTTCTCGCCGGGGGTTTGGGGCGCGGCCCGGGCCGGGGCCTGTTTGCGATCTCTCGAGCCGAAGCAGGGGATCGAGGATGCCTGTCTGTCTCAAACATCCCGACCGTGAGTCCACCGCCCGCTGTTGCTCCTGTGGCAAGCCGATATGCCGGGAGTGCGTCGTTCGGCGCGGCCGCAGCGTGTTTTGCTCGGAGCAATGCATCGAGGAGTTCATGCGGACCACCGGCCGCACCAACGGCTTCATTGCCCGGGAACGTGCGTTTCAGAGGAAAAAACTGCTGGTTCGGCTCCTGACGACGTTCGGGATTGCCATCGCCGCACTGGCGTTCGCTTGGTACTACCTCCACCGGTGAATCGGACTGACAGCGGGGGAGGGGGACGCCACCGCCTTCCGAGAAGCAACAAAGGCCGCCCCCTCCGATGGGAGGGGCCGGCCTTGATCGTACATCGACACTTGCGACGGTCAGCGCGAACGCCGACGCCGGCGCCGATTGCGTTCACTCGGCTTCTCGTAATGTCGTCGACTGCGGAGTTCTTTCAGAGTCCCCTCCTTGTCGAGTTTTTTCTTCAACCGACGGAGGGCCTTTTCGATGGGCTCGCCTCTTCTGGTTCTGACTTCCAGCATGTGTTTGAATCACCACCTTTCACCTGTTGCGGTCTGCGCTTTTTCCAGCGGCGCGCCATAGAAGGCGCCCGCGATGCGAATGTTCCCGCGACGATCGGCAGAGCCGGCCGGCTCACCCGACGGGGACTTCGTCGTTCAGCAGCCCCTTCAGCTTGAGCAATGCCTGATTCTGAATCTGGCGGACCCGCTCCCGCGTCCTGCCCACGGCCTGGCTGACTTCTTCGAGGGTCTTGGGCGGATGTCCATCAAGACCGAAGCGGAGTACCAGGATGGTCCGCTCCCGCTCCTCGAGTGTTTCGAGCAACACCAGCAGGCGCTGGAGAGCTTCCGCCTCCGCGAGCACGCGCTCCGGCGTGGTCGTGGCCATGTCCGGTATTATATCACCGAATTCGCCGTTTTCACCGTCTTGGATCGGGGCTTGGAGGGAGAGGCTGCGCATATCGGCCCGACGCAGGCCGGCTACGGTCCGTTCACTGAGGTCGAGATGGGCGGCGATCTCGGAATCGGTCGGGTCGCGCCCCAAATCGCGGGCCAAGCGGCTGCGGGCGACTTTAATCTTGTTGATCTTTCCGGCTGACTGGACCGGAATCCGGACCGTGCGGCTTTGGTTCGCCAGGGCACGGCGCATGGCCTGCTTGATCCACCATGCGGCGTAACTGCTGAACTTTGCGCCTTTGGCCGGGTCGAACCTCTCTACCGCCCGCATCAGCCCGATGTTCCCTTCGGAGATCAAGTCCACCAACGGCAAACCCAATCCTTTGAAATCATGCGCGATCTTGACCACGAGACGCAAATTGCTGCGAATCAGCTTCGAGCGGGCCGCCTCGGACCCGCGCGAGATCTCCTTGGCAAGGACCGCCTCCTCCTCGCGAGAGATCAGGGGATACCTCCCGATCTCTTGCATATACATCTTCATCATGTCATTCTTGGGGCACATGCACAGCGATCCCGGTACAGGAAACGGCCCACGTCCGCAGTCGCTGCGGCCGCGCGACAGAGTGCGCGGGCACGGCAGCTTCCCAAACATCCGCTAGTATAGTGTTCTCAGTCGGCGTTGCCAATCCGGTCCGCCCATGGGCAAACACGCATCCACAAATTCCAGACAATGGCGCGAACGTTTCCGGACATGGAGCGGTACGCTTCTGGCCCGGTGCGGCCCCCTGCCTTTGGTTGTCGAAATCGCCGACCGCGACACGACGGCCGTGGCCGCGGCCGCCGTCCTGGCCTCGGTCCCGGGATCGGTCGTATTTGTGACTGCCGATACGGCTGCGGCCGAGAATATGCTCGCGGCCCTCGACACGTACGCCGCCATCCTGGGCGACGACCGCCCCCGCGTGGCGGTGCCCGAAGTCTCCGGCCCCAGAAACCGCTGGGTGCCGGAGAATGAAGCCGCCCGTTGTTCTGCACTGCACGCCGCACTCGCGGGCGCGCCGCTCGTCTTTGTCCTTTCGGCGACCGCGCTTCTGGCCCCGGCCCCGGCACCGGCCGAATTTCGCAGGCAGGTTTTCACACTTGTCGTGGGCGACGAAATCGACCCGGACCTCGTTGCCGGACGCCTTCTCCGCCTGGACTACGACAATGAGCCGGAAGTTCACCTGCCGGGCGAATTCTCGCGCCGGGGCGGTGGGATTCTGGATGTCTTTTCCCCGGCGGAAAGGCAGCCGGTCCGTCTCGAGTTTTTCGGGAATCGCCTCGAGTCCATGCGCCGATTCGATCCTGAAACCCAGCGGTCCGTCGGTGCGACGGACAGCCTGACCGTAGTCCCCCGCGGAGAAGTCGTGCTGACCCCGGATGCGAAAAACGGGACAGCCTGTTTTCTGGACTATGCCGGACCTGACGCCGCCTTGGTGATCGCCCATCCGGGACTCATACGAGGGCACCTCGAACGTTTCGCTCCGGGCGACGCTCTCGATACGTGGTCGCAGCTCACGGAGACCCGGAACCGCCGTGTGGTCATCGAGTTGGCCGGGAGCGGCGGCGCGGCGCCCGGCGCCGCCGGCAGACTGGTTTGCGGCGCTGTGGGACTCGGAGAGACGCTGGGCGTCCTGATTCCCGACTTGGGCAATCAAGCCGGGATATGGCACTGGCAGCAACTCCGGGACCATCTGCGCCGCTGGTCCGGCATGGGGTACGCCGTGGTCGCCTGCTGCGGGACCAAAGGCGAAGCGGACCGTTTCCGTCAGCGCGTCGAAGACGACGAGGCGTTGCAGGACGTGGTCCCGGCCATCGAATGTTTTGCCTTGGACCGGGGGGTGCTGATCCCCGCTGCACACTTGGCGCTGTTGAGCGAACGCGAACTTTTCGGGCGGCGCCCCGAAACGGCCCGTCGCACCCGCAGGAACCCGTATCGCACAGACCATGCCCTTCACGAGGGGACCGAACTCGAGCCGGGGGCGTTTGCGGTCCATGCGGCGCACGGTATTTGCCGGTATCACGGAATTCGGGAAATCGAGGTCAAGGGGGAACTCCAGGAAGTCATGGAACTGGAGTTCGACAACGACGCACGCCTCTACGTCCCGCTCGAGGAATGCCATCTGGTCAGCCGCTACGTAGGGGGGACGCGGAAGGCGCCGAAATTGAGCCGTCTCGGCGGGCCCGGCTGGAGACGCAAGACCGACTTGGCGAGGGCAGCAGCCACTGATCTGGCCGCCGAACTGCTCCGGCTCGATGCGGTCCGCCGCAACTCGGCAGGCGCCCGCTTTCGCCCCGAGCCGGACTGGGAACAGGCCTTTGCCCAATCCTTTCCATTCGAGGAGACCGAGGACCAGCGCCGGGCCCTTCTCGAAGTCTTCCACGACATGGAGGCGGCCCGGCCCATGGACCGCTTGCTCTGCGGCGACGTGGGGTACGGCAAAACCGAAGTCGCCATGCGCGCCGCCTTCCGCGCCGTCCTGAACGGCAAACAGGTCGCCCTTCTCGTGCCCACCACGGTCCTGGCGCAACAGCATCTGTTGACATTCCGCGAACGTTTGGCCGAATACCCGGTGGTTGTCGAAATGCTCAGTCGGTTCCGGTCCGACGCCGAGCAAAAGCGCATTCTCGAAAGACTCGCCACCGGCAACATCGACATCGTGATCGGGACGCATCGACTGTTGAGCGCCGACGTAAAATTCCGCGACCTGGGCCTGCTCATCATCGATGAAGAGCAGCGGTTCGGCGTCCGTCACAAGGAGCGGCTCAAACACCTGCGGACTCAATTGGATATTCTGACCATGACGGCGACGCCGATCCCGCGCACACTCTATTTCAGCCTGTCCGGTCTGCGGAACCTGAGCACCATCTCCACGCCCCCCGCCGAGCGGCTGCCCGTGACCACCGTCGTGGCCCAGTACGATACCGGCCTGATCCGGGAAGCCATTGAAAACGAGATCGAGCGGAATGGGCAGGTCTTCTTCTTGCATAACCGGGTCCACTCGATCGAGAGCGTCCGGAAACGCCTCGAGGCCCTGGTGCCCGACGCTCGGTTCGGCGTGGCCCATGGGCAGATGCCCGCCCACGAACTCGAGAATGTGATGCGGCGCTTCGTCTTGCGGGAAATCGACGTCCTCATCTGCACCACCATCATTGAGTCCGGTCTCGACATCCCCAACGCCAACACGATCATCATCGACCGGGCGGACCGTTTCGGTCTGGCCGATTTGTATCAACTTCGGGGTCGAGTCGGCAGGTACCGGAACCAAGCGTATGCGTACCTGCTGCTGCCGCCAATGGGGACGCTCCCCGCCAACGCACATGAACGCCTTGCCGCCATCCGCCGCTACACGCACCTCGGCGCCGGGTTCCGCATCGCTCTACGCGATCTCGAGATCCGCGGTGCAGGCAACATCCTCGGCGCCGAGCAGAGCGGTCACATCGCCGCCGTCGGTTTCGACCTCTACTGTCAACTCCTCCGGGAGGCCATCTCCCGGCTCGAGCACCGGCCGCCGCCTCGACGGCCCGCGGTGCTGCTCCGACTCGATTTCCTCAGTTTCAGCCTGCGCGCACCTCACGGCCGGCTCACGGCCGCTGTCCCGCCCGAGTACGTCGGCGACGAAGAAGTCCGCGCCGCCTGCTACCGCCGACTGGCCGAATTGACCGACATTGAACAGGTTCGGGATTTTGGCGACGAACTCCGCGACAGGTTCGGACCGCTCCCACCACCGGTCGAGCGCCTGCTCGAGACCGTCCGACTCCGAATCGTCGCCGCTCGGCTCAAAGCGCGAACGGTCACCGTGCAGGGACGAAAAGTCCTGATCGAAACGGACCACGGCCTGGTGTTGGACGACCGGCGCCTTCCCCTGCTTTCCGGAAAACGCCCGAAGGAAAAACGGCTGGGCGAACTCCGCAAGCTCCTCGAACGCTTGGCGACAAGAAAACCCGAGCCGGGGCGATCTCAAACATGAGCGTAACGTGCTGTTAACGCGGGTATTATCTGTATTCTTGGCAGATCGGGTTTTTCCGTGCTGCATTCCCCGCGTCGCGGCCCGAGTGGAGGGGGCAGTTGCGACGCTTCCTATCGAAGGAAGCCGTACGAAGGGCCTTTGGATGTAATCTTCTTGGATAGAACGCGGTATGGATCATTGGGAGGAGGGAGCGCGCCGGAACAATGCAGCCCGGAAGTGCCGCAGCCCCCGAACATGGATACAATAAAAACGCCATGCGGTTCGTTTGTGTAGCAGAAACACACAGTATGCTGCAATACGTTTCGGAACGTTCCGGGCGATATGTCCGGGCCTGCGAGCTTGCCTACGCATCAGACGATTTCGAGGCGGGCAAGGCGATCCGGCGGCAAGCCGTGTCGCTACTTTTTTTGACGGTTCGAGGCGGTATCTGCTCCGGCTCCGTCCGAGCCCCGGAGCTTTCCTTTGTGGCGGCCCACCACCACAGGCCACGCACGGCGGCCTTGCAGCGCGGCCTCCGTTGCACGCGCCGGCCTCCAGCCCACAGTGAATGCCAATACCGTATCGCAACTTCGGCGCTCTCTTTTTCGCGGCGAATCGCAACTGTTCGCTCCGTGGGGCTCGTTTTCCGAGGTTGATCCAGTCGGGTTCGCGAGCAACCTGTTGCGAGCCCCTGTCACAATACGAGCGTCCAAGCAGCGTCTGTCGAGAATAAACTCATGCTCAGTGTACTGAGGGCTGGGTCTCCGCAACGGCCCGAGGCCCCGACCGCAAGAATCCGAATGGCGGCGCGACGCCGCGCAGGAAGAACTTCTGGGAGATTGTTCATGCCGGTTTCGGTTGTTCCCACGACAGTCGGGAGCGAGCCGGGTCCGCCCCCGTTCGCAACGGGTTCGGTGATGGCTCGCGCCGTTCGTTCGCTGCTTGTTTTCAGCGTGGTCGGGGTCGTTTTCTCGGGCACGCGCCTGCCGGGCGCGGACGCCGTGCCGACGGGTTATGCGGCGGCGCGCCGGGCGCGGAACGACAATTACGATTTTCGTTTCAAGCTTTCGCCCGCCGAGGGCGAAGGCCGGTTCGATTCGGTGGATCTCGTGTTCGGCTGCAATGGTACGGGAGACCGCTACGGCCGATTCATCTGGGACAAGAGCGGGGCGCGCTTCAGTCGAATATCGAAGGCGGGTGAAGTGACCGTGGCGCGGGCCTCGCAACCATTGCCGGACGCATTCCGACGGGGCGGCGAGCTGTGGGTGAAACGCCACCCGCGATGGCTCGAGTTTACTGCGGACGGTGTCCGGTTGCTGCGCGTGCTGGACGACACGGTCCGCCGCGGCACCGCCGCGTTGCGCGCAGGGCCGGGACAAGCTGTTGCAGCGACCGTGGGTTACCAGCGCATCGAACCGGTTGTCTTCGGCGACGATTTCATGCGTACCGAGGAAGAAACCAAGGATTTCGGACTGTGGACGCCCAAGAGCGGCGAATGGAAGCTGTATTCGGTCATGGAGCGCGTGCGGGCCAACCCGGACGCCCGGATTCGAGAAGGGCGCGAGCCCGACGCATCCCGCTCGCCCAACCCGTTTTGTCTGGCCGGAAAATCCACCAAAGGCGCCGTGATCCTTACCGGTTATCCGTTTTGGGACGACTACAGGATCGAGGTTTCATGCAAGACGACGGGCGGTTGGATGGGCGTAGTCTTCGGGGCGACAAACGAAAAGGATTTCTGGCTGGTTCGCTGGCGAGTCGCCACGATCGAGGTTGCCGGGGGGCCGGTCGAATTGGTGCGGCGCACGGGAGACCGGGAGCGGGTGATTGCCGCCGCTCGCGTGAAGGGCCGTACAGACAATTGGTACCGGCTTTCGGTTACGGCTGTGGGATCCCGGATCGATATTGCCCTGGACGGAACCCGAATCATCGAAGCCTGGGACGACCGGAGCGTTGGCGGACGAATAGGTCTTTATGCCTCGAGTGCCGGGGAGACCTACTTCGACGACGTGACCGTGCGTTCCTGGCCGTCGGTCCGGTTCGATCATCGGGACGCGCTGGCCGGCGCATCGTCGGCCTTGGCCGGGACTTGGGATGTGCAGGGACCGCCTCGGAGCCTGCGCTTTCAAACGAGAGAGGGTGACCGGCCCGCCGTGTATGCCCTGGGATTGCCCACCTGGACCGGCGGTTGTTTTCAGGCGACGGTTCGGACCGACGCGCCGGCAGCGGGCTTCGGTTTGGGGTTTGGCTTGAGCGATGTCGGGGACTGGTGGCGCGCCGTCTGGGACCGCCGGGGCGGCGGCGAACTCCGACTCGAGCGGGTCCGAGGCGGCAAAGTTAGCGTACTCGATGCCGTTCCCTGCCCCCGATCGACCCGAGGAGAACGGGACGGGACCCGTGTGATGGTCGACCTGCGGGAAAAGACGGTCGTCAAAGTCTACGTGGACGACCGCCTGGAGGTCCGGACGCGGATCCCGGCGATCCCATCGGGTCGTTTCGCGCTGACGGCAACCGGCACGGGGGCCGTGGAATTTGCCGATGTCGAGGCGTTTGCCGAACCGGTCCGGGACTGGGAACACCCGGTGAAGAGCGCCATTTTTGCGGCGGACCCCTACATGCAAGGATGGTCGTCGCCGCGTTGGGCCTGGGAGCCGCTGACGCAGACGCCGGACGGTCTCAAACAATACGTGTACAAGGGCGATTTCTACGGTGCGTTTTGGATCACCCTGCCGATCAGTCACCGGGCAGCTCTGCTCTTCGGTCTGGACAACGTGGGGAAGGACCGCGGCTACCGTGTGCAGGCCCACTTGGAAGATAACCGGAAACAAGGCCGGATTCGGTTGACGCGCAACGGAAAAAAGCTGGCCGAGGGCGCGTTCAAGCTCGACGGCAAAGTGGTAATTCCGGGGGAGCAGATCATCGACGAAAAGATCGGTGCCCTTCCGAAGGCGCCGGACACGGTCGAGTACGGTCGGATGACGGTCTCGCGAGAAGGACCTTACATCTGGGTCGACGTGGACGGCAAGGAGTTGTTTTCGTACCGCGATCCCAACCCGTTGCAGGGGCGGGCCGTCGGACTGGAGGTCCTCGAATCGCTGGATCTGGCCAAAGTCGAAGTGCACCGGGACCATGTCAAGGACTACCAATTCGAGCGGGTTGCGGCTGACTGGCTTAAGGTGGGTACCTGGGCGGTGACCAATCGATTCGCGTGCGATCCGCGTTGGTCTTTTCTCAACGGGCGCAGCAAAGGGGTGGCGGCCCTGTGGAACAAGTTCAAGTACGACGGCGATTTTACGGTCGAATACTATGCCGGGATGCGCATGCGCCAGGGAGAGATGCACGAAGGCGCGGCCCGGAGCTATTATCCGCGCGTCGGCGACATCAATCTTGCCTTGTGCGCCGGAAGCGGGGATTTGTTCAGCGGCTACGATTTGGTTCTGCAGGCCTGGGATCCGATGTGGTCGGAGCGCTGGACGCAATTCCTAAGGCGAGGTCGCATCGTGGCAAAGGTGGATCGGGAATTCATACCCCGCACTCGATTCAAGCGCCCGCAAAGCCGTGCCATCAAGGTGGATTGGGATCCGGGCGGACGCCCAATTCACGGCGCCTGGTACTACGTAAAGGTCCGCCGGACCGGCAATCGGTTCGATGTTTGGTTCGACAACGTCCCGGTATTTTCCTATACGGACGCCGGCCCCCTGAAGGGGAATAGAATCGCTCTTTGGACGCAGCACAACAGCATTGTCGTGGCCCGGGCCAGAATCTGCTATTCCCGCATTGACCGGTCCGGCGCTCTTCTGGCCGCAGCGCCCGAGGGGCCGCAGGCGGCGACTTCGACAGAGCCGTCTCCGCCGGGGCCGGTGCTCGTTTCCAAGACCCATTGGGGCCGCCGCTTCGTGTTTGACCGGGATACCGAGGGATGGCGCCCTTTCGATGGAGATCAAAGCGCCGGGCTGCGCCTTGTCCCGGGAGGTTCGGGGCGCGGGGCTCACTCGCTCGAATTGACCAATCTTTACGGCGGCGGCGACTTCGGGGTCGTCCTCCCGGTAGCCGGTGTAGACCTCGGACGAATCCCGGCCATCGAGATGGATTGCGCCATTCCCCCGGACGTCAAGGTCAATCTCTACCTGACTTTCAAGTCCGATCCAACGGAGCGGTTTTTCGTCACACTATCCGGTCCGGACACGGACGGTCCCGAGCTGGTCCGGCTCGGGAAGTTCGAGGGGGCAAAAGCAGACGGACAATGGCATCGGGTGCGATTCAATCCAGCGGTCGCCTTGCGCCGTCTGCGCCCCGAGCGCGACAACTTCGTGGTCGACAGCATGGTCCTCGGGATGTTCCACGAAGGGTATTTGAACGCGGGTCTCGGCGGAAACCCACAGGGCGCGACTTACCGGGTGGACAACGTGGATTTGGCGGGACTGGGCCCCATGCGGGCCGAGTTTCCCTGGGCATTCCCGGGAACGGGGGCCCTGACCTTTCGGGCCGTGGCCGCCCGTGTGCCGACCCCGGACCTGAGTCGGGCCGAAACAAAGACCGGGACATCGGTCTCTATCGCGTTCCCGGCCCCCGGGCTCTGGTACATTTGCGCCGAAACGAAGCAGGCCGGCGGCGCCTGGCGACCGGCGCCCCGGGTGCCGGTCTGGGCGGACCGGCCACTGGCCGTTGTGTCGACGGCGCCTGCCGCGGGAAAAGAATGGAACGGCGGGCCCATCGAGGTCAGGTTTACCCCGGACAATGCCACAAATCTACTGCTTTCCACTTTGGATTTTACGGCTAACGGACGGCCGATGAGGGCCGACGCCGTGGCCGCGGCATACGATCCGGCAGCTCAGGTATTGCGAATCGATCCGACCTACTCGGACCTCACCTTCGCGGACGGGGCGACGGTGGCATTCAAACTGACCTGGGCCGATGCGTTATCCGGAACCAAGACCGCCCCCCGCATCTGCCGTTGGACCGCGCGGATGAACTGGAAGCAGGACCGTTTTCCTCCGGGACGGGTCCGGATGACCTCACGCGGCGGTCTGTACCGAGACTTCGATACCGGCCTCGAGGGTGTGGCGCCCTACAGCAGCGCGAAGAACGTTCGCCTGGCGCTGGTGCCGCGGAGGCCCGGCAGCAGGGACATGGCGCTCAGCATCACGAACAGACTCAGCGGGAGCGACTTCGGCGTGAAACTGTCGGAAAAGAAGTTCTCTGCGGGCCGTTTCCCGATCCTCACTTTCGATTACCGGCTCGATCCCTACGCCACCGTGGATTTCCTGGTGACGACCGAGATGGGCACGTACGTGCTCGGGCTCGGCGACACGGACACGGACAAGACGAAACTCGGGGAGGTGCAGGACGTCAAGAAGGACGGTCGGTGGCACCATGCCGAAGTGGACATCGCCGGGCTCCTGGCCCGGATCGAGACGAGCTTCCACGCCAATCGGTACAGTGTCACCCGTCTGGCGCTCGGCGACTGGGGGTATGCCGCAGCGCCGCCGGGGGCCCGGGTCGAAATCGACAACTTGGCGACTGTCCCGGTGGTCGCGGCCGGGGAGGGGCTCACGTTAAGTTGGACAACTCGGGACCCCGCGGGCATACGGGCCTACAGTTACGTCTGGTCGCGTGACCCGGAAGCGCCCGTGGACGAAGAACCGGAAACGGTCAAGAGCACGGGGCTTTTCAACAATCTGCCCGAGGGAGACATGTTTTTCCGAATTCGCGCTTGCGACAATGCCGGCAACTGGGGACCGGTAACGACCTGCCGGTTCCGGATCGACAACACGCCCCCGGCAGTCGTGGCCGCCTCGCCGGCGCCCGACACGGGCGCCGCGGACTCGGAAATCAGAGTCCGCTTTTCCCCCGGGGTGGCTCAGATCGATCCCTCTTCCCTTGCACTGACCATGAACGGACAACGTTGTGTTCTTTCGCGAGCCTACACCTCCTGGGATGCCCAGGCGCGGGAACTCACCTGGAATTGGGTCCGCGCCGCCCGGCTGCGGCCCCTCCAGACGGCTGACGGCGCAAGAATGGCCTTCAAGCTCAGCGGAATCCGGGATTTCGCCGGGAACGAGGCCCCTGCGTACGAATGGACTTGGCGCATCGACTACAGCAAAGACCGGAAAGGCCCGGACGCACCCCGGCTTTATTCGGCCAGCGGCAAACTCTTGCGGTTCTCCGATTTCTCCGACGGCCTGGGCGCTTGGCGGGCCTTCGGGCGGCAGAGGGCCGGAACGAAGTTAAGCACGGTCACCGATCCGGACACGGGCGACGCCTGCCTGTCCGTGGTCAAGACCGGCAAGGGGCGTGCGTTCGCCGCCTACGGTTATGCCGGTCGCCTCAATACCGACATCTACCCGTTCTTGACATTCGATTTGAAAGTTCCCAAGGACGTGAAGGTCAATCTCATCCTTCACCTCAACGGCGAATGGCGTTACATCCGCCTCACGGGCAAAGAAACGCTTCCGGAAGTGGGCCGGATCGACGGCGTGGCCGCCGACGGGAAATGGCACCAGGTCTGGGTCGACCTTCCGGAAGTTCTGAAAAAGAGCGCACCCAAGCTGAGGACGGGCGCAATACGTTACGTGGCGCTCGGCAGTTGGGGTCAGGGCGCCAACCCGGTGGGCAGTAAGTTCTACGTGGATAATTTCGGGATCCTCGGACCCGGCGCCCCTGTGCCCGAAGTCTATTGTTCCGCCGCCGACCCGACCGGAATTCAAGGCTACTCCATCGCTTTGGACCGCAACCCCCGGAGCGTGGCGCCGGCCGACGAGAAAAACCTCGATACCAGTCGTCGGCCCACGGTCCCGGCGCCGACCCAGGCCGGCCTGTGGTACATCCACGCCCGGGCGTTGGACGGGGCCGGCAATTGGGGGGCCACCGCCCATGCCCCCTACTACTGTCCGACCCCGGTCCTGGCAAACGCAGGCGACGGAATCGAAGGCATCGGAACCTGGCGGGTGCGGGGGGATCGAGGCGGCTCGGGCGTGGCGCGAATCGCTCGGGCTGTGGGTACCGGAAATGCCGTACTGAGCGTGTCTCTCCGAGTCCCGCGCAAAGGCAGCGTGCGTCTCGAACAACGGGGAACCTGGACCCTGCCGACCCGGTCCGTGTGGCGCGCCACCCTGTTCCAGAATTACGATGACCCGATCCGAATCGCCCCATACGTCCGGCTGGTCTCCCGCAAACGCGGCTCAGCCCGCCGCCGCAGGGACAGCCTCGTCACGGGCAAGTCGATCCAACTCCCGCCCGGACGGTGGGTGCGCGACCTCCGACTCGACCTGGACATCGCCGGAATCGGCGCCGACACCGTTCGTTGTCGCGAACGCGGCCTGGTCGTCACGATCCCCGGACGGGCACGTTCGGTGCTGATCGTGGACGACCTCCGCATCACCCCGGCCAAAGTCCAACCCGCCCGCCCGGTCGCGACAAAGCAGGCGGGCAAGAAATGACCCGTCCGCCTGATGGGCGTTCAGCAGGTGCACTGTCGTGTCCCGATGCGAACGTCCCCGTTTCCAGCGCCTCCCTGCTCCGCACGTTTCGCGGAACTGTGCCTCGAGACCGCATGCCAAGGGCAGCTAAAACCCCGAATTGGACCACCGTTTCGGACCGTCCGGCGGGTGTCGTAACGGCGGCGTATGCAACCCGACCTCTTCCCTACGTTTCCATTTGCCGGGTGGGACGCGTATAGTATGAGCCCCCCGACCCCCGACCCAGGAAACCCGAGCGGGACGACGGCCAAGAGTGCCTGCGTATTCGACATAAAACAGGCGATTGCCGAGCATGGACGTTTTCATTCTGGATTTCGACGGGGTCCTCTGCGACAGCGCGGCGGAGACGGGGGTCAGCGCTTGGCGCACCGGGGTGCGTCTTTGGCCCGAATGGCAGGGAGAAGAACCGCCGCCGGATGTCCTGGTCCGCTTCATTCGGCTTCGGCCCGTGCTCGAGACGGGATACCAGGCCCCGTTGCTGATGCGACTCGCTTGGAACGGCATGGACGAACAGGAGGTATTCAGGCGGTTCCCGACGCTGTGTGAAGAACTGATTCGCGAACTGGGGTTGACCCGGCGGGAATTGGTCCGGATTTTCGGTCGGGTCCGCGACGACTGGCTTGCCTCGGCGCCCGAGGACTGGCGGTCGCGTCATCGCTTCTATCCGGGGGTGCGGGAACGCGTGGCTGCGGTCGCCGTCCGAAACAGAGTGTTTGTTCTCACGACCAAACAAACGCGGTTTGCGGTATCCCTGCTCGAAGCAGGCGGGTTCGACATCCCGCGGCGCAACGTGTTCGGGATGGACGTCGGGCGCCCCAAAGAAGCCGTCCTCGAAGAGCTTATCTCCCGGCATGGTCTTGCCGGCGCACGGTTTCATTTCGTCGAGGATCGGCTGAAGACCCTGGAACGCGTGGCTGCCCTGCCGAAGCTCGATGCGGTCGAACTGTATTTGGCCGGATGGGGATATGTCACGCCGGCCGAACTTGATCGGGCCGCAGGTTTGTCTCGCATCCGTGTGTGGGGACTCGCCGATTTTCTGAGCGACCTCCAGCCCGGCCGGCCCACCGCAGATGGTGTATGCCTTGACGGCGCCCCGCGCTCGAACGGTACAGGAACAGGTGCAGCATGACTGGAATAGAACCGACCGGAGGTGATCGCGATGCGCCCGTCCCGCGGGCGGGTCGGTCGTGGTCCGGTCGGGCGGTGAAATGGGGGGCGGCAATCGCTGCGGTGACGCTGTTGGGAGCGGGCAGTTGGTATGGACTGGCTTGGCTGCAGGCGCCGGCGGTACGGGAGCGGCTGCCGCGTCTTCCCGAACTGCGCGATGCGTCTCCACTCATGACCTCGGCCATTCGTGCCGCCGATGCCGCGGCACGACACGGTCTGCCGTCCGCCGAGCGCATCGGTCGGCTGGGGCTGATTTACCAGGCAAACCTTTTCCATTCTCAGGCCGACGCATGTTACGCAGTCGCCGCCGAATTGGCCCCCCGCGACGACCGCTGGCCTTACGGGCGGGGGCTTCTGGCCTATGTGGAAGGGCGCCTCGAACAAGCACGAAAGTTTTTCGCCGAAGCTGCGGACCGGCGGCCGGACAATCCGTGCGCGTGGCTTCGGCTCGGGGACGCCAACCTGAAACTCGACCGACTCGACGCGGCCGCGGCGGCGTACCGGAAAGCGGCTGAACGGCGGGGCTACGCGTTGCACGCCCAATTCGGACTGGCGCGGGTGGCCGAGCGGCGGGGCGACTGGGCGAAAGTCGTCGAACGGCTCGAGGACATGGTGAAACAAGTCCCGACATTCGGCCCCGGGCGCCGTTTGCTGGCGGCGGCGTACCGAGAATTGGGCCGGCAAGAAGACGCTCGTCGTGTTCTGCCGTCGTACCTGCAGTTTCCTGCCGCCATCGCGTTCGAAGATCCGTTCGAGCGCACTTTGGAGCGGCTATCGTTTTCGTCGACGTTTCTCTTGCAACAGGCTGCACAAGCGAGTCGGCGAAACCTGCCGCGTCTCGAGGGCGACATTCTCTTTCATCTGGTTCAAGTGGCGCCGAACGATGCGGACGGTCACTTGGCGCTCGCCAGTTGGTGCCGGGGGGCGGCCATGGAAGCACGGTCACGCGGTTTGCACAAGCAGGCCGGCCAAGCGCTCGAGCAGGCCGTGGCGGAAGCACGCAAGGCGATTTCCTTGTCGCCGCGGATTCCCCGCGCCCATCTGATCCTCGGTGCGGCGCTGGCGATGCAGGGCGAAACGGAGGCGGCCGTTGCCGCATTCCGCCGGGCGATTCAACTGGACCCGCGCATGGCGGAGGCACACCGGCGCCTCGGTGTGGCGCTGGCCGGCCTCGACCGGCCGGACGAGGCGGTGGCCAGTTGCCGAAAGGCTGTTGAACTCGAACCCGGATCGGCGGACGCCCTGGACGCGTTGGGCCTGGTGTTGGCGCGCGCCGGGAAGTGGTCCGAAGCCGCCGAAGCGTGGAAGAAATCCATCTCCATAAACCCGGAGTCGCCCACTCCCCGGTACAACTTGGCGCGGGCCCTGATCACTTTGGATCGGCGCGACGATGCGCGCCGGCAACTGGACGAACTGCTGAAGCTGAATCCCGGATTCGGGCTGGCGCAGAACCTCAAGCGCGAATTGACGACCTCGTCCGCCGCCGGCCGCGGCAAGAAACGACAGGCCCCCGGGGCCGTGACGGGATCGCAACGCCCCGCGCCGGCCGGAGTACGCCGTGATGCGCAAGCCGGGGACTGACGACCGGCTTGCGCGAGAACCGAACCCGCCCGGCCCCACGTGGGGTTTCGCCGAGGGGACGACTATATTACAAGTCGAATCGGAGCAGCCCCGTCGTTCATTCATGAAGAAAGAAACCCGGGCGCACGCGAACCCCGGGTGCAAGGCCGAGCGCAAAACCGATTCGAGGTCGTTCGACAACGCCCCGAACGGCAAACCAAGGAGGCCGGAAATGGCGACTCAGCGAGTGATCGGTGCGGTTGACGGGACGGGGCACGGCTGCGTGCTCACCCAGGATCTCCCCCCGCCCGGCGAGGGAGAAGTGCTGGTGAAAGTGCACGCTTCCCTGATCAGTCCCGGGACGGAACTGAGCGGAGCGAAGAAGGCCCGGGCAAACGCCGGCGGCCAACCCGGTATTCCAAGACCTTTCGGATATCAGAATGCGGGGGAAGTCCTGGAAGCAGGTTCAGGAGTGACCGAGTTCAAGCCGGGTGACCGCGTGGCCTGCATGGGCGGCGGCTATGCACAGCACGCCAATTACGCCGTGGTCCCAAAGAACCTTTGCGCGCACCTGCCGGACAATGTGACATACGAGCAGGGGGCCTATGCGCACTTGGCGATGACCTCGTTGAACGCGATTCGCCGCGGACAACCCGAGTTGGGCGAGTATCTCGTGGTGGTCGGATTGGGACTCGTCGGACAGATGGCGGCCCGGATCGGCCAGATCGCAGGAATGTACGTAATGGGATGGGACATGGTTCGGTTCCGTTGCGAGGCAGCCCGCAACTGGGGAATCGACGGTGTCACGGTCATCGGCGAGGAAGACTACGAGGCAAAGGCCAAAGAGTTCACCCGGGGCTACGGGTTCGATATGGCGGTGGTCGCGTTCGGCGGCGAGGGAACAAAAGCGCTCGATGCGTTGCGCAAAGTGATGAAAGTCACGCCCGACACCCACCTTGTGGGCCGCATCTGCCTGGTGGGTGGGGTGACGACCCAGTGTGCCTGGGGCGCCGGCCTGGGCAACCTGGACCTGCGTTCGTGCGCCCGGACCGGTCCCGGCTACCACGACGTACCGTGGGAGCACGGGAAAGTCGAATACCCGCGGGTCTTCATGCGCTGGACGACTCGCACCAACATGGACTTTGTTCTCCGGCTGATGTCGGAAAAACGCCTGGACGTGGAGAGCCTGACCACGCATCGCCTGCCCCTCGAACGGATCGATGAGGCGGTGACGGCGCACATCGAGCATCCGGACCAAACCCTGGGCACGGTCCTGCTTATGTCGCACGAGGGGTGAAATCGGAGGCGGGCAAACATGAGTGGCAAGGACCGTTTTCTCGGCCTGGACAGCAGCACGCAGAGCCTTTCCGCGGTCTTGGTGGATTTGGACGGCGCCGAGGTCGTGGCGGAGGCGAGTGTCAACTTCGAACACGACTTGGCCGAGTACAACTGTCCCCAAGGCGTGTTGCCGAATGCCAATCCGCTGGTCAAGCACAGCGACCCACTGATGTGGGCCGCGGCATTGGACGCGCTGCTGACCCGGATGCGGGACACAGGCGTGGATTTCTCGCGCCTGGCCGGAATCAGCGGCAGCGGCCAACAGCACGGGACGGTATACCTGAAGCACGGGTTTCTTGCGAGACGGAACCGGAGTGCCGCGCCGGACTTGGCCGCCGCCGTGCGGCCCTTCCTGAGCCGCCGCACCTCACCGATCTGGATGGACAGTTCGACCGGCGAGGAATGCGCGGAAATCACCCATGCCGTCGGCGGGCCGGAGGAAATGCAGCGCCGCAGCGGTTCACCGGCGGTCGAACGGTTCTCCGGGCCGCAGATTCGCAAGTTCTGGAAGGAGGCGACCGACTCCTACGAGGACACCAGCGTGATACACTTGGTCAGTTCGTTCATGGCTTCACTCCTGACCGGTGTGAGCGCACCGATCGATTTCGGTGATGGTGCGGGGATGAACCTGATGAACCTGGCCGACGGCGCCTGGGACCCCATCCTGTGCGCGGCCACCGCACCGGGGCTGGCGGAAAAACTTCCGGAGCTGGTTCCCTCGGATACGATCGTCGGTCCGGTTTCGGCGTATTTCGTGGAGCGGTACGGCGTTCCGCCGGACACGCCGGTGGTGGTTTGGTCCGGGGACAATCCCAATAGCCTGATCGGGGTGGGAGGCTGGGCCCCGGGCACGCCGGTGATCTCGCTCGGGACGAGCGATACGTTCTTTGCCGCCATGCGGGAACCACGGGTCGATCCGCAGGGATACGGGCACGTATTCGGGAACCCTGCGGGCGGATTCATGAGCCTGATCTGCTTCAAGAACGGGGCATTGGCGCGAGAAGCGGTTCGCGACCGGTTCGGCCTCGACTGGGCCGGGTTCGAAACGCTTCTCGCCCGGACCCCCCCCGGCAACAACGGCAACATGATGCTGCCATATTTCATCCCGGAAATCACCCCGCTGGTGCTCGAGGCGGGGCCGGTGTATGTCGGGACCGACGAATTCCGGGAAGGACGGGATGCGCCGGCCGTGGTCCGGGCGGTGATCGAGGCCCAGGCCGCCCGACTTCGGCTGCATTCCGAATGGATCGAGGGCCGCCCCACGGCCGTCCGGGTCACGGGCGGCGGCGCGGCCAACACGGGTATCTGCCGGATTCTGGCGGATATGTTCGGAGTGCTCGTGCAGCGACTCGATGTGGGCAATTCCGCCGCACTGGGGGCGGCCATGCGGGCCGCTCAGGCCGTATCGGGCGTTTCATGGCAAGAACTCAGTCGCAAGTTCGCCGAGCCGGCGCCCGGTGGCGACGTATTGCCGACACCGGAGATTGTTCGGCTTTACGAAGCGGACTTTTTGCCGAAATATCGGACATTGGCCGGCGTGAAGTGAGGCAGGATCGCCGTCCCCGGGCCGGCCGTTTCGGAACACCGGGGTCGCGCCGTGCGCGCGGACCTCCGCATCAAGCAGGAAAACCGTCGCGCAGATGGATGAAGCAGGCACACAACGAATAAATGTTTCGGGCACGCCTGCCGGGGCGGTCGGCCTGCGGGACCTGGCCGCACGACTCCGGCGCCGGCCCACGGCAATGGCGGCGTTGTGCGTCATCCTGCTTTATGGGGCGGCGGCTTTCGGGACCTGGGGCTATACGCTGCTGTGCCGTTGGACCGACCGGGAATCGATCGCGGAGCGCGCCCGTATGGAGGACCGGTATCTACCGCCAAGCACTCGGCATTGGCTCGGAACGGACTACCGCGGTCGAGATGTTCTCTGGCGCTCGATCTTTGCGACCCGCACGGCGTTTCAGGTCGGAATCCTGGCTGGGGCGGTGAGCATTGCCGTGGGAGTGAGCCTCGGGGCGTTGGGCGGTTACTTTGGGGGAGCCGTGGATGCGGCGGTCGTATGGGTGTACAGCACCTTTGCCGCCATGCCGTCCCTGTTGTTCATCCTTTCGTTCTCCTTGGTGTTGGGCCGGGGAACGACTGCGGTCTACCTGGGGATCGGCTTGACGAGCTGGGTGGGACTGTGTCGGGTCATCCGTGCCGAGTTCATTCGACTCCGCTCCGCCCCGTATGTCGAGGCGGCCCGGGCCCAGGGAATCGGCCACGGCCGGATCATTCTGCGGCACATCCTCCCCAACGCCCTCCATCTGGTAATCGTCTTTTTCACGATCCGTTTCGCCGCGGCGATCATGACCGAAGTAATCGTCTCGTTCTTGGGGCTGGGCGTCCAGCTCGAACCCAGTTGGGGCGTGATGATTGCGGAGGCCAAGGAGCGTCTGTGGCAGGGGGTGTGGTGGGAGTTGGCCGGCGCGACCACGGCCATGTTCGGTCTGGTGCTGGCCGTGAATATTCTGGGCGATGCCCTCCGTGACGTCCTGGATCCGCGCCTGCGCGGGGTGTGAGGGGGAAACAAGGTGGCAGCCGCGTCCTTCAAGGATCGGCGGACCTGGGTCGAGCCGAGGCGTTGAGCGAGTGCATTGCCGTTCTCGGACCGTGAGGTTGGCAAACTGCACGGCAAATCGGGGCCCGGTCAATCCTCAGTCCGTTGGAGGCAGGGCTGTTTCATTCTCCCGATAGACCCGATGTCCCCAATTCAAATCTTCCGGAAAAAGAAGACCACCCCCCTCCCGCCAACGTTTCCCCGCCTTGAGGTGCGCGACCACCACGCGTTGGAGAGAAGTTTTGCGGGGCGCTTCTTCGAGATTGGTCACCGGACCTCCGAGCACACGCGCCAGGGTCGAGCCGCCGGCGGCGCCGGGCAGTGGGAAGAGATAGAACTCACGCAGGAACTTGCGAATGTTGGACGCCTCCGGCAGATAGTCCTCGAACTGCGGATCGAGCAACCAGGAACCGCAGGCGAATGCCCGATAGTGGAAGTCAGGAAAGAACTCTGCAAAGAAGGCCAGGGCGCGCCGGAAAGAGTCGCCGCACGCCTCAAACCCCATGGGGCTGCCCGCCGGGATATGGATATTGAGCACAGGATCTTCTTTTTTCAGAACGCGCCGCCAAGCACCGGCATCGAGGCGCAATTCCCGGCGGACGATGCTCCCGGTTGGGGCAACGGGCCAGCCGTGGATGCTTCCCGGCCCTTCCCGGTACGGAGCCGACGGGGTTTCCGGGGACGGCCCGCCGGCCGCCCATCCCGCCGGGTGGACGCATATGCCGGCGCCGGCCAGGAGCAGAACGCGGCCGTCGTGCCGCCGCCGGAAAGCGTGATAGTCGTAACGGAACTTCCCGAACTGAAACTGGAGGCGCCCGAGTCGGAACAGTTTTCCGGTGAAATGATTGACCAGCCAACCCAACTCGTCGAATCCCCAGCGCCCGGTCTTTCGGCGATACTCCCGGATCCAGAGCTCGAGGTCCGTCATCGTCTCGAGAAAAACCTCTTCCGGAAGGTTGTGCCGACGATAGAACGCCTCGATACGCGGGACGCCCGCCAAGAAAAGCAGGGCCATGAACAGATCGGCGTACGGTGCGGCCTGCGCGGGCGGCAGGGGCCATGAGCGGACATCCGCCCGCTCGAGGCCGGGTGTTTCGAACATTCGCCGGTAAAGATGCCAAGCCAAGCGCGCCAGTGCGGAGTTCGCACGGATGCCGGCCGCCGCCGCGACCATCGCTTCGGCAATGTCGGCGGAGATGCAGAGCCGCTCGCAAGTCGCCCGGACGTACTCCGGCCCCAGAAAGAAAAGGCGCTCCGGTGCAAAGGAAGCCCGCGATACGCCCCAGTCCGGTTCCCAAGCGTCGTACTTCGGGTCGGCAACGCCCAATTGAGCGCGAAACTCGTCGAACGTCATGGGATGATCCCCTCCGGAGAGGGAGCGCCGGGCAGCGAAACCGGGAGACGTTCCCGGCCGCCGCCGCTGTTCGCGGGACGGAAATCCGCCCCTCGCTCACTTGACCACGATATTCACCAAGCGCCCCGGGACCGGAATGACTTTCCGAATCGCCCGTCCCCCGATGGCGGCCCGGACATCTCCATCGGCCAGCGCGGCCCGTTCCATGTCCGCCGGTTTCATGTTGGCAGGCAGTTGTATTCGAGCCTTGGGCTTGCCGTTGACTTGAATGAGGACCTCGACTTGATCGAGTTTCAGGGCCGATTCGTCATACTCGGGCCAGGCTTCTCGGGCCAACGACCGATCATGTCCCAACCGTTCCCAAATCTCCTCGCAGATGTGCGGAGCGAACGGCGCGAGCAAGAGCACGAAAGTCTCCATGGCTTCACGACTGCGGGGCGTCGCCCGGCTGAATTCGTTCACGAAGATCATCATCTGGCTGATGGCCGTATTGAAATCCAGACTCTCCGTGTCGTCGGTGACTTTCTTTATCGTGGCGTGGAGGACACGTTTTTGTTCCGGGGTCATCTCGCAGGATCGGACTTCCGGTGCGACCCGACCATCGGGACCGATGATCATACGCCAAACGCGCTTGAGAAAACGGGAGACACCCTCGACGCCTCGGGTCTGCCATGGTTTGACGGCGCGCAGCGGCCCCATGAACATCTCATAGAGTCGAAAACTGTCCGCACCGTATTGGGCGATGACCTCGTCCGGGTTCACGACATTCTTGAGCGATTTCGACATTTTGGCCGGAAACTCTTCGAGTTCCTCGCCCGTCTCGCAGTGCACCGGCTTGTCGTCGCGAAACTCGACCTTGTCGTTGGGAACCGGAACGCCCCGGGTGTCGCGGTAGGATATACCCAAGATCATTCCTTGGTTCACGAGCCTCCGGAAAGGTTCCTTGGTGCTGACCAACCCCAAGTCGTATAGGACCTTGTGCCAGAAGCGCGCATAAAGCAAGTGGAGCACGGCGTGTTCGGCGCCGCCGACATACAGGTCCACAGGCATCCAATACGCTTCCTTCCGTGGGTCCCAGGCCCGCCGGTCGTTTTGCGGGTCGATGTAGCGCAGGTAGTACCAGCACGATCCCGCCCACTGTGGCATGGTGTGGGTTTCGCGCCGTCCGCGCTTGCCGGTTTTCGGGTCGACGTAATCGAGCCACTCTCCGGCTTTGGCCAGGGGGGATTCTCCGGTACCGGTCGGCCGGAAGTCTTCCACCTCCGGAAGCAGGACCGGCAGTTCCGACTCATCCAGTATGCGGACTTCGCCGTCCTCCATATAAGCGACGGGAAAGGGCTCGCCCCAATATCGCTGCCGACTGAAGAGCCAATCCCGGAGCTTGTAGTTCACCGAAAACCGCCCGAGCCCGTTTTGCTCGAGCCATTCCGTGGTGCGCTTCTTGGCCGCCTCCACCGGTAACCCGTTGATGTTCAGGCCACGGTCGTTGGCCGACCGGATGAGTCGACCTTCGCCCGGCCAGCAGGCCTTGCCGGCCAACACGTCCTCGACCCGGAGCCGCTCGGCCGCCGCCGCAGCCCGGTCCGGCTCCAGAATGCACCGAACTTCGATGCCGAATTTGGTCGCAAACTCGAAGTCGCGCGTATCGTGGGCCGGGACAGCCATGATCGCCCCCGTGCCGTAACCCATGAGCACATAATCGCTCACCCAGATGGGAATACGTTCGTCATTGACCGGGTTGACCGCGAACCTGCCGGTGAATACGCCGGTCTTATCCGTGGCCAGGTCGGTACGGTCGAGGTCGCTTTTTCTGGCCGCCTCTTCGCGGTAAGCCGCGATGGCCGCCCGGTGCTCCGGCAAGGTCAGGGCGTCCACGAGCGGATGCTCCGGTGCGAGCACCATGTACGTGGCCCCAAACAGTGTGTCGGGACGCGTCGTGTAGACGGTGATCGCCTCGTCTCTGTCCTGGACGGCAAAATCGACTTCGGCGCCGGTGGACTTGCCGATCCAGTTTCGCTGCATTTCCTTGATGCCTTCCGGCCAATCCAAGTCGTCCAGATCCTGGAGCAGACGTTCGGCGTACGCCGTGATCTTGAGCATCCATTGTTTCATCGGGCGGCGCATCACCGGATGGTTCCCCCGTACGCTGCGCCCGTCCACCACTTCCTCGTTGGCCAGGACAGTCCCGAGGGCCGGACACCAGTTCACCGGCACTTCGGCCAGGTAGGCCAGTCCCTTCTTGTAGAGTTGCAAGAAAATCCACTGGGTCCAACGGTAATACCGGGGATCCGTGGTGTTCACTTCCCGGTCCCAATCGTAACTGAACCCGAAAGAACGGATCTGGCGCCGGAAATTCTCGATATTGCGGTCGGTGGTGATCCGCGGATGCGTGCCGGTTTCCACGGCGTACTGTTCGGCGGGCAGCCCGAAGGCATCCCAGCCCATGGGGTGCAGGACATTGAAGCCCCGCATCCGCTTGTACCGGCAATAGATGTCCGTTGCCGTATATCCCTCCGGGTGCCCCACATGCAGGCCGGCGCCGCTGGGATACGGAAACATGTCCAAGACGTAGAGCTTAGGGCGTAGCGGGTCCAAGTCCTCGGCCCGGAACGTCTTGTTCTCCAACCAGTAGCGTTGCCACTTCGGTTCGATCGCTGCCGGATCGTATGCCCCGTGCTTCGTCATAAGAAAAGAGACCCCTTCTTCGTTGCTCGTCAGTCCGGAGGCGGCAGTCGCTCAGAAACGCGCTCTGGCGCCGCCCACGGCCGCCGCATCGCCCGTGTCGCCGTCGTCGCGCCGGCGTTCTGAAATCGAGACGGCGTCCTGCACCAAGTCCGAAGTCTGTGGATAATGAAAGAAATCCGCAAACACGGCCGCCACGGTCAACATGGTTTGGACGACGGCCCCGGCGCCCAGCAGGCGCAGGACGAGTGCGCCCAAAGCCCACCCGTCGCACATGGCCAACCCGACGAGTTGCGCCTGCGTCATGCGTCGGATGTATTCGTTCACGTCCCGGGATCGGCGTACCGCCGTGCGGCGCAGGCCGACGTGCACCAGGATGGACGACACGGCCGCCAACGCCCCGAGGCCGGAGACCGCAGTGATCAAGAGCCGGAGCAGCCCCGGATCCAGTGCAGGCAGCCCCGTCTTTCCCTCGAGGGCCTGCCCGACCGCCAAATAAACGAGCTTGCCTGCAGCCACGGCGCCCCACAACAGACGCATGGCGCGGAGCGCGGGTCCAAGGTTTTCGGTGACTTCACGAACTTTCGCGCGCGGCATTGCACACAGTCCCTGTTCCGGTATCGACCGCCTTCCAACACTCAGCCGCCGGCCGTCAGCCGGGAAAACGCCGAACCGAGGGTCTCGATCTCCCCGGGACTCAATTGCAGATCAGCCGCGGCGGCATTGGCCCGCGCCTGCTCTTCGGTCCGTGCCCCGACCAGGGCCGCAGTCACTCCTGGCGCCGCCAGGCACCAGGCAACCGACACCTGAGCGGGCGTGGCGCTGTGTGCTGCGGCGATCGGACGCACAACCGTGTCGATCACGCGGTTCACCTGCTCGAGGCGTTCGCCCCGGAACCAAGCATCGTTGGGGCGGGCGTCGCCGGGCTTGAACGAGTATTCCGGGGTGATCTTACCGGTCAAAAGTCCCCGGTACATGGGGCTGTACACGATCACGCCGATGCCATTCTCGCGACAGAATGGGAGTATCTCGCCCTCGATGCCGCGCTGCAACAGGTTGTAGGGCGGTTGCAGGCTCGCAATGGGTCCGGCTGCCAGGCATTGGCGCAGCAGCGGGACATCGTAGTTGCTCATACCGAACTCGCGAATCTTGCCTTTATCCCGGAGATCGAAGAGGGCTTCCATCATCTCATCCGCCGGCGTGGTCTTGTCCGGCCAGTGGCATTGATAAAGGTCGATGACGTCCACACCAAGCCGTTTCAAGCTGCGGTCGCATTCTTGGAGAATCGAGCGTTTCCGGGTGCAGAGGAAAACCTGGACAGGCTTCCCGTCGGGACCTTTGGTGTCGAACCAGTATTCGCCTTCGGCAAGGTCCCACCGCATGGCAAACTTGGTGGCGACGACCACTTCCTCCCGTCTGCCGCGGATGGCTTCCCCCACAATCTTCTCACTGAGGCCGAAGCCGTACATGGGCGCCGTATCGATGGTGTTCACACCCGCATCCAGGGACGTCTGAATGGCGCGAACGGCATCCCGCCTGTCGGTCCCTCCCCACATCCAACCGCCGATGGCCCACGTCCCCAACACGACGCGGCTGAGTTCAAGGTCCGAGTTTCCCAACCGTGCGTACTTCATCGGCAAGTCGTCTCCCTGGTTCGACAATGTCCGGAAACAACGCAGACAGGACGCGCCCATGGGCGTCTCTGATGCGGCGGTACTTTACTGCCTCGACCGACGGAGAACCAGAGGGTGTCCCGGCTCGGGGCGCATGTCAGTTCGGTAGATGGCGGTTGTGTTGTGGGAATCGGGACCGCGCATTTGCCTGGTCGGGTCACGGATCAATGCGACAACCGAATTTGTCCGCCTGAGGCGGGCTGCCCAATCCAGCCCGGGATTTCATCCCCGGGTCCGAAACGGCGTCCCAACCCCGATTCGTGGGATTGCTGCATGGCCGTCCATGCAGCCGTCCCTTTCAGAGACCAGCGAGTTTTGTTATGGTACGATTATCCCAGAGTTGAATCCCTGGGCTGGACTCGGCGTCCTCGCCGGGGACCGCGAACCAACGCGGTATCCGATCTTGTGCGGTAGGGGGCAATGAAAAAAGTTCGACGGCGAGGCCTGCCACCGGGACCGCCGACGGAACAGACATGCGCCCCCCGGCTCAACGGAAAGAGGTCCGTGCCGAGAGGGTCCGTTTGCGCCCGTCGTGCCGGCGGGTTCGCGTCCGTTTTCACCTCCCGCTTTTCGGCAGGGCCGGCAGAAGCGTCTGGCAAAGAGATGCGATGGGGCGACGCGGGGTCGGAGCACTTGCGTTTCCGCCCCGGGAGGGTTTATACTGGGGAGGGGTGTGTTACAGTATGTCGGGAAAAGTTTGTCTCCGAGAACATCCCCGAAGGGAACAGCCTCGGTGGTGCGCCACTCGAGTTCGGCGCTCGAGCGGGCGCCGTTCGTTCGCACGCCTACCCGCCTCCGTGGGCGCCGGCGATCCTCGGGCCGCCCGCATCTTCGCCCGAAGCGACGCCGCCATGGCTCGCCTGCAGGAGGCGCGTCTCTGTCTCTATCCTTTCAGACGACCGGACCTCGAAACAGTCGGTACGTCCGATTCTGGAGATGCTCCTTTGGCCGCCGCACTCGCGGCAACCCGGCTCCGAGACCTGCAGAGCAGCGGGTACATCGAGAAAGCGTGCGGCCAAGCGAAATCGCCGAAAAAGAAGCGGCTCGTCGCCGCCCTTCCAAACGGTGCCCCGTTATGCGCAGCGGACATTCGCCGAGATCGCCGGAACGCTCTCCGTTCAGGCGACACCGCACCCCACATGAGGGTCCGATCCCATGGGATTCCTGTCCAACCTGAATCCGTTCCGCCCCGGGCGGACCGCCGAACCGCCCCCGCTGAAACAACCCAAGTTCGACGTGGACCGGGCACTCGAGGTCGAGCTGCGGGAACATCCGACGCTCGAACGCCGCCGGGCCGCCAACGGCGAACTGATCCTGATCGTCCAACGCGAGTTGCACGCCGCCGAGAAACTCCTGGCCCGGGTCGCCCGGGTCAACCGCTCCCGGCGAATCGTCCTGGACAAGTACGGCGAGTTTATGCTGGACGCGGCCCTGAAACCGGGCGCCCGGCTGACCGACGCGGCCGAAGCCATGGCCAAAGAGTTCGACATCGACATCGAGCGTGCTCGTCTGGGGGTTGTACAATTGGTCAAGGGCCTGATGCTCCGGGGGTTCGTATTCCTCGTGCGAAGTCCGCAATCGCCGCAAGGGCGGTCCGCCGCCGGGAACGCGTCGGATCTCCCGGAAGCCTAAACCGCGGCGGCCCGGGAAACACGATGGCCAACGGGCGCCGTACAGCGCCTCCGGAGCCGCGATGACCGCGAACGCCCGGGGCCGGGCCGTCCCGAAAACGCCACCGAGGTCTCCATGCCCACCCACCGTTCGCCACGCAGTCGTCTCCGCCGCCGGGACGCCGCATTGATTCTCGCCCTCTGCCTGCCGCTGTCGGTCTGGACGACCTGGAAACTGTTCGGCTTCGGCCGGGATCCCCTGGTGGTCTGGTCTTGCGGGGGCAACTACGAGTTTCTCAAGGAGTACGTTCGTGCCTTCGAGAAGCAACAGGGATGCCGTGTCCGTTACACAGCGGCGCCGGTGCAGTACCTGATCGAAGAGGCGGCTTACGGCGACCGGGAACCGGACGTGATCGTCGGTCGGGCCGGTCCCGGCTGGGTCGCTCTCCGACAGAGCGGCAAGCTGGCCCGGGGTCCGGTCTTTTTCGCACTCGATCCGTTCGGGATTGCCGTGGCCAAAGGCAATCCGCTGGGCATCGACTCGATCGAGGACCTGGGAAAGAAGGGGCTTCGAGTCGTACAATCTCCCGGCGCCATGCGCCCCAAGGGCACAGTGCCCGCCTTACTCATGGCCCAGGTCGACCGGAAGTTTTTCCCGGGCCTTGTCGAACGTTGGGAGAACAACGTTACGGTCAGACCCAAATGCGGCCGTCATCTGCTGCGGCCCATCATCGACGGCGTGGCGGACTGCACGCTGACCCAACGCTCGGCCCTGTTCTATCCGGACGTACGCGGACGTCTCGATTTCGTCTCTCTCCCTCCCGAGATACTGCTCGCGCTCAAGAAGGGCCGCGCCTCAATTCCGCAGTGTGCGGGGGTGTTGCGGAGTGCGCGGGCCCGGGGTCGCGCCGACTTGGCGCGACGATTCGTGGAACAACTCCGGAGATCGAAGGTGCTGCTCGAGCAGTTCGGCTACTTGCCGCTGGACAATCCCCGCGCCAAGGAGTTGGCGGGTTTACTGAAGGTCTCCGGTCCGAGCGACATGCCCGGGCGGCAGATCCAGCTCGCGATGCGTCTCGAAGAATTCGGCCTTTGGCGCGAAGCCCGACGGCGTTACCTGAAGGTCATTTACGCGTTCGGTCCGAACCATTACACGGCCCGGGCGCTCTACCGGGCGGCGGTTATTTCGCTCCGCTTCCGTGCACGGGCGGCGGCCCGATTCGACTTGGAGCGCGTGGTGAACGAATACCCTCCGCCGAGCCCCAACGAATACGATTCGCGGATCTTGACTTGCGACGGGCCCATACCGGGTGTCGAACGCCTTCCTTACGCGCACTGGATCCGGGCGGCGCGTCTCGAATTGCAGGGATTGCGCCGGCCCCGGGGAAGACGCAGGCCGACCCCGGCACTCCGCAGAGATCCACGGGTCGGCGCCCTCTTCCCGGTGATTGTTACGGAAGGGGACCCGCCCAAGAACGGCAGGCGCGAACTGGGCCTGGGCCTGCATCTGCTCGTAACCGGGGACCCCGAATTTGCCGCGCGGGACCTGCTGAAAGTTTGCACGCTCAACTTCCCGAGCCGTTGGATGCCCGAGGCCGAATACCTGCTCGGCCTCTGTGCCCGCGAGCGTCGGCTCCCGGCCCTGGCTCGAAAGCAATGGGAGCGGGTGGTCCGAAACTGGCCCGGCAGCCGTGCGGCGACCGCCGCACAGTTGGCGACAGCCGCACAGCCCCGCACCACCGGTGACCCGGCGCCGACCTCGACCGGATCGGGCAAGCCGGCCATGCCGCCATGGTCCGGGCGCTACGACACCCACGTTCGCCGGGCCCTCACCTATGCCTGCCGCCTTTTCGAACACGAAATGCCCCTGTTTGCGTTCAAGGAATACGCCAAGGTCCTGGGGGGGGTCTACGGCCGCGCCACGGTCGAGGATCGAGCCGAAGCCCGTTTCCGGGCCGGGGTCGCCTGCACCGCCCTTGGCAACTCGAACGCGGCGGTCCGGCAGTGGCGGATCGGCGCGGCGCGATACCCCGACACAGAATGGGGTGCGATGGCCCGGAGCCGGCTGGCCGCCCTCTCGGTCCGCCCGCCCGACTCGGCCATCGGGTTGCCGCCGCTGCCTCCGCCGGCCCAAGGGACCCCGGAGATCCGCTTCTGTGTAGCCGAGGAGTTCCGGTTGGCCGGGATCTACGATAAGGACGAAATCCTCCTCGAATATCTGAAAGTCCTCACCGTGGCCCGACCGCCGCCGGGCAAGGGTGCAAGGATGCTTGCCGCGGCGGAATTCCACCTCGGGACCGCTCTGAACAGGACCGGCCGCAGACGCCGCGCCCTGGAACTGTGGCGACATTGCCTGGAGGCTTTCCCGCAGACGCCTTGGGCCGCCAAGGCCAAGGCCGCATTGGCCGGGACCCGCTCTTCCGGGCCGCCGCGGGATCCGCCCGACCGAGCGAAAGACTGATCCATGGAACGCATCACACTGCCGCGACGGCTCACGCAGACCGCTTTTTTCCTGGTCACGGGACAGTGGTTCTTTGTCGGCTTCCTGCGCTGTCCGTTCGGCGTGCCTTTCATCTCCTGCACGTTCTGTCCGCTCGGGGACTGTACGGGCATTTTTCTCCAAGTCCCCTTCATCGGGCTCCTGTTGGTGAGCGGCTCGCTGTTCGGGCGCGTCTTCTGCGGTTGGATCTGTCCTTTGGGGTATTTGAACGACGTTCTGGGGAAATTGCCGAAACCGCGAATCGAAGGGGCGGCTTGGTTCCAGCGGGTCGAACCGGGCCTACGGAGTCTCAAGTATCTCTTTCTCGCCCTGGTCCTGGCCTTGGTGGTCCTATTCAACCTCCCGGCGACCCGGGCCTATCCGTATGTGGTGCGCTCTCCTTCGATGTTCAACTGGGAAAGCGTGGTCTTGGCCGTCAAACTTGGTGCGGCGCGTTATCCGATTCGGATCGGACTGCTGGGTTTCGCTCTGCTCGCGGCGCTGGTGGCGACCCGCTTCTGGTGCCGATACCTGTGTCCGTTCGGTGCGCTGTTCAGTCTTCTGAACCGTGTCAGTCTCTGGCGCCCCGTGCGCACGTCGGCCTGTCGCCGTTGCGGCAAGTATCCCGGGGAATGCCTCCAGCACACCACGCCGACGACCCCCGACTGCATCATCTGCGGCGATTGCCTGCAGGGCTGCCCACACGGCGCCATTGAACTTCGGGTGCTGGGCAAGCCGGATCCAGGCGAAACCGAAGCCCCGGACGGGGTCCGGGACAACCCCGACGCTGTCGCCTCGCGATTGCCGTGACCGGACAGAAGCCCTGCGCTTGCGCAGCGGAAAGAGTCCCGGGAACGCCGAATGGGTCCATGGAGAGAAGCGGGGCTTCGGGTCCGACCCCGAAGATCGACGGTTGCAGGGGCGGGCTCAAGCGTGGTCTCGACCGACCTTATCGCTACTGCCGCTTCAGAGTGATGCAGTCCACCCCGACCAAGATGCCTTTCGACTTCTCGTTGCGGCCGACGACTTCGAACTTGAGACGATGTTCTCCCTTGGCGAGGTTGAAGGTCCCGAGTCGGGTCTTGCCGCCCCAAGTAACCTGCGGGTCGTAGGTATCGAACTCTCCGAGGGCCCTGCCGTCGAGCGAGAGACGCACAATGGCGTAGTCCCAGCTTTTGGTGAAGTACACGCACAACTCGTACCTGCCGTCGGCGGGAGCGTCCAACAACCAGGTGAAAGATGCGCCGACTTTTTCGGGATGGAACCACAGATGATTGCCGCCGCTGAAGCGGCGCCCCAACTTCTGATCCGTGATCCGACCGTCTTCGACGGCAGTCAGGTTCGCGGTCTCGCCCTCGATGGCATTCTCGACCACGATTCTCTTCCAGCCCACGTAGTCCAGTCCGAGAGCACGTCCCGAAGCTTTGGGATCTTTGCCCACACAAACAAAGCGGAAACGGGTTTGGCGGTTATTCCCTTTGAGTGTACCAAGTTTTGTCCAGTCCTTCACGCCGACTTCCGCGGCATATCCCTTGAGAACACACGCCGACTTGCCGTTGATGAAGGCCCGATAATCCCCGTAGTCCGGGCCGCGGGTCAAGCCCACGCAAACGTCCCACTTCCCGGGCGGGATATGCGCTTCGAGTTCGATGGCGTCTCCCGTGTTCGCGGCCGGGAATTTCAATTGTCGGCCGCCGCTCCAATAGATGCCGGTCTCGCGAATCGGTTCGGGGCCGCGGCGCGCGACCTCGCGGGCGGTTTCGGCTTCGGCGATGTCCCGAAGCCGACGGGCCGGGACAAACTGAAAACAGTCGAACACGGCACGCCCGGCGGACGTGAAACGAATCGTGAGTTTGGGCCGCCCCGTCGAAAAAACTCCTGCCCCAATCTTCGAAGCGTCTCCCTTGCCGTAGGTTGCCGGCGTCGTTCCGACTTCGGTATCGCCGGAAAGCAGGCGGAACGCCGCCAGCCCGTTGAGATTGCGCGGGGTGTGAATCCAAACCATGTACGGCCCTTCGAGAATCAGCTCGGGGCCGAGAAACGTGATTGCGTCACCCGGCTTCTTCACCCCCAGATCGATGGTCAATCCTCGGGAAAACTCGTAGCCGAGGGTCTCGTCGTCCACGAGTTTCGCGCCGCGCTCAAGCTCGGCAGCCAACGCGTCTTCCGCTTCAATGACCGGCGGCTTGGGCACTTTGCCCCATGGCCGGCGTTTCGCGACCGGCACAGGCTCGAAGAAATCCGTGCCGCCAGGCAGTTGGTACCAATAAGCCACTGAGACATAGTCCTCGTCCCAGCGCACGGCAGGGGTCCCCCACTGACTCTCCGGATAGTTCTCGATGGTAGCCCTAAACCGTTTGTAGAACGGCACGTCGTCGGGAACCATCCAGCGGTAGCAGCACGTCCGCGCGTACTCGCGCGTGCTTTGGATGAAGCTGCAAGCAAAAAACGTTTCCTGCAGCGTCCGAATGCCCCAGGCATCTCCGAAAAAGTCCTCGCTCCCCGTCCCGAAAAAGCTGGGAAAGACGTCGTCGTCCACCCAGATCTTTTCGTCGCCTTCGCCCCACCAACTTCGCCAGGCATCGTCAATGCAAAGGGCCACTCCCACGAACCGTCCTTTGCCTTCGCAGTCGATCAATGGATAGTCGAATGTCTTGCACACTGCTTCGCGCCGGTACTTGCACTTGAAATACATGGTGTTCGGCGGCAAATCGTTTGCCGGTGCGTGCACGATGCGATAAGTCAGAGTGGCGGGCTTTCCGCCCTCGTTCCTGACGACGAAACGTCCGGATTTGCGGAACGGCATGGGGAAATAGCAGTACCCCTCCCCCTTGATATAGCCCAATGGATACGATTTGTATTCGTGCGGGCCGAAGCCCGTTCCAAAGAAATTGACGATCGGAGCCCAAATACAGGGATCGGCCTCGTCGTCGAAGAAGGCCTCGAGCAGAACCTTACTATGTGCATAGCGTTCCGTTGCATCGAGTTTCGCGTGGAAAGCCTGGACGATTCCCGGGCCTTTCAGGTCGGCGAGGATCACGTCCGTGCCCGGGGGTAGCTCGACCGTTCTGGAGATCGTCTCGGTCCCGGCCCTCACGGTTTTTGGGTCCTTGCCGCGCTGCAGGAATGCTTCGCACACACCTGCCAGGACAGCATCTTCGTCGGGCGTGAGCGGCAGGTGAAATGTTTCGACCTCGGTCCCTTCCGGAAACGTTTTGTAGCCGATGTGGTAGAAACTCGGCTGGCTCAGGGTGACGATACAGCTTTTCGCGAAAGGAATGGGCAGATAGCAGTCGGACGCGAGCGCGTCCCGATTTCCGGGACGACGAAACGTCATGGGGCGAATGAACGGCCATTCGCGCCGGCGCGCCAGGGTCTCCGCATCGGGGTCAGTCGCGCCCTTGAGGAAAAGCTCCTTGAAATCGAATTCCATCGGCACCGTGCTGCCGTCAAAATAGAAGGCGATTTTCCCGCGCGGATCGGCCGACCATATACGATAGATACAGCCGGGCCCGGGTATGGCGGCGACGATATTCTCCGGGGGCTTTGTCGCGGAATCGGCACCGCCGTTCCGCGACAAGAAGAACACGTGGTTCCGCTCCAGCGGATCGAGTACCCACTCCAAATCGCCGTAGGCGTATCGCGGCGTACTCGGCGGAACCCGGAATCGTTCGAGTTCGACAGCGGCCCCGGGACCGAAATGAATCGTCGGGCGGTGTCCTGCGTCGCCGTTCGCGTCCATTCCGACGCACACTTTCTTTTTGCGATCATAGCGGGACGCTCGGTTATAACTGGAGAACTGCCTCGACACCACACCCTCTTCGAGATACGGCAGACGGTCGAGATCCATGATCTCGTGCAGAAACCATTTGTAACTGCGGCGCTCCCCCGCTTCTGCGGGCACGCAGAAAAGGCGTGCGGCACAGACAGCCACGCCGCACGCGATCAACAGGTTCACTCTCATTGTTCGCTCTCCGATCCGGTAACGGCACAACCCGACAGCGTTTTACACTCCATACCCCCAAATCCGGAAGAAACACCGCGCGACGGTCCCATGCTCTTGGCCGTGAATGAACTTGGATGCACAGCCCACTCCCGCGCGGACGGAGATGGCGCCGGCGGCACAGTTTCGAGCGCAGGCGCCGCATTCCATGCACGCGTCCCGATCATCGATCTTCGCCTTTTTCCCCGCGAGGACGAACACCCCATGCGGACACACCTCCATGCACATCCGACATCCGGTGCATTTGTCGGCGTGCAGCTCCAAGGTCACGATATTCCTCAGATATGCCAGTTTTCCCATAGGAGATCTTCCCCTGTCACACGAACTGCCCCAACACCAGGAGCACAACGCCGACGATCGTCGCTGTGATGTGCACGGGGACAGCCAGCCTCATTTCCTTGAACACACCGGACAACGACGTGTATGTCGAGGCGCCGACAAAGGTCACCGCGATAAAGGAGGAAACCGTGGGCAGCAGGACGGCCCAGGCCGCGATGTTGACCCTGGTTCCCCATCCTGCAGAGGCGTCCCACCGGAACCAAGTCACTGCCAATGCCGCCACCCCCCCCAAGACAGCGCCCTTCACGGCGAATGCCCTGCCCGGAAGCCACGGCAGCAGCAGCGGCGCCAGGAAAGTGCCGCAGAGAAAGGCGATCGCGTACATGGCCAACGCCCAAGGTCCCAAGCGGAGCGCTTTGTGCAACAGCCATCCTTGCCGATCCAAGCCGGACACGACCACGAGGGTCAACATGATGATCAGGCCCTGCCTGCCCCAAAGTGCTCGCCTTCCCCATGAGACGATCTCCAGCGGGGTGAGTACCAAGCGGTCCCGGAAGTCGAATCGCACTTCGCGCATGTCGGGTGTGGCGTCGAAACCGTTCTCGACGAAGCGGGGAATGTCCGAGGCACGCACCGGCCCGTAGATCACGCGGAACCCGGACCGCTTTTTCACTTGGTGGGCGGCCACACCGGGCGCGCCCAGTTGCGGGACAATCAGCGTCCGGTGAGAGACGATCTTCGCAAGCTTCGTCGTCGCGATGCGCTTCACCAATTCGTCGGTGCCGAAGGTCCCTTTTCCGGCGGCGCACCAGACATTGATCCCGCGAGTGTCCAGCACCAAGACCCAGGCCGACATGTCGGCAAGCTGCTTGCGCAGGACATCGAAGCTCATTTTGTAGTTTGCCGTCACGAATACCGGCGAGTCGGGTCCGGGCTCGCCGACGGCATACAGCCCCGGGACTACCGCGTAGTTCATCCGCCCGATGGCCCAGCGCGCCTTCCAGGCGCCGAGGCGATCCTGAAACCGGAGCCGAGCCTCGACCTTGGGAATGGTCCCGGCGGGGGTGTCGACTTGGCCGACGATCCAGTGCCCTGCCGCCGCGCTCCCGGACACGGTGGCGTGCGACTCGCAGCCGCACTCGGGACCGCCCGCGGGCCCCGGACAGCAGCGCCCCTTCTCCGGCCGGTCCCGCTGGTCCGAACAACTGGGTTGTGCCATTTTTGTCATGCGTCCTCTGTTCGTCGTGTTCGGCCGCCCTTGGCCCCCCGACCTCATGGCTGAATCTCGACGGCCGTCAGCGAGTGCCTCGGTAAAACGATCCGCCATGCGTCGCTTTCCTTTCGGACGGGGGTTTCGACCAGCCCGACCTCTTGCTTTGCCCCGACATTCGTCGCCCAAGGGGTGGGCCCGACGAGGCTCCAGGCAGTGGCGCGCGATGCCGCTCCCGGCCGTAGGCCCTGCACTTGAATGGCTGTCGCGATGTCCGTCTCGAAACGGGTGTTGACGATCATCAGCGTGATCGCCCCGCCGGCTCGCTTCGCCGCATTGACGGACAAGTCCGGGACCGCTCCGAAGTTGGCCGGCTGGAACTCCTGCACGCGGACGAGCCGGAAGTAGGCGCGACCGCGGATAGGATCGGCCCCGCCGTCATGCCCAACCCGGCGAGTCTGGATCATGATCTCTTCTGCATCGGCCAGGGTCACGTAGTCCACCGCCACCTCGGTCCAATCGCTGTCGCCCCGCACATCGCCCCCGATAGCGTACGACCGGGTCGCTTCGTACCCACGTCCGTCTCCCACCTGAAACCCGACGCCCTGCCCCGTCCTAAGCGCCGAGGTCTTGATCTCTCCCGTCACCCGGTAGCCGGTCCGCGGTTTCGCCGGAAGCTTCAGGTTGGCATGATAATAGTTGGTGTCCTTGCCGGAGAATTCGGCCACGAGCACCCGGCCCTCAATCCGCTGCTTGACGAGCGGGTTGCGGCTCGTGCTCCACCGATAGTCCTGCGGCAGGAGGTCGGCGTCGAACAGCTTGAACTCGGTCCGTTTCCCGAAGCGCGGCCGCACTCGCGCGCCCCCCGGAAAGTCCCATTGCCCGCACGAGACACGGGTCGCGACGAGCGTGTCGCCGAAGTGCTCGTTGTAGAGTTGATAGACGTAGAAATTCGCCTGTTTGACAGGTGTTTCCCCCTTATGCACATACCCCCGCACCATGCCCCAATACTCATTGGCGAATTGCCAGAAGTTCGCCAGTACGATCCGGTTGCGCGGCTGCATCATCACACGGATGTGCTCGGCGTTGCGAAGTGCGTTTCCGAGGGTCTGGCGATAGGGGACCGGCTTGTTCTGAACGAAGTGCCCGTTGTACTCGGTGATCGCCCACTGCAGGTCGGTTCGGCCGGTTTCGCGTTGCACAAGTTCGTTGAGCCGGTCGTAGACTCGCTGGAGTTGCGCGTCGCAGGCCACGCACGCCCGCATCACGGACCGGGGTTTCACCTCGGTCGCGTCGCCGTAAAGCGCAGGCAAATAGGTATGCTCGATCCCGAAGTCGATCTCGGGTCCGGCGATCCGAAGCACCTTCTCGTTCCACTTCCGTTCTCCGAATTGGATCAAAGCGCCAAGCTTGATACTCGGGTCCACGGCTTTCATCGCGGACCGATACTCGCGGTACCGTCGGGCATACTCCTCGGGGGAAAACTTCCGCTTTTCTTTCCTGCCCTCGGTTGGCCTGTGCTCGCCGTGATAGGACTCGTTTCCGTACTCGAACCAGATCACATTGTAGGGCGCGGGATGACCGTCGGCCGCACGGACCGCGGCCCAGTCCACACCGCCGTTCGGGTTCTTGCCGTCATTGGGCGCATTGAGATACTCAACCAGATCCGCCGCGTCTTGCGGCCCGCCCCAGTAGACGGCCACGGTCAGGATGGGGATCGAGCCGACGGCGTCACAGAACTCGAGGAACTCGGGCAGCCCAAACTGTTGATCGGGGCGTTTCCCGAGCGGTCCCACCGTGGCCTTCCAATTGTAGTTGTGCGTGCCGCACCCGCCCGGCCAGCGGCTGACGCTGATTCCGGCCTGGCGGGCGAGTTTCACGTATTCGGGGACCGGCCGGCGGCGGTCCGGGTCCCATGTCCCGGCCCCCCGATTGCCGTAGCGGTCGTCCTTTCTTCCCTGGTACGCCAGCATGTTGTTCCCCAGAATCAGCCGATTGACCGGACCGATCTCCTCCCCGGGATCGACCACGATACGCGCGGTGTCCCCGTCCGCGGCCGCGACGCAGGGCCCCCAGAAAAGAGGGGTGAGAGAGACAACTGTCAAAAGGAACGTACTCCGCATTCTGTGTTTCTCCTTGTTGGGAATGGTCGTTGGATCTGCATGGAGCGTCTCTCCCGGGGCGCCGGCTCAGCTCAAAGAGCCACCCGGGCCGGGGTCGCCGCGGACAACGCGACATTGAGATGTTTTCATTGCTAAAGCATTCTCCGGTATCTCCTGTACATCTCTTCCGCCAGAACCAGATCCGTAACGCAGTCTTCACCGGACGACAACGGCTCCCGGTCTCTCAGAATGCAGTCAATGAAGTGTTCGGCTTCACGACGGAAGCTCCAACCCCATTCGGGCGCGAGTTCCTGGATGTCCCCTTTGCGGCAAATCGTGACAGTGGCGGGCGCCTGCACCCGCAACGGCGCGTTCACGTCCAGCCGAATCCAACCCTTCTCGAAGTTGATCCGGATGGCCTCTTCGAATCGCGTTCCGCCGAAGCTCCCCCATTCCAGAGCGCACTCGAAGCTTCCGTAGTCGAACATGGCGACGACTGTCGCGACCGATCCGGCGCCGCCACGCCAGTTGGAGTATCTCACACCGACCGGGTCGCCAAGCAGATATCGCATCAGATTGACGTCATGGCAAAAGTTATCGAGACAGTAGGAATAGAAGTTTTTCTCGCTTTCTTCAATGAAGTCCGGCAGAGCCGCCTCAGTATCCGGCGGCCGAACCTCGCCCATCGGCTCGATCACAGGCGGATCGTATCCGCAGCGCCACTCGCCCTCGAAGTTGTGCAGACGGGCGTAGACGACTTTGCCCATTTCCCCCGTCGAAAGCGCCGACTCGACGACCGCCTTGGCCCTTTGACAACCGGGATCATAGCGTTTCATGTACGCGACCATGAGTCTGACGCTGTTCGCCTTTGCACAGTCGGCTATCCGGCGAGCGTCGCCGGAGTTGAGCGCAATCGGCTTTTCGATGTACACGTGTTTCCCTGCTTCCAACAGCGCAGTCGCAAGCGGCGGATGGAGTTGCGGCGGGACGACAATCGCAACGGCGTCGAATTCCGCGCCGCGCGTCAGCTCATCCACGCTGCCGAAGTGCTGCGGGATGTGGTGCAGGACTGCGACCTCTCGCGCCAAATCGCTCTGCTGGTCGCAAACCGCGACAACAGTGCAATTCTTGACGCGGATGAAATTCCGTAAATGGACCGCCTGGCCCATCTTGCCACAGCCTACCATGGCGAGTTTGACGGGGTTCATATCGCGGCACCTCGCGTTGCACATCGTGGAATCGGACCGCCGCCCTGTCGCCGTGTCCGGGGCAGGTCACTCCAGTTCGGCCCTGAATGTTGTCCACTCCGTGATTCCCTGCCCGGCCATCCAGTCAAAGAGTCTTTCGTAAAGACGGGAGGTCAGCGCCATCTGCTTGGCCATTGAGTGGTAGTGAGAGCCGAACACGCCGCAGGGCCAATCTCCCAGTCCCGCCACATAGTTGTCGACCTCCCGCTTAAAGAGATCCAGCAACGCATCGAAGGCATTGGATTCAACGCCTCGGATGGCCAAGTCTTCCAGGCAGGGCATCTCGAGCACCCCCGGGCCTTGGCGGAACGGCTTCCCGGGATAGTCAGGCTGCCAAGGCTCCAATTCTTGCCGACCCGTAATCACGTAACCGGTTGCGGCCGGATTGACCGAGCGGCTCGATGAGTACCGAATCCCCGATTCGAACATGGCCTTGTAGGCATTCTCGCAGATGCCGAAGCAAGGGGCGCGAAAGACCAACGGCGGCTCACCGAACGCACGTTCATAGATCGTTGCCGCTTCCTCGAAGCTCTTTCTCAGGGCCTCAACCGAATGCTCGCGCTCCCACTTCTCGGGTTCTCGGTCGTACGCCTCGAATATCTTCGGTGCGTGGCGGCGAATGCTCTCCTGCGGCGGTCCGAATTCCAGGCAATGATGCGTCAGCCCATGAAGCTGGAAATCGTGGCCGTCGCCCCGGGCACGACGAATGGCATCCATCCAAAATTCATTCTCGTCGGACGGTCCGTTGGGCGGTTTCGGCACCCAAAAGAATGTGCCGGGAATGGCCATGCCGTTCAGCCACTCCACCACCATCTCGAACCACTGGACGGCTTGTTTTCCCGGGGCCAATCCCACGTCGTCGCACGTAAAAACAAACTTCATCCGAGTTCTCCCTTCTTCACTCGTCGGAGCCGAGTTGCCGACTGTGGGTAACTCCGGCTGCCCGACCGTCGGCCTCCGGTTTTTTCATTCTGAACTTGACACTACCCCAGAATGCACCGTCTCTGGAACACCCAACCGTTGGAGTCCAAACAGCCGAATTCCTTGTCGACAAGCGTGCAACGGTCTCTGCCGTTTCGGCCCGCTCCGGTCCGCGACGCGTTGCCGCGCAGACAAACGGCAAGCCCGGGGTTCCGGGCGTCCGAATCTTTGTGCGATTGCTGCGTGGCGCCTGCGTCCCACGTTGCGAGCAACATGCGGCGGACCGTCTCAGAACAGTTTGGATGGTCTGGCCGGTTTAACAGCGGCAGGGAGTTCGGCTGCGCTCCAGATTGTTTTTGAGATGGGAATACGGCGGGCTACCTGCCGCTTGCCTTTTCAATCAGCAGACCACAGACCGACCATCCCCAGCGCCCACCGAATTTCAGGTTCAAGTGATTGTCGGTTACCGACACCGCAAAGCTGCGATGGACGAAGACCCCCACCGGCATGGACGTCGGCTTCAACACACGTTTGCCCTCGGCCCATACCTCGGTGGCCGGCAGGTCGCCGTGGGTTGCATCTTCGCCCTCGGCAATGGTCACACGATACTCTCCATTGGGTACCGTTGCGACGAATTCGTACGGGACCTCCCCGTAAAGGAAGTCCCGGTGCAAAGGGTCCAGTCCGGATGCGGGATTACGTTCGAGGCGCCCGATGCCGGACCGCCGCCGACGCTGCCAGATGTGCCGCCAAATGAAATAGGTCGTGTAGCGGTTTCTCCCCCGACTATCGCGGGCCGCGGGTCGGACAAAACCAAAACCGACTTCGGGATCGTATTGCGTCTCGGATTGGACCGGCTTGAATCCTCCGGCCACCTCCCCCTCTCCAAAGTCGAAGGCCCAGACCGCCGATTCGGCAAGGTCGATGAACGATTTCCGCGCGGCCTTGCGGACGCCCACGTTGCCCCGAACGAGCGCGTCAAGTTCTCCCTGACTCTGCCGGAGCAGCAAGGCGGTGAGAACGCCGGCAACTTCGAGGTTGCGTCGCTCATGGGCGATGGCGGCATGTTTGAACTTGTCCAGCAGGCCCGCAGTCGCGGCGGGGCCGAAATCCGACGCCACACGGATGCGGTCAATGTTCTTTCGCACGCGTGCCAGTTCGTTGGCGATTCGAAGCTCGTCGCCGTTGGTGAAGACCACAATCTCGTACAACGTCACGGCGGGCACCGTCACCTTAGCCCAGCCGTCGCCGATCGAGAACGGGAGCGACTTTGTCGGCCCGTCCAACGATATCCACAGGCATTTATCGAACACAAGGTCTTTGGGAAGTTTCACGCGAAGTGAGACGTCCTCTGCGCGATGAGCCGCGTTGCGTTTGAGGTCGATGTCGTAGTTCAGGAGGTGCACGCTGAGCCGGCGTCCGTCGTCTTGACGCCACAGGTTCACCCAAGTCAAGGCCGGTGCGTCGGTCTTCACTATCTCTGCGTCCCGCAACGAGCCCCGCAACCGCGTTTGCACGCGGGCAAATCGTTCTTCGGACATGTTCATGTAGTTCCTCGCGAGCTTCATAAGCTCGGCGTCGGGCATCTGGTCAACTCGGTCCGGGAATTGTGCGCGGAGCCCAGCCAGCACAGGCTTGGGCCGGCGCCTGAACCTTTCGGTTCGCGTGCCGGTGTTCCCCCACGCAAGAAGTCGCCCCCCCCGCTTGACGTATTCGCGAAGAATCGTCGCCTGAGAGTCCGACATGCAGTCCACCCCCGGCAGAATCACGTTCGTGTAGCGCCCGAGGCGGTCCCGTGCCACCTTGTCGTCGCGAAACAATGGATGGCGCAGCACGACGATGTCGTAGGGGACGTGCGTCTCTTCCAGGGCCCTTGCGAGAACGGCGAAGGCACTCCCATGCAGGCATCCGACCTGCAGCGCGGAGAAACTGCGATACAGCAGGGTCGGCACAGAGAAAACCAACGCGACCCGAGCGTAAGAATCGCGCTCCGTGAACAGCGCTCTGTTTGCCTCTGCGAACCGGTAGAACTTCGCCAGCGTCCGAAACTTCCGGTCGCCCAACCGGAAGAAGGCCCGGTCCCAAGCCGTGTTCCCCGTCGCCACCGCGCCGTTGGCTTGGGCCTCGGCAAGTTCAATCAGTACAGCGACGGGGACGTTTCTCTCTTTGGGGGGCAGGTGCAGGCCCGCTTTGGCTCCCCACGCCCAAACGGGTTTGGCGTAATCCCCGGCGGCTCGTGCAAGCTTGAATCTCAATGTCGTTGCCGCGGATTTCAGACGCGGTTGTTTCGCCACCCAAAACGGCAGCGCCCATTTTACAAACGCCTCGGGAGCCACAACATCGACGAGATCGGCAATGACCACCGGGTATGCTCGCCCGCCCCAAATGTTTCCGATGTTTCCGTAGAAGGGCAGATAGGGCTTCCCCAAGCGCTGCGCCTCGGCTCGGGCCGCGTCGACAATCTCCTTCAGTGCGGCCCGCTGTGCGACGAACTGCGATTCGATATAGCTCCGAATGAGTTCATCCTCCAGCAGCTCCGCGCGCGTTTTGGCGCGTAACCGTTTTTCCAAGATGTACTTCCGCGCGTCGAATGTGTCGAGGCGCCTCACGCCCAACCGAGCCAGAGCCCGCGGCGAGTATTTCCGCGCAACGAACTCGCGGAACTTGCGCCGGCACCACTCGCAGAAGTTGCCTTGCCCCTTGTTGATCGGCTCGCCAAGGTTGTCCTGGCTTATCGCATCAACAAAGGGCACGAGACGGACGATGGCATCCTTCACGGCCCCACGCCACGCGGGCGCGTTGAGGCACATGAAATACAGGCGCCCTTTCGTTCGCCATGACGGCGTTCCGTCGAGCCGGATCGCGATCCCGTTGCCGCCGAAAAGGCGTTCGACGGTCTCTCTCGGGGTGTACAGCGCCGCCTGATACTCGCGGCTGCTCTGGGCCCCGACCCGTATGCCTCTGTCGCTGAAGAACGCGCCCGGGTCGATATTGTTGCTGAAGACGCAATCCACGTAGTCCGGCGAAATCTCGCGAAAGGCCTGTTCGAGACCGTGCTCGTCCAAGCGACCCGCGAACCATTCTTCCGACCACAACCTGGCCCCACCAAAGTCAGCGGCGAATCCCGGTATTCCGTTGATGGTCACCACACGCGAAGGCCAATCACTGCCTGGACTTGCCGTTCCCCGGCCGTCACACGACATGGGCCAACAGACCGCCGCAAAGAGGCTGACAGCGAGCCGAACAGGTTGCCGTTTTGGTTTGCACCGGTTCATGTTCCCACGCCCTTTTGGCACTTACGGCGCAACTTCGACAAACGTTGATTCGCCCGGCGCCAGTGCGAGCTTGATCGGACGCGGTTTTCCTGCCACGACGCCGAGCCTCTGCACGGCCCCCTCGCCGTACCGCCCGACGGAATAAGTGACTCCCGCCAGAGGCGGAACGAGTTTCACCTCGAACTCGACCGGTTTCCGGGCGATATTCACAAACGCGTAACCGTATCCGACTTTGCCGTCGGGCGCCTCGCCCGGCGGCACGGGCGGATACTCGTACGCACCCTGCAGAATCGCCGGAAAACTGATCTCCTTGGCTTTCTTGGTTTGCCAATTCCAGAAGCGCACTCGAGTCCGGGGGACGCGTATCTCGACGGGAGGCAGCATCTTTCCCATCATCAAATAGTCCGCCCCGGGACTGCGCAGCACGGCGGCGATGCCTCGCATCATCTTCAACTGATGCTTTTCGAGTTCCTGCGGCGCCGGCCACGGCGAAGTGCTCCAATTGGACAGCGCCAACATCTTGCCCCGGACAAAATTCATCGCGTGAAGCAACTCCGCGGGGCGGCTTCGCCTTTTCGTGTTGAAAACCAGAGGGGAGCCCTGTCCGAGATAGCCGAGGGCGTACTCATGATAGAGGTATGTGAACAACGGCACTCCTCTCTGCGCCGGACCGCCCCGCGGCCAGCGGTACTCGGCGTTGTCGCGGGCGTGATACGCGGACAGCACCTGGAGATAGAACTCGCCCGGTTCTTCGATGGTCAGGGCATAATCGTTGTCCCGCGCGAGGCCCTGCTTGAGCGCCGCCTCGAACAGCTTGTGGTACCCCCACGCCTGGTAGTTGCCCCCGCCGGGTGGGTGACCATGATCGCTCGAATAGCACACCGGTTGGCCGCCCCCGACCGATTCGAATTGAGTGACCGTAACGCCCAGGTCCTGAATCCTGGCGCAGATATCGAGCATCATCTTGTGGGTGCGCCGGTCGGCCGCACAGAGGTACGCGTACCGACCGACCCGCTTGGCGGGATCGCCGGACACGAGGGTGTCTCCGTTCGGGCCCACGACGGCAAAGGATTCGCCTTCACGTCGAAAGCACTCCCAGTCGTCGTAGTTTCCGAGGGGCGGCTTTCTCGCCAGTGTCCAATACAGCCCCCCACACAGGAATACGACGGATCGGTTGCCGCCCTCCGTGAGCGCGCGCGTCATCGCCGTGAAGCGCTCGCGCCCACCGAATGGCGGAAAATAGTGGGGCGAAATGTAGTAGCCCTTTCCCTGCCACCCCGCCAACAATACGACGGCGGGTCGCGTGAAATAGTTCGTGTAGGCTTGTGCGCTTTCGGGCACGGATTCAAATGCGGCTGACACGTCGCCGCGATGCCCGCCCACCAGACCGCGCAAACTGAACGTCAGACTCATGGGGGCCTTTTTCAACCAGCCGGGGATATCCGCACGTTCAACGATTCTCTTCTTGCACCAGTGCTGCTTCACCGCCCACGTTTTATACATATCGGCGGCGGCGTACCACGCCCTCCCCCGAAACGGCGCGAGAACAACATCGTAAGGCTGTTCGTAGTCGTTGCCCGGCCCATCCACCGGGAAATGGGTCGCAAGCAGCGCGACGCCCGTTTTAGTCCGTTTGACCGTGAAGGACTTCTTGTAGCCCTGCGCATCGTAAACGGCGTAATAGAGGCCCGCCTCCGAACCAAGCCCGGCCGCCATGATCTGAGCCGACGCGCTCCCGGGATACAGCAGTTCCTTACGATACCCCGCCCGAAGGTTCTGCCCGGGTTTCTCGATCACACAGCCGTCGCAAGCAGGGAGGAGAACATAGTCGGCAGAATCCGACACCTCGACCACCGGAAACATGATCTTGCGAATGTTGAGGTCGGACGTGTTTTCGATACGGATGCGCCATCGCGCCAGCGGCGACCCCGTCTCGACAGTACACGTAATCGTCACGGTCAGCGGGAAAGGCGCGTCGTGCCGGTTGACAATGGTCACCACGCCGTTCTTGCTGGCAGCAGTCGACTTCTTGGCCTGATCGCTCGCGATGCGGCGCAAGTTGCCCTGCCCGTCCACCGCCTCAATGTTGTAGAGACTCCGATCGCCGGCCGCCGTCGATGCCAGGTTTCGGCCGGACGCTTTCCACACGAACTCGGCCAGCGCCCCCTTTCTCGACGTGTCGATACCGACTCGTACGCGGCCGTTCTCAGCGATGACGAGCCTTTTGCCGCGAGACGCGTCAGCCTGCCGGGCCTTGACGGCAACGGGGCACACGGCAACTGCCGTTACCAACAGAAGCGTCTTGAGCGCGTTCACATTCAGGGATCTCCCATGTGGCCAGCCTGTTCGCCGACACGACGGGCCATAAGCCCATATAAAGGGACCAAAACACGTTATTGGCGGCGACGAAGAGCGCAGCCGACGTCGGGCCGCGGCTCTCTTCGCCCCATTCATTTGGACTGTACCGGACGAATCCGCCCGTTGGAGTCGATCTCAATCCGCAATATGGCGGGTCTCTCTCGAAACGGGGCCGCTTTGTCGTTGCCGAAGAATGTGGCCCACCACTTTCCATCACGGTCTTTGAACAGCGTGTTGTGCCCCCCATGAGGAATGGCTAGATAACGGTCGCCGTAGGGGCCGTAGAGATTGTCGGAACTGGCAATCATAGAGTCATATGTTCTGCCGGGCCCTTTTCCATTGAACTCTGCGCAAACCAGAAGATATCTCGACCCCATCTTCGTCAGGAAGGCCCCCTCGAATCCCACATGCTTGTAATTGCGGGGTTTCAGTTGCCGTGATTTCTCCGCCAACCCGCTCATATCCTCGGTCATCCGGGCAATCTTGCCGTTTCCGTGGAGGAAGTACACCGTACCATCGTCATCCTGGAACAGAGAGGCGTCGATTCCAAAAGTCAGCGGCCCGTCTTGCTTCACATCCACGTATGGGCCTTCAGGCTTTCCCGTGAGGCTTTTGAGTAATCCTGTTCCTCCCATTGTGTTGGGTTCAGTGTCAGGGTAATTCATACTGTAGGGAATCCAGAATGTGCCGTTGAGGTAATGGATCTCGGGAGCCCAGACCGCGCGTCTGCCTTTCACGAATCCCTTCTGCCATGTCCCGTCTTTTTCAATGCTCCACACCAGCCCCAAGGGCGCCCATTTCTTCAGATCTTTTGATTTCCACAGACGTACCCCGTCATTGGTCCTCCACCACGTCGGATGCCCCGTGGTTCCCGTCAGGTAGTACGTGCCATTTGGTCCCAGACAGATCGAGGTGTCGCGCATGGGGTAATCGAAGAGAGGCTTGATTGGCGGCAGGCTGGGGACGGCTCTCCCCGAGGAAGGCTGTCCTTTCTCCCGGCCTGCCAGCGCCTGCCCGATTGCATCGATCCGTTCGGCATCGCCGACCAAGTAAAGCGGCTCGTCTCCGATACGGCGAAATGCGTTGAGTCGTTTGCCCATCATGTTGTACTTGGAGACTCCTTTCGTGAGCGCATGCAGCGTCCGGCTCAGGGGGACGACGGACTTGTCCGCCCAAACGATCAGAACCTTGTCCTTGTCTCGCTTGAAAGTATACGCGAAGACCGGTCCGGTCTCGCTCACAGGCACCCCGGCCCGTGTGCCGGGGCGCAGGAACCATGACATGGCGTTGGCGGCGACGAAGAACTTGTATGGCCTGGGACCGTAGTCGAAAAGCATGTCGAAGGGCGTGGCGTGCCGGCGATTCATACCGATCGGCCACGTTCGCTGGTGAAAGAAGACCTTGCTCGTGCCGTGGCTGAAGAGAATGGTAAGGTACTTGATGTTATAGGCGGTCGCGGTCCTCTCGTCGCCGTTGGCGAGGTAGTGGTTGAAGCCGGCGTACTCGTAAGCCGGATTGTCGTTCGAGTATTTACCGTACTCGGTGACCCAGATGTCCATCTCCGCTTGGTGGTCTTTCAGAAATCTTTCTATACGCCGGGTCTGGGCCAGGAAACGCTCCGAACTGTTGAACAGGGGATACGTGTGTTCGCTCAGAATGTCCGCGAGTCGGGCCGCTCGAGCGTTGGCCCGCTCATGGTCTCCGAAGTAGACCAGACCGCAGCGTGCCACTTTCTGGTCCGCACCCGCTCTGGCGGCTTCCTGCTTGACGATGTTGAGGAATCCGTTGTACTTCTCCTCGACTTTCCAGTTCACGGTCTTGCCGCGGTAGGGTTCGTTGAGGACCTCCCAGACGTGGGCCCTGTCGTGGTACCGTTCGATGCACTGGCGGACATAACGACGGAAATCGTCCATGTTCCGGGGCAAATACCACAAGTCCTCGAACGCGTCTCCCAACCGCTTGCCGCGCGCTTCGGGAGGACCGGAGCCGGCCCAGCCGGAAGAAGGATCGGGCAGGATCGCCAGAACTCGCAAGTCGAGCCGTGCGGCGCGGCCGAACAGCATTTCCGGCCCGGCAAAGTCCCATTTGCCTTTCTGCGGCTCGACATTGTCCCACTTGAGCGTCCAATCCCGCACCCAGAAGACGCCTGCGTCCCGAGCCAAGACCTGCAGCAGGTCCGAATAGTAGGGGTGATTGGTGCCGAAGCGAGCGCCCCGGTTGCCGAAGGTTCTCGCGTAAGGATAGATGATGACGAACGGCGCCTCTGTGCTGAACTTGAATCCGTCTCCCTTCACAGTGGCCATCAATTTGTAGCAACCGTTTGCCGAAATCGGCAGCGTGAGGCGGCGCGGTCCGGGTTTCTCCGTCAGCCCGAAGTTCCTTCGATAGACCGCCTGCCCACGATAGTCGATCGCCTTCACTTCCACGCCGGCCCGCGCGCCACGGGCGGTGAAGGAGGCCTCAACGTCGAAGAGGACCGGTTCGCCTGCATAATAGATGCCGCCCGGCCTCTTCGGATGGAACGCGAGTTCTATGGGATATTTCGCTGTGTACACGGTGGCGCGCCCGCCTCTCTCAAGCTGAACCGCGTCCACCCACAACGCTTTGGGAGAATCCGCCGTGCTCGATGCGATTTGCGCAAACCCGAAGATGTCTTTGGCCGTAAACGTGAGTGTTTGGCGCCGCCACCGGTCCGTCACGTCGACGCCCCGAATACTGCGGGCGCCGGTCATGAAATAGACGCCGAGTTCCGCTTTCAGGTTTTTCCCATCCGACCGAAGATACGCCGATAGTGTGTACTTCGCCCCCTTCTCGAGTCTCAACCATCCATCGGTTGCCAGCTTGACCTCCGGGAAAACAAACTTGCGTGGTATTGGATAATCCGTGTAGCCCGCGGGGAGGTCGTTGCGATTGAGATCGATTCTCGCGGACGCACGACCATGTCGGGCCTGAGTGTGGTCGAGCTTGACGACGTTGTGGTCGAACCCCTCCGTGCCCCAGCCGTCGACTCCGACCTCGAAGCTGCTGTTCCAAACGATGTTTTTCCGCCGGTCCGGCTTTCTCTCGCGCTCCATCTTGCGACGGATGGGATTCAATTCGAACGCGCTTCGCGTGGTTTCGGTTACACGAATGTCGGACAAATACAACGTGCCGACTTCATTGAAGTAGATCTCGAAGCGCGCCTCGGAACAGTCCGACCGAGGCGTCACGACGAGTTCCACTTTCTCCCACCGGTCCGAGACGGGAACAGGAGTCCTGATGATTGTGCCCCACGGCTGCAGCCGCATGATGGCCACCATGACCTGTGCGGCCACCATCCCTTCCTTTCTTGCCCGGAATGAAATGTAGAGGTTCTGATTCTTCTTCGTGGTCACCGTTCGGTCTTGCATGAGGATGGCCCAGCCGGTCGGGGTGTCTTCCGGGAACCTGGTGCACTCGATCTTGGCAGCCCGTTTGCCTCCCGCCCCCTTCACCGCCGACCAACGCCCCTCGACACCTTCACCACCGAACGCGGCCCGCCAGTGTCTCGGCTTGCCGTCCTTGCCCAAATCCGAGAAATCTCCGTTGCGGACAAGGTTCGGCCCGTCCGCCAAGGCGCAGGCGGCGAGCAATGCAAGAAACAACACAGGGGCGAATCGAACGGCATTTGTCTTTCTCATTCCTGCAACTCCTGACGCGGGCCTCGCCCGTGTTGAAAAGGCTTCTTCCGCAATCGGCGTTCCAGCCCTCAGTAAATGGCGAAGGCGTGTCACAACTTCCGCTCGCCTTTTTTTGCGGCGAATCGCAACAGTTCGCTCGCGTACATTCGTTCTGCGAGGTCGATTCGGCCCGCTCTGCGAGCAAACTGTTGCGAGACCCCGCCAGCATGGGATCGTCCAAGTTGCGATGCCCCGAGTCGGCCGTGAGCACGATTTGCCGAGGGCTGGCGTTCGCCGGGATGGCAGGCCTGAAAAACACAGGAGCCATCTGCTGCGGTGGCGCATCTCAGGCGCCTTCCAGCTGTTGCCGTCGCTCACCGACCGAGGCGGCGTTTCCACACGGCCCCGTCCAGCTGTCGCGGTAATACATTGCCTCCGCGTATATTGCGTCATATCGCCACGAAGTCCGTGGATCTATCGGGGCCATCTGTCAAGTCTGCTTTTTGTGCTCCTCCTCTGTTTCCGCCATGTGACTCGAGAAGAAACTCATCACTTCTTCGTTGAACTGCTGAATGCCGGCATCGGACAAGATGCACTGCCATGACTCAAACCCGCCCTCTCTGAACGTCTCGACCTCCGGCAGATAGCCGATGTAGTCGTTCGCGCAGGTGGCGATGATGCAGGGCCGCGTCGTCCCCGCGGAGTTCTTGACGGCCAATCCGATGCCCACCAACACCTCGCCGGGCAACGCGCAGAAGGCGAGGTGGCCGATTGTGGCGAATTGGATTTCGGTCACGACGTGTCGATCCTCTGCGACAATGCCGTATCGCGCATCCACGAACGATTCTGCGCACAGCCTCCAGTTCCTGTGCTTGTCTCGGGCTCGCGCGATCCTTCGCCTGGCCGCGTCAATATCACCCAGCTCGACCGACAACCGGCGCTCGACGGTTGTCTCGCTTCGGAAGTCGACCTCCGCTACCGGTCCGTCCGGCGCCGGCGCAAGAGGAAGGCGCAGCACCTTGCTCGCCATCCCCACGTTGCACGGTTCGATTGTGGTTGACGGCCCATTCAGCAGATCCTGGCATTTGTCGGCCAACGCTCTGCCAAAGACATGCAGGTCGTCCAAATGTTTGTTCACCCAATGGCTTCCGTGCAGCGAAGGGTCGATGTCCCCGCAAGTGCCGTTGAGGAACAGGCAAGGAGCCGGTCCCTGTTGTTCCAAAGTGCGGGAGATCACACCGGGATAGTCGGCAGAAATGAGCGTATTGCCTTTCCCGAGAACGACCGGATGGCACGCGTAATTCACAACGCGGCCGAGGACTCGGCCGTCGGACGCTGTGGCCTCCACGAGAATCAACTCGGGGTCTCTGGGTTTTGCGAAGTCTTGGCCAAAGCCGATTCCATCTTCGGTTTTCACACGGCGATTTGCGCTGAGGTCGCATTGGCCCTTCGCATACTCGAGCTCCGCCGGCTCAAGAGAGGCTCGGGCCGTCCTGACAGCTTCCGCAACACCGCGGCAAAACTCTTCAAACCACGGCCCGCCCATGAACTCCGAAGCCACAACGATTAGCGCCGGCGCGGAGTGGGTATGCGTTGCCGCGAGGAGAATGTTCCCGGCAGGAACGCCGGACTCTCGGGCGGCAAGAGATTTCGCGGCCAGAGCGGTCTTGCGAAAGAAGCCCAACACGTCACACGAAACGACCGCCATGGCGATGGCGCCGTCGCACACGACCATGGCTCGCACGTACAACTCGTCGTGCACACCGCCGCTCCACATTCTGCCGAAACCCGCAAGCGGAAGATCGCCTTGAGGATTCAGCCTGACGCGGGAAAACCCCATCAACAATCGGTTGGCGGCCATTCTTCTCACGGCCAACTCCAAAGTGTACCCATATCGACATCTCCCGGGCCCCGGCCCAGCAGCAGGTCAAGTGTTTCTTTATCATCACCAACCAACTGCGTTACTGCATTCTCTTCCCGACCCACGTCCGGGGCCGGGCCACGGCCGGTCTCGGTACAATTCAAGCCTGGCGTTCACAATTCTTTCACGTCCCTTCGCTATCCAGGTCAAGAAGCTCGTGCTTGTATTCCGCGATTCTTTCGATCGCGGCGGCGAACTCGTCGGTCGATTCTCGCGCCCCCAAGAACCATGGATGGGCAATGAGACACGTCTTTCGATTGTAGTCCTCGGCCGCGGGGAACAAGGCGGACAATTCCTCCAAGGGCGTTCCGGGCGGGAGGTCTTTGCAGCGATACTGACCGGGCTCGACAACGAAGAACTTGTTGCGGTACAGCGGGCAAGACCACGGCTCACCTATTGCGGCCGGCGCGCCCTCTTTCGAGAGCGCCCGCTGAAACAGCCGTTTCGGCAGGCCAAACACGTCCTCGTTGTAGCGATACATGAAAAAGCTGTATGCCCGCGAAGTGATGCGCTCGTCTTGGCGGCAGGGCTCGATGCCCGGTATGGCCTCGAGCCTGTCGCTCAGATACTCCGCGTTCGCTTGGATGCGCCGAATCTGGTCGGGCAGCCGCGAGAACTGAACGAGGCACAAGGCCGCCTGGAACTGTGTCATCTTGAGACTTGCACCGAGGACGGGCACACGCTTGGTGTCGACACGGTGGAAACGCCCTGCATTGATGAGCGAGTACGACTGCGCAAAAAGCTCCTCGTTGTTCGTGACGATGAGTCCGCCCTCGCCTGCGCCCATGAGCTTATTTTGGAAAAAGGAGAAACAACCCGCGTCGCCCAGGGAGCCAGCGCCTCGCCCCTTCCACTTTGCGCCGTGCACGTGCGCGCAGTCCTCGACGACGGCGACGCCGTGTTTCGCGGCCAAGTCGAGAATCCTGTCCACGTCGCCCATGTATCCGTGCAGATGCACCAGCACAATGGCCTTCGTCCTGTGGGTGAGCGCCCGTTCGACTTCATCCGCATCCATGCACGCGCTCCGCGGATCGATATCCACGAGAACAGGCATCGCGCCGGTCCATACAAAGGCGGAGAATGTGCCGTGAAAATTCACGACCGGCACGATGATTTCGTCGCCCGGTCCGATTCCGAGCGCCTTCAACGCGACGAAAATCGCCATCGTCCCGCTGTTCGTGCAGAGGCCGTATTGCGCATCATGGTACGCGGCGAACTCGCGGGCGAACCTCTCGCAAGGGAACTGCGACGGGTCTGCGTCCGCAGGGTAGAGGCCGGCGTTCCATTGACCACTGCGGAGCACGTCGAGGAGGGCCTGTTCCTCGCGTTCGTCCCAGATGGGCCATCGCCATTTCATGCGCGTGCACGACGGGGGACCGCCGGCAAGGGCGAGGTGTTTGGCTGGCATTTGCGTGTTATCCTCTCGAGAGTCTTTGCTGGTTTCACATACTCTCTTCGTAAACCGCCGCGCAAAGACGGTAAGGTGGAATCGTCCACGAAAAAGGACTCCCGGGCTTCAGGCGTTTCCGAGACAGGGCGCTCCTGGCCCCTACGTATCGCGAGACGCGGACCGATTCGCCTGTCAGCTTGGGAGTTATGCACCGAATCGAACGCGGCTGATTCGTGATGTTGACAGCCAGAACGGCAATCCGGCCGGACACGTCCCGCCACGCCGACGTTATGACCAGTGGGTCGTCCACCTCCAGCTTCATTCTCTTGTGCGGCAGCCCGACCTTGCGGCGGACGGTGGGAATGTCCATGCCCAAGGGCGCCATCATTCTGCCGTAAAGCAGAAACGGCTTCGCGTAGGCCCTCATGACGTCGTAGTAATCCGTCAACAGCATCAGCGTCCTTGGCGGCAGCGCATCAACGGGCATGACGCGTCCCTCGCCCCAGAACGCGATGCTTGGAATCTGGCCGGACACGAGCATCCGTGCGACCGTATCGACCCAAGGGCCGGCGAAGCCGAAAACGCAGGGCAAGTACTCGTGATACAAGTATTGCGTCACGGGCATGATCTGCATGGGTCTGCCGGGAAGATAGCCGGTCACCCGCGCGAAGTTGCGCGTTTGATAGCCCGAGAGCACCATGTTCATGAGTTCCGTATCTTCCTCTTTGGTCAGGAAGAAGTCCCGTGAGCGCGTCGCGCCCTCGCGTTTGATTCGCGCAAGCGTGTCGAGCATGGTTTTGGCCGCCCAACTTCCGCAGGGAACGAGGTGCCCGTGAGATGTGTCGTAGCACGTATACCCGCAGGGCTGCGGGCCTTGGTCCTGGTCGTCGTGAATCGCCGTGATCCCCAAATCCAACAAACGTCTCGATACGTCGAAAAGAATCGTCCGTCCGAGCGGCGTGCCGCGACAGATGCGTGTGGCCCGACGCCCGCCATGATTGAAAGTCAGAGGCTTCCCATTGGACAGACGCTCCGCGTGGTCGGCGCCCCTGTGCTTTTTGTAGAACGCCTCGATGGCGGCGTTCTCTTCCTCGGCGAGACCACGCACCCGTGTAGACCAGTAGAGGCCGGAAATAAACGCACACGCGTAGACGCCTCGCTCCTTGAGTGCGGCGACGAACGAACGGAACTTTGCTTCGTCAGGAAAAGGAGGAAAGTAATCGATTCCTATCCACGTGCCGTGTTTCTCCCAGCCCAAGGGGCGATACACGACAGGCGCCTTGAATCGTTTGATGTATCCACCCAGGACGTGGGGCAAAACGTCGAGATTCTCGCTCCGCAGCGAGGATGAGATAGCGAGACACGGGGCGTGGAGGACCGGCGAGATGTCATCCCTGTCCCTGAAAGGCGTCTTGCACCAAAACTGCTTCGCCGCCCACGCGCGATACAGCTCGGCGCCGGCTTGCCACGTTTTCGCGAAGAACGAGGTGCGGACATTGTAGGGCATCTGCCAGCCTTTACCGGGCTCGAATGGCATTCGATGATCGACGAAGAAAACAAGCCCAGTTTCATTCTTTTCCCGCTCGAAACCGAACCACTTTACGCGGCCTTCCGCGTCGTCCGTCCACAGCAGACAGCCCGCCCGATTGCTGAAGTACCCAATGAACTGACCCACCATGTCGGCAGGGTACGGCCAAGCCGTCCGCAGGCGCTCGTTTGCCCCGACGCCCCGCAGGGGATCGCGTATGAGATGCCCTTCTCTGTATGGGAGGATGATGCGGTCTTCGGCCAACTCCTTGCCCAATGGCGCGCGCAGGTGCAGCATGGGAAAGATGACTCGGGCAACCGAAAGGCCTGGGTCGAGAGGCGTGACGTTTATGCGCCACGCGAGCCCCGCCCGATCACTCGCAGGGCTCACACGCACCACTGCGCGCACCTGCTCGGACTCGAAAGTGAGCCGCAACTCATCGCGGTCCGCGGACGACTCAGAGACCCGCATCCGAGTGGAATTCACGTCGTGCGCCTTTTTCAACCCCTTGTTGAGAATCACCCGGAACATGGGCCGAATCACACTTGGCGCCTGAACGACCGGCTCGACACGCCTCGACTTGTCAAAGAGCGAGGTGACGCAGCCGTCCGAAATTCGAATCGCAGTCGTTTCATTCTCCCACGTCACGTCATACGCAGACGCCTCCGTCCCGGCCAGCACAATCGCGGACAGCAGGAGAAGCGAGAAAGGTACGCCACGGCCCGCGCGTGTTGCCTGCTGGGTATGACAAGGCGCGGTCTCGTGGGTCGCGTCGCCATCTGTCAGATAGGACAGTGCATGTGTATCCATGGTTTTGGCATCCAACCGCAAAACGTTCCCTTCGGTCGATCGAGTCTCAGCTTCACTCTGCGGGTTCCTCGAAACCCAGCGACACATGAAGCCAGCCACCCGGAGCCAAGAAGGTTTCCGACCTTCCCCGCCATGACAGACGATGACGGCCGGGCTCAGGCTCACGAACCACGAGCCACGCCGTTCCGGCGGGATCAGCCACGGCCCCGAACGGCGCACCGGAACTCAGTGAATCCGCAAAACTGAACGCCCTCTTTTTTTGCCTCCGACAGTGCCGGCGCGGGGGACTGCTTTACAGAAGATGACGCTTCCGAACTCGAACCCGCGGGCAACTGTAAAGCAATCGTCCACACCCATGCCAGGAAGTCCGCCCAAAAAAGGGAATTCGACTTTACAGACCTCCAAGCTCAATCCACTGAGTTCTGGCGCACGCATAATACGTCAAGCGGTGCCGAAGCGGTGCCGCAAACACCGCCGCAGTGGCCACAGGGCGCCCCGCGTGTGTCACGGAGGCGACGATTTCGGGGCTTTATCATTTTGCAATCGCTACGAAGATTGTGAATGAATCGGGTTACGGAGTCACCGTAACCAACACCGTCGCGGTTGCCCCACCAAAAGTTACGGTTATTCGTGTCCGTCCCGGACGTAAACCCTTGACGACTCCATCCGACCCGACGGCGGCAACCGTGTCGTCGTGGGAATCGTACAAAGCAAAAACCCCCACATCCATCGTGTTCGTTTCCGAATACTGCACGGTCACTTTGAGCTTTTGATTGTCGTTGACAGCAAGTTCCGTCCTGACCGGCGCCACAACCAGACCGGGAAGTGTTGTCAATCTCGACTTCGCATCCTTCCCAGATACTTTTTTGTAGACGTCAAAGTCACGAGGCAGGAACAGTTTCTCATCTCCCCAACTGCGCCACCTTACAAGCGGTATATGGGATGGCTGGAAGTACACGTTGTCGTCCAAAACAAGATTCTCCAGTCCGCTCCATCCATCCGCGATGACAACGGACCATGACCTTGCCGTGTGAAAGATGTTATTCCTCACAAAAAAGTTATACGTTCTTGCCGAATTGCCGAAAAACATCAAGTGTGCACCTATCCCACCGCTCCAACCGCCTCCTGCGTTGTAGCATACGTTATTCTCGAAATAAATGTCGTGCGTGGTGGACGTCTTCGGTCGATTCCAATACTCGAACGAGTATCTACAGTTCCAGATCGTGTTGTTCCTGTACACAATGTTGTATTGTGAGTTCTTCTTGCTCCCCTGATTGGTGAGACCGGCATCGTAAATGTCCCATATACGGCAATTCTCGACAATGATGTCGTGGGCCCCGCTCCAGAACTCTATGCCATTTCCATATCGAGTGTAGCGCCAGCCATTTCTCGTCTTTCTGGCGGCTTGACACCCACCACCGATGAAGCAGAGATCGCAGTTTCGGATGATGATATCGTGCATCCCGCTTCCGCCAATCCCATGAGCCGCACCATAGGCGAGATGCAGGCTGTCGTAGACAACATAGCTTCTTCCGCTCTCGCTTATGATATGCCTCGTCAATGCGCATTCGATGTCGTCATACAATGTGGCAGGATTGTGGCGGGAATAGATCTTCACCATCTTGCTCTGTCTGTCATACCAGAATTGATTCTGTCGATCCAAAGCGGCCCCCTCCCAAACCTTGTTACCACAAGTCTCTCCGTTGTTGAAGATGATGTTCCCCACGTCCACGGGAAAAGGACCGGTCTGCCAAGTGTCCTCCCCGACAGGCTCCCAGTCGCTCGGCTCGTTCTTCTCGACGGACCCAAGGAGCTGCGGCTTCGGCCCCGTGCCGTAGGACGTATATGTCACATGCCCTTCCTTGCCGCCGCTGCAGGGAATCAACTGCCCGCGCCACACGCCTCCCTTCTCGAAGCGAATGACGTCGCCCGGCGCGAACCTGAACGCATTGATCTTCGCCAGGCTTCGCCACGCCTGGGCGGGCGTGGTTCCCGGATTGTCATCGTTGCCGGAATTGCTGACGTAGTACTCGGCGCCTGATAGAGATGAGTCACACATCAAGAACGACGCGTTGACAAACCCAACGAGACTAACGATCATCGAGGTACGCATGAGTTTCTCCTTGACTGAGAGAACACCTCCGACGAAGAGGCCTGCTGCCCCGTTTTCTGACAACGCATCGGTCCTGGTCAATCGCAACTCAGCATCCGAAGTCCAGGACCCAGCCCAGGCCGGAGTCGCAGCCCGTCCGAAAAGGGGACATGACAGCGCACGAGCGCAATTCTGAGCGAGACTTCGCTGTTCTTGTCCGGCAATACCACCCTCAGCGGTAATCCCGCTCGGCGGGAGGCGGAACGGGCGCACTTGGTGCAGCGGAACCACGAGACCGCCGCCTGGCCGCGGCGTCGCAAGAACGAGCGCTGTTTCTCCGCGCGCCGGCCCCTGAAATTGACTGAAATCGTATGTGCGAAAAAAGGCTTGCGGCGGTGGTCCGCGACTTCTCCACGCTCAAGGACCGCTGCAATTCGGAGCGCGCAGAGGCCAATCCTATTCGGTCACCTTCACCGAAGTTGTTGCCGTCAATTCCTCGAGAGAAACGGTCAGCACGGCTTTGCCCGGCTGGAGGCCTTTGAGCGTTCCCATCGGTTGGATCGAGGCGACCGCAGCGTCCGACAAGGAGTACGACGCAACGGGCGTGACGTCGGCGGTGGCCCCGTCGGAATAGCGGACCGTCACTTGTACAGGCTCGGTTTCGTTGATACGGAGTTGCAGTCGGCCAGGTCTCACGATCAGTGTGTCGAGCGTGACCAAACGCGAGTTGCGGTCCTTGCCGGTAAACTTCTGATACGCGTGGAATTCACGCGCCAAGAAAGACTTCCCGTTGCGTTGGTCCCCCCACCAGACCAACCGCCTGTCAGGCGGCTGGTAGTAGAGGTTGTTGTCGATGACCAACTTGTCTCGCCCGTTCCAGTGGTCGCCCTGCACAATCACCGCGGCACTTCGGGCATAGTGAAACACGTTCTTCCGCACGTAGAAGTTGTAAGTTTGAGCGCGATTGCGCGCAAAACTCAAGTGTCGCCCTCTCTTGTAGGGCTGTCCATCGCTCCAGCCTCGGCCCGCGTTGAAGCAGAGATTATTCTCGAAGTAGATGTCGTGTGTGACCGAAGTCTCCGGTCTGTTCCAATACTCGAATGAATACTCACAATTCCAGATGATGTTGTTGCGATAGATAATATTGTATTGCTGGTTCTTCGAAGCGCCCTGGTTGGTCACACCCGCGTCGTAGATGTCCCAAATGCGGCAACCTTCCACGAGGTTGTCGTGGGCGCCGCCCCAGAATTCGACACCGTTTCCATACCGTACGTGATACCAGCCATTCTTGTTCCGCTTGGAGAATTGACGCCCGCCGCCGATGAAGCACAAGTCGCAATTGCGAACGATGATGTGGTGCGTACCCCCGCCGCCAATCCCATGCGCCGCTCCGTAGGCCAAATGAAGCCCGTCGTAAACGACGTAGCGTCTGCCGCTCTCGTTTATGATGTGTCGTTTAAGGGCGCACTCGATGTCCTCGTACATCTCCGCGGGATTGCGCACGGAATACACTTTAAGCATCTTGGTGTTCCGACCAAAACAGAACTTGTCCTGCTTGTCCAAGTCGGAATCTTCCCAAACCTTGAACCCGCACACCGCGCCGTTGTTGAAGATGATGCTGCCCACGTCAACGGGAAAGGGGCCGGTTTGCCAGATGTTCTTCCCGACCGGCTCCCAGTCGCTCGGCTTGTTCTTCTCGACGGCCCCAAGGAGCTGCGGCTTCGGGCCGGTGCCGTAGGACGTGTACGTGACATGCCCTTCCTTGCTGCCGCTGCAGGGAATCAACTGCCCGCGCCACACGCCTCCTTTCTCGAAGCGAATGACGTCGCCCGGCGCGAACCTGAAAGCATTAACCTTCGCCAAGCTCCTCCATGCTTGCGCCGGCGTGGTTCCTGGGTTGTCGTCGTTCCCGGAATTGCTGACGTAGTACTCGGCGCCAGATAGAGATGAACCACACATCAGAAACGGCGCATTAACAAACGCAACGAGATGGATGATCGTCGATGTGCGCATGGGTTTCTCCTTGACGAGAAAAACACCTCTGACGAAGAGGACTACCGTTCCGTTTCCCGGCGATGCATCAGTCCCGGTTGGTCACGACTCGACAGCCGAAGCAGTCCGGGTTCCAGGCCGGAAGCCCATCGCTGTCGCCTTCGGGCGGGAAGAAACGCCGCAGCCGGTCCGCGGCTCACAACTCGTTCGGCGGCGTGCCTGCCCAATCCGCGCCGCGCTGCAAGAGGGCTTTGAACATCTCATGCCGACACGCCTCAGGCGTATGCCCCAACGCCAGGTAAAACACCCTCCCCTCTCCCCACGACTTTGTCCACGCCACGGGCCTCGCCTCGCCTCGGTGCAGGGCGGTACAGAGCACGTTCGCGCGCCGATCGTGATCAATGATGAATTGCTCGTCTTTCACCATGAACTCGACGATCCCTTTGGTAATCGGGTGTTCGGGATCCACAACGCTCACCTGATACTCCCGTACCGGCGGATGCATCATAAAGCATCCACCGATCATGGCCCGATACTCCGGACTGTTGCGAAACGCACCTACGGCCGCGTGGATGCCGACAAAGCCCTTCCCGGCCGCCAACCAATTGAGCAGGCCATTCTTGCGCGTATCCGTGACCTCTCCCCTTGTGTAATACAGCACAACCAGATCGAACGGCTCGAGACCCGGTGGATCGAACACACTCAAATCCTCCTCCACGTAGGTGACGGCGAAGCGGTCATCTTCTCTCAAGGCCGCGCGAATGGACTGTCCGCAGCCTCGAAAATCATGGATTGTTCCCCCAGATAGCACCAACGTGTTTATTCTGTTCATTCTGCCGTTCCTTTCGCGCCGATCTCCTTGGGAGCGACCGCGCGCTTTTCCGAGATGGACTTGTAAGCGGCAAAGACCACCTGCATGGTTTTCAAGTTGTCGCGGCCGCTCGTCCGAGGCTCACGGTCTTCCGCTATTGCCGCCATCAGCTCGAGCATCGGGCCGGCAAACGCGTCCGGGAACCATTGTTTGTTCGTCGTGTATTCCGTTATCTCGGGAGCGACGGGCGTGCCGGAACGCAAAGTGATGGATTGCGCGTGAATCGCCCCTGTAATTGCGCCTGCCGTCCCCTCGATGCAAATCTCGCTGTTCTGCCCACCGCCGCGATAACACCAGTCATTGAACACGCAAGCCCGCAAGGGACCGTCGAACTCCAGAGAAATGACGGCGAGGTTCTCGCCTCTGATGTGCTGGGTTTTGTCCTTCGTGGCGATGGCGTAAACCAGCTTCGGGTCGCCGAGCCAATGCCTGACCAAGTCGAGATAATGGACGGTGTTTTGAATGATTAGGAATGGATCCAGATCGGTCTTCCAGGTGCCGACACGCATGTCCACATAACCACGCAGGGTCACCAAGCAGAAATAGGGCTCGCCAATGCAACCGCCTTCGATCCAGTCTTTGACCGGCAGCAGCGCAGGGATCCATCGCGCCTGCTGATTGATCGCCAACAACACCCCCGCTTGTTCCGCAGCGGCCACCATCGCTTTCGCCTCCTCGAAACTGCGGGAGAACGGCTTCTGTACGAGTAGATGCTTGCCCGCCCGCGCTGCGTCAAGAACCTGTGGCAGCTTCACCATGGGGGGCGTGGCGACATCGACGATCCTGACTTCCGGCAGGGCCAGCAGATCGCGATAGTCCGTAAAGACCTTCTCAATCCCCCATTCGCTCTTCGCCTTGGCCAGCGCCTCCGGGTTGGAATCCACAGCGGCCACGACTTTCAAACCGGCGTTCGCGTACGCCGGCAAGTGGGCATTGTAGGCGATGCCCCCCACACCGATGATGCCAATGCCAAACTCCGACGCTTTCAGACTTGCTGCTTCCAGGTGAGACATTGCACTCTCCTCGTGGTGGCGCAAGGCGCCATGCTTTTCCCGAGACCTCACTCGGAAAAACGACCAGACAGAGATTCGTCATTTGCGTCATTTGTCCGTTAGACTTCTCTTGTCATTGGGCACTGCGTCATTTTCCGCATGCACAACCAAAGCACTCCTGGCAGTCGTTCTCCGATCCAGTCACGGCAGGTCCTTTTCGGCTTCTTGCCTCCGCGCGTCCGGCACCCCCTCCAGACACGACCGATTCAACTGATCCAGCAAGATCAGATGGCCGTAGAGGTCGGGCGTCTTTTGGCTGTAAATGCCGCTGAACCATTCCCAATACTTTCGTCCCGCGCCATCGCTTCGGTTGATGAGCACAGAAACACGCAACACCTGTTCGTGGGAAAGCGGGCGGAGGCCGACTTGACGGACGGGCAGCCTGAGTTCGTACGTAGTGACCCCATCGGCGTGTCGAACCCCGCGCGGAGCGTCTTCAGGCGCGACCAATCCCAGGGGCGCCAGTTCTCGGTTCACCGTGCGGCTCCGATGCAAAACGGGACCGTCGGGACAAAGGGCAAGGGACAACTCGGTGAATTCGCTTTCCTGCATCTCGCTGGCCGGCGGCCGCACCCACTGGCCCGGGCTGATGGGCGCAATGCCGATCTGGATGTCGTCCTCACGCCACATCTGATCCGGAGGCTGAGTTTGCACATGCTTCTTGTCGGTAACGCGCACAGCCAGATAGAGGGCCTTCGCATCCCAGGCCCAACGCACGCTGAACGGAGCCTGGCGCTGCGAAGCGCTCTCGGTGATCGACCAATCGCCCAATTGTCCGTCGATATTCAGCCGAGCCTTCAGTTTGGCCGCGGGAACGAAGCTGAGGGTCTGCGTCACCACGGCGCCCTGGCGACCGGCGCCGGAGAGTCGAAGGCCGACCGCCTGGAGACGATCCGATCTCAAGTAAGGCGCCGGAAGAGCAAACTCGGTGTCCTGAACGCCTCTGAATTCCACACGCATGGGGTCCCAATCCGAGCCGGCCACGGAGATCCGGACCGACGGAAGAGAAGGATCATGGCGGCGAATCTTCCCGCGCAGCACCGGGACCAACCGCCACTCCAGCGACGGCCGGACACCGACGATCTCCGCCCGCGGCTGCACCAGAACGGGAATGCTGCACGGGCCGGCGTACCGCTCGTTGACGTACACTTTTCCGAAAAGCGGACGGTCTCCCAGCGGCGCGTTCTCCGGACAGCGGAGGCGGACGCGGGTTGTGGCTGTCTCCCCGGGGGCGAGGGTCCACCGCGTGCTCGCCAGCGCGACTTCCCAGCCCGGCTCTTCTATCAACTCGACACGCATGGCGGCCCGCTGTCCGGTGGGATTGTGGATGGACAACTCGCCCCCACCTTCTCCACCGGGCAACACTTCGATGGACGCCGACGCGGAGACCATGCGTTTCTGCTTCAGTAAATGCGCTCCGACTGGGGCCACGTACACGGGACTGCCACTTACTCGAAGTTTCAACACGCCGTCGTCGGTCTTCACTTTTTGCGCGCGGCCGAACATGCCGGTGAGCGTCACCGCGCCCACATCGACGGCAAGTCGAACGGATCTCTCCTTTCGGCCGGTCGTCCAGATCGCGAGCATCGGCCCGTCGTCACGCTCAAAGACAAACACCTTGACGTTCGGTCCGAGGTAGTCCAGCTCGTTCCGGAACCGGGCCCCGGCGAGCTGGCGGGTCATCGTGCCGTAGGTGATGGCGGCCGGACGCGGCTGCGGAGGTTTGGGCCCCCATTTGCCCGAGGGGAGGCGCGTGGCGCCGTTGCGGAAGGTGTGGTAGTTCCGCTCGTAGGCGCCCTTGGCCTGTGGCCAACTGAAGCCGTGCCAAATATTCACCTTCAGCCCCAGTTTCTTCGTCCAGAGGAAAGATCGGGCCGTATACTGCGCCTGATAAAGCTCCCGTGAATAGTCGGCGGACACCCCCATCTCGGTGCCGTAGATCGGCAGGTCGCGTCCGAGGGCGCGGCGCGTGACCCTGCGCACCTGTGCGATCGACGCCGCCCAATCCACGTCTTCCGGCATCCGATGCAAGGTGTAGGTGTGCAGTTCAAGGCCGTCCACCAGTCCGCCGAAGCCGATTTTCAAGAGGTCCTTGTACTGCGCCATCATCAACGGTTGGATGACGTTCAGGGAAGGTCCGATCAGGGGCGTATCGGGGTCGTACTTGTCGATGATGCGCCGGAGGAGAGTCCAATAGCGCACGATGAGTTGGTCGGAGCCTTTCCACATTCCCCGGTACGGTTCATTGATGACGGCCCAAGCATCCACATGGCCGCGGAGACCCTTGACCATGGCGGTCCAGAAGGTCTCGAGGCAATGCCACGCCTCGGGCGTGTCCTTGAGGATTTTCGGGCTGACGGCATACTTGTCAGGCATCCGTTTGGGAAACGCGATGACCCGGATGCCCTGTGCACGCAAACGTTCCCAGGCGGCGATGCGCTTCGCCCAATAAGCGTCGCCTATCTGTCTCCACAGGTTGTAGTAAAGCGAGCTGCGCGTCCAGCGGACGCCCAATTCGGGATAGTACTCGTCGCCTTGCACCCAAAGTCCGAACGGCTCGTCGCCGTCCGGCTTCGGCGGCGGAGGCAGCGCGCCAATGGAACGCCGGGCCTCGGCGAGAGACTTTCCGTTCTTGATGATTCTGACGATGATTTCGTAGTAGCCATGCCCGGGCGGGAGCTTCACTTCGCGCGTGTTGCCGTCCGCGGGTTGCTCCTCCCGAACCACGAACTTGCCGAAGCCGTCCTTCACATTCCACGCCAGCTTGCCGCCGGGCACAACCCTCGACTCAACGGTGATCCGAGGAAGCTTCCCGGTGCGGTACAGGCACAGGTCCGGCTCGCAGCGAATCGCCACCTTGGGGTCCGTGTCGTAGACAAGAAGCGCGCTATTCTCCGATGTGTAGGTAACCGAAGCGCGCCGCTTGCCGGGACCGGTTTTGGGACGCTTACCGGCCGGCGTTTTCCCCCCGCCAAGGATCGGATCCACCGCGACCATGGAGACCTCGTCAATGCCCAGCTTCCCTCGGCCGAGAGGGTTCTTGCGTATGAACAACACGAGCCATTTCGTGCTGGACCTGATGCTTTGAGCCGGGATGCGAACCGCGAACTTTTTCCAGTCGAACGTGCCGCCTGCGGTGATCAGCTCGTTGACGCCCGGACGCGACGGAAGGCACACCCAGCCCTGCGGTTGGGGCTTCTCCCCCCTCGCCGCGCCCCACTGCAAAAGTTCGACGCTCACGCTGTTTTTCGGCAGACCCTTCCCCCGCAGGACCAAGCTCAATTCATAATCTTTCGCCGGGTCGATCTTGGGGACGCCGGTGTACACATAGCCTCCGCCGGCGGCGCCGGGAAGGCTCAGCGTATACGAAACCAAGCCCTGGTAAGGCGTCTCTTTATTCAGAAAGCCGGGCTCGGTTTGACCTTTCCGCGCCGGCCAGCTCCAGCCCGTCGTGCCCTTCTCGAACCCTCCGTTGGCAATCAGATTCCGAGGCCGCCCCGCCGCCGCAAGGACCGCCGCACCGGCGAACCCGAAACACAATAATAGCCCTGTCAGGCGGGCAAATCCTCTGCGTTGCTTCATGCTTCTTGCCTAACTGGTAAGAGCCCGGGATCGCCTTACGGCCGAACCCATCTGAGCTTACACATCCACAGGCCGGAACGGTTCAAGCACTGAGGGTCTTCGATGCCGCATGAACTCATGTAGGTCTCGCCCCCGATTTCGATCAACTCCGGCGCGTGGGAGAACACGGTCGTCACTTTGTGCTGCGGAAGAAACCTGCGCGGGTTACGCGACACGACCACGAAAGTCTCGTAATAGTGCCGGTGCGAAAACCCGACGAACAGGTAGAACAACTCCCCGCGCTTCAACAGGAACGGCGACTCAAAAATGCCGAACGACGCGGGCGCGTCCGGCGAAAGCTCCTCCACGTAGCAGGGCCCCTCCCGTCGCCATTTCCGCAAATCGGCAGACGAGGCCAAGCCAACCGTGTGGCGTCCTCGAGCGTCCGTACCGGCAAAACACATCAAGTGCGGGCCGTCCTCCAATTTGAGAATGCAGGGGTCCCGCATATTACGGAAATTGAGACCGCTCGGGTCTTCCCAGACCGTCTCCTCGTCTGCACGGACCCACGAGTACAAGTCCGGGCTGACGTGGTTCCCGTCCAACCCACCTCCGAAAATTCGATATTGCTCGCCGTCAGGCACGACAAACGGGCAAGCGTAGGCGTGCCCGATGTCGCGGCCGTCGAACGCGGCGGGAAGCCGCTTCCAAGGCCCCCAAATGTCCTCCGCCACCGCATGGCCGATTCGCATGTGAATGCCGGGACGATAGAGGTGCCCGTGTATCAGCTTGTGCAATGTCTGAATGAAAGGACGTTCGGACGGCGCCAACATGTCGCTTAGCCACGCCAATGCTTGCGCTGTGGTCGCAAAGAGATTCTCCGTCCCGAAAAAGTGAATTCTCCCCGCTCTATCTTGGATCAAACAGTGATCGTTCACCGCCCACGTGTTGGGACGACTTGGGTCGGGCTCGTACACCAGTCTCATCGCACCATCGATGACCGGCAGCTCCACTTCCGGGAACTCTCTAAGGACCTCTGCAATCACGGCAACGCCTCTATTCCGGGGATGAAATCATCCTGCCTCGTATCGTCTCCGTTCGTAACCGATAATCGAAACATACCCCATGGGTTTTTTGACGCAAGAAAAACTTCGGATGTGCATGGAAACAACCTGCAATACAGCATACCAAATCGAAACAGAACACAACACGAAGCCGTCTTCCCATTTTGGAAAAGTGTGAAGATGACAAAAGTCTGTTCGGAGCAAGAAACGGGAAAGTATTCTCGCGCCCCGGGGTATGAAAATCGTGGGGCTTTGCGGTCCTTTCATGGGACCGTCAAAACTCAATCATGGCGATCTCCATGGCTTGCATCTTCATGCGAACCGTCCTTCCTTCGACCGCAATCTGCTTCCGGACCCCGTTTCGGTACAGGTTGACGGTGAGGTCCGGGTCCGGCAGTCGCACGGCGAACGTCGCCGTCTGCTCCGAAATGTTGACGAATATCATCGCTGTGGACCCGCTGGGAGCGCGCCAGGTTTCGGCAAGGACCGCGGGCGATTCGAAGACGGCATTCGACGGGGGCTTCGTCCACCAGCGCCAGTACTTGACGGAAATGTTCGGCGCCTGGATCATCGGCGGATGGAGCATGCGCCCGCGGACGACATAGTCGTACGCGTACGTACTTGACGCGGCCACGGCGCGCTTCAGGAAGCCCAGCAACCTCTGGTTCAGTCCGGCTGACTCCAGCGGCTGTTGGTTGCCGCCAATCCGCACGGTCGGCAGGCGGCCCCATAAGAGGTTCAAGGCGACCCCACGGGTGAAGTAAGTGCTCGTCTCTTTCCATGCGGTAAGGTAAGGGCCGACCGCGCCGTATGGGGGCAAGTACTCATGGTAGACGTACGTGAAGAGCGGGACCTTCATCGCCCCGAACGCGTCGTGATGCCATCGCGGCATCATGTGCATGCGCGACATGTAACTGTCGGTCAGCGGAATGAACAGCTCACACGTTCCTTCCGTCGGCATCGCAAAACTGCGGTCGATCTTCACGGCTTTTGCACGACAGGCGCCGAGGATGTCGGCGAAAGCCCGATAAAACCACTTGCCGTATCCGAGCGGATGGCCGTGAGCAGAATTGTAGCAAGGATAGACCTGGCAGCATGGGAAACTGTCGATTTGAACCATGGGAACGCCAAGCTTCACACATTGAACAAGCTTCTTGACGACGCAGCGCTTCCAGAACTCGGTGGCCGGGCACATCTTTGCCATGTCAAGGCTTCCGGCCAGGAACAGGCGTTGTGTATTTCCATTTGGATCGAGCGCGGCATACGGAAGGGCGAACTGGTCGAAACCCGCTCTGTCGTCGTAGCCGCAACCGCGCTCTTGCAAAACCCAGTATGGACCACAAACGAAGACGAAAGGCCGGCTGCCCAGCGCGCGAACTCGTTCCATGGCGCTCCTGAAATACGTCTCGCCCCCGTCCGGCGGAAAAGGGTCGGGCCGCGGATAGCCCAACTGCGCACGGTTTTTCTCCCAGCCGTGAAAAAACATGACGATGTCCCGGCCGAACACATTCATGTAATCTCTGGTAACCTGCGGAAGCAGATCCAACGGGCGCTTTCGATTCATTTCCCCAAGCGCGCCCGCGTACACTACGGGCGGCCATTTTTTGAGCCACTGGGGCACATCGATGCGGTCGCACCATTTGGTCTTGCACCACTGCTGCTTCCAGGCCCACTTACGGTAAATGTCCCCCGCAACGCGCCAATCGCCTTTGAAGCCGCCCAGGATCGTGTCGTACGGGGCATCGAAATCGTTCCCGGGCGATTCGGGGACAAAGTGCTCGATGCTGAAACGGAAGTTCTGCCGCGTCTTTTTGAAGCGAAAGCGTTTGACGTTTCCCGCCGCGTCGTAGGTGGCAAAGTAGAGGGAGCCGTCGGCATCTCCAAATGTCATCATCTGGAGCGACGCGCCGCCGGGGTAGAGCGCTCCGTTGTGCCGGCCAAACCCCTGGCCCACCTTGAAATTCTTCCCTGGGGCCGGAAACCACTCAGCCTCGTCGGATTGAGGCCAAACCAGAAAATCATCATCCACGCTCTGCCCCAACACGAGAGGTGTTGCGACGATGGGATACGCGACCGAACGAAGGGACAGGTCCGTCTCGTTTTTCGCCCGAATCCGCCACCGTGTCAGGGAGTTGGCGTCGCTGACCCTGATCCGGCAGGTGACTTCGATCTTCCGCCCGCCATGCACCCGATTCTTTATGACCAACACGGCGAAACCCTCGCCGCGCTCGACGGCGACACTGGAATCTGTCGCGTCCTCGCTCGTCAGCAGGAGCGTGCCGCCATCTTTCTTCACAAGAAGAAGCTCGTACAACGGCGCCGACTCTTGAACGAAGCGCTGCGCGCCAATGCGGACTGAAAGCAAGGAAGGCGTATCCGGCGAGACCGAAATGCCGATCAGACCATTTTCGACACGCACGGCGCGGTCGTCCGCGGCGACGGTCACCGCGGCCGCGGCAGTGAAAGTCACGGCAGCAAAAGTCAGGCAGATGGCCGTCAAAGTCGAAACGACAGCGGCAATCCCCAGAGAGCGCATCTTCCTCACTCCGGTTTTCAAGCATCACGTCTTCGACTTCTCGATCGCCTCAGCCAATTCCAGCAGTCGCTCGGCGGTCGCTGCCGGAATCTGTCCTCTCCTGTCGACCGCCACATTCAGCAGAAGATTGGCGCCGCGTTCCGTGGCCTTTCGGTACAAAGGGAGCAGCTCCCGCTGGACCTCTTTCATCTGCTCGCCGGGTTCCGGGAACCAGCCCTTGCTGAAGGTCCCTTGCGCGGACGTGTCGCATGTTTCCATGGGAAGGTAATAGGTCGTCCCGTCGTGCTCGAGCCTCGGATTGTGACCTTGGGGAGGGGGGAGAGTGCGCTCCCCGGCGATCACGTCTGTGGGCCAGTATCGCAGACGCGAACCGTTCGACCCATGCCCGTGGTTCACCACCACCAGGCAGTCCGGCTGATGGGCTTTGACTACGTCGTAAGCCTCCTGCAACCTGCCGGGCCCCACCGGGCCCAACCCGTCGAACCAAAAAACGGAGATCGGTCCGTACCCGGTCAGCAGTTCCCCCATCTGGCGGTGCACGTGCCCATACCATTCCGCGTCAGTCATGCCCCGATCCCGGCGATGGGCCGTGTCCACTCCCAGTGCATAGTACAGGCCCGGTGCGAGCCCGTGCCGGCGGCAGGCCTTCACGAACTCGGCCACCACATCGGTCGTGCACCCGCTCGACGCCACATCATAGTCGCTGCAGTCGCTGTCCCACAACGCGAACCCCACATAGTGTTTCGCGGTGAGCACGGCATATCGCATGCCGGCTCTCTTGGCCACATCGAGCCACTGGTCCACATCGAGGCCCTCGGGCGCGTATCTCTCCGGGCCGGGCAGCGGTCCGTTCACAGTTGCACAGAACGCCCCATCGAGAAAGGTGTTCATCGTGAAGTGAATGAACATCCCGTAACGCATCCCTTCATAGCGGGCGAGAGCCTCCGTTCGCTCCGTTGCCGGTTCAGCCATCTGAGCATCTCCTTCAAAACGTGGTTGCAGCAACACGCCGACCGACACAATGCGGGGCGACTCGCAGGACACCGAAGGCCTCGGTCCGGACACGAACCCGGCGAACACCAAGCGGACGCCACACTCTTGATCGGGGGCCGACATCCGTCGGCTCTTCGCCACGGCCTACGCCAACAGCCGTTCCAGGCACAAGGCGCGGCGGCGTTCGCTTTCCAGATTCGTAACGACGATCTCGCATAAACTCAAAGCCGTTTCTTCCATGTTCAGCTCCGGATTGGCTTCCTTCACAGTCTCCACCCACTCGGCGGGGATCGCGTCAATGCCGCCGAAGGCACCGGCGACGGCGCCGGCGATTCCGGCCAGCGAATCGTTGTCGCGCCCGTAATTCACGGCGCCGATGATGGTCGTGCGCGGGTCGCCGTTCGCCGCGCAGAAGAGGCCCATCGAGACGCCCAGCGCCTCCAACGCTTCCCATTGGTGATATCGGTTCACCTTTGCGTAGAACTCGTCCCGCAGGCTGAACACGTCCCCGTGACGGCGCGCGATCTCGACGGCGGTCTCAACCACCTCCCGACACGGGCGGCCCACATGAATGCCCTCGACCAAATGACCAAGAGCGGGATTGAGGCTTTGCTCGATGACGGACTCAACCGTCGCTTCCGCCTTCACGGCTTCGGCAATGGCCGCGGCGGTGATCGCTCCCGCATCCTTTGCATAGCCCTCGGCCATGTACGACACCAGGAATGCGTCGCGGGCGGCCTTCTCTGGATCACAAGCATCCACCAATGCCACGGGGGCGATGATGATCTGTGAGGCCATGAGCGGGCCGCCGCCATACATCATCTTGTGCTCCCGGTACAGGCTGCGCCAGTAGAACTCCTCCATGAACTGCTTCGGTCGCTCGCCCCCGTCTCCGACAGCCGGGGCCGTGTGGTAATACTCGATGAACTGCCTGGCGATGTCGTCGGCCGTCGGCACCCCGCCCACCCGTATCACGGCGTCACAGCAAATGTGCTTGAGGTACGTATCATCGGTCACGCTGCCGGGAGCCATTCCCCGGCCCCAAACTCGATTCTTGGCGGGATAGGGCAACAGTTCCGTCAGTTTGCCGTGCCGCTTTTCGATCTCTCGGTAATGAAGACCCTCCACAGGTCCGCCCATCGCGTCGCCAATGGCGCCGCCCATCAAACTTCCGTAGACTTTCTTGAATAGCGTCGTGCTTTTCATGCTCGGCTTCCCCCGTCAGTCCGGTTGCACATCACAGGTGAAGTCCATCGATCACCCGGGCCAGCTCCATCAGGCGTTCAACCTGGTCCGCCGGCAGCTTCCCTTCTCTGTCCGGGGCAAGGCCGAGCGTGAGGTTCGCCCCCCGACCCGTCACTCTACGATAGTTCTCCAACAGGTCCTCGAGCGGCCTGGGGCGATCCTCCGGATTCCAGAACCAGCTTTCCACAACTGTGTCGATGACATCGGCAGGAACGTAATAGGTCTTGCCGTTGTGCGTCATCCACGGATTGTGCCCTTCGGGAGGCGGGGCATTACGCCCGGGCTGAAAGATATCGGTAGGCCACCAGCCGCGCCTGCCCGGGTCGTGCACGACCACCAGACAGTTCGGTTGCAGCGACTTCACCAACGCGTATGCCCGGGGGATCAGATCCGGCGGGAAGTCACCCCCTCCCAGACCGTCGTACCACATGGCTGTCACGGGACCGTAATCGGTCAGCAGTTCGGTGACTTGACCGAAGGCGTGCGCGAACCATTCGTCTTCACCCATGCCTTTGTCTCGGCGGTGGGCCATGTCCTGGGTGAGAGTGTAAAGAAAACACGGCGCCACCGAATGCTTGCGACAGGCATCCACGAACTTGGCAACCACGTCTGTCCTGTTGCCGCTGGCAGCCACATCGTAGTCGCTGTACTTGCTGTCCCAAAGCGCAAAGCCGAGCCAATGTTTCACAGTCAGCACGGCATAGCGCATGCCCGCTTCCTTGGCCGCGGAAATCCACTGGTCCACATCGAGGTCGGTCGGACAGTAGATCTCGGGCGGCGGCAGAGGACCTTTCGTAAAACTGCTCATCAGGCACTTCGGCTTTTCGCGAAATGTGTTGATGTCGAAATGAAGGAACATTCCGTAGCGCATTTCCTCGTATCGAGCGAGAACATCCGTCCGTTCAGTTGCCGGTTCGGCCATTGCTTTTTCTCCTTCCTCGTGGAATGGACGCTGATATAGGCCCTGTCCGCTTAAAGCTGCGCGGCCGCGCCCCCTTTGCGGCCGGGCTCTGGCTTGGATCTGCCATCGTGACGCCCCCTGCGCCTGCCTGTGGCTCGCAGCATGGTTTGTTCAATGACGGTCTCGAAACGCTGCACGCCATCCCAGTCGATCAAGCAGAAAGCCCACTTTCCACGCTTCTCGCATTTGATGAGTTTGCCTCGCCTCAGACAAGTCGCATGACGCGAAACCGTCGACTCCGCCAAGTCGCCGCATCCGACGATGTTGCAGACACCCGTTCCGCCCTGCATTCCTCTTCGCTGACGTGCGAGCAAGAACACGGGTCCAGCAGGAACTCGAACCTCTTGACTCGGTTGTCATTGGCGATGGCCTCCATGGCCTCCAAAAGTTCTTCCAGGCCCCCCGCGGACCTGTCCCCAACCCGACGTCATTTCGACAACCCTAGAACCGTCGAAGTAATATCCTAGCCGCTTCGTGCCGCCTGTCAAGGGGCGCGGCACGTTTTCTTGGGATCCTTCTCTGCAAAGGCCTCGGCGGCCGCTATCGTTTTGTGCCCCTTTCTTCTCCCAGGGAGGGGAGAAACAGTGTCGTCGAATAGAGACGCACGGCGACCTCCTTGTCGCGCCAAGCATGCAGGGACCACTCGAACAATAGCTTTCCGAAGCCCTTCGGGTTCGTATGCGCGTCGCCCGCTCCGGGCCGTGCCGATCCATCTGGCCGGCGACCCCGTGATCCGGCGTTCGGCCCGGACCTTCTCGGGGGTCCACGGGCGTCCGTCGGCATAGGTGCGGTAGGTCCGCAGGGCCCCCGCCTCGGTGTTCCACAATTCCTGCTTGCCGCCCATCGCCTCGACGGCCGGCCTGCATGCCAGGCAAGGTGTAGACGCGTTCGTGCGCGCCGAAAACGGGGTGGCTCTTGTGGCGATGTCCTGGTAGGTGTGGATCGAGTAGGCGGTCGCGGTCTCCAAATGTGGCGCGCATCACGCGCTTGCCCCACGCCGTGGCCGGCCCCGCGGAGATGACCAATCGCGCCCCGTGTGCACCCCGCCGGAGCCCAGCACATGCGCGTCGACCGGAAAGCCCATCAGCGGCGACGTGCGTCTCGGGTCGCGCACTGCCTGGCCATGGCGGCCTGCAACGAACGCCGGCGCACCGGGATGCTGCCGATTGTGGATGAACAGGCCGTCTGAGCCGGCCCACGCCGTAGCGGCGAGCAGCAAAGCGGCAATGCCCGTCCGTATTCTGGCGTTCCTCCTGCGATGACCCCAGGGCCGGAACAAACACTCGACCGCATCGTGCCAGTCCAGACGCGACACCACGATGCCGATGGCTCCGTCAACGGCTTGCCGCTGGGACTCGGTCCCGGCGCGGCGCAGCCGAATGCCGACCACGCCCATGTGCATTTGATCAAGCCGTTCGACTCGCAGGGACAGACCCAGGTCTGCACGCCCCATTGAGCAGGGCATCTCGGTCGTTTTACTTCGGAGTGGAAGGCGGCAAGCTGATGTGTGCTTTTCAGTGTGGGTTCGGCCGACCGACTGGCCATCCCGAGAACGCCATCCGACCGTGAGTCGATACGGCAACCCGCCCACCGCCGAAGCAGAAGACGGGGCTTTCCCTGCTCCGCAGGTTCTCACACGTTGTAGCCCCACAATCGGAAGAAACAGCGGGCTATCGGCCCGTGCCGAGACCGGCGAATGAACAGCGAAGCGCAACCGCACCCGACCGCACTGACGGAAATGGCGGCACTCGCACAGTTCTGCGCGCAAGCGCCGCACTCCATACATCCATCGCGATTGACAATCTTCGCTTTCTTCTGTTCGAGCCTGAACACGCCGTGCGGACAGACGGTTGTGCACATACGGCAACCACTACATTTCGCGACGCACAAATCCAGTGTCACGACATCCTTCAGATAAAGTGGAGCTGCCATCGCGATGCCGCCAGTGCCTACCCGCTTCGCATGGTTTGCGCAATGACGGCCTTGAAACGCTCCACGCCGTCCCAGTCGATCGAGTAGAAAATCCACTTGCCACGCTTCTCGCATTTGATGAGTTTGCCCCGCCTCAGGCAAGCCAGGTGATGCGAGACCGTTGACTCCGCCAAGTCGAAGCACTTGACGATATTGCACACGCAAACCTCTCTCGTCCTTCGTTCCTCTTCGCTGACGTGCGAGCAAGAACACGGGTCCAGCAAGAATTTGAAAATCTTGATCCTGTTTTCATTGGCGAGCGCCTCGAAGGCGTCCAAGAACTCTTCCATGGTTGACCTCACAACTCTGTCGGCGCCCCTTCAATGGTTCGATACTTCTAAGATTGTCGAAGCAATACCCTAGACTGCCCCTTCCCGCCTGTCAAACGGTGAACCGCTTTTTCGCGGAAATGCTTCACAGACACAAGAACTGTGTACGACCACGCCGGGCCGGACCGTCCAGTCCAGTCGCGAAAAAGCCCTCTTCAGGCCTGTGCACAATTCTTTCCCCGGGACACCCCTTGCTCGAGCCCGGCGCGGGTGCGGTGCTCGGGGCACGGCGGGTGCCGTGTGCCCCACGGTGACTTGCATCCGCCTCCGGGCTGACTATGGTTGCGCGGTTGCCCGTGTACGGGCGGTCGATTCCGTTGTGGTTTTCCGCAGCCCCATCCACCCTGATTCGCAGCAGGCAGCCCCATCACGATGAGTTCTTCGCATTCTCCGGCGCGGACCCCCGGCTTCTCGGCGCGCGAACGCGAACTTGCCGTCGAAGGACTGGTGTTCGACGTCAAGCGTTTCGCCATACACGACGGCCCCGGTATCCGGACCACGGTTTTTCTCAAAGGCTGTCCTTTGGCCTGCCCGTGGTGTCACAATCCGGAATCCCGCAAATCCGCTCGGGAACTCTCGTTCGACCCGGAGCGCTGCATCGGCTGCGGACACTGTTTCAAGGCCTGTCCCAGCGGGGCCCACCGCTTGGTGGATGGCCGTCATGTCTTGCTGCGGGACCGGTGTACCGTGTGCGGGGCGTGTACGGAGGAATGCTACGCCGAAGCCCTCGAACTGGTCGGCCGCCGGCGGACCGTGGCGGACGTACTCGAAGAAGTGTGCCGGGATCGGCCTTTCTACGAGACCTCGGGTGGCGGAATGACCGTGTCGGGCGGCGAACCCTTGGTTCAGTTCCGCTTCACGAAAGCCCTGCTGATCGCGGCTCGGGGCGCGGGGCTCAACACCTGCGTGGATACCACGGGATACGCACCGTATAAGAAACTGGCCGCACTCCATCCGCACGTGGACCTTTTCTTGTTCGACGTGAAAGAGACGTCTGAGACACGGCACCGGATCTTGACCGGGGTATCGAACCGTCGGATACTGGCCAACCTCCGTCGGCTCGATGCCGACGGTGCTCGGGTGCGACTTCGGCTCCCGTTGATTCCGGGATTGAACGACCGCCCCGAGCACCTGCGGGCCTGCGCCCGCTTGGCGGGCGAGCTTCGCAACATCGACGGAGTCGAGATCATGCCGTATCACCGTCTGGGCACGGCCAAAGGGGCGCGGATGGGATACGCGGCATCGCCCGAGATCGCTTCGATCGAGTCGCCCTCCGACGCCGTCATTGACGGCTGGCTTGCCGCGCTCCGAGAAGCGGGGGCGCCCGACCCGCGCCGGGCCTGACGGACAAGCGGTGTTCTCAGGCACACGGCCGGGACCGCTCCGTCCCGCCTCGGCCGGCCGACGGAGCCGACCAATCGCGGCGCGGACCTCCGGCTCCAGAGAACGCGCCGCTCGTGCCGAACAACGCGCCTGTTCGCGGCCGCCGCGGCCGTTTACCCCACGATACCGACCGATTGCCCGCCGGGCGGCAGGGGTTGAGACTCGGTGCTTGACGTGGTATCGTAGGCAAGCCGTAGATTGGTCGGTTTCCTTGGAACAATTCGGCCCAGTCCGAGCGCCCGAACCGTCGACGAGCGCACCGCCCACATGCAAAACCACTCCCGTCCCGCCGCAAAACCGGACTTGTGGAATTGGAAGAGGTGATCAGAATGCGGCATTGGCTCCCATTGCTGGGGATTGCCGGCCTCCTGCTTATTCCCGGACGCGAAACGAACGCTTTCCTGTTTTGGGGAAAGAAAAAAACTCCGTTGCCGGGAAGCGACCTGCCTGGTGTGCCCCCGCCGCGCGTGCACAAGCGACATTTCGAGACGCCTTCTCTCAAGAAAATCCATAAAATGGCCAAAGCCGGCAACCCCGGCGCCCAGGAAACACTCGGCAAACTCTACTTTGAGGGACGCGGAGGGGTCGAAAAAGACCTTGAAAAGGCCGCCGAGTGGTTCCGCAAAGCCGCACTCCAGGGCCACGCGGTGGCCCAGTTCAATTATGCCCTGTGCCTGGACCAGGGATATGGGGTCGAGAAAGATCCCGAGGCAGCCCTCGCTTGGTACATCAAAGCGGCGGAGCAGGGGGTCCTGGCGGCCCAACTCAATGCAGCCGTAACCTTTGAAAAGCGGAAAGACTACGCCAATGCCTTCAAGTTTTACCGAATGGCGGCGGACCGGGACGACCTGGGTGCGCTGAAAAAAGTGGCCGGCTTTCTGCAGAAAGGTCTCGGCACGCCGAAGAGCCCCAAAGCGGCTGCGATCTTTCTGGAGCGTGCGGCAAAACGCGGGGACCCCCGGGCGCAGGTACACTTGGCCGACTGCTACCAAAACGGCGACGGCGTTCCCCGGGACTACGGCGAGATGCTCCGCTGGCTCTGGCTGGCCGCCGAAAACGGCGACCCGGAAGCCCAAGCCAAGATCGGCTTCTGCTACGCCCGAGGCGTTGGACTGGCTCGGGACACATATACTGCAGTCAAGTGGTACCGACGAGCTGCCGAGGCCGGCTATACGCCAGCCCAAATCGCCCTCGGGAATTGCCTGCTCAACGGCAGCGGAACGCCCATAGACAAACAAGAAGCTTTTCGTTGGTTCAAACGTGCGGCGGAGAGCGGAGATGAGTTCGGGGCTTTCAGCGTGGGAATGTCGTATTCGTTGGGGCGCGGCGTCGAGAGAGACCCGGCAAAAGCGGTCGACTGGATGCAACGGGCCGCGAAGAAAGGGTATGCCGAAGCCCAGTACAACCTCGGCGTCTGGTACGAAGAGGGCGAAGGCGTCGAAAAAGACCCGGCAAAAGCGGTCGACTGGTATCGCAAAGCAGCCGCACAGAATAATCCCCGTGCCCTGTACGCGCTCGGTGAGTGCTTCTTGGCCGGCCGGGGCGTCAAGCGGGACCGGGAACAGGCCAAAGCCTGTTTTCTCCGGGCCGCCGAGCAGGGCTCGGTCGAGGCCCGGGACCGGTTGCGGCGACTGTGGGGACTCTCCGGCGACAACAATTGACGACCGCGTCGAAACGATCTGGGACGCAGGCGAATCGGCGGCCTCTGCAAGAGTACTCACCACTTCCGAAACGGATCGCAAAACGCCGGGGTGTCGGGAGCCGAACCCGTTAAACACTCCGGGCGTGCGCGAAGAGAGGACGGCAGGCCGCACCGCCACCCGCCCCGCATGGGGTCGAGTTTGCGCAAAGGAGCCCGTTTCAATGAAGCACCTTTCCCGAACCGGGTGTGCAGCGGTGCTCGCCGCCCTGCTGCTTCCGGGCACGGGTTGCCGAACTTCCCGGCTTCCCCGGGCAGAGAACGAACAGACTGCCGCATCGGCGCCGGTGCTCGACAGCCGCCCGCCGCTCGCCATGCGGTTCGTGGATGTCCCCGCGGGCGTGTTCGTCATGGGCGCCCCGGTGCGAGACCGACCGGACGATCCATTCACCGATGCGCGCGAAGACGTCCCGAAAATCGATTGGAGTGCCGCCCGGCCCGCCAGGATGGTGGTCGTGCCGGCCTTTCAGTTGAGCGCCTTCGAGGTGACACAGCATCAATGGACCGTGATCATGGGAACGAACCCCAGCGGGGCCACGGCCGGACTGGCGCCGCAACCCACCGAGAATTACCCGGTGGAAAACGTTTCCTGGACGCAAGTGCAAGAATTCATTCGGCGTTTGAACGCCCGAGACCGGCGTCACGGCTTCCGCTATCGACTGCCGACCGAGGCGGAGTGGGAATACGCGTGCCGGGCAGGAAGCGGTACGTCGCTTTTCTGTTTCGGCAATAGTCCAACCGAGCTGGGAAGGTATGCCTGGTTCCGGGACAACAGCCCGCGCTGCACCCGGCCGGTTGGCCTGAAGGAACCCAATGCCTTCGGCTTGTATGACATGCATGGGAACGTCATGGAATGGTGCCGGGACTGGTATCGGCCGGGCTATATGGAGGCGCTCGGCACACCCGTCCCGGGGCCGCCGACCGGAACGTCGAACCCGGCGAGCGATTTGAAGCTCCCGGCGCTTCAGGCGCCGCAAGGCCCGGCTGCCGGCCGGGGCCGTGTGGCGCGCGGCGGAGCGTGGAACATGGCGGCGATCGAGTGCGTCAATTTCGCACGCAACTGGGCCGAACCGAATGCACAAGTCTGGAACATTGGCTTCCGTCTCGTTCGGGAAAAAGCCCCCGCGGCGAAAAGTGCGTCGTCGAAGGTCGTCAAACCTGCGCCCCGGGCGGCGAACCCCGGCCTCGGAGCCGGGACGCCCAAAAAGGCCGTGCCCACGCCCCCGGAAAAACCGGGCCGAACCGGGCCGGCCCAGACCGCCCCCTGAATGAATCCCGACCGCGCGGACGTCCCGCGCAATTCTGGACCTGAAATCACGATACCGGCAACGCCCAGAGCCGGGGAGCTGGAGCCGCCGCCATGGGTCCGTATCTCCAATCCACTGCTCCTGGAAAGCCCTACATGATCGCCGAACTGCCGGCCCACGAACGCCCCAGAGAACGGCTGATCGAAAAAGGCGCTGAAGCGCTGTCGGACGCTGAACTGCTGGCCATTCTCTTGAGGACCGGGGCGCGTGGACGCTCGGTGCTCGATATCGCCCGCGATCTGCTCGCCGCGTTTCATCACGATCTCGAAGCCCTGGCCCGAGCTTCGGTCCCTGAATTGTGCAAGGTTCGCGGTATCGGCACGGCCAAGGCTGTGGAAGTCTGCGCTGCCTTTGCCCTGGCCCGACGAATGGCGGGCGGCGTGCCCGAAGACCGTGCAAGAATCAGCGCTCCGGAAGACGTGGCCGACTTCATGCGCGAAGCCCTGCGAGGTCGCCCCCAAGAAGAATTCCACGTGCTGTACCTGGATACCAAGAACGGGGTGCTCGGCGCGGATTGCGTCACCGTCGGCCTGCTCGACCGCAGCCAGGTCCACCCCCGAGAGGTCTTCCGCAATGCCGTGCAAAAAAGTTGCTCGCGCATCGTACTCGTCCACAATCACCCCAGCGGCGATCCCACGCCGTCGCCCGAGGACGTCGCCTGCACCCGGGAGTTGGTCAAAGCCGGACACGTCGTCGGAATCGAGGTCATCGATCACGTCGTGCTTGGCCGGCGGACCGCAACGCGACCGCAAGACTTTGTGAGCTTCAAGTCCATGGGACTTCTCTGAAGAGAAGGGCGGGCGGCGGAAAACGCCGGACCGCGTAACAGACCCGCTCCGACGAGGGGTGCCCACCCTCCCGCGGCGGGGACAGTTCCGCCCGTGCAACGCGGCGGCAGTCTGCCGGCGGCGAGAGCAGGCCGGCGGCCCATCAGTCAAATTGGAGGACGCTCCATGAAAGCAGCGGTCTGCACCCAAATCGGAAAGATTGAAATCCGAGACGTTCCAAAGCCTGTCCCGGGCCCGGGAGAAGTCCTCGTCCGAGTCCGGTCCGTCGGCGTCTGCGGCTCCGACGTGGACGGATATCGGGGTCACCACCCAATGATTCGCCCTCCCATCGTCCTTGGTCACGAATGCTCCGGAGTGATTGCCGAAGTCGGCCCCGGGGTCGATGCGGCGCGCGTCGGCCGGGCGGTCAGCGTCGAGCCCTTCTTCACCTGCGACAAGTGTCCTTTTTGCCTCGAGGGCACCTACAACTTCTGTTCGGACCTCAAGATCATCGGCCACCAAGTGCCGGGGGCGTTTGCCGAGTACGTCCTGATCCCTGCAAAGTTCGCACATTCCATGCCGGAAGGGGTGAGTTTCGAGGAAGCCGCCATTCTCGAACCGTGCTCCGGCGCTCTGCACGCCGTCCGACGCTGCAACATCCAGTCCGGCGATTTCGTGGTTATCATCGGTTGCGGCACGATGGGCTCCTTCGCCATTCAGCACTGTCGGAATCTCTCTGCCGAAGTACTCGTGATCGAGCCGGTCGAGTTCAAACGGCGCGCGGCGCGCGATCTCGGCGCGGCGCACGCCGTGGACCCTCGCCGGGATGCCCCCGAATCCGTGGTACGGAAGCTCACCGGCGGCAAGATGGCCGACGTCGTCATCGAAGCTGTGGGCGAACGTCCGACCCTCACACAGACCGTCGGGCTGGTCAAGAACGGGGGAAGAATCATGCTTATCGGCTGGACCGGCAACGACACCGATCCGTTCGACTTGACCAACACCACCTTCAAGGAATTGACCGTGCTCGGAACGCTCGGGTTCTGCCGCGATTTCCCCATCTCGATGAAACTGCTGGCTCAGGGAAAAGTCAACGTAAAACGAATCATCACTCACCGGTTCGATCTCGAGCATGTCAGAGACGCCGTCGAGCTGCTCGAAAGCGGCAGGGACAACGTTTGGAAAGCCGTCGTGAACATCGTTTGAAAACTGGAGTGGCCCCGAATATGGCGAACGATTCCGCTGCCGACCTCGATGCGTTCCAAGAATCCACCCTGAAGTATCGGTTTCAGCACCCGGAAATCCTGGAAATCGCCTTGACCCATCCCTCGTTTGCCGCGGAACAAAAACACCCGCCGCCGGACAATCAGCGATTGGAATTCCTCGGTGACGCGGTCCTGGAACTCGCCCTGAGCGACCTCCTCTTCGATCGGTTCCCCGAATCACCCGAAGGAACGCTGACCGTGCTCCGTTCGGTGATGTGTAACAAGGACGCCTTGGCCGGCTTGGCGCGGTTGATAGGCCTGGGCGCTGTGCTGCGCCTGGGAAAGGGCGAGACGGCCAGCGGCGGACGGGATCGCCCGTCAATCCTGGCCGACGCCTTCGAGGCCGTACTGGGGGCCGTGCACCGCGACGGCGGTTACGAACATGCCCGCGATTGCTGCATTCGCTTGGTCCAAGACTTCATGCCGGAACCGCGGGAGTTGTTGGCACACGCCAATCCGAAAGGCGCACTCCAAGAACTGACCCAGACCCGGGGGGGGCCGCCCCCCACCTACCGCCTGCTGAGCGTGCGCGGTCCGGAACACCTGCCCGAGTTCGAAGTGGAAGTCGCCGTCGGCGACCGAGTGCTGGCGCGCGCCGTTGCCGGCAGCCGCAGAAACGCCGAGAAGGAAGCGGCCAGAAAGGCGCTGGAGACCCTGAAGAATGCCGACGAAAACCGAGCCTGATTCATTCGAATTGCGATATCCACCGCTTGTGTTGTTCGGGTGGGGAAAACGCGCGGCGCTCACCGATGTACTGCGAGGAATCACCGCCAACGCCCGCGTTCCCGGGGTCCTTTTGGTCTGCACACGTTCCGCAGCGCGGAACCCCGGACTCGAATTCTGGCGCGCCTTGTGCGAAGGACGGGTGGTTGCCGAGCACGTCGGCGTCCCCCATGATCCACCCCTCGAAACGGTCGACCGACTGGCCGCAAAAGCACGGGACCATGCGGCCGAGGCAGTAGTGGCGGTCGGCGGCGGCAGCGTCTTGGACGTCGCAAAAGCCGCCGCTGTCCTGGCGACCTCCAACGAGGGAATAACAGCTTGGTTCAGCGGTCGTTGGGCCCCAAGCCGTTCCGGTTTGCCGGTCGTCGCGCTCCCCACCACGGCGGGGACCGGCGCCGAAATCACAAGGAACGCCGTGTTGACCGACCCCGAACGGCGAATAAAACGGTCCGTGCGCGCGCCGTTCATGATCCCCCAAGCCGCCATTTGCGATCCGGAACTCACGGTGACCATGCCGCCTGAATTGACCGCCGCCAGCGGACTGGACGCCCTCACCCAGGCGATCGAATCCTATGTTTCCATCCGGGCCAACACGGTCACGCGCGCCTTGGCAGCAGAAGCAGTCAAACTACTCCTGAACCGGTTGCCGGCCGCTTTCTGCAACGGCGCGGACGTCGGCGCCCGCACCGCGGTGGCAAAGGCAAGCCTGCTCTCGGCGCTTTCTTTCTCCCAAAGCGGCCTCGGCGCCGCCCACGGACTGGGGCATCCGATCGGGGCACTGCTCAGCCTCCCGCACGGCCTCACTTGCGGCATACTCCTGCCCCATATTCTGGACTGGAACGCCCCCGAGTGCGGGGATCGACTCGAAGCACTGGCGGCCGAATCGGGACACCCATCGCCGACAGCGTTCATCGCCCGCGTCAGGGCATTGGTGGCGGACGTGGGCCTCCCCCCGGATTTCCGGGAGCTGGGCCTCATGCGCAGCCACTTCCCCCACATCATTGCCAACTGCCGGAGCGGCAGCATGCGCGCCAATCCACGACCCATGTCGGACCGGGACATCGAGGAATTCCTCACGCCGTTGGCCCGCATCTGACCTGCCTGTTCTCACCAACGGTTTCGAAACAATCATCGAGGTGGAAAACGGGGGAGATTCCCGATGGGCGCAGGACCTGACTGCGGCGGCGGAGGCCACACAACTCCGGCCGAAATCCGGGACCCGCCCCCGGTTCCGTTCTCTCCCCTCGGTCCGGACGGCCTCGGGAGGTCCGAATCCCCATGGCGGTAGGACCGCAGAAATTCGGCTTGCCATCCGTCGAATCGCGGGCCGAGCAATACAATGCCCATGAGCAGCCAGAACGGTTCCGCAATCCGGATGATGATGAACGTGTTCGCCGCCAGGGCGTGCGTGATTAAACCGAAAAAGGCGCAGAGCATTCCCAGACTGACCCCTTTGAAGACAGAATCCTCGGGCGACCGCCGATACACGATGGCCAGGGCCCCGTAGATGGACCACAACAGATAGATGAAGGCCCCGAGACCGAAAGCCCCCGTCTCGGCCAATAATCGGAAATACTGACCGTCAATGAACCCAGTCCCGGTCACGCCCACGCCAAGGACCGGGTGCCGGAGCCAAACCTTCAGCGCGGACTTGTATGCACCGATCCGGGCCGAAGTCGACGGGTCCAACGCCAAGCCCCCGACTTCATACTGCTCGATCCCCTGCTGAGTGCCCCCCGAAAACGTGTAGCGGATCCGGTCCACCACGGATTTCGGCAGTTTCACCCAGCCGATGGCGATCAGGGCCAGAACCACACAGCCCCCAAAGAAGAGACGCCAGCGCTGTTTCCCATAAAACAAGAATGCACCGTAGGCAACCACCAGCCCGAGATACCCCCCACGCGAGCGAGTAAACAGAAACGGGACCAGGGCCAATCCCACCGTGCCGTAGCAAAACCAGCGCATGAGACGGGACGTCGAGTGCAGGGCCATTCCAACCGCCACCGACCCGATCAGCAGGAAGTACCCGGAAAGCGTGTTCGGTTCCGTGTCGAACGGGGCAAAAACCCGGCGGCCGCTCGGCACCTGCCGCAAACCATGGATCGCCACAATGAGGAAGACGACCAGCATCACCCGCAGAAGCCGCTCGACCTGGCCACGCTCCTTGACAATACCCAAAACCATCAGGTAGAGCAGAAAATACTCGAAGTACTTGAGATTGAAAAAGAAACCGCCGCGAAAACGTACATCCCCCCGGATGAAACCGAGAATCGTGGCCGAAACGGAAATGGCTATGTAAAGCCAAACCGCCTTGTTGATCGGGGTCCAGGCGATGGCATACGCTTCGCCCCGATAGGCCGACTTGATCACCCACCCGATCGCCAGCGTGGCGATGAGAAAGTCGTCGACCCGCAACGCCACGGGGCGGCTCACCTCCATCCCGCCCCCGGGGACGGAGGCGCCCGCAAACGTCAACTCCGGACTCAGCAGCATGGCCACGGCCAGAAAACTCAGCCCCCAGGTGAGACGAATGAAAGAAAGGTAAAGGGCAACGGTCCCCAGGATGCCCAGGAAAACAAACTTGCCGCGAACGTCCGTGCTCCCCCAGGCGATCAACGCAATCCCCAGGACCGCACCGATCAGCAGCATCACAACCTGTCGCGGCTGGTTGGACAGAGGGGGCATGCAACAGCTCCGCCTGCAGTGACTGCGAGCACCTCGTGCGGCCCATCCCGGCATGACCGCTCGCCGGACAGACGCCGCTCCCCTGCTCATGAGTTGCCACGCGGGGGTAGACGGAAAAACCCGGACGGCGTCTCCGCCGGGGGAGCCCCCCACGCCGGTCCATTCAACCCCCACGCTACTCTTCCGAATCGGAAACGAGACCGCCGTAGTAATAATACGTGTAAGCGGAAAAGTCGCTCTGGCTCGCGTATTCGGCGCGCAACGCGTTGAGAATAAACCCCAGCAGGTTCACGCCGTTGTTCCGCAGGTTCTGCAGGCCGCGCCGCATGGCTTCCCGGGCAGTCTGCCCAACCTGATACACCAGTACGGCGCCGTCGGTCATTCCCCCCACAATCATGGCATCCGGCACCGGAAGCGCCGGCGGCACATCCACCAGGACCACGTCGAATTCGGCAGCCACGTCCCGGAAAAACTGCCGGGCACTGGGCAGGGAAAGCCATTCCGAGGGCTGCGGGGCCACGGTCCCGCAGGTGATAATCGACAGGTTGTCCAAACCGGGCGCCAGAAACACGTCCTCGGACGCCATCTTGCCCACGGCAATGTCGGCCATCCCCTTGACCGCATCCTGCCACGACAGCTCACCCAGGAGAACGTCCGACAGTCCTCGCTCTTTGGGAATGCCGAACTGCGCAAACAGGTTCGGCTTGCGCATGTCGGCCCCGACCAAGAGAACACGCCGCCCCAGCTGCGCCATGACCAGCCCGAGATTCGCCGTGGTGACCGTCTTCCCCTCACCGGTGTTGGCACTGGTAATCATCAGGACTTTCGCGCCGGTTTGATTCATATAGAACTCGATGTTCGTTCGCAGGGTACGGTACGCCTCGGTCACAGGGGACTTGGGAGTGTACAGCGGGGCCAATTCGATGCCGTGCGGCGAATGGAGCAACTGCTGCCGACCGTAAATGAAACTGGACCAGTTGCGCGCCATGGCCAGGAAACGCCCCAACCAAGCCCGCACCGTGTGCAGCAAACTCTCCGAACGACCGGCACTCGCTTCGCGCAAGTCGGACTGAATAAACGGCACGACCGCCAGTACCGGCAGATTGAAGGTCTCCTCGAACGCGGCGATCGTCGCAATCGACGTATCGAGGCTCTCCGCCAAGAACGCCAGGCCAACCCCGAGCAAGAACCCGAGCACGACGCCGGCCAGCGCCACCCGAACCTTGTTGCTGATCAGTCGGGCCGCCTGCCTGGCCGGGCTGACGATTTCCGCGATCTCCGGAGCGTCCAAGGCGGCGATCCGTGCTTCTTCGTAGCGGCGGCTGAGGAACACCGCGAGTTCTTCGGCAATGTTCTTGCGCCGAATGATCTCCTGCACCTGCTGCTGCAAGGCCGGCAATTTCGTCAGTCTCTGATTCAACGCCTCGCGTTTCTTCAACAACATGTCGCGCCGCCCCTCGAGTCCGGCAATCTCAGTTTTGAACCGGTTGGCAGTCGCGTCCAGAATGCTCATGACCTCCACGTCCCGAGCCTGCCGGGCAGCGTCCAAGAGTGCCTCCGCATGGCGGACCTGCGGGTGGCTTCTCGTGTAATTCCCCGTCGCGAGAAAACCCGTTTTCTCCAAATCCAGGCTGAAAATCTTCCCCTTCACCATCTCGAGGTAACGCGTTGGTGAAACATGCACATCGGCGCTCGGCCCCACTTTCCGGGCCTCCGCCACCTGCGCCTCAAGAAACTTCACCCTGCCTTTATACTCCTCGAGCTTGACATCGAGATCCGAGAGCGACTCTTCGAGAGTCGACAACCGATTCACAAGGTTGACCCCCTCGCTCTCCACGTCGATCAGACGGTTCTTCTCCCGGAATTCCTCCAGCCGACGTTCGTCGCTGGCCAACTGAGTCAACAATTCATCGCGCCAGTTCTCAATTTGGCGCCGCATCGTCTGGGCGCCGCGCATGATCGTTTCCTCGTGATACTCCTTGAACGCTTTTGCCACGGCATTGACGACCGCAACCACTTCCGTGTTGTTGTACGAGGTCATCCGGATGTTGATCAGGTCGGTGCCCGGTTCCTGTTCCACCACCAGGGCCGCGCGCATACGCTGGGCCATCTGTTCGATCTTCGCCGTGGACGTGGCAAGCTGGGCCGCGGCCCGCCGCAGAACACGGTAGCCGACAATCTCGTGCACGTACGTCTGGATCTTGGTCTGCGTCTGGTAAAAGGCGACCCGGCGCATATCCGCAAACGTCTGGCGACGAGCAACTTTAACCTGGGACTGCGCCGTGTACTTCGGTCGCTGACGCCACGCCCAGACGCCGCTCACCACGCTGCTGGCCAGCGTGACGACGAAAATCAGCGTCTTGCGGCGCAGAATCGTGCGCAAATAGTCCCGAAGTTCCAGGTCCTGTGCCATCTATCGGGTCTTTCACTGCAACACCCACCGACCGCACGGCACCGTCGGGTCTTTTCAGGGCACGCCCCGGCCATGCAACGGCAAGTCACGTCACCGGCTGTTGTTGCCGGAGAAAACATCGTCCTGCAGAAACACGAACTGCCGGGCAAGCGAAATCGGCAGTCCGACCACGGAGAGGAATTCGCGAAAAACGGCAATGTGGGACAGGGGCACGTAGATCGTGTCCCCGTTCACCAGGCGAACGTCTTCTTCTTTCAAGCCGTTCTTCAGGATGCGGTCGAGATCAACCCGGATCACCTGCGGTTTATACAGATCGCCTCGAACCAGCAGCACGCGTTTTCGGGTGCCGCTCGGCAGAATACCCCCGGCTTCCGCCAACACCCGACTGATCCGGTTGTCCCCGCGCAGACCGTAAACCCCCGGTGCGCCAACGTGGCCCATGACCAGCACCGAACCGGTTTTCTTCATCTCCGGCAGGTAGACCGTTTCACTGCCGCGCAGAACGATGTTCTTCCGCATGTCGCCGGCCAGAATGCGCTCCAGGTCCACCACCTCGGTGCGCCCGTCCGGATACACGACCCGGATGTTGTGCAAGTCTGCCTTGTCCGTGTATCCACCCGCCGCCATGATGAAATCCGTGAGCGGCGTCGCCCCCTTGATCGGATACACGCCCGGTCCGGTGTCCCGGTTCGGGTGCATTTTCACTTCGCCGACAATCGCCACAGTGGCCCCGACGTGCCGGGTGATCCGAATGTTGACCATCGGGTTGTTCAGGTTCCGCGAAAGCTTTCGCCTCACCTCGTCCCGAACTTTCTCCACTGTCCGACCGAAACACTGGACCTCCCCGACCCCGGGAATGAATTCCTTGCCGTCCGGGCGAACCACCCCTTTGTACGGAAACTGTGCCAGTTGCGTAATGCCGTCCTGCAGCCAGACATCCACCACGAATTCGTCTTCCGAGTTGAGGGTCACCGCCTCACCCACCTTCTGGCGGGCGGCTTCGAGTTCTTCTTTGCGCTTCGTCGCCTCGATCCGGGCCTTTTCTCGCATTTCTTCAATGATCTGAGATCGCTGGCGGGCCAGGAGCTGGGCCTCCGTAAGGGTCTGGGAATCCAACGTGATCGGGTGCAGAGGCGGAGGGGTGCGGCAACCCGAAAGCCACCCGAGAAGGACGCCCCAAGCGCCGACACGAAGGCCGGCCCGGACAAATGTTCGTTTCGGCATCATCCGTTTCCCGTGCCCATCCGACGGCCATAGCCTGCCTCGGTCCGGCAACGCGCAAAGCGCCCCGACGGATGTGCGCCATTGAGCCGAACCCCGGCAAATCCAGCGGCCACTATAAACTTGGTACTATATCGATTATCAGGCGTTTTTCCAGTTTTCGCCGCGCGGCCCCAGCCCCGTGGGATACCCGGAACTCACCGCCGGGCAGGCAGCAGCGTAAACGTCCGCACCTCCCCGAACCCCGTCCGACCGGCCGCCGTCATGTGCAGTGCGACCCGGCTGCGACGGTTCACGCCGGGAGTCAGAACCACCTCCCCGAAGTCCGCGTCCGCCAGGTACACGGTGCGGGCCGGAAGAGCCAGTCGCACCTGAACGTCCGACCCGACGGCTGATGCCAGGTAAACCCCGCCCGGCTTGCCCCCCGCTTCCGCCGGCGGAACCCAAGTCGCCTCCTGAATATTCCCCACCGAAATCCGGGCCCTCACCGGCACACCCGGCTCGACTCGCACCACACTGCCGTCCCCCGCCTCCAGCCACTTCCCGGAAACGTCCTGAACTTCGATCCAATTGAACTCCGCGTCGAGATACTTCGGCGGATTTCGACCATTGCAGAGGGTGTTGCCCACGGCCACCAGCGGCGTATTCACCGATGTCGAACCGGTCCCGGCGGTCCGAATCCCCAGGCCCTTGCCGGTTCGGCGCGCCCGTGCGTAGGCGTCCTTGCCCGCGTGGAAAGCCAGGTACCAATACCCGCCCGGATGAGCATCCCGATCCACCGACAGCCATTCCCGGGCTTCCATATGCGGACGGACGGCCTGAATCCGCGATGAATACTTCCGGAGCAGTTCCGCCGCAGGACGAGGAGAACCGTCGGGGTTGACGACCCCGAAATCGCTGCGCTCCCCCACGCGATACCCGCCGGGCCACCACCAGGGCGCCGTCCCGTTGGCCCCTGCTTCCAACACCATGCGGTAGAACAACTCGTGATAAGCCGCCTGTCGAACATATGCGTCAGGATCCGGACGCATCCGCCGGCGATCCCACACGCTCGTCCCGAATTCGGACCAGACAATCGGCTTGCCCCGGGTGGTGAAATGGACGTACCGGGTGATGAAACCGGCGACGTTGTACCCCTCCTCGCTGTTCGGAATCGAATACCCCTCCGGACAGATGAAATCGATGTGCTTGGGCGTGGCCGTAAACGTGAAATCCTGGGGCAGCGTGTTCCCCTGGCGAAAGCTGATCAGGTGGTTCGGGTCCAGACGCCGCAGGGCCCGGACCGCCCTCCCCCATTTTCGACTCATCAGATCGTCCATGAACCGCCGGTAGGCCGCAATCATCACCCGCCACTCCCCGTCCTCGCGAAGCTGGCGGTTCGTCGGACCCGCAACCCGTCCCGAGGCGTTCCGGGGCGCACGGAAACCCCAATCCTTCTCCGCGTCGGCCACACTCCCGTACCGCTCGCCGATCCACTTCTCCCAGTCACGGTCCCAGCGCCGCCGGGCGTCTCCCCGAAAAACCCAATTGCCCGGCTCCCAAATGATGTCGTAGGCATAAAGCACCGGGTTCGCAACCAAGTGCGACCGCCGCAAAAACTCTTTCACCTGCGCTTCATCGAACGCCAGCGGCGACGCACCCGGGAGAAACCCATTCACTCGGATCCCGTGGCGACCGCAACGACGGAGAAAGTCCTCCAGGTTCGACACGCCGTCCAAGCCGCCCAGTTGAATGCTCACCATGTTCATCCCCAACCGTTCCATCAGGGCCAGGTCCCGCTCGATCTCCTGCGGGTCGTAATAGGCCGGCCTGAGCCAGCCCGCCGAGTAGTCCCCGGGATCCATTCCCGAAACATACAGGGGCCAATAGTTGATCCCGACCGGACGCCAGACCTTTCCGCCGACAACGAACTCACTGCCCCGGACGCGCACGAACTCATCCTTGTCCGACGCATCGTCGCCCAGCAGCCCGAAATCGTGCGTGATCCGATCCACGACACGACCCGCGACGCGCAGCTCCGTCTCGACGATGCAATCCCCCCGAACCGACCGCCCCGGAATCCAGTCCGTCGAAAAAACCCCGCTTCGGCGGGGCGCGAGCGGCAGTCTGCCGGCCCGTTCGAAAACCACGTTCCCACTTCCCGCGGACCGCACCCTGAATCGAACCTCGGCCACGGTCTGCCGCTCCGACGCATTCATAACCTCGGCCCCGAGCGCCACGCTCTCGCCCGGCCGGCGCGAAAAGCGGTCCGTGCCGCCTTCCAGCAGAAAAACGCCGGCACGGACCCGCCGGACCACGGCCGTCAGCGCCTCGATCATGGCCGGGGACGTCGCCTCCGCCTGATTGCGGAGTCCGCACCCGGCGAATACCGCCCCCCTGTACGGAAACCGCCGGTTCACCAGCAACCACAACAGCGTGCCCCGCCGCTCCCCGCTCACATCAACCGCTTCGATCAGGGGCGCCCAGCGCCACTTCCGGGAATACCCGAACCCGGCCCCGTGCGGTCGGGGGATGCACGAGATGGCGTCCGTCGGCGTCGACAAGCCGCCGATCCTCGGCAGCAGTGCTTGTCCCGGAGTCATGCGCACGCTGGAAATCCCGCGGAGCGGGTAGGTCTTGTACGACGGGTAGAGCGTCTCGATGGACGGCAGGCTCTCGAGAGCGCGTGCGAGCGTGTCCCCAAAGGGCGACCGAGCGCTCCCTATGTCATCGATCCAGAACGTGTGCGGGCCGCGCCCCACCCGCGGCGTGTGCGAGTGGGTCAGACCAAAACAGAGTTGGCGGGCGTCGGCGCATTTCAGCCGATCCCCGGGCCCGCCCCGGGTGTCCCCCGCCTTCGAGTCCGGCCAATATCCAAAATCTTCCGGGGCCAGGACCACATACCGCCAGTCCGGGCCGAGGGGTACGGTCGCAATCCAGCGGGCCCCGTCCGCCTCGTCCACCTCAACCGCCAATTGCGGCGTGGCAGCGTCGCCCCGAGCGTAAAAACACAGCAAATCGTCGCCTTTTCCATACAGTGCGGGCAACTGCGGTGAATAATAGGTGTTCCAACCGGGCAGATCGGCTGTCCAAACTTTGAGCACCCGGCCGTGCGGCGACCCCACGTCCTCGATCTCGATCCCCGACGCGACGGACCGGTCGTCCGTCGAGCGGCTCCATCCCTTCACCCCGTCGCCCCGGTCGAATGCGAACACACGATGGCGCGGCTTTTGCCCGCGAACCCGCGCGCCGATGATCGCGCGGTTGACCCACTCTCCGTCATGCTGCCACACAGGGTCGGTGAACGGCGGCCCGCCGATCGTGAGCAGGTTCCCGTGCCGGCGCAGATACAGTGTCAGAGCGCGGAATGCGGCGGCGGGGTAAACCACGGAGTGGGGAACGACATACAGAAAAAAGCGCTCCGGCGTCAGCACCCGCGGATCGGCAGCGGCTTCCCCGGTCAAGCACGTCACTCCGAAACCCGCTTTGCGCAGCGCCTTCACCAGCCGGTCGGTCGCACCGAGGTCCGTGCCGGGGAGGTCGTCCCGGAAAACCGCCAAATCTCCGGCCGGCCCGTGTTCGACCGCAATGTCCACAGCCCCGGGGGCCGGCCGAAGCGGCGCCCGGACTTCGAAATCGGCAAAGGCCGCCTCGGTCCCGCGCACGATCAATCCCGGCGCGCCGGCCGTGACTGCCGGCGCCCCTCCCAAGCGGTAGCTTACAGCGGCAACCACTCGGCCACCGGCCTCGAGGTCTGTCACGCGGGCGACCACCTTGTCCCGTCGGAGTTCGAGAAACAAACGGTACGCACGTCCGTATTCCCAACGTACGTGCGTGTCCTTCTCCGTCACCCGCTCAAGACGCGTTCCCGTGCCATTCTGCGCCTGCCAGACACCGTTCAGGCTCTCGATGAAATCGATGTATCGTTCCCCGTTAGGCCCTTCCGTCAGCGCCAGAAGCCAAAGGTTCGACGAATCGGCGAACACCGTAATGCCGGCAAAGTTCCACCCCCCGCCGGTCGAACGTTTCCGCGGAATCACGGTGGCGGCCACACGCTGTTCGCCGAGAAACGGCGCATCCACCGAATAGGCGAGGGCATTCCAGCCTTCGGGCGCCGCGCGCACAACCAGGCGCCCGTCTTCGATCCGCCACTCTCCTCCCGTGAATTCCCAGCCGTCTGCGGAGTCCGCAAAACTGTTGAAAACGGCCGGCTCGGGCCCCCAGATCGGCCGTTGAACGCGCCGGCTCGCCCCGCGAGTCGCGCCGGCAACCGAGACACTCGCGGCAAGGACGGCGACGGCGGGAAACATCACGCTCGGAAAAAAACGCATCCTCGGGCCTCCGTGCGCCTCAACAGTGGAGAACGTGCCGTACGGGGACACGCTCGGCAAAGCGTGCCCCCGACCGGCCCTCTCTCTCTCCCCCGGCGAATGGACCGTGGAAACGCCGCTCACGGCAGACGGTCCATTGCGGAAAACGAATGGAGCCGGCGGTCGGATTCGAACCGACGACCTGCTGATTACAAGTCAACTGCTCTACCAACTGAGCTACACCGGCCAAGTCCGTCGATGAGAATAAGACAGACGGAGCAGAAACGGCAACAAAACCAAAAAGATAATTCCTGCCGTAAAATACGCCAACCGTCCCCGCGCCTTTGCCCGGCCCCATCCACTCCCCTGGCAGTCGCATCTTCCCCGCCGCAACGGAACCCCGGCTCACGCATTCCAGGATCCGAACTCGACGTTCACTTGCCGTATTGGCAACCGAATCCGAGAAAGAGAGGGAAGGTGCAGCGATTTCGAACTTCCGCCGATCCTGGTTCGATTCTCCCGGATGGAAAGAGCATGACCTGGCTCCGTCCAGGCCGGCAAGGCGGGGAACCCGGAAGCCCCGCGCCCTGTCGAACCGAGGCGATTCGACGGACGGGGCCTGGACCGGAATTGCAATCGAGCCGGGGGACGCATACATTGCCCGCCTGTCCACCGGACCCATCGCAATCCAACGTGTCCGAGCCCCGCATCCCGGCAGACGTGCGCGCCGAAACCGAGGTGCGGAGCCGACGCCCACTTGGTCTCGAGTCCGAACCGAGCGCGGGCAAAAGCCCGATCCCCGAACCCGCACGAATAAAAGGACCCCGCCCCCCCATGCCTGACGAACGCAACAGTGATTTCATCCGGCCCGAGATCGTCGAAAGTGGCCAGGGGCCTGCGGACGAGAAGACGCGACTCGTCTTGGCTTCGAAAATGCTCCCGGCCCGAATCCATCTCTTGCCGGCAGGAGCCAAGCCGGTCTTCCCGGGGTTGATGTTCCCCATCGTCCTGCCGCCGGGGCCGTCGGCCCGGATCGTGAAAGAAGTCACCCGGGACAGCGGTGACCGAATCGTCGGGGTCGTGCTGACCAAGGAAGAGGAGACGTCGGCCGACGGCGAAAGCGTGCACCGCCGTCTCTACCGCGTGGGCACTGCGGCCCGAATCCTGAAGTTCCAGGAATCCCCCGAAGGGGCCGTCCAGGCCTTGCTCCAGGGGCAGAAACGATTCGAAATCTTGCGCGCGGTCGAGAAAGACCAGCGGTTGATTGCAGATGTGGTCTACCTCGAAGACGTCCTGACGCCCGGGGATGAAATCAAGGCGCTGGCGCTCTCCATCATGAACACCATGCGCGATCTGATCAAGCACAATCCGTTCTTCTCCGAAGAAATCAAGATGTTCCTCTCTCGGGCCGACTGGGGCGACCCGGGCCGTCTTGCCGATTTTGCAGTGACAATGACGTCCTCGACCCGGGAAGAGCTTCAGGACGTCCTCGAATGCCTGGACGTCAAGACCCGCCTCGAAAAGGTCCTTTTTCTATTGCGCAAGGAATTGAACATCAACGAACTCAAGGAGAAAATCACGCAACAGATCGAGGAGAAGATTTCAAAGCAACAGCGTGAGTTCTTCCTGCGCGAACAACTCAAGGCGATCAAACAAGAGTTGGGCCTCGAAAAAGACGAAAAGACCGAGGAAATCGAACGGTACGAGGCTCGACTCGCGGAGCTGGAACTTCCCGACGAAGCGCGCGACCGTGTACGGGAGGAGATCGACAAGCTGAAACTCCTGCCGCCGCAGTCGCCCGAGTTCGCGGTCTCCCGGAACTATCTGGACTGGTTGACGGGCCTGCCGTGGGGCGTGTTTTCCGAGGACCGCCTGGACGTCCGGCGGGCGCGAAAGATCCTGGACCGAGACCATTACGGCCTCGAAGACGTCAAGAAACGCATCCTCGAGTTCATCGGCGTGGCAAAGCTGCGGGGTACCGTGGAAGGTTCGATCCTTTGCCTGGTCGGACCGCCGGGAGTGGGCAAGACGTCGTTGGGTCGTGGTGTGGCGAAGGCATTGGGCCGCAAATTCTTTCGGTTCTCTCTGGGCGGCATGCGGGACGAGGCGGAAATCAAGGGGCATCGACGCACGTATATCGGCGCGCTGCCGGGCAAGGTCATGCAGGCCGTCAAGAGCGTTGGCACGGCCAACCCGGTCATTATGTTGGACGAAATCGACAAAGTCGGTGCGTCGTTCCAGGGCGACCCGGCCTCCGCTCTGCTCGAAGTCCTCGATCCGGAACAAAACTCCGGATTCCGGGACCACTACCTTGATGTCCCATTCGATCTGTCGAAGGTCCTGTTCATCGCCACGGCGAACGTACCCGACACGATCCCCGGTCCGCTCCTGGACCGCATGGAGGTCATTCGCCTGTCCGGGTACATTCAGCAAGAGAAGCTGGCCATCGGCAAGCGGCACTTGGTTCCCAGGCTCCTGCCGCGGCACGGGCTGACGGCCGAAGACGTGCGGTTCACGGACCGGGCGCTGCGGGCCATGATCGACGGATATGCGCGCGAGGCCGGGGTGCGAGCCTTCGAAAAAGCGATCCGCAGTTGCCTGCGCAAAGTGGCCGTACAGAAAGCGGCCGGGGACGTGGATGGGTGCGTGCACATCGACCCGGCCAAGGTCGAGGAACTCCTGGGCAAACCGCGCTTCGTGGACGACCCCCTGATGAGCCGGGGACGGGCCGGGGTGGTCATGGGATTGGCGTGGACGCCGATGGGCGGCGCCACGCTCTACGTGGAAGCCATGGCCATCCCCGGCGAAAGCGGGGAAAAAGGAATCAGGCTGACCGGTCAACTCGGGAACGTCATGGTCGAGTCTTCGCACATTGCCTTTTCACTGGTCAAGGCCAACGCGGCCCGCTTCGGCATCCGCCGCGACTTTTTCAAAGGCAAAACGGTGCACGTGCATGTCCCGACCGGCGCCACGCCGAAAGACGGCCCGTCGGCCGGGATCACCATTGCCACGGCCCTGGTCTCGTTGGGCTTGGGGAAACGCCCGCCGGCCCGACTGGCCATGACCGGAGAACTCACTCTGACCGGACGTGTGCTGCCGGTCGGCGGAATTCGAGAGAAAGTGATCGCCGCCAAACGCGCCCGGGTGCGTCGAGTGATCCTGCCGAAAGACAACGCGAAAGATTTCGAGGAAATCCCGGAACGGGTGCGGCGAGGAATGCAGGCCTTTTTCGTCGGTTCCTACGCAGAAGTCTACGACCTGGTCTTCGGCCGCGGCCTTGCCAAGGCCCGATGACAGGCAAGCCCGGACGACCTCACCTGAAACAAAGCGCCCGGGAAGTGCACCGCCGACGGCGGCGCCTGGATCGAAAACACGCCGGGCCGCGATTCCGAGCGCGGCGCCTTCCCCCCTTCCGAAAGTTGAAACCACATCCCCCCCGCCAACACCGACTTCCCGCGGACCCTGGGCACAGTCAAAGAGCCAGGATTTCCTCATGCCGGTCCACGAGCGAGAAATCGCCGCTGTTGATCCAGGCGTAGTGCGTATCGAGCACCGGCATCATGTCGAGGATATAGCGTTCCGCCAGGACTTCTCTCGGCCGTTCTTTCAGTGCGTCCCGCAACAGAAGGTAGGACACGAAAACGATTATCTCCATCTCGCAGAGGCGACGGCTCACCAGCTCGAAGTACTCGGTGTCGTGACGGTGGTGTTCGGTGACGGAATGGATGGCCTCGCGGAGCCGATCCCGACCCACGTCGACGCGACTGGCCAACCGCCGCAATCTGCCTTGATACGGCAGCAGGCTGAGTTCGTCCATCAACGGATCGAGCACCCGCTGGACAGTGCCGCCGATGGCCGCCACGTACTGGAGCTGGGTGGTGCCCTCGTAGATGTTGGTGATGCGCACGTCGCGATAGAAACGCTCGGCGTTGAAGTCGCGCATGAACCCGGTGCCGCCGTGGATCTGAATGCCGATGTAGGCCACCTCGTTGGCCATTTCCGTGGTGAACGCTTTGGCCAGCGGGGTCAGTTCCGCGGCGATCTTGGAATACATGCGTGCTTTCTTGCGTACGCCGGGGGGCAGGGCTTCTCGGTCGGTGTGGGCCACCAGCTCGGCGTAGGAGTCCCGCAAGTCCACGAACTTGGCAGTTTCGTACAATAGCGCACGTGCCGCCGCAATATTCACTTTGCAGCGTACGAGCATCTCATAGACGGCGGGAAACTTGTCGATGGTCGTTCCGAACTGCTCCCGTGCCCGCGCATAGTCGAGGGCTTCCCGATAAGCGGCTTCCGCAATCCCCACGGCCTGGCTCGATATGGCCACTCGGGCCCCGTTCATCAGCGACATGACGTAGCGCGTCAGACCGCGCCGGCGTTCGCCCACCAGTTCGGCAGGGACGTCGTTGAATTGCAGCTCGCAGGTCGGCGAACCGTGAATGCCCAGCTTGTCCTCAATGCGGCGCACCAGCAGTCCGGGACATCGCTCGCAGACGAACATCGACAGGCCACGGCCGTCCTTGGTGCCTTCCTCGGAGCGCGCCAACACGAGCAGCACCTGGGCGCAACCGTTGGTGATGAACCGCTTCATTCCGTTCAGACGCCACGTATTGGTGGCCGCATCGTAGTGGGCCTTGAGCTGCACGGCCTGCAGGTCGCTGCCGGCCTCGGGCTCGGTCAGGGCCATCGCGCCGTCCACCTCGCCGGAGGCGAACCGGGGCAGATACCGTCGTTTCTGGTCTTCGCTGCCGAACAGATTGATGGTCTCGGCAATGTCCTGCAAGCCGAAGAGGTTCTGCAGGCTTCCGTCGGCGCGGGAAACCATCTCGTTCATCATGGTGTAGACCGTCACCGGAAAGTTCAACCCCCCGTATCGACGCGGCAGCATGGCGCCCATCAGCTGGGCTTGCTGCAGATTCTTGAGGTTCTCGCGGGTGCCCTCGGCATAAAAGACTTTCCCGTCCTCGAGTCGACACCCCGCCGCGTCCACGTCCCGAGCGCGTGGGGCAATAAGTTCGGCGCAAACCTCGCCGACCATGGCCAGGACCTTGTCGTAATTGTCCTTGGCGTCCTCGACGGAGTCCGGCGCATCCGGGTACTCCTCGGTCTCGGAGAAGTCCCGCTCCCGCATGCGGATGACCTCGTCGAGCCCGGCATTCGCTATACGGAAACGCAGGTCCGGATTGTCCAAAAAGAAATTCTCTGCCATCGTGGTTCTCTCTTCTCAGGCTGCGACTGCAGCGGGTGAGCCGTCGGTCCGTCTGCCGTGAAAGCGACCGACGCCGGCTCACACGCGGCTCCTGTACGCCTTGATCATCTTGGGAATCACTTCATTCAAATCACCGACAATGCCGTAGTGGGCGATCGAGAAAATCGGGGCATCCGGGTCCCGGTTGATGGCCAGGATTTCGGCGCTTTCCGACATCCCGGCCCGATGCTGAACGGCGCCGCTGATGCCGCAGGCGATGTACAGACGCGGTCGAACGGTGACGCCGGTCTGCCCCACTTGGTGGTCGTGATCGATCCAGCCCGCATCCACCGCAGCACGGGAAGCACCCACATCGGCGCCGATCACCTCGGCAAACTCCCGGATCAGGCCGAAGTTTTCCGCGCTGCCCACGCCGTACCCGCCCGAGACGATGATCTGCGCAGCACGCAGGTTGACGGCCTTTTCCGCCTTCGAGCGCTCGACGATTCGGGCCACGGTGTCTTCGTCCCGGAGTTCGACCGGCACTTTCACCACTTTACCGGTTCGCCCCGCCTCGGGCTCCGGCATGGGCATGACCCCCTCGCGGACCGTCACCATCTGGGGGTCCTGCCACGAATTCGCAATCGTGGCGATGATGTTCCCGCCGAAGGCCGGCCGGATCTGCATCAATTTGTTCTTGAAGACGGTCCCGCTGGCCTTGTCTTCGAAATCGTCGATCCGCAGGTCCGTGCAGTCTGCGGTGAGCCCGGCCAAAAGACAGGAGGCGACCCGCGGGGCCAGAGAGCGGCCGACCGGAGTGGCGCCGAACAGGAAGATGTTGGGCCGGTGGGCCTCGACCAAGTCCACAATCACCTTGGCGTAAGGCAACGGCGTGAAAGGGTCGAGCCGTGGGTCCTGGGCGAGAAAAACCGTGTCGCACCCATACTCGAACAGTTGCTGCGGAAGACCGTCGCAGCGGTCGCCCAGCAGCACCCCCGCCGTTTCGACTCCGAGCTGGTCCGCCAGTTCGCGGGCCCGAGACAGTAATTCCAGGCTCACCTCGGCGATACGCCCGCCGTCTTGTTCGATGAAAACCCAGACATTCCCGATGCGTTTCTTGGCAACCATCGCACGTCCCGTCTTGTTTTTCCGGTCCTCGATGGACCGTCCAGTCGCACAACTCGGTCGGGGCCGTCTCCCGTCCCCCCTTAACCTTTAACCTGATTCGTTCATGACCGTCGCAACGGATGGCGCACGAATGGGTCGGGTCAACTTAGGATATGGGCTTCAATGAGTTCGTGCACCAGTTGATTGATGCTGGCCTGATCGGTCCCGAATTGCTTGTATTCGCGGCCCGCGAGCACCACGCTCTCGATCGCTTTGACCTTGGTCGGCGATCCGGCCATGCCGATCCGGTCCGGCTCCACGTCGAGGTCCTCGGCGTGCCACTCGTGGATCCATAGGCCTTTGTCGCGCAGTCGGCGTTCTTCTTCGATCAGAAGGTCCGCTTCCTCGTACGCCCGGTCCCGGTGGGCGGCGGCCAATTCCGAACGCGTCCGGGCTTTCTTGAACTGCATGAGACGGCGGGCGCCGGGGGGGCGCGGCGTGTTGGCGGTCGAAACGACCGTGAGTAGAGATGGCGCCGGGCATTCGATGATCTCGTAGCCGCCTTCAATCAGGCAACGAGCGCGGAGCCGACCGGCCGTGACTTCCTGGATCTCTTCGACATACGTCAACTGAGGAAGGGCAAGCTTCTCGGCCAGTTGCGGCCCCACCTGCGCCGTGTCGCCGTCAATGGCCTGACGCCCGCAGAAAACCAGATCGAACGGAGCAATTTCCGCCGCGAACTTCCGGGCCCCAGCCGCAAGCGTATAACTCGTGGCCAACGTGTCGGCCCCGGCAAACTTGCGGTCGGTGAGGAGAAATGCCTGGTCCGCCCCCATGTAAAGGGCATGTCGCAACACCGCGGTAGCCGTGGGCGGACCCATCGTGCCGACCGCCACCATGCCTCCATACCGCTCCCGAAGTTCGAGCGCCATCTCAAGGGCGTTTAAATCCTCCGGATTGAAGATCGCGGGCAGTGCGGCACGGTTGACCGTGCCGTCGGCTTTCATGGCCTCACCCGTGATGTTCTTCGTGTCGGGGACTTGCTTGACGAAGACCAGTATCGTAAGACTCACCGAAGCACTCCTCGATTGCGGGCGGCCCCCGACCGGCGGCGAGCGCCGGGTCGCTTCGTTAAAAGAAGGCCTTCCGAACAGGACGCGGCAACGCAAGGTCCGAGAGCGCGTCCCCGGCCGGACCGGTCCGCAGACTTCCCGGCGCGGACCGGCGGAAAAAGACCCGGTAAGGTGCCCTCTCAAACTGGTTTTTCAATCCGCACTCCGGCAAAAAACCGGCCCGGCGCGCTACCCGCGCTTCCTTCCATCCGTTATGGTACCGGGCAAATGACTGGCCCCCGCACCCCGGTCCTCCCGCCGGACACGAAGCTGGGCGAAGGAGAATGGAGTGGAAACGCGCTTCGACAGGCCGGAGAACCCCAAGACATGGACCGTGTCGGAAGTGACGCGGATGGTCCGGGAATTCCTCGAGCAGAGCCTGTACCCACTTTGGGTCCGCGGTGAAATCGGCAACCTTACGATCCATCGCTCCGGGCATGTCTACTTCACCGTCAAGGATGCCCGCAGCCAGATGTCGGTAGTGTTCTTCCGCGGCGCGCAGCAGGCCCGGCGCCTCGGGCTCGAAGTGGGGCTCGAAGTCGAGGTCCGCGGACGATTGACTCTCTACGAACCGCGCGGACAGTTCCAGATGATCGCGGACCAGGTACGACCGGGCGGACTCGGGGCGCTCCAAGCACGTTTTGAAGAACTCAAGAAACGCCTCCAGGCCGAGGGACTGTTCGATCCGGACCGAAAACGCCCCATTCCCGCCCTACCCGGTTGCGTGGGGGTGGTGACCTCGCCCCAGGGCGCGGCAATCCGGGATTTCCTGCAGATCCTCAGGCGGCGCTTCGGCCCCATGCACGTGCGCATCTATCCGGCCGCAGTGCAGGGCGACGGTGCGGCCCGGGAAATCGCCCAAGGGATCGAGTATCTGAACGCCGCAAAGGCCTGCGACGTGATCGTCGTGACGCGGGGCGGGGGCAGCATCGAGGACTTGTGGGCCTTCAATGAAGAAGTGGTCGCCCGGGCCATTGCCGCATCCGTCATTCCCGTCATTAGTGCGGTCGGACACGAGGTCGACACCACCATTGCGGACTACGCAGCCGACCTGCGCGTACCCACCCCGTCCGCGGCGGCCGAGCTGGTGACCGAGCGACGGGCCGAGCTGGAAAAGCGGATCGTCGAGGCTCGCCGGCGTTTGGCCGGGACAGTCGAGACGCAGGCGGAACAATTGCGCCTGCGCCTGGAACGAGTCGTCGGCAGTTATGTTTTTCAAGAACCGCAGAACGCAGTTCGCACCTACCAGCAACGGCTCGACGAGCTGCTGATGCGCTTCTCGCACACCCTCGAAACCGGGGAAAGAAGATTGCGCAGTCGCCTGGAACAGCTCGCGGGGCGGTTGCACGCCCTCAATCCACGGGCCGTGCTCGGACGCGGCTACGCAGTGCTGATTTCGAAACGGACCGGTCGAGCCCTGCTCGATGCGGCCGATGCCGTCCCCGGAGACGCAGTGCGAGGGATTCTGCATCGGGGTGAACTGGACACGGTCGTTCGGGTCGTGATCCCCGGCGCTCCCGATACCGGGGACGATGCGGCTCCGACCACTGCCCGGAAAAGGTCCGGGCACGCCTTCAATCCCTCTCCTGATTCAAATCGAGGAATGGAACCATGACCCCAAAAACCTGCAACGACGAGACGGCACCGGCCGACGCCCGGGAGTCCATCCCCTTCGAACAAGCCCTCGAGCGACTCGAAACGATCGTGACGGAAATGGAAGAGGGAAAACTGCCGATCGAGGCCATGATGGAAAAGTTCGAGGACGGCGTCAAGCTGGCCTCCTATTGCGATCGACGCCTTGAAGAAATCCGCGGAAGAATCGAGATCCTGGTGAAAAAAGCAAACGGTAAGGACGAATGGCAAGAGTTCGAACCGGGAGAAACTCCATGAAACTGGTCGTATTCTCGAAGATGCTCAAAGAGCGCAGCACGGCGGAACTCATCGACTGGGCACAGGAGGTCGGACTGGACGGTTACGATCTCTGCGTGCGCCCCGGGTATGCGGTCAATCCGGACAACGTACTCGAGGCCCTGCCGGCAGCCGTCACGGCGTTCCGCCGGGCGGGGCTCGACATCCCCATGGTCACCGGCAACTTCGACCTGCTGTGGCCCACTGATCCCGGCGCGGAAACGGTCCTTCAAGCCATGGACAAAGCGGACGTACGACTCCTGAAACTGGGGTATTTCAAGTTCAATCCGCTCGAACAGGATTACTGGGCAGAGGTGGACCGCATCCGTCGGGGATTCGCCGGGTGGGAACGCCTGGCCTGGCGGTACGGGGTCAAGATCTGCTACCACACGCACTCGAATCGCTGCATGGGACTCAACGCCGGAATGCTCTGCCATCTCGTTCGAGGGTTCGAGCCCACGTGCATCGGGGCCTACCTCGATGCCGGACACTTGGTTGCGGAAGGCGAGGAATTCGCGGTCGCCGCCGCCATGCTCCAACCCTATTTGAGCATTGTAGCCGTCAAAGACTTCCTTTTGACACGCGGCGAGAAGAACGGGCACGGCGTCACGCGGCGTTCCGTGGTACCGGCCGGGACCGGCATGGTGGATTGGACGGCCGTCTTCGAGACACTCGCCCGGGTCGGTTTCGACGGACCGGTATCGGCGCACTGCGAATTCAAGGTTCCGGAGGGCAGTGAGTTCGGGCAGGTGGCGACAAAGGAAGTGGCGTTCTTCCGCAGGTTTGTCCCGGCCGGGACGTGAACCACGCAACCTGTCCGAACAGGCCATCTGGAACACAGGTGCCGCCGGGCGTCGGAAAGCGGCTCGGGACCAACACGTCGCGTACGGCCTCGAACCGCGGGGAACGGTGCTCGCCCGCGAAAAGTCCGGGACGCGGGAACTTGAACAACCGCACCGCCCGAACGATAACCTGTGGGCGGCGAGCGGCCCCGCGAGCCGAGAACATGGAGGGCGATCCCGCCGGAGAGTGAGTCGTGCCTCCGGGCAAGCGGACCGGAACGTGGCTCGCAAGTCGCCCAATGCCTGGGATGGACCGATGCGACCGGACGAGCATCGAGAGCAGGCTTTCCCGGATACCCCGGATCTACTTCTTGGGCGGGCCGGACGTCGTCGCGACCGGACGTCCTTTGTAACCGACGGCATAGAAAAAGTCGGCTTGGGCCCGGAGCAGCGCGGCCGCGGTGCGCGTTTGGCGCTGAATCGCGTTGGTCAAGTCTTTTTGCGCGTCCAGGACGTTCCGACTGCGTCCCTCCCCCAAGCGAAACCGTTCTGCCTCGGCCGCCAGGTTCTGGCGCGCGTCCCGAACCGCTTCGGTCACCAAAACCAATTGCCGTCGCGCCGACTCGAAATCGCTCCGTGCAGTGGTCAGGTCGGCCCGGATACCGATCTTGAGGTCCTCGAGCAGGTGATCCAATTCCCGCAATCGGGACATTTGTCGGGCGACTTCGGCGCGCTCAGTGCGGCGACCAAGCGGACGCCGCCAGGTGAGTGAAACGATCCCGCCCTCGCGCCGGTCGGCCATATACGCACCCGTGCCCAGCGGGTCATGGGGATCCTCGCCGGTCCAAACCGCTTCGGCGCTCAGGGACAGATCGGACTTCAATTCTTCTCGGGCCCACTGCAGTCGATATTGGACACTCGCCCGCCGGGCCGCCAGCTCGAGGCAGTCGCCCCGACGGCGAAACGCCTCTTCCGCCGGCCAGTCCGCCGGTACTTCGGCGCCACGCGCCCAGGCAATGAGCATTTCCGGCGCGGCCCGAAAGTCCCGGCGTTCCACAGCCCCAATTTCCCGAGCCAGGAACACCACGCTTCGATGGAACGCTTCGGCGGCCTGCAGTTCGGAAGCGCGCGCCAGAGCGACTTCCATCCGAGCCGGAAACAACTGGTACTCGGGCACAACTTTCAGGCGAACCAACTCTTTCGCTTCACCCAGCAGCTTCTCGACCCGCGCAGTGGCCCCCTGCGCCACGTCGTAAGCAGACCGTGCCTCCTGCATGGCGATGTACCGCTGCTCGATCCGGTGACGCAGATCCTGGCGCACCCAGAGCAGTCGACTGCCGGCGGCACGGTAAGTCGCCTCCGCCTCTGCAAAGAGCAACCGCCACTTGCGAAACCCCCGGTCCCGCAACAAAGGCACAGTGACTCCGGCGCTGAATACGGTCTGGTACAGGGCGTTGTATTCTTTGCCAGGATCCACGAGCCGGTTCTCCGCCGCCCCCAGGGTGAGATAGAAGCCCGGCTTGAACGGGGTCTCTATCTCCGCGGAAAGGCGCAAATCGTACCCGAGATCGCCCGAGGCTTTGTCGCCCGTCGCGGATACGGCGGGGTCGAAGAACCCCAGCAGACCGTTTCGTGCCGCCAGCGCCTGCGTCACACGGTCCCGGGCTGCCGACAGTCGCGGATTGCGGGCCTCCGCGCCCGCGATGAGGTCGGCCAGTTCATCCCCACACGAACTCCGCACCGGCAGGAGCAGGAGAAAAACTGTCGCCGGAAAGAAGAGAAAGGAAAATGTACAGGGAAAACGCTTCGAAGGTGACATGATCCAACGGTCGGGAACACGGGCCGTGTCGCACAGATTGTCTGAATCGATCCGGAATGCCCGCCCCAATTCGACCTGCCCGTACTATATCGCACTGCCCGGAATTGTCCGGGCAACCACGCCGCTTGCTTTCCAATCCCGCCGAGCGC
>JAADHN010000023.1 GCA_013151865.1 Kiritimatiellota bacterium
CCTGCGCCCCCGGCGCCTTTCCTGCCCGCAGGGCCTTCCTCTTCATTCCTGCACCCCCGGCGCTTTCCTGCCCGCAGGGCCTTCCTCTTCATTCCTGCGCCCCCGGCGCCTTTCCTGCCCGCAGGGCCTTCCTCTTCATTCCTGCACCCCCGGCGCCTTCCTGCCCGCAGGGCCTTCCTCCTCATTCCTGCACCCCCGGCGCTTTCCTTTTTCCCTCTGCCATCTTCAATTTGACGGGTGTCCGCAGACCCGCCACATTAATCCTGGACTGTGGTCGAATACCGTCTCAGCAGCGCCGCGCGCGCCGTCGTCTGCAAAGACACTCCCAATTCAAAGCTGGAGTTATCCCGAGAATGTCTTCCCGAAACTTCGAAGACTTGCCCGTGTGGAAGGACGCGCGCGAACTGTGCCGCCGGGTTTATGCGGTCACGCACGCCAGTGAATTCCGTGCGGACCCGAGCTTGACGGACCAGATACGGCGCGCGGCAGTGTCTGTGGTCTCGAATGTCGCCGAGGGTGTCGAGCGCGGCACGACCAGTGAACTGATCTATTTCCTGTTTGTGGCGAAAGGCAGTGTGGGCGAGGTTCGCGCCCAATTGTACGTGGCCGAAGATCAGCGATATGTGGCCCCACAAGAGGCCGCGGCGCTTCGCGAACAGGCCAAAAACATCTCGTACCAACTCGATCGCTGGATTCGCACTCTCCAACGACGTGACGCACCGCGCGGACCACGGTATCGGCAGTTACCGAGCGAGGCCGATAAGCGCTGGGCGGCGGGGAAACGCTGGCTTGAAGGTTACATTCGCCAGATGAACGAAGAGCGGCGGCAGGCGCGGGAAAACGGAGAGGAATGAGGAGGCGCCAGGAAGGCGGCGTTGCCGCAGGAAAGGGCTGCGCCCCCGGCGCTTTTCCTGCCCGCAGGGCCTTCCTCTTCATTCCTGCGCCCCCGCGCCTTTCCTGCCCGCAGGGCCTTCCTCCTCATTCCTGCACCCCCGGCGCTTTCCTCTCTCTGTGCGTCCCGCGCAAGGACATCTCCCCCTCCTCACTTGAGCTTCGGGTGCCAGTTCCAAAGCGTGTCGTACGGGCGGAGATCCGCCGACAGCGGCCAACTCACACGGTCGAGCGCATCGCGGTCTTCCGGTTCGAGGCGCCACCCGAACGCCCCCAGGTTGCGTTCCACCTGTTCGGGCCTGGATGCCCCTACGATCGGCGCCGTGACTCCGGGTTGGTCGAGGAGCCAGCGCAGGGCGGTCTGAGCCGGGGTCTTTCCGTATTTCGCCGCCACGGTCTCCAGTGCATTCACGACTTCGAGGACTTTGGGAAAAGCATCCGGTTGCAATCGACGATTTGTACTGCGCGGATCTTGCCGCGGCACTTCGTCGAGGCTGTGGAACCTGCCGGCCAGGATGCCCTGGCAGAGGGGGGAGTAAGGCAACACGGCGATGCAGTGCTTCCGGCACAGGGGGAGAACGTTCGGCTCGACGGAACGCCAAAGCAGGCTGTAACACGGTTGGAGGGTATCGATTCGACTCGGATCGTCGATCTCGTCCCATTCCGGTTCCATCCAGTTCGAGACGCCCACAGCCCGGATTTTACCTTCCTGCCTGAGCTTCTCAAGTTCGCCGATGGTGTCGGACAATGGCACATCTTTGGGCGGCCAGTGCTGCTGATAGATGTCGATGTAATCGGTACCGAGACGCCGCAACTGGATCTCGAGCGTTGCACGGAGTTGCTCGGGCCGGCTATGGTGGGGCGAAAACTTCGTGGCGATCACCACTTGATTCCGCCGGCCCGCAATGGCTTTTGCCACCAGCTCTTCCGAATGCCCCCGGCCATACCCCTCGGCCGTATCCAGGAAATTCAATCCGAGGTCGAGTGCATGCCGGACCGTACGCACGAAGCGGTTGTCGTCCGAGCTGGCCCAGCCCGTCGCCTGCCAGCAACCAATGCAAAGGCGCGATACTTCGATGCCCGTTTTGCCCAAAATGATCGTTTCCATGGCCGTCTTCCTCCGAGGTCAAAAACGTCCGGAAAAAGCGTCCCGCCTGATCGCGGGGCCGGACGCAACCGGGACGGCGGCTGCGAACCGAGGTATAATACTGTCTATCCCGGGCCCCCACCAGCCCCTCGACACATTCCGAGGCCCCTTTTGAACAAGGACCCGAGCCCGATGAAAGACACAATTCGCTTGTCCGTACGCTACTGCGATCTGACCCCGCCCGAGGGCGTGCCCTGGTCCGAGGAACACTTCGACCTGCGCGAGTTGACCTGGGAGATTGAACCCGACCGGGCGGCCATCGTGTTGGTGGATGTGTGGGACATTCATCCCTACACCTCGCACTTGGCACGGGGAGCCCGTATCACGCGTGAACGCATCGTTCCTGTTGTGAAAGCGTGTCGAAAAACGGGGATGGCGATCATTCATGCGCCTTCGCCGGGACAGGCGGTCAAGTATCCCCAATGGGTCAGGTACGCCGGAGACCGGGAAATCGTGGGACCGCCGTCCGCGCCTCGGGACGCCTGGCCGCCGCCCGAGTTCCGCACCCGGGCCGGCGAGTTCGCGAAATTCGCCAAACCGGCCGCCGGCCGGCGCACGAAATGGTTGCGGGAAGAGTTGCCCAAACGTCGAATCATGCCGTGTGTGGCGCCGACGCCCGACGATTATGTGGTTCGGAGCGGCGAGCAGTTGCACCGCTTGCTCCGACATCGAGGCATCCTGCATCTTTTCTATGCCGGGTTTGCGGCAAACATGTGCGTACTGCAACGCGACTACGGCATTCGGGCCATGTTCGAACGCGGATACAACATCATTTTACTCCGGGATTGCACCACCGGGATCGAAAGTGCACAAACCCTGCCCCAGATGATGCACACCAAGGCCGCCGTGTCCATCGTCGAGATGCTTTGGGGCGTGTCCGGCACGGCGGAAGCCTTGGTGGAGGCGTGCGGCTGAATTCCATCTCGCAGACTCGACGCTCCGGCGTTACGGGTTATCTTGTCTCTCGTGTTTTTGGCGAACTACTGTCACAGCGAAAGAATTGTGCCGGGTCCGCGTTTGCGAGGTCCGCAAACGCGGGGCACGGCGGCCGCGGCAGTCCGGGCAGACTGTCCCCTTCCCGGCCGTTCCCATTAGCGTTTCAGAGACCGGACAACCCGTGACTTCACAAAAACAACCAGACAACAGCCGCAGGCCGTGCGGTCGCCCCTCCGGGCTTGGCGTCGGCGTACGACGCCGAGCGGGACGACTGCGGGCCGGACCCGATGCGTCCAGGAAGCGCCCGGTTTCGACTCTCCGCCACCGCGCAACCGGAGCACCTATCGGCCGAAGCGTCGAATCTCCGTACGTCCTGGCGATTCTGACCCTCGTCTCCTTGTACGGCGCTTACCTGATCCTGCGTCCGTTCTTGCACGCCCTGATCCTCGGCCTGCTGCTGGCCATGCTGTTTCATCCGCTGCACAGGTTGCTGCATCGTCGCCTCCACGGCCGGCGAAACCTGGCGGCCATCTGCTCGGTCCTGATCGTGGTTCTATTGGTCATCGCCCCGGCCCTCCTGTTTGCCGGGGCCCTGGTCAACCAAGGCATCGAGACCTTCCAGGAGGCCCAGGCGTGGCTCAAAGCCGGCAAGCTGGAAGAGGCCCTGGATTCTCCGCGGTTCCGGGACGTATTGCGCAGTCCGGCCATCATCCAAGTCACGCAATTTTTTGGGGTCTACCCAGGCGACATCGACCTCAAGAAGGCCATCCAGAAGCTCGACTTGCCGGCCAAACTGCTCGAAGCCAGTCGAACGGCACTGCGTTTCGGAGCGACTCAGATCGTGCCGATCCTGTCCAAGACGGGCGAATTGCTCTTCAATTTTTTTCTCATGTTTTTTCTCATGTTCTACGCTTTTCGAGATGGCGAGCGGCTCCTGGCCTGGGTGCTGCATCTTTCGCCGCTGAACGACACCCAAGAGAAAGCGTTGCTGGCCCGGATCCGAGGCGTCACCCGCGGCGTGGTCATCGGCGCCCTGGGCACGGCCGCCTGCCAGGGCCTGGTCGCGATGATCGGTTTCCGAATCGTAGGCGTTCCCGCCCTGTTCTGGGGTACGGTCCTGGCCTTGGGGTCGCTGATCCCGTTGGTGGGCGCGGCTCTCGTCTGGGTCCCGGCCGCCCTCTACCTGCTCATTGCCGGACATCCCTGGTCGGCGCTGTTCCTCGTGCTCTGGTGCATCTTTCTGGTGGGGACGGTGGACAATTTTGTGCGGCCCATCCTCATGCACGGCGCCACGGGTATGTCTTCGGCAGTGTTGTTCCTGGCGTTGATCGGCGGCCTCCGATGCTTCGGTCCCGTGGGCATCCTGTACGGTCCACTGATCTTCGGACTTTGCGCCGTTTGCCTATACATCTATGAATTGGAGAACCACGAGTTCCTGTCGCTCCAAGACCGGACCTGAGGCCGCCTCGGCCGGCCGGTGCGGCGGCAACGGTCTCCGAGTCTTGCTCGTTAGGAATCTCGCGACACCCAGATCCCAACCGGAAAGCGACTGCCTTCATGATTCATCCGACCGCCATCATTGCTCCGGGCGCCGAACTGGGCCGAGACGTCCAGATCGGCCCGTACGCCGTCGTTGAAGACCACGTCACGGTGGGCGACAACTGCCGTATCGGACCGCACGTACACCTCACCGGTCACACTGTGATCGGGGAGGGGACCGTGATTCACACCGGCGCGGTCATTGGCGATGTTCCGCAGGACGTGCACTACACCGGGGCGGTCACCTACACGGAGATCGGTCGGAACTGCATCCTCCGGGAATACGTCACGATCCATCGGGGGTCGCCCGAAGGCACGACCACGCGAGTGGGCGACGGCGCCATGATTATGGGTATGGCGCACCTGGGCCACAACTGCGAAGTCGGCAACGGCGTCATCATCGCCAACGCCACCCTACTGGCCGGGCATGTGCACGTGGGTGATCGGGCCTTCCTCAGCGGCGGTGTACTCGTGCACCAGTTTGTCCGCATCGGCACCTTGGTCATGGTCCGCGGCGGCGAGGGGCTGGGTCGGGACGTGGCCCCTTACTGCCTGGTGGGCAAGGGACGCATCCGCGGTCCGAACGCCATCGGCCTGCGCCGCGCCGGATTGTCCGCCGAGACCCGGGTCGCCATTCGCGGCGCCATCAAGCTCTTTTTCCGTTCACGACTGTCCCGGCCAAATGCAATTGCCGCCGTTCGCGAACAATACGGCGGCATTCCCGAAGTCGAGCACTTCCTGGAATTCATCGAGACCACCCAACGCGGCCTGGTTCCCGGGTTGGGACAGAAAGACGATACCGACCCGAACGAAGCCTGACCGCTGTGGAGCGTCGCTTGACGGCACGCCCGCATTCCCTCCCGTCGGTCGCACTGCACCCGTTGCGATTCGGTCTCCTTCGGCCTTTCCCGGCTTTTTCCTCTCGAGTTCCGAGAGATCACGGGCCGTCGTCGAAGGCCTTGACTCGGACCGTGTCGATCCAGACCGTGCCCCGTTGCTTCGGTTCGAATCGGAGGTGCACCCGTCTTCTTTTCTCCGGTCCATCGAAATCGAGTACGAATTCCTGCCACTGCTTGCCGACGCCGAAGTCGCGGGTCACCGGCTGCAGCCCCTCGCCCACGCCGACGCGCAACGGGAGGTCCGTCCGGTCAGCCCGGGCGAACAGCGCGACCCGGTATTTCCCCCGTCCCAGAACCATCGGAAAGGACACCACGCTCGGCCCGGGGCTCGCGGCACTCGGACTGCGGATGAACAGGGAATGGCGACCCGTGTGGACCACAGTCGAGTCCGTGCCCCAGCTCGCGGCGGTGTCCGCCCCCTGGCCGTACCGGAAAAAATCGGGGTAGCCCACGTTGGTCTGCCGCTCGAAATCCCCGTTGTTCAAGATGCCGCCGGCCCGGGGCTCTTGCTGCGGAGTCCGCAATACCGGGGCCTTCTGCTCGGCAAAGGCGTAAACGCGCACCCCGTACCCGTCGATCCAATCGTGGATGCCGCCCTCCGCATCGAGGGCCACGGAACGGTCGCGAAAGAGAACTTCCGCACGCCCCGCCGCCGGCTTGAGGGCGGGACAGCGCACCGAGAACTCAGTGGGCCTGTTGCGGGTGTTTACGCACAAAACCCACACCCGTCCACCCAAGCGCCAAGCGGCGGCTTCGACGCTGCCGGTCGCCGTGTCCACCACCGCCGTCGGCCGAGGTTCGAGCGAGAGCAGCACGGGTGTGAGTTCGCGAACTTCGCACGCCATGCGCCGGATCTCTCCCCAGAGAGCGCCCGTGAAGGGGTTGTTCATGGGCGGGCGGCGGATGAAATACTGGATTCCCGTGGCGCCGTGGAGGATGGCCAGGTAGGTCATGCAACGTGCTTCTTCGGGCGTGGGTTCGCGGCCCCAGCCCTCGCCGCCGCCGAAGGCTTGCGGCACGCACCAGATCGGCGTCCCCGGCGGGAATGCGTTGCGCACGAGGTCCACGGTTTCGGCGACGCGCGTCAATGGCTGGTTCGGAACCGGGTACGGGTCCACCATCACGATGTCCAGGGCATCCTTGTACTCGTGCGCTTTGGACGGGATGCAAAAGACCATGGTCGTCGGATGGTACGGGTCCGCGGCGGCAATGCGCGGGTACAGATCCAGGAATCGGTCGGGCGGGATCCGTTGGCCGGCGGGTTCGTCCGCCAGATACCAGCAAAGCAGTGCAGGGGCGGAGCGGAAGTGGCGGACTTCGTCCTCGACGGCCGCGGTGAGGGCGGGGCTGGGTTGGGCGCAGCACATCTTCCGAATGTCGTAGTGCATCTTCAGTCCCACGGCGTCGGCGCGATCCAGAAACTTTTCGATCGTCGGCCGTGTTTTCTTGCGGAAATCCAGTCCGAAATTGTGGTACGGGCACACCAGGTTGAACTTGTAGGGGGCTTCCAGGTTCAAGACATACTGCGGCCCGCGCGAATCGTCGTAAAACCGGCCTTTGTGCACGTAGAAGCCGAAAGGAAAAAACGGACGGCCATCGACGATCAGGCCGCGGGTGCGATGGTCGATCTTGACGGCCCACGGCACGGGCGGCGCCGTACGGAAGCGGGCGCGAGCCCGCCCCACCAGTTGCCCGCCGCGAAAAACGGCGGCCGCCACGGTATGCAACCCGTCCTCGAAGTCGGCGCGGGGCAGACGCAGTTCGAGGTCGACGCCGCCCATTGTTCTTTCCGGGAGCAAGACCCTGCCCTGCGTATCTTCCAGCCTGACCCGCAGTCGGGTCGGATCTCCCGCCCCCGCTTCGAGGCGCAGGGGGAAGACCACTTCCGGCTCGTCGGTGTACAGCGACAGGGCGCTGTAAAACACGAACATGGGGCGCACCTCAAACCTCAACGGATTGAGGTCGAGCACGGTCTCGCCCGTCGCCGGCACGGTCAAACGCAGCCGGGCGGTGAAGCGGCCCGGCTCGATCACGGGCCCTGCGAACTGCGCAGTTCGCGACGCGACGCTGAGGGGTATGGTCTGTTCCTGCGCGACGGTGGGCGCGACACGCTTGATGTCGGCCGCCGCCGGCCAGATTTGCAGTCTTGCCTGCAAACGTTTGGGGCCATCCGGCGGGACCCGGGTCAGCCTCAGGCGAATCCGAAAAGTCCCGTCACGGACCTCTCTATCCCATTCGAGGTCACGCATGCGCACGCCGCCGACGTCCGCGGCAAATGGCTTGAAGGCGATCGTCACGGTTGAACGATAGAGTTTGCCCCGTTCGAGAGGCTGGTCCCAACCCAACCAGAATTGATGCGTTTTGCGATAGTCGTACAGCGTCATGGGCCGGGTCGAGCGAAGGATCATCGTGCCGAAGGGGACTTTCGAGAATTCGGCCTCGGTGATGTCTCCCCACAGGATTCGCCGGCCGCCGTATTCGCCGCTCAGTTGCCCGGCGACCGTTTTACCGCCGGTCGTCACACGGTACCGCGCTCCGGAAATCCAGAGCACCGAAGGACGACTCCCCAGTTGGAGCCTCGCGTCCGCCAAATCGCGGTTCATGTATTCGTAGACGATCCGCACCGTGTCCGGGGCCGGAAGCTCGACGCGCTGGCGGTACATGAAGTGCTCCGTCTCATCGCCGACCACGAGGCCGCATCCCCCATCCTCGGGTTTCGCCGGCGCGGACTCCGCCCGGGCGCGCCCGGAAGCGGATTTGTAGAAGGCGCGCTTCCAGCCCGTGTCGTGTACGGTGAACTCGTCCGGGTACGGATCGAAAACCTGACTCCCCCTTACGATGCGCCCGCCGCGCCCGCGCTGCCAGAGGAAGCTGACCGCCCCGCGCTCGATGCGGCCCCAACCTTCGCCCACTTGAACCGTTGCCCGTTCTTGGGCCGTTGCCAGGGATACGGCACCCACGACCAACGCCGCGGACAGCAACTTGCGATCATGCCGGTGAAGCATCTTCTTGCCCGCCTTTCCTGTTCCGTCCGGATTGTCTCGTCGGAATACCGCCTCCCCCGGGCGCCGGACGTGTGAGAGTGGACGCGGCGTCCCGCCGCGTTGTTCTCTGTCTCGCAACCGCCCGGACGCGGGTCGACACCCCCATTCTGCGCAACCGTCCAACCAATTCCGAGATGCTCTGTAGAACGGCGAAATGCCGTTTCTCCTTCGGCGTTTCAGCCCGAGGGGCAGTTTTCGGAGAACTCGAGGGCCCAAACGATCAGCGGCCTTAGGTTCAGAATGGCCCGAAACCGGCCGTCCGCCGTCCAGGCGGCCGGGGTTCGGAACCAAAGGCCGAATCGGTCGTAAACGATCGAGTACACCGTGTGCAGGAGTTCGAACGCCTCTTGTTTGAGCCCGGCGTCCAGCAGTTGCCCGGCAAACGAGATGTTCAATCCGCAAAGCACTTCCGATATCTGGCATTCCCGGGTGGTGAATGCGCTTTCCTCGCCCTCGTGCTCCGAACGGCCCCAGTCCACGATGTTGGCGCCGCCGAACCGACCGCCGTGGAATCCGCGTACGTTTCTCTCGTACATGTGCCGGAGCGCGGCTCGGTAATGGTCCTCGGGGACGAGGTTGCGGAGTCCGCACAGCCGGCCGTACCAGATTCCGAAGAGCGCGTCGATAAACAGCGCGTCCGGCGATTCGCCGTGGGTATCGAAACGGTAGGCTCTCCCGTTCCAAAGCTTGGCATCGAACGCAGCGCGGGCGTTTCGGGCGCGTTCGCGCCAAAACGCGGCGAAAGCATCGTCCCCGACCCGTTCCGCCATCCGAACGGCGGCATGAATTGCGGCCAGCCACAACCCGCCGCAATAGGAACTGACCCCCTTCATCGGGATATTGTCCATAGTTTGGTCCGGGGTACCGTCGTTTTCGATGAGGCCGTCGCCGTCCTCGTCGAACGCGGCGAGTCGGTCGATGGCCTGTCTCGCGGCGGGCCAGCATTGCTCGAGAAGCTCCTTGTCGTCCAGTCGCGTCACATCGCGGTACAGGGTCAGCACGAATTGGCAGTTGAGATCTTTCCAACGGTTGCTGTTCTGGTGGACGTACGAGTTGGCGACAACGGGCGGATCTTCCTCTGTCTGACCGAAATCGTGGGGTGCGGCGCCAGCTTCTTCGGACAGGAAAAGGCGCCCGGTGTGAGGAGAACGCCGACGGCGCTCGGACTGCCGGGGGATGCAGCGTGCAAAGCGACGAATGACGTTCTTTTCCAGCTCCGGCCAGTTCTCCAGGAGGACAAAGGAGCCGTACACCCAGAGATCGAGCGTGCAGTAGTACGGATAATCCGGGCACTCGATGACGGCGAAAAAGGGATCGGCCCCGGGAGCGTCTCTCGCGCCGTCGGTCCAAACGGTCAGGCCGTCCACAAGCAGATAGGCTTCGTTGAAGAGCATACTGTAAAACCAATCCGGACGCTGCTGCTTCCCGATGACAGCCTGCTGCCAACGGTCGATGGACCGAGACCATTCCGGCCAATGAGCGAGGGACTCGGCCGCGATTTCCGCGGCGTGCGTGCCGTCGCCGCCGAAGAACCGAGTATGGCGGCGGCGGTGCTCTCGACCGCTGCCGAACGCGATGACCGGCAGGTCCCAGGCGAGGGCCATCGGGGCGGCCAGGACTTCGCCGGGGGCCAGATCGAATTGGACGCACACTGCGCCGGCCACATGCTGCACGGGCGTACAATGCGGACAGAGTTCGGTATCGGGCAGGACCCCGGCTTCCAGGAACGGCGTCCAGATTTCGTCGCCGCGACCGCGGGGATTGAAACCCGCATGGAACGAGACCTTCCGGCGTTCGTCCGCCGTGGCGGCGATACAGAACTGACCGTGTCCCTCCCGCGGTTCCGGCGCGGAATCATCGCGGCCCATGAGCACGCCGACGAGTCGACCCCCCTCCGGGCGCGCCAGCGCGACGGCGACCGAACGGTTGAAGTTCCCCCCGTTTTTCCGCACGGGCCGGCCGCGACCGAAATCGTCGAACCATCCGGTCATGTTGGTAAACGCGAACAGGACCGACACGCCGACCGGAGCATCGGTGGCATTGTGCACATGCCAAACGAAAATTCCCACGGGATAACTCGTGACTCGGTAGTCGTGGGGAATAAGCGGGGAGAACTGCTCGCAGAGCACGTCCACGCCCCCGGTGGCCGCCGCGGGGTATCGGTACCATGCTTTCGGGAAGAGGGCATGGTAGGTGCAGCCCGCGGCGTCGAACGCCCAGTTCCAGGCGGAGAGCACACGGGGTTTTGGGGCTTCCCCGGCCCGGGCGCTGGGGTAGCCCGGGTGCAGGGCGAAAGCCGCGGGCGGCTCGCCCCGAGGTTGCACCCGAAGGGCGAACATGTTGCCCGGGTCGCAAAAGTGTTTCAGTGCCCCTGCCTTCAGGGTCCAGCGTCCGAAGGCGCCCCGGTAGTTCCGGCCGATCCCGCCGGCCCCGATGCCGCCAAGTGGCGCGCCCTGCCACCAACCGCCGTCGTGAAGACCGGAGAAGACCGGGGCGGGACTGACTTCCGGGTCGCGGGTCATGGCCCGGGACCAGGCCTGGGGAGGGATTCTCGGTAGTCCGGGAGGAAGGTTCACGGCAAGACACCACCTTTGTGCGCAATCGGTTCGAATGTATCCGGAACGGCCGGCCCGTGAAGGCCGCTGGGCGGAAATGTGCCGGTCGGGACGAATCCGTGCGGCGTTTGGCGCCCCTCCCCGCTCCAGTCCTGCGTCTCCGCAACCCGCGGGCGCTCTTGGGGAGGCGCGGGGGTCATCCCACGGAAAAGAACTTGATCAATTCCTGGACCACGAGCGCCGTAAGTCGGTCCAGCATGGCGACCACCATGAGTACGCCGATGGACTTCCATGAAGTAATCTCGAATACGTGCGCCGTGATCCAAAGCACGAACCAGGAGAACCCGACCATGGCCCCAAGCAGGGCCATACCGCTGGTGAAGGTGTGGAGCGTGATCCAAAGGCGAGCGATCCCGACCAAGACGATCCCGGCGCCCAGGTGGAACCCCCCCAAGGTGGCACAGCGCTCCCAGGAGAGCAGCGGCACGCCGATGACTTTGGCCCCGATCCAAACGAACAGGCTCGAGAAAAGGTACGCCAGGAAGGCTATCAAAATGGCAGCGCTGATGACGAACATTTTCGGTGCCCCTGCCTGCCTACTGCCCATGGATGGACGCCGGGCGGGCGTCCAGGATCGTCTACCCACTCCTCATCAGTGGACGCTCCGGCGCCGGCATGGCCCCGGGCGTTTTTCGCCGATCATCGCGATGGGCCTCGGGCGTCTGTGCCCGGGGACGGCGCCTCAGCCGTTTTTCTTTCGACGGGGCGGGATGTGAATCGCCCCCTGGTGCACATCGTGGGCAGCCTCCATGACCGCCTCGGGCAGAGTGGGATGGGCGTGCATAGTGCGCGACAGCTCCTCGGCTGTCGCTTCCAAGCGCATGGCAATGCAGGCCTCGCCGATCAAGTCGGTTGCGTGCGGACCGACAATGTGAACGCCCAACACCTGGTCGGTTGCGGCGTCCGCAATGATCTTGACAAATCCGGTGGTGTTCAACAAGGCCCGGGCCTTGCCCAACGCCAGGAAAGGGAACCGGCCGATGCGCACTTCGCGCCCCTGTTCCCGAGCCTGTTGCCCAGTGAGGCCGACCGAGGCGATTTCAGGCGCGGTAAAAATACACGACGGCGTCAGGGCGTCGTCATACTCACTCGGGCGCCCGGTGGCGTTGTCCGCGGCGCAAATCCCCATGGTGCTGGCTCGATGCGCCAGTTGCGGTCCCGCCACGAGATCGCCGATAGCATACACGCCGGGGGCCCGGGTCCGACATCTCCCGTTGACCGGGATGTGACCGGATTCGGCGACCTCGATGCCTGCCGCGGCCAAACCGAGTTCCTCACTGAGCGGACGCCGCCCCACAGATACCAGCAGCTTGTCTGCATCGAACGCTTGATCGCCTGCCGCGGCATGAATTGCAGCTCCCGTGTCCTCGATGGACTCGATGCGCGTGCCGACGGCTACCGCGATGCCCAGTTTCTTCATTTCCCGGCGCACGATGCGCACCACTTCCGCATCGGCGCCCGGCAGAATGTCGGGGAGCATCTCGACCAGAGTAACGGAAACGCCCAGACGCGCAAAGAGGCAGCCGAATTCGCAGCCGATAACGCCGCCGCCGAGGATCAGGACGGACCCCGGCAACTCGTCGAGGTCGAGTGCCTCGCGAGAAGTGAGCACTCGCTCCGAGGCCGGAATGAACCCGGGACGCACCGTGGTACTGCCCGCAGCCAGGATGATGTTTCCGGCCTCCACTTCGAAGGCATCCGCTTGCGCGGGAACAACGCGCACACGACGGCGGCCGACCAGCTCCGCCGTACCCTCGAGCACGGTGACTTTGTTGGCTTTGAGCAGTGCAGCGACGCCTTTGCGGAGTTCGGCGGCGATCTTGTTCTTGCGTTGGATCATGGCCGGCCAGTCCGGTTGCGGGTCCGCGGCCAGGCTGACGCCGAAATCGGTGGCGGTGCGACAGGTATGCAGCACCTCGGCGGAGGCGATCAGGGTCTTGGTGGGGATGCACCCCCAGTTCAGGCAGGTGCCCCCGAGCAGTTCACGCTCGACCACTGCGGTACGCGCGCCGTTCCGGGCGGCCCGGATGGCCGCCACGTACCCGCCAGGCCCGGCCCCGAGAACCAATACGTCGTACGGTCCGTTCTTGTGCATTGCGACCAGTCTCCAATTCTTCTTGTCGGTTAGCCACAATCTCCCACGGTCGCGGAGCTGGCAGCCCTGGGCGCCTGGGAAATCCGGCGGGGTCGACCTGCAAGCATGACGAAGTCGAGTCCCGGTCACACTCCCTCCGCGGAAATACCCGTCAGTTGCTCCCAGAACGTCGAATCTTCCAGGTACCGCCGGACCGTATTGACGAAAGCCGCGCCCTCGGCGCCGTCGACCACCCGATGGTCCGCGCTCAGGGTGATCTTCATCATGTCGCGGACCACGACGTTGCGCTCCGGGTCGGCAACCGGTACGGGCTGGACGGACGAAACCGCCAGGATGCCGCTCTCCCCGGGATTGATGATGGCGGCGAAGTTCTCGACGTTGAGCATCCCCATGTTCGAGACCGTAAAGACGCCGCCGCTCATCTCTTCCGGAGTGAGTTTGCCGGTGCGCGCCTTGTCGGCGAGTTCTTTGACCGCATCGTGGAGTTCATCCAATTCCATGCGGTCCGCCCGATGCAAAACCGGAACCACCAGCCCGTTTTCGATGCTGACGGCAAGCCCGATGTTCACGTGTGTGCTTCGCCGGACGTGCACGCCGTCGTCCGTATGACTCTCGAGCGCAGGGTGTTCGCTCAACGCCGCGGCCACCGCCTTTATCACGAAGTCGTTCAGACTCAGCGGATAGCCCGCGGACCGCAGTTTCCGGCGGTAGTTCACCAGGGTGGTCATGTCCACGCTGACGGTTACGTAGAAATGCGGGATTGTCTGCTTGGCCTGCTGCAGTCGGCGGGCGATGATCTGGCGGATGCGACTCATGGGCTTCGGTCGGTCGAGTTCGGCGCGGCGCACGTCGGCCACGGTAATCCGTCCGGACATGCCGGTGGCCTCGATCTCGGTAATGCCCAGACCCAACCGGGCGGCCAGGTTGCGGGCGGCGGGCGTGATCTTGCGGGCGAAGTATCCGATGCGCTCGAGATAGGCTTCCACATCCCGCTGAACCACCCGCCCGCCCGGGCCGGTGCCGGACACATCCTCGACTCGGATCAGAAAACCCTCGGCGAATTTGCGCGCCCGCGGCGAGATCGTCTTGCGCTTGGGCGGTCCCGCGGGCAGGACTGCGCCGGACGCCGGTGCGGCGGCGGCGCTCGGCGCCAGCGGCGCGGCACTGGGTTTGCGTGTTGCCGCGGACGGCGCCGGGGACGGCGCCGGAACCCCAGGCTTCTTTTCGCCGCTTTCCGGTTTCGGCGGCGGCGGGATCGGGGGAATCGCTTCGCCCGGTTCGCCGAGGACCGCGGCGACGGTCATCACCGGGACTTCACGGCCTTCCGGGACAGCAATCTTCAACAGGGTGCCCTCGAACTGAGACTCGACTTCGAGAACGGCCTTATCGGTCTCGACCTCGAAGAGCACGTCCCCTTTGGCGACCGTGTCGCCTTCGGCCTTGTGCCATTTGACGATGGAGACGGTTTCCTCGGACTGGCCGAGTTTGGGTATGGGAACCAGAGTTGCCATGATATCGTTCCTGATTACGGAAAACCCGGGTCGCGGCGCACGGTTCGGCGCGCGGTTCAAATCAAACCGCGAGCAGCCTCGACGATGTCGGTCACGCTCGGCAGGAATGCCTGCTCGAGCACATAGGCCTGCGGCGCAATCCCGTTCTTGGCCCCGACTTTGACCGGGGGGGCGTCCAGGTCGTCGAAGCACTCCGTCGTGATCCGGGAAACGATCTCGCCGGTATAGCTGCCGATATCCACGGCCTGACTGACCACAACGCAGCGCCCGGTCTTGCGAACCGAGTCGAAGATGGTCTCCGTGTCCAGCGGCACCAGCGTGCGCAGGTCGATGACCTCGGTGCTGATCGATTCGGCCTCCAGGGCCTCGGCGGCCTCGAGTGCGTCCGACACGGCCGGCCCCCAAGAGACGATCGTGAGGTCGTCTCCGTGACGCACCACATTGGCCTCGCCGAACGGGATGAGGTATTCCTCAGCCGGAACCACGACCTTTTCATTGTACAGCAGTTGGCCCTCGATGAACATCACCGGGTTGTTGTCCCGGATCGCGGTCTTGAGCAGGCCTTTGGCATCGTAAGCGTTCGAGGGATACACCACAACCAGACCCGGGATATGGCAAAATACGGCTTCGAGAGATTGGGAATGCTGCCCGCCGTATCCTTTGCCTCCGCCCACGCTCACCCGGTACACGAGCGGAATTTCAACCGCGCCCCCGGACATGTAATGCCACTTGGCCGCCTGGTTGGCAATCTGGTCCGACGCCATCAGGGTGAAGTCCATGTACATGAGTTCGGCCACCGGACGATAGCCCGTCATCGCCATGCCGACCGCAGTCCCGCAGATGCACGCCTCCGAAATGGGGGTATTGAAAACGCGCTTGCGTCCGAAGGCCTCGAGCAATCCTTTGGTCACTTTGAAAGCGCCCCCGTAGTCGGCCACGTCTTCGCCGTAGACCACCACGCGCTTGTCCCGGAGCATCTCCTCGATGAGGGCTTCCTTGATCGCGTCGCGATACGTGACCCGCCCGTCTTCACCGCGCTTGATCTTGGGAAGTTCCCCGGTCAAGTCGACTTTCCGGGCTTCCGGCGGCGGTTCGGCGCAAGTCGTGTCCGTGTACATGAACTTGATGACATCCTCGGCGGCGGGGTCGGCGGCATCTGCGGCGCGGCGTGCGGCGCGGTCATTGCGTTCCGCCACCCGGGCTTCGAGCGCGGCGAGTTTCTCGTCGTCGGCAACCCCGGCCTCGATCAGGGCTTGCCGGAAAGTCGGCAGCGGATCGACCTCTCTCCAGCGCGCTTCTTCGTCCCGGGTGCGATACTCGTTTCGCGGGTCCGAGAGCGAGTGTCCGTAGTACCGGTAAGTGTTGAATTCGAGCAGGGCGGGCCCTCGGCCCTCCAGCAGCCGGCGCCGAGCACGCTCGACCGCCGCCCGAACCGCAGCGACGTCCATACCGTTGACAACCTCGGCATGCATATTCTCGAGGTGGAACCCGGCGGCGCGCCGTGCGAGAAAATCCACCCCGGTCACCTCGTCTTTGCAGCGCCCGGTCATCCCGTACTGGTTGTTGACGATGCAGAAAATGATGGGCAGGCCATACGGATCGGAACTCATGGCGCCGGTGAATTGTTCTTGCGCGGCCCAGTTCAGAGTTTCGAGCACCACGCCGTTCGCATAAGCGCCGTCGCCGGCAAAACAGGCCACGATCCGGGGCGGGGTCCGCTCGATCCGGCAGGTCATGGCCGCCCCCGCGGCGATCGGTACGCCGCCGCCCACAATCGCGTTCGCCCCCAGGTGTCCCACCCGGTAGTCCGCGATATGCATGCTGCCCCCGCGCCCCCGACCGTACCCCGCCTCCTTGCCGAAAAGTTCGGCGATGGTGCGAAAGATGTGGTCCTCCATGACCGCCTCGCGCAACTCGCTGCCGTGCAGGTCGCCCAACTCGGGACAGCGGCCGTGGAGGTCGGTCTCGGGCAAATGGCTGATGGCGAAAAAGCCTTTGGCAACCGATTCGCCGTGACCGCGGTGCGTCGAGGTGATGTAGTCCGCCACTTCGAGCACACTGCAGATGCCCGTTGCGGTCGCTTCCTGTCCGATCGAAAGATGGGTCGGGCCGCGATAGTTGTAATCCGTGAGCGGCTCGTAAGCGCCTGTCCGGAGTTTGACGATCATTTCCTCGAACTCACGGATGGTCAGCATGCACTCGTAGAGTTCCAGGGCGCGGGCAGGGGCGAGATCGGCGCCGGCCGCGGTATCCGTCGAGTATGCGGAAATCGACTTGAATTCGAGCTTCCGAGGTGCGAAATCCGGGGAAGAGTCGCTGTAATAGTTTTCCATTTCACTCCAGTCCTTGCTGCTTGTCTTCGGTCGGGACATTGACCATGGACACTCCGGACACCGCGGTCGCCCGAGTCGGGGAGGCGCCCGGCCAAGCCGGTGCGTTTCCGGCCAGAATGAGTTGAATCCCGAGTGACTCGAGTTCCGCACGAAAATTGGGGTCCACCTCCTCGGTGATGAGCACGTCCACGTCTTCGATGCTCCCGCTGCGGGCGAACGAAGGAACGCCGAGCTTGCTGCTGTCCGCGAGCAGGATCACCTGGTTGGCCCGCTGCATAATCTGCTCTTTCGCAAACGCCTCCCCCGGGTCGGTGGTGGTCATGCCGCCCGTCAGCGTAAAACCGATCGTCCCCATGAACGCCTTGTTCACGTGCAGGTTGGCGATGGTGGCCGCGGTCAACGGCCCGACCAAACTGCGGCTCAGAGCCCGAACCTCGCCGCCGATCATCACCAGACGGTGCCGCGACCCCATGAGCGCCTCCGCGGCTGTCAGCGAGTTCGTGACGACCGTCAAGTTGGTCCGCGCATCGAGCATTCGAGCCAACATCAGCACCGTACTGCCGCCGTCGAGGTAAATGTGGTCGTGATCGTCGACAAGTTCGAGGGCCGTCGCCGCAATGAGGCGTTTGGCCTCCGTGTGCAAGGTCTGCTTGTCGCGAAACAGCGGCTCGACCCGGGTGAGCGGATGCATGGTCGCCCCGCCCCGAACCCGCTGCAACAGACCCCGCTCGTGCAGGCCCTGCAAGTCCCGACGCACCGTGGCGACCGATACGCCCAACGCCTCGGCCAATTCCCCGACTTTCATCACCGAAGCACGGCGAAGCAATTCGAGAATACGCCGTTCGCGTTCGGCGGTTAGCATGCGTTGCTGTTCGGGCATGACTTCTTCCCGTGCGGCAGCCCGAAGGCCCGCCTTTCAGCGCCGTTCCGTGCAAAAAAGAGACAAACCATACCCCGCTTACGCGCAATTACAAGCCGTAGTTGCTCGATTCTTGCGCTGTTTTGATCGATCAGGTGCGATTTCGACCGGGGCCGCCGTCATCCTCTCACCCCGTGGAGCCATTCCACGAATTCCGGGTCGAACCATGCCTCGGGCGGGTCGGCCTCCAGTGCCGCCATGAGCGTATCCACCATGTCCCGTATTCGGAGACAGCGGAGCGTCGCGGAGCCGATTCGCCCAAAAGTCACGATCCCGGCATGGGTCAGGAACTCGTCGGCCTTCATTCCGCTGAGGCCGGGCCAAACGCCGGGACGCCCCCAGTCCGCTATGCCGTTCTCCGCCGCTTCGAGCGCATCGGACGGAAGTGCCCTCAGCACTTTCTCGACGAACATGGCTTCAATCAGGTGCCGGACCGTTGCCACACGCAGATCGACGCCGATGAAGCAGTAGGCAGCGTTCCACTCGTACAGCCGCTGCCAAGGGCTGGCGGCACTGAATGCCGCACGCCCCCACGGCGAGTGGCGCAGGGAGGTGACAACGTGCGCGGCCGTCAATTCCACCGCGCGCGCGCCGATCGCCGAAACGGAATGGGATGGATTGTCGCTGCGGACACTGTCCGGTCGGGTCCGGAATGTTTCGGAAACCAGGCCGACATACGAGGGCGATGCGTCGATGTCCCAATCCTCCATGCGGAGGGGCGGGTCCGCGGGATGCCACCACAGGGTCGGCGCCGCCACCGTGCCTTCCGAGCCGACAGCCTGAATGAACCCGTCGATCACCGCGTTCGGACCGCCGACCACCCGACCCATGCTGCTGAGCGAACTGTGGAACACGACGCAATCGCCGGGCCTCACCCCGACATCGTCCAGGGCCGCCGCGACGTCGGTCGGGGTCACTCTCACGCTCCTGTCGCCGCTCTCCGGTTTCATTGTCATCAACCATTTCAACCCGTTTTTCAACCCGTTCGGTCTCTTTTCCCCTGTCCCGTTGTCCCCCCTCTTCCCTCCCTCGGCCCCCTCCCCAACCGCAGGATTGTCCGACGGGGCCGTTGTAGGTACTCGTGAGCGTGTTTGCCCACCTGTCTTCGATCCCCGCCGCGCAGGTCGCCGTTTCACGCCGCCCCTGACAGCAACCGCAGAGGCGCCGCAGATCCGTTTTTCCTGAGGGGATTCCGGACATCATTCCCTCTGCAAGCAATAATGCCCGTAACAGGCCTTAAGGTCAAGCTGTACGCCATGATTCGTGCGTAAATTGCCCAAAAGTACAGGATCTGACCTTGGTGATGAAGACCCAGGTCCCGGCGGCCTCGTTCCCATGGTGGTGCGGGCGGGCCCCGGCCGCAACGCTCCCTTGCGTGTAGCGCAGGCAGGATCCCCGGGACCACCGTCGCCCACGACGACGGCATTCGCCTTCCCGTCCTCATCCGTGCCTTCTTGCCTCCCCGCCCTCTGTCTTCTCTTATGAAAT